>CAWKET010000063.1:0-107265 GCA_963848585.1 uncultured Alphaproteobacteria bacterium | reverse complement strand
ATGGCGAACCGGACGACTCCGTCAGTGGCGTGCCCACCGGCGATGGCGTGGTGCAGCCCGGCTGCCGCGGACGCAACGGCGATGACGGTCACGAGGTCGAACAGCAGCTCAAGCGAGGTAGCGACCCGGTGCGGCTGGTGCACGTCCCGCGCCTGCATGGGCGGAGTTCTGGCGGCGGCGGGCATGGCATTCCTTTGGTCGGGGCAGTCGTCACGGGGACGACGATGACAGCGGTCATGCGGACAGGTTCTGGGTCACACGGTACCGCTTGGAATCGGACCATGGCAACGATTCCGACACTGAAGGTACACTTCGGAGAAACTGATGCAGGATCCGTTTTTGGCCGCTGTGGGTGTTCACTAAACCCCCTTGCACGGACATCGGCCAAGCCCTTGGAATCGTTGAGGCCAAATTCGCCGTTCCGGGCGTTCACGAACCTATAGTCTAGCGAACGGAGATCTGGGTTGTAGCCGAATTTCGCCTCACGAGGCGGCCTTGACTCGCTCATGATTATGGAAAATACTTTTGCGAGGTATGAAGGGATATCAGCATGTTGGATTGAGAAGTGTACCTTTATTTCTGAAATCGTTGCCATGGCCCGGAATGGCAAGCTCCGGTCGATGGAGCCGGGACATCGGTGGCGCTGGCGTCCGCTGTGCGGCTCAGCTCAATCGCACAGGACCGTGCCGGACATTTTGGAACGGACCGGCAAAATCAAGCATCCGTGGATCGTACAGCGCATCCTGGCATGAAGCCAACCAGGCGGAACGAGCGGGGCACCCAGGCGCTGGCAGCGGCGGGCTGGAGTGCGGCATCCTTCAGGATCCGCACCGCTGATGGCTGGCTCGAGGTTGACGGGATCGTCCGCCCGCCATTCGGCATCGACCGGCGGGCCACCGACGAGACCGGCAACACGAGCTGGTTTGTGACCCACCTGCCGTCCGGTTTGGCCGTGGTCTTGCGGGTCAGGGCGTTGACGGTAGCCGTCGCGTTGACGGATGGGATCGCGGTACTGACCAACTGGGATGCCCGGAACATCAGCGCGACGCCGGAGCTGCGAGAGCAGGTCCGGGAAGCCCTGGACCGAGCCTATGGTGACTTCTTCGCGAACCGGCTGCCGGCGTTCCCGGAGGACGCTTCGCCCGCCGCCTGAGCGCAAAAGGCTATCCCCAGGTCCTGTGTGGCGCCGTTCCACCACAGTGTAACCCTGGCGCAGCCACAGCCTGAAATGTGACCTGGAAGGCGGGCTTGTCCGCATATGGATGTTGACCGCCAGTCAGCCGGTTGGCACGGGAAGGGCAGGTTGCCTATGTTGGCAGCCGCTTCAAGGGAGGACTACACTCATGAACCAGGCGGATCTGATCGCGGCCGTCGCGGAGCACGCCAGCCTGACCAGAGCCGACGCCGGCAAGGCCGTGGAGGCGCTGGTCGGCACCATCACCGAGGCGCTGAAGCGGGGCGAGGAGGTCCGCATCGCCGGCTTCGGCACCTTCGGGATCTCCGAGCGGGGCGAGCGCCAGGGCCGCAATCCTCAGACCGGCTCGCCGATCACGATCGCCACGTCCAAGGCTGTCAGGTTCACCGCCGGCAAGTCCGTCAAGGATGCCCTCAACGGCGGCTGAGCTGGCGGGCACGACTCCCCCGGGAACGCCGCGCCCCTTAGACCAAGCGTGGATCCATGAGATCTTACCGAAGGCCGCCGCTGTTGAAAACCGAAGGGCCTGGATCAGGGCAGCAGCCAACAGCAACCAGGTTTTCCGCCAGGTGTCCTTGACTGTGTCCGGTGCGCGCTGTTGGCGGGAATTCAGAAAGGACCTTGATGGGATCGGGAGCAAGCCCGCACGGGTTCCGTCAGATCTCGCGCCAAGGTCCGTCAAAACCACAATGACTGGTATCTCATGGATGTGGAGGAGCCACTACATCTGGTGGGCTGGCGCGAGACCTGACAGAACCCACGCGGCAACTATCGCGTCTATGAACCGGCGCATCTGGAGCGTTTGGGGTTTGTGCGCCGCTGCCGTGATCTTGGCTTCAGTCTCGACGAAGTGCGGGGACTGCTGGCGCTTGTCGACCAGCCCGACCGGAACTGCCGCGAAGTGGACCTTATCACAGCCGAGCACCTCGCCGCGGTTCAACGGAAAATCGCCGATCTTCAGCGCCTCGCGGATGAACTTGGGACTGCCGCACGATTGGGGGTCAAGCAGCCATAGCCGTTTCGGACCCAGGGTTGACCTCAAAGATTTGTCCGAAGCCGGATTTGCCGTTGAGGACAGCGCAGCTGACTTGGAGCAGGAGGTCGGCACCGCGGCGGGACCATCGCATCTGCTGGGATTTGTGGCCCTTCCGCGAACTCGGTGCAGGTAAGTACTTTAGCTACTGGCTTCCCGGAATTTGGCAGCAAGATCAGTAATTCGCGGCAATCGCGTGACAAGGCATGCTGCGCTTCTTCCCAGTCACGTCTGACCGTCAAGTGCCTGCGATAAATCTCCGACATTGTGTCGGTGCCACCATCTGTCAATTCGGGAAACTGCGTGATGCAGGAGCGCCTGCAGAGTGCCGAAGTCGCGTGAGGTGGTAATCTCAGCTTCGATGCCAAGGTCGTTGCGAGCCACCAGCCAGGCGACATAGCCGTCTGTGCCCGTGTCAATGGCCTGGATGGCCCATCCATTATACGTGTGGATCACCTTGCCGCGCTGGTTCTGCCCAAGATAGACACACCCGTCCGGTAACTGGTCGTTCATACGTGTTTTCACCTTTTGTCGGTACGGACCGGCCAGTTTAGTATGCGTTCCTGGTGATGAAAACATACCGATACGGGGCATGTTGGGCACTTCAAACGTTGACACACGTCAGAGGGCGGAGCTCGATGTGGCGCGTCGGAGCGAAGTGGCCAGGATTGAGGTGTTGTTCCGGTTGATCGTTGAGAAAACTCAAACGACGGGATTGTTCATCGGCGACAACAAGGGCACGGTTGTTGGCGTCTACTTCTTTGGTAAAATGGCCGGGTCGGGGCGCTGTTCTCGTTCGAAGGTGTCGCCGCAGGGTTAATCAGGTGAAAATCCGGTTTTCAGAGCTTTCGCGTGCTTCGCGACACCGCTTTGCCGGGTTGATCAGGCGAAGATCTGCGGGTTTCTCCGGCAAAAGTTGAAACTTCCGCTTGGCCGGTGCCATTCCCGACGTCTGCGGTTGTTGGCGTTTTCCCTTGATGAAGGAACGGTCGGGTGGCGCTTCCGCTTCCACCGGCGGCTTCCACGAACTGTGCTCAGCCGCGTGTGGAAGGCGTCTCCAAGCGCGCCATAAATTTCCGCTGATTTGTAACCACGCGGTTGTCAGCAAGTGCAAAGCTTGAAAATGCCACCGGATCGGCGATAGGGTGCGTGCCGCCCCGCCCGGAATTCGGGTCCAGCGGCGCCCAGGCGGGGAAGGGAAGGGGCCCATGGCGTTGATCGGTTACGCGCGCGTCTCTTTTCACCTGATTAACTCTGCGCTTGTGAACAGGTTAACCCAACTTTTCGCGCCATCAAGCCGACACGAATCAGGCTGAACTCTTCGTGCTGCCTCAGACAAATCCAACCTCATTAAGCAGACAGCGACAGGTAAAATGCCCCGACATGCGGCCGAAACACCTGATTGAGGCCATTCCTGAGCTCCGGAGACTTCCACTATGGCGCTGATCGGCTACGCCTGCGTATCCACTGACGAGCAGACGACCGATCCGCAGATCGATGCGCTCAGGCTCTCCGAGAGTTGGCAACACCTTTGCGCTCTTGTGACGTGCCTGGTGAGTGATGCTGTGTCGCAGGCCACGTTATTGCGCCAGAGCGAGCGTCGAGGGAGCGGTCATGCACATCCGGGTCAATGGTACGCGGCTGTTCTTTGACATTGAGGGAATGGGGTGGGTGCCAGAAGGTCCCATCCTGCGCCAGAAACCGACCCTACTGCTGCTGCACGGCGGGCCCGGCTTTGATCATTCCACCTTCAAGCCAGCCTTCAGCGCGCTCGCCGACCTGGTCCAGATTGTCTATCTCGATCACCGCGGCATGGGGCGCAGTGATCCCGGTCCGCCCGACCGCTGGACGCTGGCACAGTGGGGCGAGGATGTCCGGGCATTCTGTGATGCGCTCGGCATCGAGCGGCCGATCGTGTTCGGCCAATCCTTCGGCGGCTTCGTCGCCCAGGCCTATGCGACGCGCTATCCGGCTCATCCCGCCAAGCTGATCCTGTCCAGTACGGCAGCGCGGGGCGACCTCCAACGCATCCTGGCGGCCTTTGAACGGCGGGCTGGACCGGGAGTGCGCGCGGTCGCGGAACGGTTCTGGCGCGACATCAACGCGCAAACCGTTGCCGACTATGTGCGGGAGTGCTTGCCGTTGTACACGGTCAGGCCCGCGACCGATCTCGACGCGGCGGCCCGCCGGATTTTCCGGCTCGAGGTTCTGCAGCATTTCAGCGGGCGGCAGGGGGAATATTGGCGAATGGACTTCACCGCCGCGCTGAGCCGGATCCGCTGTCCGACCCTGGTGCTGGCGGGCAGTCAGGATCCGGTCACGCCGCTGGCCGACAGCGAGGACATTGTGGCCGCCTTACCGCCGGGCCTGGCCCGTTTTATCGCGTTCCCCGAGTGTGGTCACGGCGTGTTTCGCGATGATCCCGAGCACGCCTTCGAGGTCATCCGGGCCTTCATCGCTGAAAGCCGTTGTAGTAACAAAGCACTTAAAATGCAGTGAATTTGAACCCCACCCCCATCGGACTTGATAGGGGCATGTACGACTTCTGATATCGGCTCTTACGCACGATCGGAGAGGGGTGCTGAAATGGGCAATCACGAAAAGCAGAACCGGGTCGCTCTCACAGATCTGATGAGCAATTGGTGGAGCAAGCATCCCGTCGGCCCGCTGGCTCCACTTGGATGGGATGCTGTTGCCGACTGCGAATATCAGGGCGAGCAGGGAATACTGGTCAAAAATCACATTGCTGGCGTGTATGCAATGTACCGATCCGGCGGCATCCGCGATCTGCCGCAGGGGGAGGTGATTGCTGCACTAATAGCCCTTGATGAACGGTAATGGGCCGACTTTTTGTTAGAGAACGAATAGTCACCGCACCTGTGAACACCTGCGGAACATTTGCAAAATGCAAAAGAAGCCCGCACCGAGGAGATTGTGCGGGCTTCAGACCAAACCGAGTTCCCTTCGGGAGAAAACAGCAGCATCATAGCACCATGCTGCCCTAACGACATTCTCTTGGTCGGCTTATACCGAACATCACCCATAAAGCCTGACACTACTCACAGTCTTAATGCGGTCAGGCACACGCACCCCGCGCCTACCCGATAACGAGATCCTGCACGCTGCCGGTCTGCCAGATGATCGGGAATTCCTTAGCGACGTAGTAGCCTAACGCATCGCTAAGATGGAACAGGGTCGGGTTGGTCTTCTTAGAGCCTATCCCAGTAGCAGTTATATTTTCGGAAAACCTTGGAAAATCAATGCTCTTCCAGTGTCGCTCCGACCTGCAGGGATAGGCTCTTAGAAGTCTGTTCGCAGACGGGGCTGTGCCAGCCGATGCTGATCGGGATGCTACTTTGAGGAGAATGAGGGCTGACGCGCGGGAGAGCGGCAGGGTATGTCTGCGGCCATCGCCAACAGCCACTGGATCAGCAGCATATGGGCACCGCCTTCACACCCACCAGGACTTCTCCGGCCTCGTGGGATGCATTCTCCGCTATTGAGGTCTTTGTCGACGCGGTGCTGGTGGAACTCACGGCGATAGTGGCGGACGGCACCCGGCGGACCCGCTCCGGGCCGAAGCCGCCATTCAGGTGCTGTTGATCGACGAGTTCCAGCGGGCCGGCATCGAGGTGGCCTTCCTCAACCGGCCGCTGGGCCGCTCAGCCGAAGACGACCTGCTGCTTCAGGTCCAAGGCATGGTCGCCGAGTACGAGCGGGCCAAGATCCTGGAGCGCAGCCGGCGCGGCAAGAAACACGCGGCCAGCTCGGGCAGCGTCAATGTGCTGGCCGGCGCTCCCTACGGCTACCGCTATCTTGACCGGCATGTCGGGGGTGGCGAGGCCCGCTACGAGATCATCGACGATCAGGCCCAGGTGGTGCGCCAGATCTTCCACTGGGTCGGCGTGGAGCGACTCAGCATCGGCGAGGTCTGCCGTCGGCTGCGGCGGGCCGGCCACCGCTCCCCCTCGGGCAAGGAGAGCTGGGATCGGACCACCGTGTGGGGCCTGCTCAGGAACCCGGCCTACCGGGGCGCCGCGGCGTTCGGCAAGACGCGGGTCGGTCCCCTGCCGGCCCGGCTGCGGCCAGTCCGCGGCGGTGTCGAGCAGCCGCGCCGCCCGGTGGGGATCTATGATGTTCCACCGGATGAATGGATCACGGTGCCGGTTCCGGCGATGGTCGATAGCGAAGTGTTCGAGGCCGTGCAGGCGCAACTGGAGGAGAACCGCCGGCGCAGCCGGCAGGGTGCGCGCGGTGAGCGTTTCCTGCTGCAGGGGCTGATCGTCTGCCAGCAGTGCGGCTACGCCTACTACGGCAAGGCGATCAGCCTGGCTGCCGGCAAGGGCCGGCGGCGTGATTACGCCTACTACCGGTGCTGCGGGTCGGATGCCTACCGGTTCGGCGGGCAGCGCCTGTGCGCCAACCCGCAGGTGCGCACCGACCGGCTTGACGCGGCGGTCTGGCGGGAGGTCGAGGGCCTGCTCGGCGATCCCCGCCGTCTGGCCGCCGAGTACGAGCGACGGCTCGTCGAGTTCGGCAAGGGCGATCCCTCGCGGTCCGATGCGGCCCTGCTCGATGGCCAGATCGCCAAGCTGAACCGGGGGATCGGCCGGCTGATCGACGGCTACGCCGAGGGCCTCATCGACAAGGCCGAGTTCGAGCCGCGCCTGACCGGCCTGCGCCAGCGTCTGGCCGGTTTGGAGCAGCAACGCCAGGCTCTGCTCGATCAGGAGGCGCTGCGGAGCACGTTGTCGCTCCTGGTCGGACGGCTCGAGGATTTTGCCGGCCAGGTGCGCGGACAACTCGCCCAGATCGATTGGCACCGGCAGCGGGAGTTGATCCGCCTTCTCGTCAAGCGCGTCGAGATCGACCGGGATGCCATCAGCATCGTTTTCCGCGTCGCTCCATTATCCGCGCATCCCAGCCGCGATGGCCCTCAAATGCCGTTTTTGCCAGATTGTAGGAGGGGTGATCACGCCGCCTTGCGGTGTGCCCGCCTCGGTCTGGTGCAGCGTTCCCATTTCCACATAGCCCGCCTTGAGCCACTGCGCGATCAATTCCCGGGCCGGGAACGGACCGATGGCCTTGAGCAACGCCGTGTGGCCGATGTTGTCGAACGACAGGGCTTCTTGATGCCCCTTTCCAGAACCGGGAAGCCAGCCTGCCCGGTGAGATTGAGGTCACCGATCCGACCCATCCACTGTTCGGCCGCCGCTTTGCGGTCGCCTCGGTAGGCCGCGTGCCGCGAGCCGATGGCTTCGTGCTCGTGATCTACCACGCCAAGATGCTGTTGAGGATTCCGGTACCGGCGACGAACCTGTGGCCGGTCCGGCGGGCGGTGCCGACCAAGCTGACGCCGGAAGCCATGGTGGAGTTGATCGCGCGCGCCGGGGAAAGCGAGGACGCATGCGCGTCGACCCGCGCGACGTCTGGCGACAGCTTTGCGCCGCTCAGCGCCGCGCCATCGCGGACGACCTCGCCAGAGCGCTCGGGGAGGTGATCAATGATCTCGGAGCACGTGAGCGCGCACCATCTCAGCCGCAAGGCCGTGATCTACGTGCGCCAGTCGACCCCGAACCAGGTCCTGACCAACCAGGAGAGCACCCGCCTGCAGTACGCCCTGCGCCAGCGCGCCGTCGAGCTGGGCTGGAATGAGCGCGATATCGAGGTGATCGACACCGACCTCGGCCTCACCGCCCGGAGTGCGGCGAACCGCCAGGGCTTCACCGACCTGATCGGCCGCGTCACGCTGGGCGAGATCGGTTTGATCCTGTCGTGGGAAGTCACCCGGCTGTCGCGCAACTGCACCGACTGGTACCCGCTGCTCGACCTGTGCGGCTATTACGACTGCCTGATCGCCGATCGCGACGGGGTTTACAACGCCGGCACCGCGAACGGGCGCCTGCTGCTCGGCCTCAAGGGCACCATCTCCGAGATCGAGATGCACACCTTGCGCGGGCGCCTGACCGCCGGCCTGCTCAACAAGGCCGAACGCGGCGACCTGGCGCTGACGCTGCCCGCCGGTCTGGAGCGCGACCCGACGGGCGTGGTGACCAAGGACCCGAACCAGGAAGTGCAGAACCGCATCGCGCTGGTGTTCTCGACCTTCCTGGACAAGCGTTCCGCCGGGCAGACCCTGCGGGCCCTGCTGGATCACGCGCTGCTGCTGCCCCGCCGCGACCGCTACGGCACGATCCGGTGGCGCCCGCCGACGGTGTCGGCGATCATCGCCATCCTGAAGAACCCGGCTTATGCCGGAACGTTCGTCTACGGGCGCAGGTTCACCACGCGGGCGCCGCTGCCCGGCGCCCGCCCGGTCCAGAAGCCACGCCCGCGCCCGCAGTGGAGGGTCGTCGTGCACGACAGGTATCCGGCCTACGTCACCTGGGAGACGTTCGAGAAGATCCAGGACATGCTGCGCGACAACCATGCGGAGTACGACCGCAACAAGACCCGCGGCATTCCCCGCCCCGGCGCCGCCCTGCTGCACGGTCTCGTCTACTGTGGCGAGTGCGGCCATAAGATGGTCGTGCAGTACAAGGCCGGGACCCGCTACATCTGCAATTACCTGCGCCAGCAGCACGGCGTGCCGGTCTGCCAGTATCTCGCCGCCGATCCGATCGACGCCTGGGTGGTGGCCGCGTTCCTCGAAGCCGTGGCACCCGCCGAGTTGGAGGCCTGGGAACAGGCCCGGACGGCGCAGCGCCAGGCCGCCGACGCCATGACCCGCGCCGAAGCCCAGCAGATCGAGCGGCTGCGCTATCAGGCCGGCCTCGCCGAGCGTCAGTTCAACAGCGTCGATCCCGCCAACCGGCTGGTCGCGGCCGAGTTGGAACGCCGTTGGGAAGCGGCGTTGCGCGAGCTGCGCGATGCCGAGGACGGCTTCGCCCGGCGTCAGGCCGAGCGCAGCCGGCCCGACGCGATCAGCCCGGACCTGCGCGCCGCCTTCCTGGAGACGGGCCGCCGGCTGCCGGCTCTGTGGCAGGATCCGGCGCTCGGCAACGAGCGCCGCAAGGCGCTGCTGCGCTGCCTGATCGACAAGGTGGTCGCCCACCGCTGCGCCCCCGACCGCATCCAGGTGCGCATCGTCTGGCGCGGCGGGGCGACCAGCGAGCGGGAGGTCGAGGTTCCGGTCGGTGATCTGCGCCGTTTATCCCGCGCCGCCGAGATGGAGGCCCGCATCCTGGAGATGGCCGGCCGCGCCGTGCCGGACGACCGGATCGCCGCCGCCCTGACGGCCGAAGGGCACCGCTCGCCGATGCGCGACCACCTGCTGCCCAGCACGGTGAAAGGCATCCGCCTGCGCCATAAGCTCATGCAGAAGCGCAGCCAGTCCCACCCGCGAAGCATTCCCGGTCACCTGACCGTGCCCCAGTTGGCCGATCGCCTCCAGATCAACTGCCACTGGATCTACGACCGCATCCACAATGGCACCATCGCAGTCAGCCGCGATCCAGCTACCAGGCTGTATCTCTTCCCCGACACGTCCGAAACGCTGGACAGCTTCCGTCGGCTATGGGCCGGTGAGATCCAGAACCTCCAGTTCCCCATCCCAACGGGTTGTTGAAGAGGGTACCAACATGCATGATCGAAAGCGATCATGATCATCGGCGGCAATCCCGCCGAGGCTCATCCGGTTTCGATTGCAGCACGTGCTGCGGGGGAAGGAGATCAATCAGGCTCACCTGATCGTCGTCGATCCTCGCTTCACCCGCACGGCGGCCCACGCGACCGAGTATGTCCGGCTGCGGCCGGGGACGGATATTCCGCTGGTCTGGGGGATGCTCTGGCACATCTTCGAGAACGGCTGGGAAGACAAGACCTATATCGAGCAGCGCGTCTACGGCATGGACAAGATCCGCGCCGAGGTGAAGAAATGGAACCCGCAGGAGGTCGAGCGGGTGACCGGCGTGCCGGGCGAGCAGGTCCGCAAAGTGGCCGAGGTCATGGCGAAGAACCGGCCCTCGACGCTGATCTGGTGCATGGGCATCACTCAGCACACGGTCGGCACCGCCAATGTGCGGGCGCTGAGCATCCTGCAACTGGCGCTGGGGAATATCGGCGTTGCGGGCGGCGGGGCGAACATCTTCCGGGGGCACTGCAACGTGCAAGGTGCGACAGACTTCGGGTTGGATGTGACGTCGCTGCCGGCCTATTACGGGCTGACCGAGGGGGCCTGGAAGCACTGGAGCCGGGTCTGGGGCGTCGATTACGAGTGGGTGAAGGCAAGGTTCGTCTCCCAGAAGTTCATGGAGGCGAAGGGCATCCCGACGACGCGCTGGTTCGACGCGGTGCTGGCGAAGCCGGACGAGATCGACCAGCCGGCGCCCGTCAAGGCGATGATGGTGTTCGGCCACGGCGGCAACACCGTCACCCGCATGCCGGAAATGCGCAAAGGCTTGGAGGCGCTGGACCTGCTGGTCGTCGCCGATCCGCATCCGACGACCTTCGCGTCCGTCAGCGGGCGGAAGAACGGGACTTACCTGCTGCCGATCTGCACCCAGTTCGAGGCGGATGGATCGCGCACGGCGTCCAACCGCTCGATCCAGTGGGGCGACCGGGTGGTGGAGCCGATCTTCGAGTCGAAGAACGACTACGACGTGATGTACGCGCTGGCGACCCGGCTTGGGTTCGGGGCGGAGATGTTCAAGCGGGTCAAGGTGGTCAACGGGCAGCCGGACGCCGAAGACATCCTCCGGGAAATCAACTACGGCTCGCTCTCGACCGGGTATTCGGGGCAGTCGCCGGAGCGGCTGCGGCTTCATATGGAACCCGGATAAGGGGTTTTTCAGGCTGTTGTTTCGAGCTGATAGCGGGGCTGAAGATTGAGCTTGGGCTTGAACGGGTTGATCTGGTAGGCGGTGATGGCCGCGATGATGTGAACGAAGGCGTTGATGACGGATCGATGCTTGGACAGATTGAGGGAGGAGAACTCCTTGATATGGCCGATGATGGTCTCGGCCATGTTCCGGGCATTCAGCAAGACTTTATCGTGTAAAGACATGGGCAGCGACTTCATGTTCTTGCGGACGCGGGTGAACAGTGTCAGCCCGCGACGCAACAGGTCTTCGGCCAGCTTCTGGCCGATATAGCCCTTGTCGCCGAACAGCTTGCCGGTCAGCTCCCGGGTCAGCGCTGGGACGGGTGTGGTGTCATGGACATTGCCCGGGGTCAGCTTCAGGGCGACGATTTCATTGTCGTTGTTGAAAACAAGGTGCAGCTTGAAGCCGAAGAACCAGCCCATCGAGGTCTTGCCCCGTTGGGCCAGACCGGCAAAGACCTTGTGCCGGCTAATGCGATGATTATCGCAGACCGGCAGGGCGGTGGAGTCGATGTAATAGATCCCGGTCCTGGTCCCCAGGTGGCTGACGAGAAAGAACACCAGCGGCACGAAGACGCTTTTCTGCAAGCTGACGAAGTGCTCGTAGCACGGCATGCCGGGAAAGTAGCCGCGCAACAGCGGCTCGGCGAAGCCGTGATAGAAGCTCTTGAGATGTTTGAAGCCTGAACTGTGGAGCCAAGCAGCAGCGTGATGATCTCGCTGGGTGACAGACCAGGCTCCGGCCCGCGTGGCGCCGGCCCGCCGGGGCCCAACAAAGAGGCCTCCCATTGCGGCAGGAACGCCTGGCAGAAATCATCAACCTCACAAAAAACCTCGACGATCCGATCCAGCATCATCGCCTCCGTCACTCAGCGATGGCCGCTTACCTCAAAAAGCCTTTCTGTCACAACCTGTTAATCGCGCGAAAACCCCTTATCCGGGTTATGGAGCATCAGGCCGACTTCGACCGGACGACGCTGAAGGCCTCGTCGGGGCCGTGCGCCGGTGAATACTACGGGCTGCCCTGGCCGTGCTGGGGCACGGCGGAGCTGAAGCACCCCGGCACGCATATCCTCTACGACACCTCGAAGCACGTGATGGAGGGCGGCGGCACCTTCCGCGCCCGGTTCGGCGTGGAGAAGGACGGCGCGAACCTGCTGGCCGAAGGGTCGTGGTCCATGGGGTCGGAGATCGAGGACGGCTATCCCGAATTCACCTATGGGATGCTGAAGAAGCTGGGCTGGCACACCGACCTGACCGAGGCGGAGCGGGCGACGATCGAAAAGATCGGCGGCGCCAATCCCGACGGCGTCAGTTGGGCGACCGACCTTTCCACCGGCATCATCCGGGTGGCGCTGAAGCACGGCTGCTCTCCGTTCGGCAACGCCAAGGCGCGGGCGGTGGCCTGGAACCTGCCGGACCCGGTGCCGGTGCATCGCGAGCCGATCTATACCTCGCGGCGCGATCTGGTGGAGCAGTACCCGACGCTGGACGACCGGCGCGACTTCCGCGTCGCCCATCTCGGCAAGAGCATCCAGGCGAAGGACGTGACCAAGGACTTCCCGATCATCCTGACGTCCGGCCGGCTGGTCGAGTACGAGGGCGGCGGCGAGGAAACCCGGTCCAACAAGTGGCTGGCCGAGCTTCAGCAGGAGATGTTCGTCGAGGTCAATACCCAGGACGCGGCGCGGCTTGGCGTGAAGGACGGCGCGCAGGTCTGGGTCCATGGGCCGGAAGGCAACAGCAGGGCGCGGATGAAGGCGCTGGTGACCGACCGCGTCGGGCCGGGTGTCGCGTTCATGCCCTTCCACTTCGCGGGCTTCTGGGAAGGGGAGAGCCAGCGTTCGGCCTATCCGCCCGGAACGGACCCGATCGTGCTTGGGCAAGTCGGTCAACGCGCTGACGACCTACGGCTACGACCCGGTGACCTACATGCAGGAAACCAAGTGCACGCTTTGCCGAATCGTCGCGGCGTAAGGCGGAGGAGCCTGAACTATGGCAAGAATGAAGTTCCTGTGCGACGCCGAACGCTGCATCGAGTGCAACGCCTGCGTCACCGCCTGCAAGAACGAGCACGAGGTCCCCTGGGGCATCAACCGCCGCCGCGTCGTGACGCTGAACGACGGCAAGCCGGGTGAGCGCTCGATCTCCATGGCCTGCATGCACTGCACCGACGCGCCCTGCATGGCGGTCTGTCCGGTCGATTGCTTCTACAAGACGGCGGAAGGCGTGGTCCTGCACAGCAAGGACCTGTGCATCGGCTGCGGCTACTGCTTCTACGCCTGTCCGTTCGGAGCGCCGCAGTACCCGCAGGTCGGCAACTTCGGCAGCCGGGGCAAGATGGACAAATGCACCTTCTGCGCCGGCGGACCCGAGGACGACATGACGCCGGCGGAGTATTCCAAATACGGCGCCAACCGTCTGGCCGAGGGCAAACTGCCGCTCTGCGCCGAGATGTGCTCGACCAAGGCGCTGCTGGCGGGCGACGGCGAGATCATCGCCGACATCTACAAGGAACGCGCGGTTCGGCGCGGGTATGGCTCCGGCGCCTGGGGCTGGTCCACCGCGTACAAGGACAAGGCCACAACGTTAGAGCCAGGGAGGAAGCATCATGTCCATGAATTTTGGGCGCGTCTTGCGTCTGTTGTCGCTGACCCTGGCTCTGCTTTTGCCGGCGGTGGCGGCTTTTGCCCAGACCCCGGTCCCGCCGGGGCCGAATACGCTGACGGGGCCGGACGTCAGCAATGATCAATTGCTGCTCCAGCAATTGCAGGGGAACCTGCACGGGCGGGTCAGCATCCCGGACCAGAAATCGGCGATGCTGATCCAGCCGGAGGGGCAGGACTGGCGGGCGCTGCGCAACGGCACGCTGAAGACGGTTTCCGCCGTGGTCCTGCTCGGGATGATCGCGGCGCTGGTGGTGTTCTACATGGTCCGGGGCAAGATCCGGATCGATGCCGGGCCGTCGCGGCGGCGCATCCAGCGCTTCAACGGGATGGAGCGGTTCGCCCACTGGATCACGGCGGCGAGCTTCCTGGTGCTGGCGGTGACCGGGCCTGAACCTCGTGTTCGGGCGCTGGCTGCTGCTCCCGCTGCTGGGGCCGGAGACCTTCGCCACGATGACGGTCTACGGCAAGCTGGCGCATAACTTCCTCAGCTTCCCCTTCGTGCTCGGCATCGTGCTGATGCTGCTGATCTGGGTCCGCCACAACATCCCGAATGGCGGAGACATCGCCTGGATCAAGGCGGCGGGCGGGCTGTTCTCCAAGGGCAAGCATCCGCCCGCGAAGAAGTTCAACGCCGGGCAGAAGCTGATCTTCTGGATGGTCGTGGCGGGCGGCGGCGTGGTGGCGGCCAGCGGCTACGTGCTGCTGTTCCCGTTCTACCTGACCGATGTCGCCGGCATGCAGCTTGCCCATCTGGTCCACGCCGTCCTGTCGGTCCTGCTGATCGCGGGCATCATCAGCCACATCTATATCGGCTCGGTCGGGATGGAAGGCGCGTTCGACGCCATGGGCAGCGGTCAGGTGGACGTGAACTGGGCGCGCGAGCACCATAGCCTGTGGCTTGAGGAAGAGCTGCGGAAGGGGAAGGGCAAAGCTCCGGCGGTGGGGCGCGGGGTTCCGGCGGAGTAGTGGGCGATTACGGAATGTTGGGCCACGGCCCAACCTACGAATTCGGGCGCTTGTAGGTTGGGCCGAAGAAGAACGGGGACATTCTGCACTAAGACGATCCAAGGCCCCGAACCGTCCCTGAAAAGCCTTCCACAATACGCGTTGTTCCTAGTCGGCGGATGGAGCGTGGAACGGGGACATTATGCATTATCATTTAAATATGCAGAATGTCCCCGTTCTTCCCCATTCTTCACGGGCTGAGATGGCAGAACACTGTGCATTTGCCGAGCTACAAACAATACGATCCATCTGGATCATGCCATTAAGCTTTTTTTACGAACTCCGATTTCAAATTCATCGCGCCGATGCCGTCGATCTTGCAGGAGATGTTGTGTCCATCGACCCCATCCACCAGACGGATGCCTTTCACCTTGGTCCCCCCTTTGACGACCAATGACGAACCTTTGACCTTCAGATCCTTGATCACGGTCACGGTGTCACCATCGTTGATCACGTTTCCGTTGGCATCCCGTACGCCCTGCTCCTGCGAAACCTCCGCACTGGAATCGCCTGCGGCGATCTGTGGGTTCCATTCATGGGCACATTCCGGGCAAACCCATAGGCTGCCATCTTGATAAACGTGTTCAGAATTGCACTGAGGGCATTTCAATTCATTGTCCATGGTTTTCCTCTTCGTTTGGGAGCACATCCTAGTGCGCTGACGTACCGATAGGAAATGCAAGCTGCCGGCGGCGTACGATTCCGACGGCATGGCGCAGACTGTCAGCATCATCGTTGGACCCGAAGATTTTAGACCAAGCCGGCCGGCCATAGGCGATCTGGGTCATGTCGGGCTTATCGAACCGCTGAAGGAAGGCAGGCCGCTCCGGAAGCCAGTTCGCACAGGCATGCTTCGGCACCGAAGATCACGGCGTCGGCGTGGGAGATGAACTCCATCCAAACCGGCCAGGACGTCGCCTATTCGACCCACCGATTTCTGAGTTGAACAGCGAAGGATCGGGTCCGATCGACCATCGCGGAGAGCGGATGTTCGAAACGGACGGCGCGTTGACTTGCGATCACTCCACCAGGAGCGGAATGGGGGCGCTGTTCGACGGATTTCGCAAGATTGGCCACCAAGGATATCATGTTGTACTCCTCGATCACACGTCGCCGGGCTTCAAGAATGAACGGGAGACGCCGCTCGTACTCCCCGCTTTCGATTGCGGCCCGGATTCGCGCCGCCGTTTCCTCCGGCCGGTCGATGTCGATCGCCACGAAGCTCTCGGGAGGGAAGTAATCGGCAGCGTTAGGTGCGCCGAAATAGAAGGGCAAGGCACAGCCCAGGAACGCATCGGCGAGTTTCTCGGTCCAGTGGTGCGGTGACCGGTGGTTCTCAACGGCAACATGGTAGCGGTAAGGATCGAGCGCCTCCGCCTTGTCATCCATCGGGCGAATGCCGTGGCCGAACAGGTCCAGCTCCGGCAGAAAGCGCTTCAATTCGAAGCTGAACTTCAAGCGCTTACGATGAAGGGTATGGCCGTGGCTCTTCGAGGAGCAGACGGTGGAGACCATTTGGGTCTTGGCAAGCGGCGGTGATGCGATCATGTCGTCGACGCTGAGGCGCCGCTTCGAACCCAGCCCGTAATACCAGCGCAGTCCGGACTGGCTGTAGACGTAGCCCGGGTGACGGATCGCCCAAGGCTCCTGGCTGCTGATCACATGGCCGAACTGACGCAGGAAAGCGCGGTCGTAGATCTTTATGGAACTCGGTTCGCTCGTCAGGAGAATGGTGTTTTCACGCGGACATGCCAGTTCTTCCCTGCGCATCGGGAACCGCTCTCCCGCTTGCGAAGGTAGATTGTCGTATACCACGTACCAGTCGTAGTCACGCGCGTCCGGATCGAACTCGAAACCAACCTGATCGGCGGGTATCTTTGAACGGGACAACTGCCTCGCAAGGATAGTGGGATCCGGCACTCTTCCCACGAACTTGATGAGAAGAGGCGGGCGGCTGGCTATATCGGAGGCGGCTGTCATAATCGGTCTTCGGCTTTTACGGCTACAGGCATCAAGCGCCGGAGATTGGCGCGCTATTGGCGGGGAAGATTCAGGCGAACTTCAACTTGGCGGCCAGTGCTTTCGCTCTAACCCGGCTTAGCCGCAGTCGGACGCTGACCATGTCATCGTCGATTGTCAAGCAGATCCGCTCTGGGTAAGGTCTGGCTTGGATAGCGTCCATCCTGCCGGTGAAGGATGTGCCGATCGCGGACTGTTGAGTTGCTAGCAGAGCTGATTGCGTTCCATCACTTGCCTCCCATCACCGGCCAAGGGCTACCGCCAAAGGCTTGATTCATAAACAACATTTTATGTTTCAACAGAACATGGAGATTTCAATGCCCGGGGCTTTCGATTTGACCGGCCGCCGCGTCTGGGTTGTCGGTCATCGGGGAATGGTAGGTTCTGCTGTCGTGCGCAGGCTCGCATCTGAGGATTGTGAGATCCTGACCGTTGAACGTACCCAGGTCGATTTGCGACGTCAGTCGCAGGTGGAGGACTGGATGGCCGAACATCGGCCCGATGCGGTCATCCTGGCGGCAGGCAAGGTCGGCGGCATATTGGCCAACAAAAGCTACCCTGCGGATTTCATCTACGACAACATAGCAATTGAGACCAATGTCATTCACGGCGCGTGGCTCACTGGAGTTGCCAAGCTCCTGTTTCTTGGGTCGTCCTGCATTTACCCGAAGTTGGCGCCGCAGCCCATCAGCGAGAACGCGCTGCTGACCGGTCCGCTTGAACCGACCAACGAGTGGTATGCCATCGCGAAAATCGCGGGCATCAAACTGTGCCAGGCCTACCGGCGGCAGCATGGCTGCGATTTCATCTCGGCAATGCCGACCAATTTGTACGGTCCAGGCGACAATTTCGACCCGATGGGCAGCCACGTGGCTCCGAGCCTGATGGCAAAGATCCACCGTGCGAAGCTGGAAGGCGCCGAAACCGTGGAAATTTGGGGTTCGGGGACGCCGCGCCGCGAATTCCTCTACGTCGATGATCTGGCTGACGCGGTGGTGTTCCTGCTGCGCCATTACTCCGACGAGCCCCCGATCAACGTAGGCACCGGCGAGGAAGTGATGATCCTGAGTTTGGCCGAGTTGCTGGCTGATGTGATCGGGTGGCGCGGCCAGTTTCACTATGATCGCAGCAAGCCGGATGGTACGCCCCGGAAAGTCCTCGATGTAAGCACCCTGTCGGCGCTCGGGTGGAGGGCCAGGACCTCGCTGCGTGATGGTTTCGAAACGACCTACCGGTGGTACCAGCAGACCGGAGCTGAGAACGTGCGCGGCGCCGCCCAGGTATCGCAAGCGGCTGCCAAGTGAGCAGCCAAAAACGGGGTTCTCAAGTGAATGTCCAAAGACCCTGGCCGACCTACGGTTTGAAGCTGTCCTGGCGCACTTCGATCAGGGTGGGGCAGGGGGCTTTGAAGGCTTCGCGCAGCGCGTTGGTCAGGGCGGCGGGGGTATCGGCGCGGAGGCTCCGGCAGCCCATGGCTTTCGCCAGCATGTGGTGGTCGGGGTTTTTCAGGGTCACGCCGATCTCGGGGATGCCGCGCTGGATCATGCCGTCGCGGATCTGGCCGTAGCCGTCGTTGTTCCACATGACGATGGCGAGCGGCATTTCGAGTTCGGCGGCGGTCATCAGCTCCTGGACCGTGAACATCAGGCCGCCGTCGCCGATCAGGCAGATCACGTCATGGTCGGGTTTGGCGAGTTTGGCGCCGATGGCGGCGGGGAGGGCGAAGCCGAGCGTGCCGTAGCCGTGGGGGTGGTGCCATGTGCGGGGGTGGTCGGTTTCCCATAGCGCGTTGCCGGCATAGGCGATCTGGGTCATGTCGGACATGACGATGCCGTCGGGCGGCAGGGCCGCGCGGATGGCGGCCAGGACTTCGGCGTGCAGGCGGCGGAGCGGGGGCAGGGCTGATAGGGCGGCTTCGCGCGCCGCCGCGATCTCGCGCTGCTGGCATGCGGGGTTGGGGTTGGCGAGGCGGTCGGCGAGGTCGCACAGGATGGCCTCGGCGTCGCCGAGCAGGGCCACGTCGGGGACCACGTCGCGGGTCAATGCTGCGGGGTCGATGTCGATGCGGATTATCGAGCCGCTGAAGGACGGCAGGCCGCTCCAGAAATCGGTTTCGGCAAGTTCGCAGCCGGCGACGATGACCGCGTCGGCGCGGGAGATGAACTCCATCATTCCGGGCTGGTCGCAGAAGGAGCCGAGGCTGAGGGGGTGGTCGTGGGGGAGGGCGCCTTTGGCGGCTCCTGTCATCAGGACGGCGGCGCCCAGGCCTTCGGCCAGTTGGCGGACTGCGGCGGGACAGTCGCGCGCACCTCCGCCGATGATGATGGCGGGGCGTTCCGCCACGGCGATCAGGTCGGCGGCGTGGACCAAGGCGGCGTCGCTGGCGGAGGGGCGGCCGATGGCGGGGCGGGCTCGGGTTGGGAAGGATGCGGGGGCCGCCAGCACGTCCAGCGGGATTTCGATATGGACGGGGCGCGGGCGGGCTGATTGGAACACGCCGAAGGCGCGGGCCATGACTTCGGGCAGTTCGGCGGGGTCGAGGACGGTGTGGCTGAAGGCGCAGAGCGGGGCGATGGCGGATCGCTGGCTTTGCAGCTCGTGCAGCCGGCCGCGTCCCATGCCGAGGTCGCGGCGGTCGTTGACGCTGCTCAGCACCAGCATCGGGCTGCTGTCCGAATAGGCCTGGGCGATGGGGGTGGCGGCGTTGGTCAATCCTGGGCCTGTCGTCAGAAGGCAGGCGGCGGGGCGGCCGGTTACCCGCGCGTAGCCATCGGCCATGAAGGCGGCGCCCTGCTCGTGACGCGGCGTTATGTGGCGGATGGGGCTATGGGCCAAGCCACGGTAAAGCTCCAGCGTGTGGACGCCGGGTATGCCGAACACGGTGTCGATGCCGTAGGCTTCAAGCAGACGGATCGCCGCTTCGCCGCATGTCGGTTGGCTGGTCGTTGAGTGGCCGCTTTTGGGTTCGGTGGTCACGAGGTCACCTGCGGTTCTTTTTTCGGAGTCCCCTGGCGGCACAGGGTAGGCGGGTGCCGGCGCACTGGCAAGCAATGCCGAGCAGGCGGGCGATATCGGCTTGGGCGACCGGCGGGATGGGGGTGTGCCAGTCGGGCAGGGTGAAGAGCGGCCAGTCCGGCTCTATCCGGATTTCGCCTTTTGAGAAGATGTCGCGGTTCTCCAGCCTTTCGTGCCGCCATCCTCCGGCGAAGGCGCAGAGCGGCGGCAGGATGATGGCGCGGAGCGCCTGGGCGTAGTCGCGTCCGGGGGATGCGCGAAGCTGAAGCGCTGATGAACAGGCCGATGGCGGCCAGCGGCGGGGCTGCTGACCCAGAGGAGCGGGTGGCCGATCATCAGGAGTGCGGCGAGCCACGCCAGGGACAGGGCGGCGAAGGCGGCGGCGCGGCGGCGCAGGCGCGGGACTTCGTGGCGGCGGGCCTGTTCCAGCGCGTCCAGGTGCGGGGCGATTTCGCTGGCGAAGATGGGGCTGAAGTCATTTTCTGTCGGGTTGGTCATGATGCGCGAGATTATCGTTCCCGAAGGCATCTTCCCACGTCTGGTTTTTGTGTGCTTCGTGCTACTTTCCGGCATGATGCTGCTACTGCGAACAGGCGGTATACGTGCTTGTGGCGGGCTTGGATGAAGTGTTGACACTGAGAGTGCCAAACGCCATACCAGCCAAATTCCGTATCGTGGAAGTGCGTTCCATTTATGCGACGGCATAGCGAACTGCATACAGAATTGATGAAGGGGGAACAGGAATGAGCTTCAAGATTGTCGAACCGGCTCCGGCCCGGCTCAACCGCAGTGAACTGGCGGTACCCGGCAGCAGCCCGAAGCTGTTCGAGAAGGCGGCGAAATCCGCCGCCGATGTCATATTCCTGGACCTTGAAGACGCGGTAGCGCCGGACGACAAGCCGCAGGCGCGCAAGAACATCATCGAAGCGATCAACGATGTCGATTGGGGCAACAAGACCCTGGCCGTTCGCATCAACGGGCTCGACACTCACTATATGTATCGCGACGTCGTGGACGTGGTGGAGAACGCGGGCGAGCGGATCGACCTGATCATGATCCCCAAGGTCGGCACCGCCTCCGACGTCTATGCCGTCGATATGCTGGTCACCCAGATCGAAGCCGCCAAGGGCCGCAAGAAGCGTATCGGCTTCGAGCTGATCATCGAAACCGCCCTTGGCATGGCGAACATCGACGAGATCGCCACGGCGTCCAAGCGCAACGAGAGCCTGCATTTCGGCGTGGCCGACTATGCCGCTTCGACCAAGGCGCAGACGACGGGCATCGGCGGGCCGAATCCTTCTTATGGCATCCTGACGGACAAGGACGGCGACAAGCCGCGCGACTATCACTGGGGCGACATGTGGCACTATGCGACCGCCCGCATGGTCGTCGCCGCCCGCGCCGCCGGCTTGCGTCCGGTCGATGGTCCGTTCGGCGATTTCTCCGACGCCGAGGGCTTCAAGGCCCATGCCCGGCGCGCCGCCGTGCTGGGATGTGAAGGCAAGTGGGCGATCCACCCGTCGCAGATCGCCCTGGCGAACGAGGTGTTCAGCCCGTCGGAAGCCGAGATCGCGAAGGCCAAGCGCATCCTGGAAGCCATGGTCCAGGCCCAGAAGGAAGGCCGCGGCGCCGTGGCGCTGGACGGCAAGCTGATCGACTTCGCGTCGATCCGTCAGGCCGAGGTGATGGTGAAGAAGGCGGAGCAGATCGCCAGCCTGTAAGGGTGATGGGGAGGGGGCGGTGCGCAATTGCGTGCCGCCCCTTCAAGTTGCGCTGGCAGGGTGCGGTAGACCGTTTTGCGCTGGCTACCCTTTGGGCGCTGTGGTAGGGAACCCGGTCATTCTCAGCCCGCCGTGTAAGTCACTTCATGCAGACCTTTCTTGAATTTGAAAAGCCGATCGCGGAACTCGAAGGCAAGATCGAGGAGCTTCGGCATCTGACCGATACCGGCGATATCAACATCGCCGACGAGGTTTCCAAGCTGCAGGCCAAGGTGGACCGGCTGCTGCGCCAGACCTATGCCAAGCTGGCTCCGGCCCAGAAGGTTCAGGTCGCCCGGCATCCGAACCGGCCGCACTGCATGGACTATATCGAGGGGCTGATCGAGGATTTCACGCCGCTGGCCGGCGACCGGGGATTTGCCGAGGATCGCGCCATCATCGGCGGCATCGGGCGGTTCCGGGGCCGTTCCGCCATGATCATCGGGCAGGAAAAGGGCAACGATACGGAAACCCGTGTCCGGCACAATTTCGGCATGGCGAAGCCGGAAGGCTACCGCAAGGCGATCCGCCTGATGGAACTGGCCGAGCGTTTCAAGCTGCCGGTCATCACGCTGGTCGATACCGCCGGGGCCTATCCTGGCGTGGGGGCGGAGGAGCGCGGGCAGGCCGAGGCCATCGCCCGTTCGATCGACACCTGCCTGCGCCTGAAGGTGCCGCTGATCGCGACCGTGATCGGCGAGGGCGGCTCCGGCGGCGCCATTGCTCTGGCCGCCGCCGACCGCGTGCTGATGCTGGAGCATGCGATTTATTCGGTGATCTCGCCGGAAGGCTGCGCCTCCATCCTGTGGCGGACCAATACGGCCGCGGCGGAAGCGGCGGCGGCCTTGCGGCTGACGGCGCAGGATCTGAAGGATCTCGGCGTCATCGACCGGGTGATCGGGGAGCCGATCGGTGGTGCTCACCGGGATCGGGCCGAGGTGATGACCGCCGTCGGCAATGCGATCGAGGACTCGCTTGATGAATTGCGCGGGCTGGATGGCTCCTCCCTGCGTCTGAAGCGGCGCGACAAGTTCCTGGAGATGGGCCAGAAGGGCCTTTCCTGATCGTTATGGGGTTGCTGGCCGGGTTTGACCGCCGCTACCTGTCTTCTTTGGCGGGCGTCGTTATCGGCACGGCCCTGGCTTGGGGACTGCTTTTCGCTTTCTGGCCGGCGGCTTCTCCCGGGGTGTCGGGAGCGGGTGACCGGCTGGTGCTGGCGGCGGGGCTTCTGGTCTGGCCGGCGCTGCTGCTGCTGGTCATGGTTTTCGCCGTGGCGCTCACCCGGCTTGGCGACTGCGGCGTTCGATCCGTTGAAGGATCCGGGAAAGCTCGTTCCAACTCCGCGCCCAGCGGGCGCTGACCAACAGCGTCGAACAGACCGCCATCTTTGTGCCGGCCTTGCTGGCGGCGGCTGTTCTGGCCGATCCGGCGGATATCCGGTTCGCGGGGGTCATGACGGCGCTTTTTTGCGCGGCGCGGGGCCTTTTCTGGGTTGGGTATGTCATCAACTCCCTTTACAGGGCGCCCGGCATGATCATGACGCTGAATATCAATGTCGCGGTCGTCGTCTATGCCGTGTACCGTGCTATGCAGTAAGCAGATAGCCGTAATCATAACAATAAGTTGGAGGAAATGCCGATGGATGCGGAGACGTTGAAGGCCCTTCAGGCGCCGATCAAGCAGAAGTACCGCGACGCGCCGGACAGCGCCGTCATCACCTTGAAGGCCGAAGGGACGGTCGGGGCGGAGGGTGTCACCTGCAAGGTGGATACAGGGCGCGCTCTGGTCGAAGCCGGTCTGCATCCCGCCGCCGGCGGTGACGGCATGGCGGCGTGCTCGGGCGATATGCTGCTGGAGGCGCTGGTCGCCTGCGCCGGTGTAACGTTGCGCGCGGTTGCGACGGCGCTGAATATCGATCTGCGCGGCGGCACGGTGCGGGCCGAGGGGGATCTGGATTTCCGGGGAACGCTTGGCGTGGCGAAGGATGCGCCGGTCGGGTTCCGGTCGATCCGGCTGACGTTCGACCTTGATACCGATGCGGGGGAAGAGCAGCTTGCCAGTTTGCTGAAGCTGACGGAGCGGTATTGCGTGATCTATCAGACGCTGCGCAATCCGCCCGCCGCTGAGGCGAAGATCGTCAGGAAGCTGAGGGGCGTCAGGAACGCCGACTACGGGCTCTACAGGTCGAGCTTTTTGTGGTCGCCGGGGTTGGGCGGCTCGCCGGTCAGTTTGGCTTTCACGTAGCCGTAGGCGTGGACCATGGTGCTGGACGGGCTGTCCCAGTATTCCGCTTTATCCACATGCACGCGGATCAGGCCGATGTTGGGATCGTCCTTGCCCTTGGGGAACCATGTGGCGAGCGGCTCGCTCCACAGTTCGTGCACCTTCTGCTTGTCGCGGACGATTTGGGCGGTGCCGGAAATCGAAACGTAGTTCTGGCTATCCGGGTCGGCGTAGCTGAGGTTGACCTGATGGTGTTCCTTGACTTCACCGACCTTGGGTGAGTCGATCCAGGTGAAGAACCACAGGTCGCCATCGAATTCCGACTGCTGTGCGACCATCGGACGGCTGCGCAAGGTGCCATCGTCATCGACGGTGGTCATCATCGTGACGCCGATGTCCTTGATCATCCCCCAGAGCTTTTTGATGTCGTCGCCAGATGCCGGGGTGCTGCCAGTCATGTCGGCCCTTTCCAAATCCTGTTGAGTATGGGGCTTTCAACAGGAGGCGGGCTGTGGCGTTCCCGGCAGAGGCTAGAACATCAGGGTTGGGAAAGCGAGCAGGATGCCGAGGGCGGCAATGCCGAGCAATGCCGTGGCGCTGTGACCGTAGTCAGCTTCAAGCAGATGGGCGATCAGATGCTGCTGCCAGCGCTCTTAGAGCGACTGGGAGGCTCCGGAAACATGTGAGAAGAGCTCGCGCATGAAGGTCACCTCCGCTTGAATGCATATGACTTATGGGAGGCAGTGTGCGACACGCTGACGCTGGCTACTTTGATCCATGTCAACTTTTCGCAAAATCTCTGCTTTCGGGTCGCAAGTTTGAAACATCCATGCTGTCTGAAAGCCGGCGCTTAAGCCATTCGTAGTGGTGACGCGGACCATAAAAAGCGAAATGGCCGGGAGTCGCGAGCGACATCCCGGCCATGCGTCCGTTCAGTATCTGGTAGTGCGCGTTCAGGCGACCCGGCCGTGGCAATGCTTGTACTTCTTGCCCGACCCGCAAGGGCACATCGCGTTGCGGGGCGTACGGGGATCGATCTCGTCGGCCGATCCGACGATGGCAGGAGCCACGCGGCGGACCATGCCATCCGGCAGCGCCTCGCCGTCCGGAGCGCCGCCGACGGTGGCAAGCGCCGGGTCCTGACGGGATTCGAAGCCCTGGACCGGCTGCGGCTCCATATCCTCGGGGTGGTTGACCCGCATTTCCACGTAGGACAGCACCGTGGTCACGGTTTCCCGCAGGTGGGACAGCATCCCCTCGAACAGCTCGAAGGCTTCGCGCTTGTACTCGTTCAGCGGATCGCGCTGGGCGTAGGCCCGCAGGTTGATGCCCTGGCGCAGATGGTCGAGATGGAGCAGGTGGTCCTTCCAGGCCTGATCGAGCAGTTGGAGGAGCAGGCTCTTCTCGGCGGCGCGCATCAGTTCGGGGCCGTAATTAGCCGCCTTCTGAGCCATTTTCTCGTCGGCGGCGCGGCGGACGCGCTCTTCGATCTCGGCTTCCGCGATACCTTCTTCCTTGGCCCATTCGTGGATGGGCAGGTCGAGGTTCAGGATACGGCGGACTTCCTCGTGCAGGCCATCGACGTTCCACTGCTCGGCATAGGCGTTCGCCGGGATGGCCTTCTTGACCATCTCCTCGATCGTTTCGTGCCGCATGTCCTCGATAGTGCCGCCGATCTCCGGCGCGTCCATGATCTCGCGGCGCTGCTCGTAGACGACCTTGCGCTGGTCGTTCATCACGTTGTCGTATTTGAGCAGGTTCTTGCGGATATCGAAGTTGTGAGCTTCGACCTTCTGCTGAGCCTTTTCCAGCGCCTTGTTGATCCAGCTATGGACGATCGCCTCGCCTTCCTTAAGGCCGAGCCGCTGGAGCATGCCGTCCATCCGCTCGGACCCGAAGATCCGCATCAGGTCGTCTTCCAGGCTGAGGAAGAACTTGGAGGCGCCGGCGTCGCCCTGACGGCCGGAACGGCCGCGGAGCTGATTGTCGATGCGGCGGCTTTCGTGCCGCTCGGTGCCGATCACGAACAGGCCGCCGGCCTGCTTGACGATCTCCTTGTCGCGCTCGATCTCGGCGCGGATCTGGGCGGTGATCCGTTCCCGTTCCGCCGGGTCTTCGACATTCGCCAGTTCCACCGCAAGGCGCATGTCCAGATTGCCGCCGAGCTGGATGTCGGTACCGCGGCCCGCCATGTTGGTGGCGATCGTTACGGCGCCGGGACGACCGGCCTGGGAGATGATCTGGGCTTCCTGCTCGTGGTAGCGGGCGTTCAGGACCGCATGCGGAATTTTCTTCTTCTTCAGCAGTTCGGACAGGACTTCCGACTTCTCGATCGACACGGTGCCGACCAGGATCGGCTGTTTGCGCTCCCGGCATTCCTCGATCAGGGTCGAGATCGCCTCGTACTTCTCGCGGCTGGTCCGGTAGACCTCGTCGTCGTAGTCCTTGCGCTGGACGGGGACGTTGGTCGGCATCTCGACCACTTCCAGGCCGTAGATCTCGCCGAACTCGCCGGCCTCGGTCATGGCGGTGCCGGTCATGCCGGCGAGGCGCGGGTAGAGGCGGAAGTAGTTCTGGAAGGTGATCGAGGCGAGCGTCTGGTTCTCGCGCTGGATGGTCACGTGTTCCTTGGCTTCCAGCGCCTGATGGAGGCCCTCGGAATAGCGGCGCCCTTCCATCATGCGGCCGGTGAACTCATCGATGATGATGACCTTGTCATCCTTGACGATGTAGTCCTTGTCGCGCTGGAACAGGGTATGGGCGCGCAACGCCTGATTGACGTGGTGGACCAGACTGATGTTCTGGATGTCGTAGAGGGTGCCTTCGGTCAGCAGGTTCATGTCGCGCAGGATCTGCTCGACCTTGTTGGTGCCGGCTTCCGTCATGCTGACGGCGCGGACCTTCTCGTCCTTCTCGTAATCGTCGGCTTCAAGGTGCGGAATCACCTTGTCGACGGCGATGTAAAGCTCGGAACTGTCGGTCGAGGGGCCGGAGATGATCAGCGGGGTCCGGGCTTCGTCGATCAGGATGCTGTCGACCTCGTCGACGATCGCGAAGTTGAAGGGCCGCTGGACCATTTCCTCCAGCCGGAACTTCATGTTGTCGCGCAGATAGTCGAAGCCGAATTCGTTGTTGGTGCCGTAGGTGATGTCGGCCTGATAGGCCATCTTCCGCTCGAAATCGTCCAGGCCGTGGACGATGCAGCCGGTGGTCAGACCGAGGAAGTTATAGATCCGGCCCATCCAGCCGCTGTCGCGCTTGGCCAGATAATCGTTGACGGTGACGACGTGGACGCCCTTGCCGGCGATGGCGTTGAGGTAGACCGGAAGTGTCGCCACCAGCGTCTTGCCTTCACCGGTCCGCATCTCCGCGATCTTGGTCTGGTGCAGGACGATGCCGCCCATCAACTGGACGTCGAAGTGGCGCTGCCCGAGGACCCGCTTGGCCGCCTCGCGGACGGTGGCGAAGGCGTCGGGCAGGATGTCGTCCAGGGTCTCGCCCTTTTCGAGGCGCTCGCGCAGCCAGTCCGTACGCATGCGGAGTTCGGCGTCGGACAGGCCGGCCACCGTCGGCTCCAGGGCGTTGATGGCCTCGACCTGCCGCTGCAGTGCCTTTACGGTGCGATCATTCGCGGTGCCGAAAAGTTTACGGGCAATAGCACCGAACATTGAAACCTCGGTTAGAGCAAGAGACGGTTGGGCTGCGAACACACGACAACGGCCCGGCACGATCCGCACCTGGCATGGCCCTGACATAAGAGTGTGCGCAATGCCTGTCAACAAGCCTGCGGCGGCGCCGGTGACTTGTCCGACCCGTGGCGGGCGGGCAGGACCTTGTCAGCGATCGTCTGGCCGTATGCATTTAAGATGGGGAGGTGCGGGTGGATTTGCCAAGATCGCGGGGCATTGCATGGGCGGCATTCATGGCGGGGGTGTGGCGGGTTTCGGGCATTTGCCGGACCTTTCCAGTCGCGTCTTGCAAGCGGCCGCCCGGCGTGCTTAATCGCACCGAAATAAATTAAAGTGGGGGAAAATGCCGGTCGGCCGCTTATGTCCCTTCACGCGTCATTCCGCTGAAAAGGAACTTCTCATGTTCGCAAGAGTTCCTCCGCGTCGCTGCCGTCTCGCTGGCTCTCGGCGGTGTCGGTTTCACCGCCCTGGCCCAGACCGAGCCAGCTCCGGCGGCGGGATCTCCCGCTGGTGAAGATCCGGTCGTGGCGAAAGTCAACGGTGCGGAAATCAGGCGCTCCGAGGTTACGCGCACGATCGCATCGCTGCCGCCGCAGGTTCAGCAGATGCCTCCGCAGATGATCTTCCCCGCCGTGATCGACCAGATCATCAACGGCAAGCTGGTGGCGGAGGCCGGCTACAAGGCCAATGTGCAGAACGACCCCGAGGTGGCCGAGCGGCTGAAGCGGTCGGAAGAGCGCATCGTTCAGGAACTCTACCTGACCCGCGAGGTCCAGAAGCGCATCACCGCCGAGCGCCTTCAGGAAGCCTACAACAAGTTCAAGGAAGAGAACCCGCCGCAGGACGAGGTCAAGGCCAGCCATATCCTGGTCGAGTTCGGAAGATGCCGCCAAGGCCATCATCGCCGACATCAAGAAGGGCGGCGACTTCGCCAAGATCGCGGGCGAGAAGTCGACCGACAAGTCGGCGGCCCAGCAGGGCGGCGACCTGGGCTACTTCACCAAGGACCAGATGGTCGAGCCCTTCGCCAACGCCGCCTTCGCGATGAAGCCGGGCGATGTCAGCCAGACTCCGGTCCAGACCCAGTTCGGCTGGCACGTGATCAAGGTGGTCGATCGCCGCCAGAGCACGCCGCCGACCTTCGAGGAAGTGCAGGAGCAGCTTCGCAGCCAGGTTTCCGAGCAGGTGATCGGCGAGCTGGTCGAGGACCTGCGCGGCAAGGCCAAGGTCGAGCGCTTCCAGATGGATGGTTCGCCGATGCCTGAGACTGCCGCCCGCCGGCACCGGTCACTCCGGGTTCGGCCGCTCCGGCTCCGGCCAGCTCCCGCTCCCGCCAAGCCGTAAGCTTTTCGACCTCACGCCTAGTAAGAACCGGGAAGACCACGATCACCATGGCACCGAAAATCTCCCCCCTGGCGGCCGGCGAGTTCCCGGCTCTTCCGGTAATCCCCGGCGTCCGGCTGGCGACGGCGAATTGCGGCATCCGTTACAAGGGCCGCGATGACCTGATGGTCGCCATTCTGGACCCCGGAACGACGATTGCCGGCGTCCTGACCCGCTCGCTGACGGCATCGGCGCCGGTTCACCGGTGCCGGGCCAATCTGGGGGGCGGTGTCGCCCGCGCCATCGTGGTCAATTCCGGCAACTCCAACGCCTTCACCGGCAAGGCCGGCGAAGCTTTCGTCGATGCGACGGTGAAGGCGGCGGCGGAGCTGGCCGGTTGCGCGCCGGGTGAGGTGTTCGTCGCCTCGACCGGCGTCATCGGGCAGCCGATCCCGGCTGACGCCATCGCGTCGAACCTGCCGGGTCTGGCCGGGTCGTTCGATGAGACGGCTTGGCTGCCGGCGGCCAAGGCGATCATGACCACCGATACGTTCCCGAAGGGGTGTACCCGGACGGCTTCGATCGGTGGGGTCCAGGTGACCATCAACGGGTTCGCCAAGGGCTCGGGCATGATCGCGCCGGATATGGCGACCATGCTGGCGTTCGTGTTCACGGATGCGGCGATTGCCGGCTCCGGTGTTGCAGGCGCTGGTGTCCGCGGCCAACGAGAAGTCGTTCAACTGCATCACGGTGGACGGCGATACCTCCACCAGCGATACGCTGCTGGTTTGCGCCACGGGCAAGGCCGGCAATGCGCTGGTGAGCGATGCCGGCGATGCCCAGCTTGCCGATTTCAAGGCGCAGCTTGAGGCGGTTCTGGTCGATCTGGCGCAGCAGATCGTGCGCGACGGCGAGGGGGCGACGAAGTTCGTCACCGTGCGGGTCGAGGGGGCGGACAGCGATCAGGCCGCGAAGCGGATCGCGCTGTCGATCGCCAATTCTCCGCTGGTCAAGACGGCGGTCGCCGGCGAGGACGCCAACTGGGGCCGGATCGTCATGGCGGTCGGCAAGGCCGGCGAGAAGGCCGACCGGGACAAGCTGCGGATTTCCGCCGGCGGCGTGCTGATCGCGGCTGACGGCATGGAAGTGCCGGGCTATGACGAGACGCCCGTCGCGGAGCACATGAAGGGCCAGTACATCGACTTTCTGGTGGAGCTGGGGATTGGTTCCGGCTCCGCAACGGTCTGGACCTGCGACCTGACCCACGGCTACATCGACATCAACGGCAGCTACCGGAGCTGAGGGGGCGGGTGAGGCGAGGGGCGGCATGACCGTGATCCGGACGCCCCGCCTGACCCTCCGGCCGTTCAACGAGGGCGACATCGATGCGATGGTCGCCCTTTTGAATGACTGGGAAGTCGCCCAGTGGCTGGCGATCCCGCCGTTTCCCTACCGCCGGGCCGATGCGCGGTTCTATGTCGATCATGTCAGGGCCAACCACGAGGCGGGGCCGGCGACGGAGTTCGCCATCGCTCTGACGGAGGGCGACGGGGTGGTCGGCTCCGTTGGGCTGCGGCGGAATCCGGCGATCCGCGCATGCGGCAATCGGGTACTGGCTGGGCCAGCCGCATTGGGGGCATGGTTACGCTTCGGAAGCGGTTGGGGCGGTGGTGGCTTATGGTTTCGGCAGTCTGGGGCTGGAGCGGCTTGAGGCCGAAACCGATCCGGAAAACGAACGATCGGCGCGGGTGCTGGCGAAAGTGGGTTTCCGTCCGATCGGCCAAGCCTCCGCCAAGGAAGCGCGGTCCTGTAGCGTGCCGACCCGGCGCGGCTCTCTCGTGGTGAATGTTCATGAACTGCTTCGATCCGAATTCAACGCCTGAGCCGGGCAAGCCGGTCCTGCTGGTGGTCGCCGTGGCCCTGGTCGATGTCGATGGCCGGGTGCTGCTGGCCCAGCGGCCGGAGGGCAAGTCGCTTGCCGGCCTGTGGGAGTTTCCCGGCGGCAAGGTCCATGAGGGCGAGAGCCCGGAATACGCGCTGGTGCGCGAGCTTCGGGAGGAGTTGGGGATCGAGACGGCGGGGAGCTGTCTGGCGCCCTTCACCTTCGCGTCGCACAGCTACGAGAGCTTTCACCTGCTGATGCCGCTGTATGTCTGCCGCGTCTGGGAAGGCACGCCGATGCCGCTGGAAGGGCAGAAGCTGGCATGGGCGCGCCCCAACGACATGGGCCAGTATCCGATGCCTCCGGCGGACAAGCCGCTGGTCGCGATGCTGCGCGACCTGCTGTAGCTCCTGATCGGTAGTCGCTTCCTGCTGACCGGCGAGGATTTATCGGCTAAGTTCCCGCTCCCATTGTCCACAGCCTGTTCAGTCGCATCATGACCGCCAAAGTCGGCAATCCTCTCTTCCGCGACATGCCCACGACCGTTTTCGAGGTCATGTCGCAGCTGGCGTTGAAGCATAAGTCGATCAATCTGGGGCAGGGGTTTCCCGATGACCGCGGCCCGCCCGACGTGCTTCAGGCGGCGGCGGATGCTCTGCTCAACGGCTATAACCAGTATCCGTCGATGATGGGGACGCCGGAACTGCGTCAGGCGGTGGCGAACCATGCCAAGCGGTTCTACGGGCTGGATGTCGATTGGGCGCGCGAGGTCCTGGTGACGTCGGGCGCCACCGAGGCGCTGGGGGCCTGCCTGTTCGGCCTGATCGAGCCGGGCGACGAGGTGGTGCTGTTCGAGCCGATGTATGACAGCTACCTGCCGATCATCCGGCAGGCGGGCGGCATTCCCCGGCTGGTGACGCTGAAGGCGCCGGACTGGAGCTTCACGCGCGAGGATCTGGAGCGGGTGTTCAGCCCGCGCACCAAGGCGATCGTGATCAACAACCCGCTGAACCCGGTCGGCAAGGTCTATCGCCGGGATGAGCTGGAGCTGATCGGCGAGTTCCTTCAGCGGTTCGACGCTTACGCCGTCTGCGACGAGGTCTACGAGCATCTGGTGTTCGATGGTGCGGCGCATATCCCGCTGATGACGCTGCCGGGGCTGCGGAACCGCTGCCTGAAGGTCGGGTCGGCCGGCAAGACCTTCTCGCTGACCGGCTGGAAGGTCGGGTATGTGACGGCGGCGCCGGAACTGCTTCAACCCGTCGCCAAGGCGCACCAGTTCCTGACCTTCACGACGGCGCCCAACCTTCAGGCGGGTGTCGCCTATGGGCTGGGGAAGGACCGCGAGTATTTCGACAATCTGGCGTCATCGATGCAGGCCAAGCGCGACCGGCTGGCGGCGGGCTTGCGCGATGCGGGGCTGTCGGTGCTCCACAGCGGCGGGAGCTATTTCCTGCTGGCGGACATCTCATCCGTCGGATTCGACGGCGACGACGTGGCGTTCTGCCTGCATCTGACGGAAGCGGCGGGGGTCACCGCGATCCCCGTCAGCGCCTTCTTCGCGGAAACGCCTGTGCGCAACTATATCCGGTTCTGCTTCTGCAAGCAGGATGCGCTGCTGGATGAGGCTATCGGCCGATATTCCACACAAATTCGGTTGATTTGATCGAAGGCTGTTCGCGCGACAACAAAATCCCGCAAACGCTGTAGTCCGATCCAGATGGCCTTGGGGCCGGGAGGCGGATCGGACTTGCGGGCCAAATAGCCGCCGAAGGAAGCGATGATGGTGATCATGTCGGCCAAGCGCGGCGGGGTCGTTGGGGGTCGGTGGTGCCGGATCACGAAAGCGGTGCGCCATTCCAGGTCATCGAACACGACATCGCAGGGCAGATCCGGATAGGCTCGTCCCAGCATGACGATGCTTTGGATCCGCCAGGCAATGATCATGTACAAGGCCAAGGCGGGCTCCAGGTGCTCGCTGATTTCAAGCTGAAGCCGTTCGACCCGGCAGCCGCTCTTGTAGATCCGGAAATAAACTTCGACTTCCCAGCGGCACAGATACCATTTCACCGTCTCGACGGCGGCAGCGAGCGTGGTCACCGGCTGGGAACTCAGCAACAGCCACTCCACGGGCGCCTCACCCGCGGGCGGCCGGCTTTCCGTGAGGAAGATGGCTGTCGTGCTGACGCAGCCGGCCCAGCTTTCCTTGCCCGCGGGCGCCTTGAGGCAGACCGGCGCCACCCGCACCGTTTGGCGAACCAGACGCGTCCGCCGGGTCGGTGTCGCGGCCACCTGGAAGTCGATCTCCCCCAGCACCGGCTGTTGCTGGACAAACGCTCGCAACGACCCCTCGCCGACCAAGGTCCGGTCGAACTGAGAGCGGATCACGTACTCGACGCGCGGCTGATCCGCCGCTTGTTTAGCCGCTGTGGCCAGCAGTTCATAGATGTCGGCTTCACAGTCACACAGGCAAATCAGCTGCGTCTCCGGCACCAGACCGGCGATCTCGCACAAGCTCTCAAACGCTCGGAGCCACCGGCCACTCTCCTTCTCGTCGATCGGACGGGCATAATAGCCGATGGCTCTCTTGGTCGCCTGACCGAAGCAAGCGCGATCGTGCACGAAGAACTCCTGAGCGACGATGCCGAGAGCTTGGCGCTGCGGCGTCAGTGCCGTGGTGACATGGAGATACAGACCGTTGGTCGCGGCGTAGTTCAAGGGCCCCAGGCCTGCGGTCTGTTTGCCCGTGTAATCCAGCTCCGTCGTGTCCTGGACGCACAACACCACCGGATGGGCGGCAAGGCGTCGAAGGCTCGCGTCATGATGGGGGCCCAACACGCGGGCCGCCGTCACCTTGTCGTTGGAAAAGAACCGGTACGCCGCTTCCACTTCGGCACGGCCGCAACACGCGACCGGGATGCTCTCGCTCGGATGCTCCGCCAGCCGTTCGCACACCCGGATCGCCCGCTGTCGCAGTCGGTCATCCCCGAACGACGCATCCTGGAACTCGCTGTCCGCCCAACTCATTGCTCCCCTCCGGCCTCGCATTCCGTATCCCAAGAAAACCGACAGCGGACCGCCACAAGCACCGGCGAAACTCAAGACCCCTCTTCCGCGCACAGCTGCTTATCACATCCCTCTCCAATCGATTGCGTGAGCAATGTCGCTTGAAGCGCTATTTCTGAGGCAAATGTATCGGAATTGCGCCATAATTTGGCGGGACCATCCGGCGGGACGCACGATCGTGCGCTATCCGCCGGTTTTTTATGTCGGCATCAGGGTTTATTGTTTCATGCGCATGCTGCGTCCGCTTGGGCTTGCTTTTCTCGTCGCTCTGGGTTTTTCGACAGCCGCAAAGGCTCAGGCGCCGGAACCGCCCCAGGCGCCGGAGCAGGCACCGGCACAGTTCGCGGTCACAGGGGTTGAAGTGCTGGCGGAGCGGGATACTCCGCAGGCCTGTTTCTCCTTCAACCGCCCCTTGGAAAAGTCCCGGCTGAACGATTACGCGGCTCAGGTGGAGATCGACCCCCCGATTCGGGTGTCGGTGATGGCCCGGAACGATGCCCTGTGCCTGGACGGTCTCAGCCATGGCGCGAAATATACGGTGACCCTGAAGCAGGGGCTTGCCGGGAGCCCAGGACGTCGGCGCTGGCGGAGCCGGCGCGGTACGAGATCGAGGTGCCGGACCGCAAGCCCAGTCTGGCGTTCCGGGGGGCCGGCTACATCCTGCCCCATGTCGGGGCCGAGGGGCTGCCGCTGCGGACGATCAACGTCAAGCGCGCCCGGCTTCAGGTGCTGCGCATCAACGACCGGTCGCTGGTCGAGCAGGTTTATTACGGACGCATCTCCCACGCCCTGACCGATCTGGACATCGGCGGCATCGTCGAGCGCAGCGGCGAGCAGGTCTGGCAGGGGGAGATGGCGATCGGCGAGCAGCGCAATCAGGTCGTCGTGACGCCGTTCCCGGTCGATGCCGCCATCGGCGCGCTCAAGCCCGGCGTCTATATCGCGGTGGCCGGCAATGCCGACCGCGAGGGCGAGAACTGGGAAGCCAAGGCGACCCAGTGGTTCGTGATCACCGATCTGGGGCTGACGACTTTCGCGGGGCAGGACGGCTTGCTGGTCTTCGCCCGCAGCCTGACCACCGCCGAGCCGATGCCGGGTGTCGAATTGCGCCTGCTGGCGCGCAGCAATGCGGAGCTTGGCAAGCTCGTTACGGGACCGGATGGAATTGCCCGCTTCCCCGCCGAGACGATGCGCGGCACCGGGGGCAATGCTCCGCAGGCGGTCTTCGCCTATGGCGCGTCGGGCGACATGGGCTTTCTGGACGTGGCGGCGAATGCCGAACCGAGCGAGGGTGCCGCGGCGCACCCGCCGAGCCGAACGGGCCGCTCGACGCCTATCTCTATACCGACCGCAGCCTTTATCAGCCGGGCGAAACGGTGTTCCTCAGCGGGTTGCTGCGCGATGCCGATGCCGTGGCGGTACAGGGCCGTCGCGCTGACGCTGAAGATCCAGCGGCCGGACGGGTTCGAGGTGGATCGCCGTCAGGTCGCCGATGCGGGAGGGGGCAGCTACGCCTTCGGGCTGGATATCCCGCGTCCCGGCTTCGACCGGGCAATGGTCCGTCACCGCCCATCTTGAGCCGGATGGCGAGCCGATCGGCCGCGCCGACTTCGTCGTCGAGGACTTCGTGCCGCCGAGGCTGAATGTCGGGCTGTCCTCCGACCGGGAGACGCTGGAGCCGGACGGCGTCGCGGCGTTGCGGGTCGATGGCCGCTACCGTCAGGCGGGAGCCGCCGCGAAGCTGCCGGGCGAAGTGACCATGCTGCTGCGTCAGGCGGCCAATCCGTACCCGAAATACCAGGGCTACCGCTTCGGTCTGGTGCAGGAAAGTCTGGCGCCGATCAAGGCCGATGCGCCGGGCTTCATCACCGGCCCCGATGGCTCCGCCAAGGTCGAACTGCGGCTGCCGGAACTGCCGGATACGACGCAGCCAGCTTGAAGCGGTGATCCAGGGCAAGCTCTACGATATCGGCGGGCGTCCGTCGGTTAAGGAAATCACGCTGCCTGTCCGGCATCAGCCGTTCTCCATCGGCATCAAGCCGCGCTTCCAGGGCGATGCCGTGCCGGAAGGGGCCACGGCGGCGTTCGACGTGATGGCGCTGGACCCTGCCGGCAATCCGATGGAAAAGCCGGCCCTGTCGTATGAGCTGTTCGAGGAAGACAACGATTACGCGTGGTTCGAGGCCGGCGGTCATTGGGACTACCGGATACAGGTGAAGGACAAGCGGCTTACCGGCGGCACCATCGCGGTGGCGGGGGAGCCGCGCGCGGAGGGCCGGGCGGCGATCGAGCAGCCGGTCGGCTCCGGCAGGTACCGGCTGGAAGTTTTCGATCCCGAAACGGGTGTTGCGACCAGCGTGCGGTTCTCCGCCGGCTGGTGGGTGAATGCCGCATCCGGCGACAGGCCGGACCGCGTCGAAGTCGCTGTCATGATGCCGAAATATTCCGGTGGCGAAACGGCCCGCGTCTTCGTTCGTCCGCCCTATCAGGCGCAGGTGCTGGTGACGGTCGCGGACCGCCGTGTCCATCAGACGATGATCCGGCAGATCGGGCCGGAAGGCGCGTTTCTGGAAGTGCCGGTCGATCCGCTGTGGACGGCGGGCGTCCATGTCATCGCGACGGCCTTCGCTCCGGCCGATCCCGCGCATAAGGTCGCCTCGCGGCGCGCGGTCGGGATGGGCTGGCTGGCGGTCGATTCGGCTCCCCGGCGGCTTAACGTGGCGATGACGGTGCCTCAGGATATCATGCCGCGCCGTCAGGTTTCGGTGCCGGTCAAGGTGACCGGTGCGGAGGAGGGCGCGCAGGTCCGGCTGACGGTGGCGGCGGTGGACGACGCGATGCTTCAGTTGACGGAGTTCGCGGCACCCGATCCGGTGGCGCATTACCTGGGACGGCGTCCGCTGGAGGTCGATCTGCGCGATGTGCGCGGACGGCTGGTGGAGCAGGATCAGACGGTGCCGCTGCCCCGCGTCAAGCCGACGGTGGGTGCGGCGGTCCGGCGGCGTCGCCGCCGATCCTCTGCCGCGGCGGCGGGAGATGACGGCGCTTTATTCGGGTGTCGTGACGCTGGGGCCTGATGGCACGACGGAAGTCCCGCTCGACATCCCGGATTTCGACGGGCGGCTGCGCCTGATGGCGGTGGCCTGGACCCCGGCGAAGGTCGGCAACGCCGTGGCGGTCGCCACCGTGCGCGACCCGGTGCTGGCGGATTTGTCGATGCCGCGCTTCGTGGCGCCGGGCGATACGGCGCAGGTCACGCTGACGCTGAACGACCGTGGGCAGAAGCCGGGCGACTATGCGGTCAAGGTCAGTACCGGCGGCAATATCGGGCTGCAGGGTGACGGGCAGGTGACCGTTCCGCCGCTGAAGCCGGGCAAGCCGGTGAGCGTGCCCTTCACCATCACCGGCAACGGCGTGGGGGCGGGGTCGGTCCGGGTCGATATCACGGGACCGGATGGTTTCAGCCTGACGCGGGAATGGCCGATCGGCGTCCGCCGGGTTCAGCCGACCACGACGCGGCGTCAGGTGGAACTGATCGAGCCGGGCCGCAAGGCCGAGGTGGCGCCGGATACGGTGCCGGAACTGACGGCGCTTCGGCGCGGAGACGGTCAGCGTCATGCTGTCGGTTGGCACTCTGCCGGATCTCGATCTGGCCGGAATGCTGCTGTCGCTGGAACGCCATCCCTATGGCAGCGCCGAGCAGATCACCAGCCGCGCCATGCCGCTGCTCCAGCTTGGAGCCGTTGCGGCGGAGCTGGACATCGCGTCGGAAGAGATGGTCAAAAACCGCATTCAGCGCTCGATCGACCGGCTGATGACGGTCCAGCGGACCGATGGCGCCTTCGCCATGTGGTCGGCCCAGGGACCGGCGGAGATGTGGCTGACCGCCTATGTGGTGGATTTCCTCGGCCGGGCGAGGGATGCGGGGTACCGGGTTCCCGAACTGCCCTTGCGGAAGGGCGTGGAGTGGCTGAACGGGGTGCTCGACAACGCGTGGTTCGACGAGGCCGAACTGGCGGCGCGGGCTTATGCGCTTTACACCCTTGGCGGGCGCCAAGGCGGTCGATGTGGCCGAGGTGCGCTATTTCCAGGAAACCTGGTGGGCGGCTTTGCCGACAAGGCTTGCCCGCGCCCAGATCGCCAGCGCGCTGGCGCGGCTTGGCGATGGCGCGCGGGCGGCGGATGCCTTCAACCAGCTCGACCGGAGCCGGGAGGAGCCGGCGGGGATGCGGGATTTCGGCTCCGACCTGCGCGATCAGGCCGCCGTCATCGCTCTGCTGGCCGAGAACAACGGCGGCAACCGGGAGCGTCTGGTCAGCCAGACTCAGCAGCTTGCCACCATGCTGGCCGATGCGGAGGCGACCAGCACGCAGGAGCAGGCCTGGGTGCTGATGGCGTCGGCGGCGCTGATGGCCAAGTCGGGGGAAATGAAGCTGACGGTCGATGGTACGCCGGTCACGTCGAACAAGCCGGTTTACCGGCGGCTCGATCCGGGCGGCGGGCCGGTCACGCTGGAGAACACGGGCTCGGCGCCGGTCTGGCGCGCGGTCACGCTGGCGGGGGTGCCGGTCGATCCGCCGGAGGCGGAGGCCGAGGGCTTCCGGATCGAACGCAAGATCCTCGACATGGACGGCAAGCCGGTCGATCCCGGCAATGTCGGGCGCGACCGCATGCTGGTGGTGATCCTGGAAGGCGAAAGCCTGCGGAAGGAAGACCATCAGGCGCTGGTGGTGGACATGCTGCCTGCGGGGCTTGAGATCGAGAACGTGCGGCTGGCCGATAGCGGGCAGCTTGGCGACCTGTCGTGGCTGGGGACCTTGAGCGCCGTCAATCATGTGGAGTATCGCGACGACCGTTTCGTCGCGGCGCTGGACCTGAAGCCGGATCAGCCGGCATTCCGGCTGGTCTATCTGGTCCGCGCCGTGACGCCCGGCGACTATGCGATGCCGGGGGCGTATGTGGAGGACATGTACAGCCCCAACCTGTTCGCGCGGGGACGGGCCGGGAGGCTGGTGGTCGGGGCGGAGTGATCTGATCAAGTCCCGTAGGTGCTAACTTAGGGTCTTCCCCCTATATTTCGTCATACCCGGACTTGATCCCGATCAGGCGCTAAACTTAGAATTTTTCAGAAGCGTGTCCGATCTGTCCTCCACCATTTCCGTCATACCCGGATCAAGTCCGGGTATGACGGAAATGGTGGATAATCATACCAAAACATCGCTGTGGAATGCCTTAACCTAGCGCCTGTGGGATCAAGTCCCAGTATAACGAAATGTTCGCTCTTGATTATGAGGAACCGATCTCGATCCGGCATGTTGGGTGCGTTACCACCCACCCAATCCGGAAGGGGATGCCATGGCTGTCAGCATGGACGAGTGCATCCGTAACTGCACTGAATGCCACATCATCTGCCTGAAGACTGTCACCCATTGTCTGGGTATCGGCGGCAAGCATGCGGATCAGGCTCATATCCGCATGTTGCTGGATTGCGCTCAGATCTGCGCTACCAGCGCCGATTTCATGACGCGGGGCAGTTCGCTTCACCGGCTGACATGCGGGACATGCGCCGAGATCTGCCAGCAATGCGCCGACGATTGCGAGCGGATGGCCGAGGGCGATCAGCAGATGCTTCAATGCGTCGAGATGTGCCGGCGGTGCGCCGCGTCCTGCCGGGACATGGCGGCGTAAATAAGCGCAATCCCACGTTCAGGCCCTTCCGCGGCCAGCCGAACGACGGCGTGAGGCGATGAAAAGCATCATCGCCAGCGCCGCGATACCTGTTCCGATCCCGATCGACAACACCACGGCAATCCCAACCGTCGCGGTGCCAATGAGGACGAGCAATAGGAGCCACACTCCCAACGCTACGATAGCGCGGTCGGACATCTAACACCCCTGTACCTGTCTCCCCTTTCCGGGAACTATATGCTGGAAGGGGAGAGACCGCGCGTGGCAAGCTGTCGCTGGGCACAGAATGGTTTCTTTTTCATAAAAATCAAATAAAACGCTCGCGCTTGAAACAAACCGGTCTGGACCCATATAGGCCGCGTCTTTTCTAACAAAATCAACAGGCAGCCGGAGCCGGAGGGGCAGCATGGAACTCGCCGAGCAAGCCCGCCGATGCTGAGCGCTATTCTCGGCATCTTTATATGGTCGCTGGTGGCTCCAATTGTCGCACGCAGATTGCCTCATTTCGCGGGATGGGTCCTGGCGGTAGTTCCCGCTGCGGTGACCGTCTGGTTCGTGGGCTTCATCCCTGAAATCGCATCGGGCCAGACGGTGCGCGAGGTCGTCCCCTGGATACCGGGACTGAACGTCAACCTGTCGTTCTATCTGGACGGACTGAGCCTGACCTTCGCGCTGCTGATCAGCGGCATCGGCGCGCTGATCGTGCTCTATTCCGGCGGCTACCTGCACGGCGACCGCCGCTCGGCCGCGTTTCTTCCTGTTCATCCTGATCTTCATGGCCTCGATGCTGGGGCTCGTCCTCGCCGACAACCTCCTCACGCTGTTCGTCTTCTGGGAGCTGACCACGTCACCTCCTTCCTGCTGATCGGCTTCGACCACGACGCGCGCAGGCGCGCGCGCGCCGCGCTGCAGGCGCTGCTGGTGACCGGCGATGGGCGGCCTGGCGCTGCTGGCCGGGCCTGTCCTGCTGGGACAGGACCGGCGGGTCAGTCCGAGCTGTCGGAGCTGACGGCGACGGCCGAGACGCTGCGCGCGAGCACCGCTCTATCTGGCGATCCTGCTGCTGGTGCTCGGCCGGCGCCTTCACCAAGTCGGCGCAGTTCCCGTTCCACTTCTGGCTGCCCAACGCCATGGAGGCGCCGACGCCGGTCAGCGCCTATCTGCATTCGGCGACGATGGTGAAGGCCGGCGTCTACCTGCTGGCGCGGCTGACCCCGGCGCTCGGCGGCACGGAGTCTGGACGGTCGACGCTGGTCGCCGTTCGGCGGCGTCACGATGCTCCTCGGCGCGTGTCTGGCGGTGCGGCAGACCGACCTGAAGCTGATGCTGGCCTACACCACGGTCAGGCGCTGGGCCTGTTGATGATGCTGATCGGCCTCGGCGGCCCGATGCGATGGAGGCCGCGGCGCGTCTATCTGCTGGCGCAGCCTGCTACAAGGGCGCGCTGTTCATGGTCGTCGGCGTGATCGACCACGAGACCGGCACGCGCGACGTGACGCGCTCGGCGGGCTCGCGCGCCGATGCCGGTGACGGCGGCCGCGATCGGGCTGGCGGCGCTGTCGATGGCCGGGCTGCCGCCGCTCTTCGGCTTCATCGGCAAGGAAGTCATGTATCCAGCGCGGTTGCGATGAGCGATGCCGGCATGGCGGTGCTGGGCTGGGCCGCGACGGCCTGGTCGGCGCAACGCCCTGATGGTCGTGCGGCGGCGCTGGTCGTTGCGCTGAAGCCGTTCCTGGGCGCGACGCGACGGAGGCTCGCGAGCAGTGCGCATGAGGCGCCGGTCAGCCTGTGGCTGGGGCCGGTCGTGCTGGCGGCGCTCGGCTGTCGCGTTCGGCCTCTTCAACGGCGCGCTGGAGCGCTGGTTCGTGGCGCCCGTCGCCGCGTCGCTCGCGGGCGCGCCGGTGGACGGTCATGTCGATCTCTGGGACGGCTTCGACGGTGCCGCTGGCCTTGAGCGTCGTCACCTTCGCTCTGGCGTGCTGGATGCTATCTGGGCTGGCCGCTGCGTGAGGGCATCGCTGGACGGTGCGGCGAGCGGTGCTGGGCTGCGAGTCGGATCGTGGCTGCGATGCGGCGCTGCGAGGGCTTGTCAGCGCTGCGCGTGGTGGCAGACGCGGTGATCCAGACGGGCTACCTGCGCCACTACATCATGTTCACCATCGGCTTCACGACGCCTGCGGTCGGCGGGACGATGGTGTTCCGCGAGGCCTTGACGGCGCCGTCGGTACCGGCGATGCTGCGGTGCTGCCTGTACCGCCTGGGCGCTGTCCCTGATCGTGCTGGCGGCGACGGTGGCGGCCGTGCTGGCGGAGTCGCGGCTGGCGGCGATCCTGCGCTGGGCGTGGTCGGCTTCGGCATCGCGCTGATCTTCCTGCTGTTCGGCGCGCCGGACCTGGCGATGACCCAGTTCTTGGTCGAGACGCTGGTCGTCATCATCCTCGCGCTGGTGCTGGCCCGCCTGCCGCGCCTGCCGCCTTCGCGACCGGCCGACCGGCGGAGCGCGGTGCGGGACGGCGTCATCGCGGTGGCGTTCGGCGCCGTGCGTCGACGGCCGTGATGCTGGCGGTGATCGACCTGCCGATCCCGCTCGACCTCAGCCGATACTTCGCGGCGACAGAGCTACACGCGAGGGCCTCGGCCGCAACATCGTCAACGTGATCCTGGTCGACTTCCGCGGCGCTGGACACGCTGGGCGAGATCGCCGTCGTCGGCGATCGGCCGGGCTTGGCGCTCTTCGCGCTGCTGCAAGGCCAGGCCCAGCGGGAGCCGCCCGGCGACGAGAAGCCGAGCCGGGGAGCGGCCATGACGGACAGCCTGATCCTGCGGACCGCGACGCCGGCTTCTGCTGAGCCTGATGCTGCTGTTCTCGGTCTTCGTGCTGCTGCGCGGCCACAACGAGCCGGGCGGCGGCTTCATCGGCGGGCTGATCGCGGCCAGCGCCTTCGCGCTGCACTCGCATCGCCTTCGGCGCCGGCGGCGCCACGCGAGCTGCTGCGCTTCGATCCGCAGGTCGATCGCCGGGGCCGGCCTGCTGCTGCGCCCTCGTCGCCGGGCTGTCGTCCGCCGTGGCGGGCGACGCCTTCCTGACCGGCGTCTGGCTCGCACTGCGGCGACGGGCGACGCGGCGTTCCATGTCGGGACGCCGCTGCTGTTCGACGTCGGCGTCTATCCTGGTCGTGGTCGGTGCGGTGCTGACCATCGTGCTGGCGCTGGAAGAGGAGGACGTCTAGGTGGAAACCCTGCTGGCCTTCGCCGTCGGCGTCATGGCCGCCGGCAGCGTCTATCTGATGCTGCAGCGACAATCTGGTCAGGTGCTGTTCGGCCTGATCCTGCTGAGCAACGCCGCCAACCTGCTGATCTTCACGGCGGGCGGCATGACCGAGGGGCTGCCGCCGTCATCGCGCCGGGCGAGACGCGCCTGCGTGGCCACCAACCCGCTGCCGCAGGCGCTGATCCTGACCGCCATCGTCATCGGCTTCGGCCTGCTGGCCTTCGCGCTGGTGCTGGTCTACCGCGGGTATCAGGAGCTCGGCACCGACGACACGACCGCATGCGCCTGGCCGAGCCGCCGATCCCGATCAGGACATCCCGAACCCGAGGAGCCGACGGCTGCATGTGCGCGATGCCGCCGGCGGGTCGAGAATGTCGCGGACGACGCGTCTCGAGCTGGTATCTGGTCGCTGCCCATCGCGGTCCCGATGACGACGGCGGTGCTCTGCATCCTGTCTGGCACCGGCGCGATCTTCAGCGCGTCGTCAGCGCCGTGCGGCGCCGGCGCGCATCTGGCCGTGGCGCTGCTGCTGATGGCGCGGGTCTGGCAGGGCGGCATCCTGGCCGGCGCAGATGGGCGCCTGGCCGCGCGCCCTTCGGCATCACGCTGGTCGCCGACCTGCTCGGCGCCGTCATGGTGCTGCTCGCCGGGTCGTCGGCTTCGGCGTCGTGCTTCTTCGGCCTGCGCGACGTCGATGAGAACCGGCGAGCGCGAACGGCTTCTACCCGCTGTATCCACGTGCTGCTGATGGGCGTCTGCGGGGCCTTCCTGACCGGCGACCTCTTCAACCTGTACGTCTGGTTCGAGGTGATGCTGATCGCCTCCTTCGGGCTGCTGGTGCTGGGCGGAGAACGGCCGCAGCTGCGACGGCGCCATCAAGTACGCGACGCTCAACCTGGTCTCCACCGTCGATGTTCCTGATCGCCATCGGCATCCTCTACGGCGTCACCGGCACGCTGAACATGGCCGACCTGCGCGGTGCGCGTGCTCGACCGGTCGAGCAGCCGCGGCATGATGACGGCGGTGGCGATGCTGTTCCTGATCGCCTTCGGCATCAAGGCGGCCGTCTTCCCGCTGTTCTTCTGGCTGCCGGCCTCCTACCACACGCCGCCGGTGGCGGTTTCGGCGCTCTTCGCCGGGCTGCTGACCAAGGTCGGGGTCTACGCGCTGATCCGCGTCTTCACCCTGCTCTTCGTCCAGGATGTCGGCTTCACCCACACCGCTGATCCTCGTGGTCGCCGGGCTGACGATGGTGACGGGCGTGCTGGGCGCCGTCGGCGCAGAACGAGTTCCGCCGCGTCCTGTCGTTCCACATCATCAGCCAGATCGGCTACATGATCATGGGGCTGGCGCTCTGACACGCCGCTGGGGCTGGCCGGCGCGGTCTTCTATATCGTCCACCACATCGTCGTGAAGACCAACCTGTTCCTGGTCGCAGGGTGTCGCGGCGGCTGAGCGGGTCGTTCGAGCTGAAGAAGCTCGGCGGGCTCTACAAGTCGTCGCCGCTGCTGGCGGTCCTGTTCCTGATCCCGGCGCTCTCCCTGGCCGGGATGCCGCCGCTGTCCGGCTTCTTCGCCAAGCTCGCGCTGGTCCACGCCAGCCTGGAGATCGGGCAGTACGCGATCGCCGCCGTCGCGCTCGTGGTGGGCCTGCTGACCCTGTTCTCGATGACCAAGATCTGGGCCGAGGCGTTCTGGAAGCCCCATCCCGACGGGGATGACAGGAGCTTGAGCATCGGCGATCTGACCGTGGGGGAGCGGGTGCTGCTGATCGGTCCGATCGTCGTGTTCGCGGCTCTGACGGTCGCTATCGGTCTTTGGACGCAGCCGTTCCTTGATCTGGCGACGCGGGCTTCGGGCGAGTTGCTGAACCCGGCCCGCTATATCGACGCGGTGCTGGGGGCGGCGGCGCCATGACGCTGTTCATGCTCAATCTGGCGCTGGCGATCGTCTGGCAGGTCGTCACCGGGTCGTTCAGCCTTGGCGGGCTGGCTGGCGGGGTTCTGCGTGGGCTATGCGGTGCTGTGGATCGCGCGGCCGATGTTCGGCGACAGTCCGCTATTTCGGCAAGCTGTGGCGGATCGTCGGCTTCTTCTTCTACTTCCTGAAGGAGATGATCGTGTCGAGCCTCCGAGTCGCCTATGACGTGGTGACGCCGCCGATCCATGCGCGGCCGGGCGTGATCGAGGTGCCGATCGAGGCGAAGACCGATCTGGAGATCACGCTGCTCGCCAACCTGATCACGCTTACGCCGGGCACCCTGACGCTCGACGTGGCCCCCGACCGCAAATCGCTCTATGTCCACGCCATGTTCGCCAGCGATCCGGAGAAGGTGCGGGCGGAAATCAAGAACGGTATGGAACGCCGGCTGCTGGAGTTGATGCGATGAGATCGGACCTTTCGCCTTTCCTCAACTGGTCGATCGAGATCACCTTCATCCTGCTGCTGGTGTCGATGGTTATCGCCTTTGTCCGGCTGGTGCGCGGTCCGTCGATGCCCGACCGGATCGTGGCGCTGGACCTGCTGACCTTGCTGGCGGTCGGCGTCATCGCCCTGTTCGCGATCCGGGAGGATCAAGCCGGTTTTCCTGGACGCCGCCATAGCGCTGGCCCTGGTGGCCTTTCTGGGCACCGTCGCCTATGCGCGCTTCCTGGAACGGCGCGGCCGGCATCTGCGCAAGACGGAGGAGCCTGCGCCATGATCGGGAGCATCCTGGAAATTCTGGCCGGCTTGCTGCTGCTGGCGGGCGGGCCTTCTCGCTGATCAGCGCCCTTGGCGTTTTCCGGCTGCCGGATGTCCTGATCCGCATGCATGCGTCCAGCAAGGCCGGCACGGTTGGGGCCGGCATGATCCTGCTGGCGGTGGGTGTGCTGTATGGCAGCGGCGAGATCGTGGCCCGGGCGGTCGCCGCGATCTTCTTCCTGCTGCTGACGGTCCCGGTGGCGTCCCACATGATCGGCCGCGCCGCCTATGTGACGGGCGTCAAGCTGTGGTCGGGGACGGTGGTCGATGAGTTGCGGGAGCGGTACGAGGTGCGGAAGCGCGAGGAAGCAGACAGCGCCGAACGATCCACAAATGAAAACGCGGCGGACTGGGTCCGCCGCGTTCTCTTTATCCGGTTTGAGGCCGGAATGGATTAGAAGCGGTAGCCGAGGCCAACGCCGAAGATCCAGGGGTTGATGTCCACGTCGGCCTTCAGGGCGGTGCCGCCCAGGTTGGCCTTGACGTCGGTGTTCAGCCACAGCTTCTTGACGTCGACGTTGAACGACCATGCGCCGGCGATGGCGTAGTCGATACCGGCCTGCAGAGCGTAGCCGATGTTGTCGTCGTAGCTGATCGAGCGCAGGGCACCCTTCTTCTCGTTGTAGAAGATGGTGTAGTTCAGGCCGGCGCCGACATAGGGGCTGAAGCGCGAGGTCGGGGCGAAGTGGTACTGCAGGGTCAGGGTCGGCGGCAGCAGCCAGACGCTGCCGAGGTCGAGGCCGTTGGAGGCATCGACGTCATGCTTGGTGGTCGCGGCGATCAGCTCGAGCGCGATGTTCGGCGTCAGGAAGTAGGAGACGTCAACTTCCGGAACGTAGGCATTGCCGAGACGGGCGTTCAGGGCGGTGTCGGTGCCGCCGGCGGTCTTGATGTCGCCACGCTCGGTGGGGACCACGCCGATGCCGCGCAGGCGGATGTTGATGTCACCAGCGGCCTTCGGCTTGAAAGCCACTTCCTCGGCGCTGGCCGGAGCCGGAGTGCCGGCGGCGAACAGGGCTGCGGTCAGGGCGGAAACGGCACAGGCGACACGCCAGGAACGAGACATTTGCGACACTCCATTGCTCTTTGAATTTTTTCGAAACAGGCTTGTTTCTCTCAGGAACAGGTGTTTATCACAAACGTCATATGCGCTGCCAGAGGGTGGTATTAGTCCGAATGGCATATAATCAGCTGCAAAATCGTTTATATTTCGGCATGTAGAGCTATACTGTTGCGCGCGAAACCGTTCCGGCATGGCCCAAAGCGGCCCTCAGCGGAGCAGAGTGCTGGTCTTTTATGCATCAATAATCGTGGCTGAATAATAATAAAGCAGCGCGTGCATGCAGCTTGAGGACTTTGATGATCAAGCTGGTATGTCGATTTCAATGTATTTTATTGCTATGTAATAGCCGCATATAGATGGGCCATTCATCGAAACCTATTTGGCTTGAACGCGTTTATGCCCCAGCCGGGCGTTGAAACACGCGGCTGGTACCCTCGTGTTGTCCCGTTGCGGGCAACACTTCCTTCGACCCGTTGCGATTGCGCCACAGTCCGGCGCGGCCCCCAGGGGATGGCAGCCTTACGGCCGCGGCTCTACGGCCAAGGAGATCAGAAAAACCATGTGTGGCATCTGCGGTGAAATCAGGCTCGATCGAAATCCCGCCAGCAGCCGTACGGTCGAGGCCATGGCCGAGGTGCTGGCTCCCCGCGGTCCCGACAGCGCCGGTGCTTTCGCTCAGGGCAGGGTGGCGTTCGGCCACCGCCGCCTGAAGATCATCGATCTGTCCGATGCCGCCCAGCAGCCCATGGTCGATCCGACCCTTGGGCTGACCATCGTGTTCAACGGCTGCATCTATAATTACCCGGAACTGCGCGCCGAACTGGAAGGGCAGGGCTACAAGTTCTTCTCCCACGGCGACACCGAGGTGATGCTGAAGGCCTATCACGCCTGGGGAGCGCGGTTCGTCGAGAAGCTTTACGGCATGTTCGCCTTCGCGATCTGGGAGCGCGACAGCGGCCGGGTCGTGCTGGGGCGCGACCGTCTGGGCATCAAGCCGCTCTATCTGGCGGAAACGCCCGGCATGGTCCGGTTCGCGTCCACCCTGCCGGCCCTGGTGGCGGGCGGCGGGATCGATACCGACATCGACCCGGCGGCGCTGCACCACTACATGAGCTTCCACGCCGTCGTCCCGGCGCCGATGACCATCCTGAAGGGTGTCCGCAAGCTGCCGCCCGCCACGCTGCTGACCATCGAACCCGATGGTCACGAGGCGCGAGGAGGTTTACTGGACCGTCAATTTCGGGCCTCAGAAGGGCGACGAGAGCCTGTCGGAGTCGGATTGGCAGGATCTGGTGCTGCATGACGCTCCGCAAGGCGGTGGAGCGGCGGCTGGTGTCGGACGTTCCGGTCGGCGTGCTGCTGTCGGGCGGGCTCGACAGCTCGATCATCGTGGCCTTGCTGGCGGAGGCCGGGCCAGCACGGGCTGCAGACCTTCTCGATCGGGTTCGAGACGGTCGGCAACGAGGTCGGCGACGAGTTCCAGTATTCCGACATCATCGCCAAGCGGTTCGAGACCGACCACCACAAGCTGTTCGTCGATAGCAGCCGGACGCTGCCGGAGCTTGAGAACTGCGTGCGGGCGATGGCCGAGCCGATGGTCAGCCATGACGCGATCGGCTTCTACCTGCTGTCGCAGGAGGTGGCGAAGCACGTCAAGGTGGTCCAGAGCGGGCAGGGCGCCGACGAGATCTTCGGCGGCTATCACTGGTATCCGCCGATGATGGAAAGCCGCGATCCGGTTTCCGACTATGCCCGCGTCTTCTTCGACCGCGATCAGGCGGAGATGGCGCAGGTGCTGGACCCGCGCATGGTGGGCGAGGATTACAGCCGCGCGTTCGTGGAGCGCCACTTCGCCCAACCCGGCGCCGACCGGCCGATCGACAAGGCGCTGCGGCTGGATACCAACGTCATGCTGGTGGACGACCCGGTCAAGCGGGTGGACAATATGACGATGGCCTGGGGGCTGGAAGGGCGCGTGCCGTTCCTGGACCACGATCTGGTCGAACTGGCGGCGCGGGTTCCGCCGGAGCTGAAGATCGCCGAGGGCGGCAAGTATGTGCTGAAGGAAGCCGGCCGCCGGGTCGTGCCGTCGGAGGTCATCGACCGGCCCAAGGGATATTTCCCGATGCCGGCGCTGAAATATCTGAAGGGTCCCTATCTGGATCTTGTCCGCGACGTGTTGAATCAGCCGAAGGCGCGCGAGCGCGGGCTTTTCCAGCGGCCTTACGTGGATCGGCTGCTGGCTGAGCCGGAGACCTCACATCACTCCCCTGCGGGGCTCCAAGCTTTGGCAGGTGGCACTCTTGGAATACTGGCTCCAGACACACGGCATCTGATCATGAACTCAGCCTCCGCATCCCCGCTCGCAGCACCGGCTTGAGCGGCGCAACGCGCCGTCGCTCCGCAACTGGTACGCAAAGGACCAGAAGCATCCCGATCAGGAGGGGCTGGCGGAGAACGTCTCGGTCGATTGCGGCTGGGGCCGGCTGCTGTTCGCCCATACCTTCCCCGACCTGCCGGAACTGGCGAAGGCGCTGCGGGAAGAGACGCAGGGACGGCGCGATATCGCGCTGTACCTGCGCGATCCCCATGTGGCGCTGTCGCTGGCGCCGCAGGAGCTTTTCCTCGACCCGTCGCATACGTACAGGCTGTGGCTGGCCAACTATCGCACCAGCCGGCGGCGGCCGCGCGGGTTCACCGTGCGGCGGCTTCGGACGGTCGAGGATGCCGAGGCGGTCAACCGCATCTATGCCAGCCGCAACATGGTCCAGGTGCCGCCGCACTTCTTCCATGACCAGCGCAACAGCCGGGTGCTGACGTATTTCGTGGCGGTCGATGCGGCTACCAACAACGTCATCGGGTCGGTCACCGGGGTCGATCATGCGCGGGCGTTCGAGGACCCGGAGAACGGGTCTTCGCTGTGGTGTCTGGCGGTCGATCCGCAGGCGTCGTTTCCCGGCATCGGCGAGAATCTGGTGAGGACGCTGGCGGAGCATTTCCAGGCGCGCGGGCGGAGCTTCATGGACCTGTCGGTGATGCATGACAACGTCAACGCCATAGCGCTTTACGAGAAGCTGGGTTTCCAACGGGTACCGGTGTTCGCCTTGAAAACCAAGAACTCGATCAACGAAAAGCTCTATGTCGGGCCGCCGCCCGACGAGACGCTCAACCCCTACGCCATGATCATCATCAACGAGGCCCGGCGGCGCGGCATCGGGGTCGAGGTGGTCGATGCGGCGGGAGGGTACTTCACGCTGAGCTTCGGCGGGCGTTCGGTGGTTTGCCGCGAGAGCCTGAGCGAGTTGACGACGGCCATCGCGATGAGCCGGTGCGACGACAAGGCGGTCACGCGGCGGCTGATGGTCAAGGCCGGGCTGAAGGTGCCGGCGCAGGCGGTGGCCGGCACGGCCGGAGGAGAATGCCGCGTTCCTGAAGGAGCATGGCTCCATCGTGGTCAAGCCGGCGCGGGGCGAGCAGGGCAAGGGCATCACGGTCGATGTGCGGACGCCGGAGGAGGTCGCCAAGGCGGTGGCGGAGGCGCGCAACCATGCCGAAACGGTGCTGCTGGAGCAGTTCTTCCAGGGCGACGACCTGCGCATCATCGTGATCGACTACCGCGTGGTGGCCGCCGCGATCCGCCGGCCCGCCGAGGTGACCGGGACCGGCGAGCATACGGTGGCGGCGCTGATCGAGGCGCAGAGCCGGCGGCGGTCGGCGGCGACCGGGGGCGAGAGCAAGATCCCGATGGATGCGGAAACCGAGCGCTGCGTGGCGGCGAACGGCTATTCCATGGACGACGTGCTGCCGGAGGGGCAGGTGCTGCCGGTGCGCAAGACCGCCAACCTGCACACCGGCGGGACCATCCACGATGTGACCGACCGGCTGCACCGGACGCTGGTGGACGCGGCCATCGCCGGGGCCAAGGCGCTGGACATCCCGGTCGTGGGGTTCGACTTCCTGGTGCCGTCGGTGTCCGAGCCGGAATATGTGATCATCGAGGCCAATGAGCGGCCCGGCCTCGCCAATCATGAACCTCAGCCCACCGCCGAACGTTTCGTTGACCTGCTGTTCCCCAATACCAAGCTTCTGTCTAACGGATAGAGGCAACGACAACGAGAAGCACAATCATGCAGCGATCAACATCGGAGAAACCCGGCGCCGTTGAAGAGGGGTTCGTCGCCCCCGCCCGCCCGGCGATCGATATGGACTATGTGCTGGATCTGCTGGAAAAGCTGCTGAAGATCCCCAGCCCGACCGGCTATACGGACGAGATCGTCCATTTCTGCGGACGGGAGTTGAAGCGGCTGGGCATTCCGTTCGAGCTGACCCGGCGCGGCGCCATCCGCGCCGACATCAAGGGACGGCTGAACAGCCCGGACCGGGCGGTCGTCGCCCATGTCGATACGCTCGGCGGTCAGGTGAAGGGGCTGAAGCCCAACGGGCGGCTGGAACTGGTCGCGATCGGCACATGGTCGGCGCGGTTCGCCGAGGGTGCCCGCTGCACGATCTTCACCGACCATGGGTCGTATCGCGGCACCATCCTGCCGCTGAAGGCGTCGGGGCACACCTTCAACGAGGAGATCGATACCCAGCCGGTCGCCTGGACCAACCTGGAGGTCCGGGTCGATGCGGTGTGTTCGAACACGGCCGACCTGATCCGCCACGGCTTCAATATCGGCGACTTCGTCGCGATCGATCCGATGCCGGAGTTCCAGCCGGATGGGTTCATCAATTCCCGCCATCTGGACGACAAGGCCGGAGTGGCCGTGCTGTTCGGGGCGGCGAAGGCGGTGCTGGATGCGGGCGTGGTGCTGCCGGTCGATTGCCACCTGCTGCTGACGATCTCGGAAGAGGTCGGGTCGGGGGCGTCATCGGTCCTGCATGGCGACGTGGCGGAGATGGTGTCGATCGACAACGCGACCCCGGCGCCTGGGCAGAACAGCCGGGAATCCGGCGTCACCGTCGCGATGGCGGACAGCACGGGGCCGTTCGACTATCACCTGACGCATAAGCTGCTGGATCTGTGCAGCGACTACGATATCCGCCACCAGCGCGACATCTTCCGCTACTACCGCTGCGACAGCGCCGCCGCGATCGAGGCCGGCAACGACATCCGCACGGCGCTGGTCTGCTTCGGTGTCGATAGCTCGCACGGGTATGAGCGGACGCATGTCCACGCGCTGCGCTCGCTGGCGGAACTGGTGGCGCTGTATATGCAGAGCGACGTGACGTTCGAGCGCGACCGCCATGTCATGGGGCCGATCACCGGCTTCCCGCATCAGAAGACGAAGCCGGCGGAAACGGTGGATTGAGGTGCAGCTTGTTGGGCCACGGCCCGACCTACGAGTATACGTCACTCGTAGGTTGGGCCGTGGCCCAACAACTTCACGGTATCAATGGTCTAGAGCGGCAGAATCCAGGTCGCTTCGCGGCCCTTGGAGGCGTCCTGTACGCGCATCTGGACGCGCTGGCCGGCTTCGAGCTGGAGCAGGCCGCAGCGGCGCAGGACGCTTTTGTGGACGAAGACGTCCTTGCTGGCATCGTCGGCGGTGACGAAGCCGAAGCCTTTGTCGGGCTTGAACCACTTCACGGTGCCCGACATCTCGACTTCCGGGCCGGTGGGTGCGGAGGAGCCGTAGTCGCTGTCGCCGTAGCGGTCACCGCCGCTGCTGCCGTAACGGTCGCCGCCGCCGTAGCCGCCATAGCCGCCGCCACGGTCGCCGTAGCGGTCACCGCCGTAGCCGCCTCCGCCATAGCTGTCGCGGTCGCCGTACCGGTCGCCGCCACGGTCACCATAGCGATCGGCGCTGGGCTGCCGGGGAGCGGGCGCGCCGCCGACCACTTCGACGATGCGCGTCACCTGCGGTCCCTTGGGACCTTGGCTGATGTTGCACACGATCTCGGTGCCGTCGGTCAGCTCCTGCAGGCCCGCTCTGTTCAACACCGAAATGTGGAGGAATGCGTCCGGAGAGCCGTCAACCGGAGCGACGAAACCAAAGCCCTTGGTTACATTGAACCATTTCACCAGGGCCCGAGCCTGGGCGCCATCGTCGAACGACGAGGCATTGTGCTGACTGAAGCGAGACAAGTGTGCAGAACCTTCGAACAGCGCCGCGCGCGGTTAACACCTTCGAGGGTAGCGTCGGTTGTTGCCCCGTGCTTTCCCCCGCAATGATTTTATGCACAGAAAAATTTGAGTCTCCAGTGTATTTTTTTGTTCACCCTACTCTTTCATATGCTCTGCTTATTCTTTGAACAGACAGGTCGGTTTAATTTTGGCGGAATTCTGCGAAAAATCGCGTATCGACAGGGAAGCTTGACCTTTACGTAAACGGTAAGTAGCGTGATGAAGATCGGGGAGAATGATAAGCGGCAGCTATGATAATGCCGTGGCGGCGATGCGAAGCAGGGAGACTGATGAATGGCCGATCCGGCACTGACGCCCGCGGAATACCCGTGGGAGCGCTCATATCCTCCCGATGTCGACTGGCACGCCGATATTCCCACGGCACCCCTTTATCGGCTGATGGACGATGCGGTCGCGAAGTTCGCCGACCGGCCCTGCATCGACTTCATGGACAAGCGCTATACCTATGCGCCAGATCGGCGCTCTGGTGGATAGGGCGGCGCGCGGCTTCCAGGCGCTGGGGGTCGGCAAGGGCAGCAAGGTCGGCCTGTTCCTGCCCAACACTCCTTATTTCGTCATCTGCTACTACGGCATCCTGAAGGCCGGCGGAACGGTCGTGAACTTCAACCCGCTCTACGCGGAGCGGGAAGTGGCGAAGCAGATCGAGGACAGCGAGACCGATATCATGGTCACGCTGGATCTGGCCGTGCTGTACGGCAAGATCGCCAAGATGCTTCAGGAGACGCGGCTGAAGCAGATCATCGTGGCGAAGATGGCGGATATCCTGCCGTTCCCGAAGAACTGGCTGTTCCCCATCGTCAAGCGCAAGGACATCGCCCAGATTCCATCCGACCACCGGCACGTTCCCTTTGCCCGGCTGATCAGCAATTCAGGCAAGCCCGAGCCGGTCGCGATCGATCCGCTCCAGGACGTGGCGGTGCTGCAATATACCGGCGGGACCACCGGCGTGCCCAAGGGCGCCATGCTGACCCACGCCAATATCTACGCCAACGCCATCCAGTCGCGGATGTGGTGTTCGGATGCGAAGCCGGGCGAGGAGCGGATGCTGGGCGTGCTGCCGCTGTTCCACGTCTTCGCCATGACCGGCGTGATGAACCTGCCGCTCGCCATGGGCGCCGAGATGGTGCTGGTGCCGCGCTTCGAACTGGAGCAGGTGATCAAGCTGATCCAGTCGAAGAAGCCGACGCTGTTCCCCGCCGTGCCGACGATCTACACGGCCATCGTCAATCATAAGGACATCGGCTCGTACGACCTGTCGTCGATCCGCTTCTGCCTGTCGGGCGGAGCGCCGCTGCCGGTCGAGGTCAAGCACGCCTTCGAGAGCAAGACCGGCTGCAAGCTGGTCGAAGGCTACGGGCTGTCGGAAACCTCGCCGGTCGCCACCGCCAACCCGATGTACGGCGTCAACAAGCCCGGCTCCATCGGCATTCCGCTGCCGGGCACGGTGATCGAGATCGTCAGCCTGGACGACCGCTCGAAGCTGGTGCCGCAGGGGGAGAAGGGCGAGGTCTGCATCCGCGGCCCCCAGGTGATGAAGGGCTACTGGAAGCGCCCGGCGGAAACGGCCGAGGCGATGGCCGACGGCCGGCTGCATACCGGCGATGTCGGATACATGGACGAGGACGGCTATACCTTCATCGTCGACCGCATCAAGGACATGATCCTGTGCGGCGGCTACAACGTTTATCCGCGCAATGTCGAGGAAGCGATCTACCTGCACCCCGCCGTGGCCGAATGCGTGGTCGCGGGCGTGCCCGATCCCTATCGCGGCCAGACCGTGAAGGCCTATGTCACGCTGACCGAGGGGCACCAGTTGACGCGGGAGGATCTGGCGGAGTTTCTGCGGGACAAGCTGTCGCCGATCGAAATCCCCAAGCAGTTGGAGATCCGGGACGAGTTGCCGAAGACGATGATCGGGAAGCTGTCGCGCAAGGCCCTGCTGGAGGAAGAAGAGAGCCGGCGGAATGAACAGCGGGAACGGTAGTGGGAACGCAGTGCCGCTTCAAACCGCAGCCAGTCGTCCGGTCGAATGCGGGCGACCGAACGGGGCTGCGGACTGAGGCCAGGAAGGGGTCGGTCAGAGGTAGGTCAGCGCATGCGCGTAGCGTGAGGCGCTGATGACGGCCTGGGTGCGGTTCTTGACGTTCAGCGACTTGAAGATCGCCGTGACGTGGATCTTCACCGTGCCTTCGGACAGGCCCAGCTCGTAGGCGATCTGCTTGTTGGACTTGCCTTCGCGCAGGCAGCCCAGCACGTCGCGCTGACGCTGGGTCAGGTTGATGTTGTTCCCCAGGTCGGACGAGGACGAGGGTGCCGCGTGGTCACGCGGAGTGCTGGTCAGGCCGCTGGTGCCCGACTGCAGCAGGGCGTGCGGGACATAGACGCCGCCGGCCAGGACCAGCCGCAGCGCGCTGACCATGATCTGGACGCTGGAGGACTTGGGGATGAAGCCGCCGGCGCCGTGGTCCAGCGCCATGCGGGCGTCTGCGCTGTTCTCCGACGCGGAGACGACGACGAGCGGCGTTTTGGGCAGCAGGGCGCGGATGTGGCGGATACCTTCGAAACCGGGCCAGCCCGGCATCTGGAGGTCCGTCAGGATCAGATCGGGCGGTTGCTGGCCGGAGCAGTGCGCGAGCGTCTCATCATAGGTTGCGGTCTGGATATACTCGGCATCCGGGAAAATCTGCTCCAGAAGCCGGTTGATGCCCTCGCGGAACAGCGCGTGATCATCTCCGATCAGAATACGCATTTCATACCCCTTCCTGTTTTTGGCCTAAGCGGCACCTACTCAATTATGGGGTAATCTCATCTGCTAGGATACTATTTTGTTTGTTAATAAACCCTATCGACGCTTTGCTGTCTAAGTATACATAGGAGGCTTGGTCTGTGTTGCTGATATGCACACAATATTATATGCCGTAAAGGATAGTTTCTATAGACTGACTATAGTCCGATTCAAGCGGATTTCGCTATCGGTCATATGCTTTCCGGTGGGACGTCATGGCCGAATAGGTATGAGGCATAGGGGGTGAATGCGGCGTCAACCCGGAGTAGGCGGGTGTGGTGAAGCGAATTACGCTCTCCGGTCGGATTGCGACGGAGGAGCCACGACGATGGCTTCTCGCCGCGACTCGGATCAGAAGGCGCAATGCGGAAAGGGGCGCTCGCGGACCGGAAGCACCCCTTCGATGCCATGCTGACAACGGTAGGCTGCGGCGGTGTCAGAAAGCGTCGGCGTCGATGTCCATCAGCGGGGCGGAGCCGGCCATGATGGTCAGGAACAGGGCGTTGACCTGCGGCAGCAGCTTGGTCATGTAGAAACGCGCCGTCCTGATCTTGGTGTCGTAGAAGCGGGCATCGCCGTTGGCCTGGGGCAGTCGCGCCTGCGCCACCTTCACCATGCGCGCCCACATGAAGCCCACCGCCACCAGCGCGAAGAGGCGCAGATAGTCGGTGGAGGCGGCCCCGGCCTCGTCCGGGTTCTTCATGCCCCGCTGGGCTATCAGCGCCGTCGCCTGCTGGAGCTTGCCGAACGCCTTGGCGAGCGGGATGACGAATTCCAGCAAGGCGGGGTCCTCCTGGTTTTCCTCCAGGAATTCCGACACGGGATGGAAGAAGCGCCGGAGCAGGCGGCCCATGTCCTGCGGCAGCTTGCGGCCGACGAGGTCGAGCGCCTGGATGCCGTTGGCGCCCTCGTAGATCTGGGCGATGCGGGCGTCGCGGACGAACTGCTCCATGCCGTATTCACGGATGTAGCCGTGCCCGCCATAGATCTGGACGCCCATGTTGGTCGTCTCGAATCCGATATCGGTGAAGAAAGCTTTCACGATCGGAGTCATCAGCGCCACCAGATCGTCGGCCTCCTCCCGGACCGCCGGATCGGGATGCTTGCCGAGTACGTCGATATTCAAGCCTACCCAGCAGGCCAGCGCGCGGCAGCCTTCCGTATAGGCCCGCATGGTCATAAGATTTTTTCGGACGTCCGGGTGAACGATGATCGGATCGGCCGGCTTGTCCGGCGCCTTGGTCCCCGTCAGCGAACGGCCCTGAAGCCGGTCGCGGGCATAGCTGACGGCGTTCTGATAGCTGACTTCGGCAAGGCCGAGGCCCTGGATGCCCACTCCGAGGCGCGCCGCGTTCATCATGGTAAACATGGCGCGCATGCCCTTGTGGGGTTGGCCGACCAGCCAGCCCTTCGCGGCATCGAAATTCATCACACAGGTGGATGAGGCCTTGATGCCCATCTTGTGCTCGATCGACCCGCACATGACGCCGTTCCGCATGCCCGGAGTGCCGTCCTCGCGGGGGAGGAACTTGGGCACCAGGAACAGGCTGATGCCCTTGGTGCCGGGGGGAGCGTCGGGCAGTTTGGCAAGGACCAGATGAAGGATGTTCTCGGTCAGGTCGTGCTCGCCGGCCGAGATGAAGATCTTGGTGCCGGTGATCGCGAACGACCCGTCGCCGCTGTCGTCGGGCACGGCCTTGGTCCGGATCATGCCGAGGTCGGTGCCGCAATGCGGCTCCGTCAGGCACATGGTGCCGGACCATGTGCCGTCCACCAGCTTCGGCAGGTAGGCGCGCTTCAGCTCGTCGGTGCCGTGCAGGTAGAGCGCGTTGTAGGCGCCGTGGCTGAGGCCCGGATACATGCCGAACGACAGGTTGGCGGAGCACAGGAACTCCTCCAGCACGAAGTTGACGACGTGGGGCAGGCCCTGGCCGCCGTATTCCGGATCGGCGGACACTCCCGTCCAGCCGCCCTCGATGAACTTGGCGTAGGCTTCGCGGAAACCGGCGGGGGTGCGGACGACGCCGTTCTCGTAGTGGCAGCCTTCCTCGTCGCCGGAGCGGTTGAGCGGCTGGAGCACGTTTTCCGCCAGCTTGGCGCCTTCCTCCAGCACGGCCTCGATCAGGTCGGGCGTGTGGTCCTCGTGGCCGGGCAGTTCGGCAAGCTGGGCGACGGAGAAGACTTCGTTGAGCACGAAACGAACATCGTCCAGAGGCGCCTTGTAGGTCGGCATGATGGCAATCTCTCCCTCAGTTCCGCAGCTTCAATTCCGGAGCGGCTTGCCGGTGGTGAGCATGTGTTCGATCCGGGCGATGGTGGCGGGGTTGCGGACCAGCTTCATGAAAGCGGCGCGCTCCAGTTCCAGCAACTCGTCCTCGTCCACTTCCCGAGTGATGTCGGTGTCGCCGCCGCTGAGCACGCCGGCCAAGGCTGAGGAGACCACCACGTCGTGCGGCGTCGCCTTGCCCTGGAGGTGGAAACCTTCCACCGCCAGATCGAGCGCCGCGCGGGCGGTGGGGCCGGGCAGGCGGAGTTTCACCGGCTCCGGCGGGGTGTAGTCGGCGGCCAGTTCCAGCGCCTTGGCCTTGGCGTCGGCCAGCAGGCGGTCGCGGTTCATGGTGATGCCGTCGGTCGGGCGCAGGAACATCAGGTCGCGCGCCTCGTCCGCCGACTTCGCCACCTTGGCGAGGCTGATCGTCTCGAACACCTGGGCGATCGGCGGCATCGGGCCGCCGGGGCGCTTCTTGTTGAGCGTGGCGCGGGTCAGCATCTCCTTGCAGCCGCCCCAGCCGGGGATGACGCCGACGCCGACTTCGACCAGACCCATATAGGTTTCGGCATGGGCCTGGACGGCATCGCAGTGGAGCAGGATCTCGCAGCCTCCGCCCAAGGCCATGCCTGACGGAGCGCCGACGACGGGGAAGGGGGCGTATTTCAGCGCCTTGTAGGTTTCCTGGCCTTCCTGAACGGTCTGCTCGACCTGCGGCCACAGGGCGATGTTGATCGCGAACAGGGCGAGGCCGAGGTTGACGCCGACCGAGAAGTTGTCGCCCTCGTTATGGACGACCAGCGCTTTCCAGTCGCCTTTGCCGTCGCCGATCAGGCCGATGGCCTTCTGGATCAGCGCCATCACGTCGTTGTCCAGGGCGTTCATCTTGCCCGTGAACTCCAGGCACGCGACACCGTCGCCGATGTCCCAGAGCGAGGCCGAGGCGTTGCGGGCGATCGGCTTGCCGGCGCGCTTGATGTCGGACAGCAGCAGCACGCCTTCGGGGCGGACCAGATCGGCGTAGTCGCCGTCGGTGGTCAGGAACTGGAGCTTGCCGTTTTCGGTGCGGTAGAAGCTTTTGCCGGACGCCTTTTCCAGCAGGGCGGGGACGGGCTTGCCCTCGGCCCTCAGGGCATCGGCCAGCCAGTCCGCGCCGAGCTGGTCGATCAGCTCGAACGGGCCGAATTTCCAGTTGTAGCCAAGCCGCATCGCCTGATCGACGCCCGTGATGTCGTCGGCGATCTCGGGCACCAGCGCGGCCGCGTAGCTCAGCAGTCCGACCAGCACGCGGCGGGCGTAGACTGCCTCCCTTGTCCGGATGCTCGACCAGCGCGCGCAGACCGCCCTTGGCCGCCGCGACGCTGTCGAGCGACGGCTTGCCGGCCGGACGGTACTGGCCGGTCTGGAGATCGATCGCTTCCTTGACCCTGGCCGCCGGCTGATTTGTTCATCCGGTAGAAGCCGCCCTTGCCCTTGCGGCCGGTGTAGCCCTCCGCGATCATGCGGGTGAACAGCTCCGGCTCCCGGTAGATGTCGCGGTACGGATCGCCGGGCGGCAGGGTGTTGAGGAGCGAGCGGCTGACATAGGGCATCAGGTCCAGCCCGACCAGATCGACCAGCCCGAACACGCCGGTCTTCGGGATGCCCATGGGGCGGCCGACCACGGCGTCGGCCTCTTCCACGGTCAGGCCAAGGTCCATCGCCTCGTTGATCGCGGCCTGAATCCAGTAGGTGCCGATCCGGTTGGCGATGAAGCCCGGCCGGTCCTTGCACTGCACGACGCCCTTGCCCAGCCGCTTGTCGGCGAAGGCGCTGAGGGATGCGACGGCTTCGGCGCGGGTGGCGGGGCCGGCGACCACTTCCAGCAGGCGCATGTAGCGCGGCGGATTGAAGAAGTGGGTGATCAGGAAATCCTCGGCGAACCGCTCGCTCTGGCCCTCGATCAGGTTCTTCAGCGGGATGGTCGAGGTGTTGGAGGAGACGATGGAACCGGGCTTCCGCACCTTGTCCAGCCGGGCGTAGAGGTCCGACTTGACCGCGGGGTTCTCGACCACGGCTTCGACGATCCAGTCCACGTCCGCGAGCTTTTCCAGATCGTCGTCGATGTTGCCGGGGGTGACCAGCCGGGCGTTCTTCTTGTGCATGAAGGGCGCGGGGTCGGTCTTCAGCATCTTTTCGATGGCCGTGCGGGCGACCACGCTGCGGTCGTTGCCGCGTCCGTCCTTGACGTCCTGCGGCACGATGTCGAGCAGGAAGACAGGGATGCCGGCATTGGCGATATGCGCCGCGATGCCGCTGCCCATCACGCCGGCGCCGATCACGGCTGCGCTGCGGATTTCCATGAAGCGTCTCCTCGGTATCGGCTTATTGGTAGGGTGTCAGACCGCTTCAAGGACCGTGGCGATCCCCTGACCGCCGCCGATGCACTGGGTCGAAAGCGCGAACTGCCCGCCCTCCCGCTTCAGCAGTTGGGCCGCCTTGCCGGTGATCCGCGCACCCGTGGCGCCGAGCGGATGGCCGAGCGCCAGCGCGCCGCCGTCAAGGTTGACCTTGGCGCCGTTGAAGCCAAGCTCCTGCGCCACGGTCATCGCCTGCACCGCGAAGGCCTCGTTGCTCTCGACGATGTCGAGGTCCTTGACCGTGATGCCGGCGCGCTTCAGCGCCTTCTGGGTCGAGGGCACCGGGCCGTAGCCCATGATCGTCGGGTCGCAGCCGGAAACGGCGATCGACTTGATGCGCGCCAGAACGGGCAGGCCGTGGGCGCGGGCGAATTCCTCCGACGTGACGAGGGTGGCGGAGGAGCCGTCGGTCAGCGGGCTGGCGGTGCCGGCGGTCACGGTGCCTTCGGCCAGGAACGCGGCCTTCAGCGCGGCGAGGCTTTCCGGGGTGGTGTCGGCGCGGATGCAGCCGTCCTTATCGACCACGCCGTCGGGCGTTTCGATCGCCACGATCTCGTCGTCGAAGCGGCCGGTTTCCTGCGCCTCGGCCGCCTTGCGGTGGCTTTCCACGGCGAAGGCTTCCTGGGATTCGCGGGTGAACTGGTACTTGGTCGCCGAGATTCTCGGCGGTGATGCCCATCGCCATGTAGGCGCCGGGATTGCTCTCGGCGAGCTTCGGGTTCGGCATCGGGTTGAAGCCCATCATGGGCACCCGGCTCATGCTTTCGATCCCGCCCGCGATGAAGGCGTGGCCGGCATCCATCTGGATCGCGCCGGCGGCCATGTGGATCGCCTGCATGGACGAACCGCAGAAGCGGTTGATGGTGGTGCCCGCCACGCTCTGCGGCAGGTTGGACAGCATGCCGACCAGCTTCGCGATGTTGAAGCCCTGTTCGCCTTCCGGGAAGGCGCAGCCCAGCATGATGTCCTCGATCTCGTTCGGATCGACGCCGGTCTTCTTGAGCAGGCCGTTGACCACCTGCGCCGCCAGATCGTCGGGGCGGATACGGGCCAGCTTGCCCTTGTTCGCGAAGTGGAACGGTGACCGGACATACCCGGCGATAACCACGTTCTTCATGGCGCTAAACGCTCCTCACCGACTGATTTGGTTGGTTGCTTATTTCTTGGATCTATTTCTTCGAAGGCTTGTCAGGCGCCGCACCGGCCGCCTTGAGATGTTCGACGATCTGGTTTTCCAGCGCCCGCAGCTCGCTCAGCGTCTGCTGGACATCGACAAGCTGGACCTCCAGCGACGCGATCCGCTCCCGCCCATGGGCCAGCGCGAAGCGCATCTGCTCGATCTGCCGGTCATCGACATCGTAGAGGTCGAGAAAATCCTTGATCTCCGCCAGACTGAAGCCCAGCCGCTTGCCCCGGCAGATCAGCGTCAGCCGGGCGCGGTCACGATGGCTGTAGACCCGGTTGAGCCCGTCGCGCTTGGGCGACAGCAGCCCCTGGTCCTCGTAAAAGCGGATCGTGCGGGGAGTGACCTGGAACGTGTCGGCCAGCTCGCTGATGGTAAAAGTCCGCTCTTCTCCCGCCTCGTCCGGCGGATCGGTCATACTGAGCATGATTTGTCACCGCGCGTTGGGGAAGGGGCATAACGTTTACGTAAACGTAAGGTATGAGAATTGGCGCGGGACGTCAAGGGGGTGGATGGTGGGTTGCGGAGCGTTGGGATCGAGGCGGGCTGACAGGAACACGGATGGATACGGATTTCCACGGATAGAATACTTTGATTGCACCCGGTACCATGGTGAAATCCACGTTGGCGGCGTGTCCATCCGTGAATCCGTGCCATCCGTAGTAAAAATACACTTTTCTAATCATCAATTTTGCTGAAGACGCCGAGGGTGCTTACCTTGAGTCCCAAGCGATGGAGGGCTTGATGACCGGACTACATGACCATGATTTCTATGCCTGGACCCAGGAGCAGGCATCTTTGCTGCGTGCTGGCAAATTGAGTGCGGTCGACATGGAACATATTGCCGAAGAGATCGAGAGCATGGGCCGCAGTGAACAGCAGCAACTGGAAAATCGTTTGATCGTGTTGCTGCTGCACTTGCTGAAATGGCAATTCCAGCCGAACTTCCGGGGGAATAGCTGGCGGTTGTCCATCAAGGAACAGCGCGTCAAAGTCGCTCGTCATCTGCGGAAGAATCCCAGCTTGAAAGCGCTGCTCGATGAAACTATCGCAGATGCCTATGGCGATGCCCTTATCGGCGCCGAGCGTGAAACAGGACTGCCGGAACAGACATTCCCAGCCTCCTGCCCCTGGACCTTCGCTCAGATGATGGACGACGGCTTCTGGCCTGATTGAAGTTTTCCAGCCATGGTTCCGGGATCAAAGCCAGTCTACGAGGGACGGTTCGACCCCGCTGTCAGCCGGAGCTTCTTGTAGACGGTGTTCCGGGTGACGCCCAGGCGGCGGGCGGTTTCGGTGATGTTTCGGCCGGACTGTTCCCAGGTTGCTACGACTTGGTCGATGACCGCGCGTTCCAGGGTTGAGCCGGTTGGGGGTGCGGGCGGCGGGGAGGGGACGTTGAGGTGTTCCGCTCCGATGACGGCGCCGTTGGCGGTGATCGCCAGACGGGTCAGAACGCTGCGCAGTTCCCGGACGTTGCCGGGCCAGGGGCGTTGCGCCAGCAGGGTCAGCGCCGCGTCGGTGATTGAGGCGGCCGGGTCGATCATGCGGAGCAGGTGTCTTGCGATGCGGTGGAAATCCTTGCGTTCCGCCAGGGGCGGCAAGGTTATCTCGATCGTGTTCAGGCGGTAGAGCAGGTCGGCGCGGAAGCGGCCGGCGCGGACGGCTTCCTCCAGGTTCGCGTTGGTGGCGGCGACGAGTTGGACATCGACTGTCCGGCGGGCGGCGCCGCCGACCGGGCGGATGGTCCAGTCGTCCAGCAGGCGGAGGAGGATGCTTTGCAACTGGACCGGCATGTCGCCGATTTCGTCCAGGAACAGGGTGCCGCCGTCGGCCTCGTCCACCAGCCCTTTGGCGCCGCCGCGCCGGGCTCCGGTGAAGGCGCCCTCGGCGTAGCCGAACAGTTCGGCTTCGATCAGGGTGTCGGGGAGGGCCGCGCAGTTTACGGGGACGAAGGCGCCGGTTCGGCCGCTGACGGCGTGGGCGTGGCGGGCCATCAGTTCCTTGCCGGTTCCGGTGGGGCCTCGGATCAGGATCGGGACGCCTCGGGCCGTGGCGCCGGCGACTTGGCCGAGCAGGGCGGTTACGGCGGGATCTTCGGCGATGAAATCGGGGGAGGGGAGCGGGTGCGGGCGGTCTGGGACTTGGGTTTCGGCTCCGGGTGGCGGTGGAGCGGGCAGGCCTGATGCAGGTTGTCGATCATCACGACGTAGCTGCTGCCTTCATGGTCTTCCAGCCGGACCCGGTCGCGGCGGTGGCTCTCGTCCAGGAATTCGAGGAAGCCGGTGCGGAACAGTTCGGCGAAGTGGTGTCCGGGACGGGCCGGCAGGCCTTGCAGGAAGAACGCGGCCTGCGCGCTGGCGGCCAGGATCGTGCCGCTTGGATCGACCGCCAGCAGGCCGGCGCTGAGGGTCCGCAGGTATTCCGCGCGCGTGTGGAAGATCAGCACCAGATCGTTGCGGTGGAGGTCGCGGAACAAGCCGTTCTCGATCTGGCGGACCGACATCTTGACCAGGGCCATGGTGTGGCGCTGGCGGGAGCGGCAATCGCTCGACGCGTCCAGCACGCCGGCGATTTCGCCCGTGGGGCCGAAGATCGGGGCGGCGTTGCAGGTCAGGCCGTCATGCATCCTGAAGAAATGCTCGGGGCCGTGGACTGTCACCGGCGCTTTCATGGCGGACGCCAGACCCAGCGCGTTGGTGCCCTGCTGCAATTCTCCCCACAGGCCGCCGGCGCGGATGTTCTTCGCCTCCGCCGTGGTGCGGAAGGTGTCGTCGGTGATGGTGTCCAGCACCATGCCGGCGGGATCGCCCAGCGCGATCATGAAGTTGGAGCCGGAGATCTGGTGATAGAGGTTGTGCATCTCGGCCAGGGCCAGCCGGCGCGTCAGCTCGTGCCGCTCGCGCGCTTCGCGCACCGTGGCGGCGTCGGCGTAGACCGGCTCGGGAGGGCGGTGCGGGTCCAGGCCGGCTTCAAGGCAGCGCTCCCAGGACTGGCGGATTTCCGGCGTCAGCGAAGCCGGAAGCGTGATCGATCCCATGCCTGTTCCTCCCTGGTCCCGTTCCGAAGAGGGGATCATGACCTGTTATGTTCAGGTTTTGAGCAGTCAGGGTGTGAGCAGTCGTTGATTATGTAAACGGTCAAATTAGAGGCTGATCATCGGGAACGGCTGAATCCCGCCGATTGGGGCTCTGGCACGGCGGTTGCCTTTGATGGTGTCGGTTCCAACGAAAACCGGTTTCCAGGGAGAAGCGTCCATGAAGGCGGCCGTGCTTTATGAATTCGATCCATCGCTGACCAGCCCGCAATTCGTCCGGTACGAGGAAGTGCCCGATCCGAAGATCGAGAAGACCACCGATGTCATCGTCCGCATCGGCGGGGCCGGCGTCTGCCGCACCGACCTGCACATCGTCGAAGGCATCTGGCGCAGCAAGGTGGATGTGCAGCTTCCCTACATCATGGGGCATGAGAATGCCGGCTGGGTCGAGGAAGTGGGCAAGGGCGTCGAGGGCTTCAAAGTCGGCGATCCCGTGATCTGCCATCCGCTGGTCACCAGCGGCCATTGCCTCGCCTGCCGGCGCGGCGACGACATGCACGCGACCGACAGCAAGTTTCCCGGCATCAACGCCAATGGCGGCTATGCCGAATATCTGCTGACCGGCGCTGCGCTCGCTGATCAAGCTGCCGGGCAGCCTGACGCCGAAGGACGTGGCGCCCTATACCGATGCGGGGCTGACGGCCTACCGTGCCGCCAAGAAGGCGTCGCGGCATCTGCTGCCCGGTGAATACGCCGTGGTGATCGGGGCCGGCGGGTTGGGGCATATCGGCATTCAGGTGCTGGCCGCCCTTTGCGCCGCCGAGATCATCGCGGTTGATCGCTCCGACATGGCGCTGAACCTCGCCAAGGAATGCGGGGCGCATCATCTGGTGAAGGCCGACGGGTCGGAGGTCGAGCAGATTCTGGCGCTGACCGGCGGGCGCGGGGCTGAGGCCGTGATCGACTTCGTCGGCGAGGGCGACGCGGTCGAGAAGGGGCTGGCGATGACGCGGAACGCCGGCTTCTACTACATCGTCGGCTATGGCGGTAAGGTCGAGATCCCGACGATCGAGATGATCACGTCGGAAAAGACCATCGTCGGCAATCTGGTTGGTACTTATCCCGAACTGGTCGAACTGATGGCGCTGGCCGACCGGGGCTTGGTCAAGCTCGCCACCCGCGAATACCGGCTGGAGCAGGCCAACGAGGCGCTTCATGACCTGCACCACGGCAAAGTGAAGGGCCGCGCGGTTCTGATCCCTTGAGGATATCGACATGAACCTCGAACCCGAGATAGCCCAGGCCGGACCTTACGAGTGGGAAGTGGAGGAAGGCGATCTGGTGATGTGGTGCCGCTGCGGACGCAGCGGCACTCAGCCGATCTGCGACGGCTCCCACGCCGGAACGGGCATCAGCCCGATGGGGTGGAGAGCGCCCGGCACCGGCACGGTGTTCCTGTGCGGGTGCAAGCAGACCGCCAACCCGCCCCTGTGCGATGGTCACCACAATGACCTCTGACGATCCGTTCCAGGCCATGATGGCGGAACGCTACGCCATCGTGGCGAAGCTCACCGAGCTGAATTCGGCCCACCTGTCACGGGAGGGCCGGCGCGCCGGGGTGGAATTCGAAATGGAGCGCTGCCGCCAGAACATGGCGGCGGCGCCCACGCCTGAACTGGAGGCCCGGCTTGCCGAACTGGAGCGGGAGCATCGGCGACGTTATCGCTCAAGCCCGCCGGATCGAGGCCGAACGCGAGGCCCTGATCCAGCAATTGGAAGACATCGTCAACCGCCTGAACGCCCCCCATGGAGACACGCAATCATGACCGCTGACGCAGCAAAAGACGAACAGGACGAGCAGGCATCGAAAGACGAGTTCTTTCAACGGCTGGCCGACCTGTCGCAGGAAATGATCGCCGCTCATGGCGAGGACTTCACCATGGGCGCGCTGATACTCGGTGCCCGATATATCGCGGAGAAGAAGGCGAAGCCGGAGAAGTAATGTTGATTAGAATGCTCAGTTCTGCCGGAGAGGAGTAGTCGGGAGCGAGGGCGAAGATCAGTTGCCCGGCCGGCAATGCGCATGAGGCTTGACATGTCCGTCATCGACCAGAGCCTGAACAGGGCCACGATATCATGTGACCAGTCAGGTGGGGAGGTGCATGTGACTGTAGCGATGTGATAAGCCTGTCGGCACCTTCAGGCCATGATGACGGACTTCCTTGAGCTCGGATCACCGTCGAGCACATCCAACTCTCAGCCACCTTATCGTCAGCCGTTCGAAGCGCTTATCCACCTGCTCGAAGCGTCTTTCCATGCGGTCGCCAAGTTCGGCTGATGGCCGTGAGAATCTGCGTCGCGATCGCCATTTGTAAGTTTGTTGAACGGTGCGCCGGTCATTCTCAACTCCGCACATTCCGGATTTGGCCGCATCTCGTGCCTCTGCGCAAAGGTAGCATGGTATTCGGTCCCCTGCCAGCGTGTCAGCAAGGCCAGACCCAAGGGTCATACTGTCGCATGACGGGAAGACGTTCTTCTGGTCCACAACCGTTCACAACGATCCGTTTTGAAACACCTGTCAACGACCGACTGTTACACAAAGAAACAAAGACCATAAACAAAGTACGGGCAAGACTAAAACAAGCCAGCGATTACAAGGCAATAGCAAAATCTCAAAAACTGGCACGGCTCTTGCTGAGTATTCCAGCATAATAAATCACCGCACAATGATGCGGTGCAATAAACAAGGAAATAGTGCGGGGAGATGACCATGACAGCAGCGCGGCGGAAAATTTCTGCATTCTGAGCGGACCTTTTAAAAAGGTTGTCGCTCGGAAACATCATGGCGCGGATACCCCAAGCTCAACTCATGCCGGCAGATCAAGGGCCGGCCAAGGCGGAAACCTGTAACGCTCAAGAATTCCAGGGAGTGAGACCATGCCTGACGGTTTGACGCTCAATAAGATCATAGCACAAAAGGGCATCAGCATAGGCGAGGCTGCGCGCCGGGTCGCGGATCTGGGCTGGACGCCCACATACGTTCAGGAAGCGATGACCTTCCCGACCGACTACAAGATCACCAAGGCGCCGCAAGGACCCGATGAAGCAGGTCCTGCGCTCCTACTTCCCGATGCAGGAAGAAAAGGACAACCGGGTCTACGGCGCGCTCGACGCGGCGCTGCGCGGCGACATGTTCCGCAACGTCGAGCCGCGCTGGGTCGAGTGGATGAAGCTGTTCCTGGCGATCATCCCGTTCCCGGAAATCTCCGCCGCCCGCTCGATGGCGATGGTCGGCACGGCTGGCGCCGGGCGATGATCTGCGCACCGGGTTCACCATGCAGATGGTCGACGAGTTCCGCCACTCGACCATCCAGATGAACCTGAAGAAGTGGTACATGGAGAACTATATCGACCCGGCCGGGCTTCGATATCACCGAAGAGGCCTTCGGCAAGTGCTACGCGACCACGATCGGCCGGCAGTTCGGCGAGGCGCTTCATCACCGGCGACGCCATCACCGCGGCCAACATCTACCTGACCGTCGTCGCCGAAACGGCCTTCACCAACACGCTGTTCGTCGCGATGCCGTCGGAAGCCGCCCGCAACGGCGACTACGCGCTGCCGACCGTGTTCCTGTCGGTGCAGTCGGACGAGAGCCGCCATATCGGCAACGGCCACTCGCTGCTGATGTCGATCCTCAAGGAGCCCGACAATCACCAGCTGCTGGAGCGCGACCTGAAATACGCGTTCTGGCAGAACCACGCGATCGTCGATGCCGCCATCGGCACCTTCATCGAGTACGGCACGACCAACCGCGACAAGAACAAGGAATCCTACGCGGAGATGTGGCACCGCTGGATCTTCGAGGACTACTACCGGACCTACATGCTGCCGCTCGAGAAGTACGGCATCAAGATCCACCACGACGACGTCCACGAAGCCTGGGACCGGATCGTCAAGAAGAACTACGTCCACAAGGTCGCCCAGTTCTTCTCGGCCGGCTGGCCGGTCAACTTCTGGCGCATCGAGGCGCATGACCGAGCAAGGACTTCGAGTGGTTCGAGCACAAGTATCCCGGCTGGTACGCCGAATTCGGCGATCTCTGGGAGTAACTACGCCAAGCTCAGCCGAAGCCCGGCAACCCGCCGATCACCTTCGTCGATACCGGCTACGTCTATCCGCACCGCTGCTGGAGCAGCCTCGTGCCCTGCCTGATCCGCGAGGACATCGTGGTCGACGAGGTCGACGGCGAGATCTACACCTATCGCGCCATGAACTCGACCGCTGGACCGCACAAGGCGCTTCGCCGAGCGAATACCAGGGCCGCCCGACGCCCGGCGATGGGCCGCTTCAGCGGCAAGCGCGAGTGGGAGACGCTCTATCACGGCTGGGATCTGGCCGACGCGATCAAGGACCTGGGCTTCGTCCGTTCCGACGGCAAGACCCTGATCGCCGCAGCCGCATCTGCGCTTCGACGACAAGGACATGTGGACCCTGGACCATGTGCGCGGCTACAGCTCAAGTCGCCGCTCGATCACGCTGCGCGAGATGACCCCCGAGCAGCGCGAGACAGCATATCGCCGACTACAGCAAGGGCTTCACGATCAACCCCGAACTGAGGCCAGCCGACTGGGGGCGGGGGCCGGCTTCACCGCCGGCCCCCGTACCGGAATTCTCAGGGGACATACCGAACATGACGCAGAATCCGTTGAGCCGCACGCGCGGTTCACACGGTCCGCTTGCAGCCCGTCGGCGTCGAATTGGAAGTCGAGGAAGGGCGAGACCGTTCTCGATGCCGCGTTCCGCCAGGGCATCTGCTCTGATGCATGGCTGCAAGGAAGGCCAGTGCTCAGCTGCAAGTGCGTTCTGATCGAAGGCGACGTCGAACTTCTGAAATATTCGACCTTCGCGCTGTCACGACATGGAGCGCGACACCAGCCACATCTTGCTGTGCCGCACGCTGGCCTACAGCGATATCGAAGTCGAGCTGCTGAACTACGACGAAGACCTGCTGGCCCGGTCGATCGCGGTCAAGGACTTCGCGGCACGATCTGACCGGCCATCGAGCCGCTGACCCACGACATCCGCCGGCTGGAGATCGAGATCGAGCAGCCGCTGAAGTTCTGGGCCGGCCAGTATGTCGATATCACCGTCCCCGGCAAGGAGCGATCACGCGCTCCTTCTCCATGGCGAATCCGCCGAGCGAAGCCGAACCGGCTTCAGCTTCATCATCAAGAAATACCCGGGCAGGGCGCTTTCTCGTCCCTGCTGGACGGCGGCTTGAAGGTCGGGCGACAGCCTGATGCTGCGCGGACCCTACGGCACCTGTTTCCGGCGCGAGGACCGGACCGGGCCGCTGGTGCTGGTGGGCGGCGGCTCCGGCATGTCGCCGCTGTGGTCGATCCTTCAGGACCAGATCGGCTGCGGCGAGCCGGCGCGCCCGATCCGCTTCTTCTACGGGGCGCGCAGGCCCGCGACCTGTTCTATCTCGACCGCTTCGCCGAACTGGCGGAGAAGCTGCCCGACTTCCAGTTCATCCCGGCGCTGTCCGCATGCGGCGCCGACGAGGATGACTGGACGGGAGAGACCGGCTTCGTCCATGAGGTCGTCCGGCGCGCATCTGCCGGACATGGGCGATGCCGGCGAGATCGACGTCTATTCCTGCGGTCCGCCGCCGATGATCGACGCGCTGCTGCCGGTGCTCCAGATCGCCGGTGTCGAGCCCGAACGGATCTTCTTCGACAAGTTCACGCCCGCTCTTCGATAACTGCTGAGTCGCAGAATCGCAAGGGGAGGAAAACAAAAATGACGGCACATGCTAGAGGCTCCGGAAGTCAAGTCGGGTGCGGCGGGAGCCAAGAAGTTTCCCGGCTGGGACAGCCGCAAGTACAACTACTTCGAACCCAAGGGCCGCAAGGCGACCCATTACGAGGACATGACGGTAGACGTTCAGCCCGACCCGGAACGCTACCTGCTCCAGAACTGGATCATCTCGTTCGCCGACGGCACGCCGACCTACAGCAAGAACTGGACGACAGCTGCAGATCGTCCGACTGGCACAAGTTCCGCGCACCCGACCAGGAGTGGGAGCGGACGCATTATCAGCGCCAGTCCACGATCGAAGGCATGATCAAGAACGTCGTGGACAATGCCCGCAAGTCGGGGGCGCCGACCCGCTTCGATCACGCGCTGGGTCAAGATCCTGCAGGACCATCTCGGCGCCTAGAAGCATGCCGAATTCGGGCTGGGCACGGCGCTGATGCATGCGCAGCGCTACGGCTACACGCAGATGATCAACAACGCGATCCTGACCAACTCGTCGTACAAGCTGCGCTTCGCCCAGGACATGACGCTGTACCTGGCGAGATCGGCATGGATCTCGCAGGTGTTCGACGACGACCGCCGGCAAGACGCACTGGCTGGAAGACCCGATCTGGCAGGGCACCCGCGAAGCGATCGAAACCATCATGGGCGCCGACCGACTATCTGGAGCAGTATTTCGCGACCAACGTCGTGTTCGAGCCGCTGGTCGGCGAGCTGTTCCGCTGCGGCTTCCTGATGCAGATGGCCGCCGCCCAGAACGACTTCATCACGCCCGCCGTCGATCTCGGCGGCCGAGGCCGACTACGAACGCAACCTCGCCAATACGGTCGAGCTGTTCCACCTGCTGGCCAACGACGCCGAGCATGGCGAGGCCAACCGCAAGCTGATGGAAGGCTGGCTCGAGAAGCACGGCGCCCTGTGCGTCAAGGCCGCCACCAGCTTCAGCCGATCTGGTCGCAGCCGCACGTCAAGGTCGCCCAGTTCACGGACGCCTTCGCGGCCGCCTCCAACCGCGTCAAGGCGATCTGCGAGGAAATCGGCATCAAGGTTCCCGACGCGACGTCAGCATCCTGACCTTCAACGATAACAAGAGGAGAGCACGAGCCATGAGCGTCGCCCATGACTTCAACATCTTCAAACCGATGAAGGACTGACCTTCGAGCACACGATCTCGCATCAGTGCGGCGTCACCATGAACGACAGCGTCGAAGCCCGCGCATCGCCGAGGTGATGGAGGAAAAGCCGGGGATCAAGGTCACCTACATGCCGGCCATGATCCGGATCGACGGCGAAGGCAAGATGGAATTCAAGATGGACGAGATCAGCGAAGAGCTGGGCCGCGAGATGACCGCCGCATCTCTTCGAGATCTCCACCTCCACCCACTACGGCCGCATGGTCATGATCGACGACAACACGGTCATGCTGTTCGGCAACATGGACGACGTGCTCGAATACATCTGAGCGAGTCTGTCAGCTCGAGCCGTGGTCGGCACGGCCGGCGCCCGCACGTGCACGGTCAATAAAAACGAAACGGCGGAGGAAAGCATGTACCGGACGGCGGACGGCGAAGAGATCTTCATCATCGACGGTCACACCCACTTCTGGGACGGCAGCAAGGAGAACCAGAAGAACATCCACGGCAAGCAGTTCATCGACTGCTTCTACGGCTACCACTCGGCGCTGAGCCCCAAGGAGTATGTCTGGGAGAAGGAGAAGTTCGACAAGTACGGCGCCGACGACCTGTATCAACGACCTGTTCGTCGAAGGCTACGACGACATGGCGATCTTCCAGCCGACATACCTGAAGGATTTCTACGTCAACGGCTTCAACACGACCGAACAGAACGCCGTGCTGAAGGAAAAATATCCCGACCGCTTCATCCTCAACGGCGCCTTGGACCCGCGCGACGGCGAGTGGGCGCTTGAAGCATCTGCGTGAACTGGCGGCCAAGTACCAGCTCAAGGGCGTCAAGCTCTACACCGCCGAATGGCACGGGTCGAGCAAGGGCTACAAGCTGAGCGACGATTGGGCTCAGCGCTACCTTGAGGAATCGCGAGAAGCTCGGCATCAAGAACATCCATGTCCACAAGGGGCCGACGATCCTCCCGCTGAACCGCGACGCCTTCGACGTGGCCGACATCGACGAGGCCGCGACCAACTTCCCCGAACTGAACTTCATCGTCGAGCATTGCGGCCTGCCGCGCCTGGACGACTTCTGCTGGATCGCGGTGCAGGAGCCCAACGTCTATGGCGGGCTGGCGGTGGCGCTGCCCTTCATCCACAGCCGGCCCGACTACTTCAACCAGGTCATTTCCGAACTGCTGTTCTGGCTCGGGCCGGACCGGCTGCTCTACGGCAGCGACTACGCGATCTGGACGCCGAAGTGGCTGGTCGAGAAGTTCATGGCGCATGAGCTTCCCGACAACATCAAGAAGGACAAGGGCGTCGATCTGAACCTGGACGCCAAGCGCGAAGATCCTCGGCCTCAACGCGGCCCGGCTCTACGACATCGACGTGGCGGCCCAGCAGGCGAAGCTGTCCGGCTCCGCTCCGGTCAAGGAGGGCGAGCAGACCATGGCGCAGGTCGCCGAAGTGCTGGGAGCGACTGATGCCCATGGCCACCCGATGCCCGAGTGGCGGAGGTGTGGGACAGGCTGGCATCGGTGACGGACCCGGAACTCGACGAATCGGTGACGGAGCTTCGCTTCGTCACCGCCGTCGAGGTGGACGCGGAGTCCCGCGTCCATATCGGGTTCCGCCTGCCGACCTACTGGTGCTCCCCCAACTTCGCCTTCCTGATGGCCGACGACATGCGCGCGGCCGCAGGCGTCCCTCCCGTGGGTGCGGCAGGTGCTGATCGACCTGCACGACCACATGTATTCCGACACGATCAACCAGGGGCTTGCGCAGGGCCGTTCCTTCAAGGCCACCTTCGCGCGAGGAAGCGGCGGAGGAGGACCTGGACGATCTGCGCCGGACCTTCCGCATCAAGGCGTATCAGCGCCGCCAGGAAGCGGTGATCCGCCATCTGATGGAGCAGGGGCTGGACGGTCCCGGCCATCCTCGCGCTGGACTGCCCGCACCTCGCCACGCTGGCCATCGACGATCCGGAAACGGACCGCCAGCGCACCCGCTATCTGGAGATCCGCGCCGAGTACGGCGGCCCGACCGACGCGGCGTTCACGTCGGCCGAAGGCGAGCGCGATCACGCCGGAAGCCTTCGCCGACTACCTGTCCCTGCTGCGCCGGGTCCGGATCAACACGGAGTTCAACGGCAGCCTGTGCCGGGGACTGCTTCAGGCCCGCTACGGCGATCGCGGCCCCGGACGGCGAACCCACCCTGGCGGATTTCATCGCCGGCAGGGTGGCGACAAGAAACACGGCCAGCATCCGGAGGACACGACTCATGCCGAAAATGATGCTCCACCGCGCCGAAGCCCGCGCGGCCCTGGGCCGGGGTGTCGCCAAGCTGACGCTCGCCGTGCAGGGCACGCTGGGACCCAAGGGCATGAACGCGATCATCGACCGCCCGATCGGCACGCCCATCGTCTCGCGCGACGGCGTCAGCATCGCCGACGAGGTCGAGCTGCCGTGCCGGTTCGAGAACATGGGCGCTCAGGTCGTCCGTGAGGTTTCCAAGCAGACCAACGAGGTCGCCGGCGACGGCACCACGACCGCGACCGTCCTTGCCAACGCGCTGATTCAGGACGGCCTGAAGGTGCTGGACTCCGACACCAGCCCGGTCGATCTGGTCGCCGGCATCGACCGCGCCGCCGGCGTGATCGCCGAGGCGCTGCGCCGCTCCGCCCGTCCGCTCTCCGGCCATGCGCAGCTTGAAGCGGTCGCGACCATCGCCGCCACCGACCCGGCCCTTGGCCGCCTGGTCGCCGAAGCCCTGGGCCGCGTCGGGTCCGACGGCATCGTGGAGGTCCAGTTCGGCCCCGGCATCACGACCACGCTGGAAGTGGTCGAGGGCATGTCGTTCGACCGGGGCTACATCTCGCACCACATGGTCACCGATGTGGAGACCATGCGGGCGGTGCTGGACGATCCGCTGATCCTGATCACCGACCAGCGGATCAGCGCGCCCGCGCCAGATCGAGCACCTGCTGACCGAAGTCTCCGGCACCGGCCGCCCGCTGCTGATCATCGCCGACGAACTGGCGCCCGAGGTCGTCGTCAGCCTGCTCGCCATGCGGCGCAACGGCATCGGCCTTGCGGTGGCGGTCAACCCGCCGGAGTTCGGCCACTGGCGGAAGGCCATGCTGGAGGATATCGCGATCCTGACCGGCGGCCGCGTCATCGCCCGCGATCTCGGCGGCAAGCTGGAACAGACGCACCCTGGAGGACCTGGGCGGCGCCGATCAGGTCCGCGTCGGCCAGAGCTTCACCGCCTTGATCCGGGGCCACGGCGATCCCGAACTGATCCGCGCCCGCCGCGCCCAGGTCCAGCGCCAGTTCGACGCCGCCCCGCCCAATATCGAGCGCGACAAGTACACCGAACGCCTCGCCAAGCTGACGGGAGGCACCGCCACGATCCTGGCCGGCGGCGCCACCCCGGCGGAGCAGAAGCGGCGCGTACAGCTTCTCGACGACAGCCTGAACGCCGCCCGCGCCGCCCTCGAGGAAGGCGTGGTGGCCGGCGGCGGCACCGCCCTGATCCAGGTGGCGGGCGAGCTGGACAAGCTGGCCGACCAGACCTCCGGCGGCATCCGCGAGGGTGTCCGCGTGTTGCAGCGCTCCCTCACGGCCCCGCTCGCCTGCATCGCGGAGAACTGCGGCCTCAAGCCCGCCGATATCCTCACCCAGGTGGCGCAGTCGCCCAAGGGCACCGGCTTCGATGCCCGCACCGGCCAGTTCACCGACCTGATCGAGGCGGGCGTCACCGACCCGGTCAAAGTCACCATGACGGCGGTCCGCAACGCCGCGTCCGCCGCCTGCCTGATCCTCAACACGCACACGCTGATCGCGGACAAGCCCGACTTTGACGACCCGACCGCAGGCCCGGCCCTTGGTGCCGGAGCGGAGAAGCTTGGCCGGCAGTGAGATCCGCCGCGATCTGCCGGTCCAGGTGCGACGCACGGGGCGAACCGCCGACCCCGTGCGTCAATCTTTCTCAGCTCTCTCAGTACCTCCAACGAATGGATGGAAAGGAATTGAGAAGAAGATACCGCCCGAACTTTATCGTTACCCAAAGTCAGCTGCTCAGTGTAAACTCTCAAAACCCGGATCGCCGCCGTTCGAGCACTAATAAAATGATCCGGCTGAGGGAGTGTGACTTACATGCCCAGAGCAGGGAACGGGGCGACAGCGCCCGCCGCGTGGCACGCCCTATGCCGATGAAGCGACGATCATGCGGGCGTGGGAGGATTTCCTGGCCGGCGTGGACAGCCATCCGCCGGTCCGCAACGTCGTCGTCAACTCGTGGCGCCGCAGCCTGGAAAGCGGCGTCAACGCCCATGGCTCATCGGCACCCCTGGCGGTCCGCGACGACGGCCTGCACCACCTGCGCATCCAGAACCGCGACCTGCTGGCCGCCGCCTCCAGCACGCTGGCCGAGGCGATCGACCTGTTCATCGGCACCGGCTCGATCATGCTGGTCACCGACCCCAGCGGCATCGTCCTCTCCACCGTCGGCGACCGCGCCACCATCGAAGCCGGGCCGCGAAATCCACCTGGAGCCGGGCGGCGCCTGGAATGAATCCGTCGCCGGCACCAACGGCATCGGCACGGCCCTGATCACCAAACAGCCCGTCCTGGTCCACGCGACCGAGCATTTCTGCGCCGGCGTCAAGACCTGGACCTGCGCCGCCGCCCCGATCCGCGACCCGATCGATGGCTCCCTGATCGGGCTTGCTCGACATCTCCGGCCCGCGCCAGACCTTCCAGCGCCACAATCTGGCGCTCGCCGTGGTCGCGGCCCGGCAGGTCGAATGGGCGATGGCCGACCAGGCCCGGCAGGAGCGGATGAAACTGCTGGAAGCCTGCGTCGCCAAACTGCCGACCTGGGTCGAGGACGGCATCATCGCCGTGGACCGCAAGGGCCGCATCGTCCACATGTCCGACCGTGCCCGCAGCCTGCTGGAGCACGGCGCCGGCCCCACCAGCTTCGTCCTGGAAAAGGACGCCCGCATCGCCAACCTGGACCCGGCCGGCTGGCCCGCCGAATGGATGAAGCCGCTGACCGTGGACGGCGAAAACCTTGGCGCTGTGCTGGTGATCCCGGCAAAGCCCCGCCGCGCCGCCAAAGCCGCCGCCATCCGCCACGAAGCCGACGCCACCCGCAACAGCTTCGCCGGTATCATCGGCGCCAGCCCCGCGGTCCGCACCGCCATCGACCGCGCCCGCCGACTGGCCGGCCGCCGCGCGCCCGTGCTGATCGAGGGAGAAACCGGCACCGGCAAGGAGCTTTTCGCCCGCGCCATCCATGGCGAGGGCGCCACGTCCCCGTCCGAGCCTTTCGTCGCCTTCAACTGCGGCGCGGTTTCCAAGGAACTGGTCTCCAGCGAGTTGTTCGGCTACGTCCGCGGCGCCTTCACCGGGGCCGCCACCGAAGGCCGCCTCGGCCGCTTCGAACTGGCCGACGGCGGCACCCTGTGCCTGGACGAAATCGGCGAACTCCCGCTCGACCTCCAGCCCTATCTTCTCCGCGTGCTGGAGGAAGGCATCGTCTACCGCGTCGGCGACAGCGAGCCGCGCCACGTCAATGTCCGCCTGATCGCGATGACCAACCGCAACCTGCGCGACGAGGTCGCCGCCGGCCGCTTCCGCCAGGACCTCTACTACCGCATCGGCGTCACCACGGTCCGCATCCCGCCGCTCCGCGAGCGCACCGGCGACACCGACCTGCTGGTCCCCCACTTCAACGACCTGCTGTCCCGCCGCCACGATCTGACGCCCAAGCAGTTCGACGCCGCCGTCCTGGAAGCCTTCCGCCACCACGACTGGCCCGGCAACGTCCGCGAACTCCGCAACGTGATCGAAAGCTTGGCTCTGATGAGCGACGAGCCGGCCATCACCCTGGCCGACCTGCCCCCGACATCGTGCCCCCGCCAGCCGCCACTCCCCAGCCCCCATCACCAGCCTGGAATCCCTGGAACACAAGGCCATCGAAGCCGCCATAGCCAGCCACTCCGGCAACCTGACCAACGCCGCCCGAGCGCTCGGCATCTCCCGCACGACCCTGTACCGCAAGATGGAGCAGTACGGTCTGGAGCGCTATTGAGCCGCGATTCAGGGGCTTCCAAGTTCGATCGGATTTGATTAGAGTGGAGGAGTGGGGAGGGGTGCTGCTAACACCCCTCCCTGCGACTCCGTTAGAGGCTCAGGCCGATCTCGATTTCAATCTCGATCGTCTGTCCTTTCCAACGGAGCCGGATCGTCCATTTCATCATGGACGGCTCCTCCTCAGTATGTCTACGGTGGAGCGGCCAGTCCGCTCCACCGGACACTGGCGAGAATAGGGGCAAACCTCCGCATCTTAATACGAGAACCCGCATGCTGCGGCATGCTGTCCCGTTGCAGCCTGAAATTCGGTGACAGTTTATTGAATGCGGCAGCGTTTACCTTCCGTCAACCAATCCGGTGCTAGCAAGACGCGTCAATCCCATGCGGGAAGCAGCATGAAACTCGTCGTCCTCGATCCCGGTCTCGACAGCACCGCCGGCCACCACTACCACCTGGATCTCGTGCTGCGGGAGCAGGGGGCGGCGCGTGGCATGGATGTTCAGCTTTATGGCTACAAGGACATGGACCCGCTGGTGGCGGAGCAGTTCGACGCGCGCCTTGTGTTCGACATGCACTGCTACGCCCAGGTCGCCGTCCGTCCCGGAGATGATGCTGATCCACAACCGGTCGGTCAGCAACTACACCTTCCACCGGAACCTGTGCGAAAACGTCGGCCAGGACTTCGACGCCGACGACATCATCGTCATGCACACAGTGCTCGGCAACCAGCTTACCGGCCTTTACCTGTGGTACCGCGATCTGCCGGAGCCCCGGCCGCGCCTGTGCCTGATCCTCCGCTTCCCGCCCAGTTTTCACCTTTCCGCTGAAAACCACGACAGCGCCGCCGCACTCGACCGGCAGGCGCTGGCGTTGTGGCGGCAATTCCCGGAAGACCGCGTCAGGATCGCCTGCGACAATCAGGGCCTGGGCCGGTATTACGGCGCGCTGACCGGGCTGGACATCCCCGACCTGCCGATCCCCATCCGCTATCCCGCCGCGCGTCCGCGCGGCACCGCCCGCCGCGATCAGCGGCCCCATTTCGTCTATCTCGGCGAAGGACGGTGGGAGAAGGGCATCCACCTGCTCGTGGAGGCGCTGAAGGCGCTGCCGGACCTGCGCCAGAGCGTGCGTTTCACGATCCAGTGCGGCCGGCCCGAGATGCTGGCCGATACCCTGCCGGGATGGGAGGAGGATCTGCCCGACGTGGATTTCCTCGCCCGCAACCTGACCGAAGCCGATTATCTGAGCCTGCTGGCCGACGCCGACGCTGTCATGGTGCCCTACCATCCCGCGATCTACGACGTCCGGACCTCCCACGTCTTCCTGGAGGCGGTGGGGGCTGACAAGCCCGTCCTGATCACCGCCGGCACCTGGATGGACATGGAACTGGACCGGCTCGGCCATACCGGAGTGCGCGCCCACGATTTCTCCACGGTGGGTATCGGCGCGGCACTGGTCGAACTGGCGGGCGGGTGGCAGGCTCTGGCCGCTGAGGCCCCGGCGGCCGGCGAGCGCTGCCGCGCCCGGCACAATCCCGAAGCTTTCTTCGAAAACCTGCTGGATCTGTTTTCGCCGTCTACGATTTAGTGGCCGGGCGACGTAATGGGCCGATCACTCCCGGAAGGCATGTCCGAAGCTCTCGTACAAAGGTTCAAGCAGGTAATCCAGTGCTGTTCGAGGCTTCAGTGAAATAACCAACTCAATCGGCATGCCCGTTACCAACCTGATTTCGGGCATTCTGGCGATTTCCGATGCGTCCACTTCAACGATGGCCTTGTAGTAGGGGGCGCCTGATCGCTCTTCGATCAGCCGGTCGGCGGAAACCCGTTTGATCGCGCCGTGAAGTATGGGGACGTTGCGCTGCCTGTAACCGACCAGACGGATCTGAGACGGCTGTTCCAACCTGATGTCGTCGATATCCTGTGGATTGATTTGGGCTTCAACGACCAAGGGCCGAAATTCCGGAACGACATCAAGAATGGGATCGCCGGCCCGGATCACGCCCCCTTCGGTAAAGATCCTGAGATCGACCACATAACCAGCCGTCGGAGATCTCAACTCCGCCCGTTCCAGCGCCGCGTGCGCCGCCATCAGGCGCGGTTCCAGGACGAACAGGGCGTCGGAATTGTCACGCATCAACTCGAACACTTCGGCCATTCGGTCGCGTTTCAGTTTCACGATCTGCAACTGGGCCTCGATGATCTCTTCCTGCACGCGGGCTATGTTCGACACGTGCTCCGACCGCTCCCCTTCGAGACTGGCCGCCGCCCGTTCAAGCGCCCGGACCTTGGTTTTCGGCGACAATCCCTTGGAAAACAGCTCCCGCGTACCCGCCAATTCGTCCAGGATCAGGCGCAATTGATCGGTTCGGGATCGTGCCTGCCCCTCTTGGCCCCGGATCTGCTCGCCGAACTGCGCGATGCGCTGCTTCAGGATGCTGACTTCGTTGAGAAACGCTTCGCGCCGGCTCCGGTGCAGGCTTGCCTGTCCGGCCATCAGCGCGTTTATGATCGGGTTGGTGGCGCTCCCCCGCTGTCAGTACCGGATCGAACGGTATCTCATCCAGATCGTCCCGCTCCGCGATCAGACGGCCTTCCAGAGCTTTCAGCGTATTGTACTGGCGCTCAAGGATCTCGGCGGACGCTTTCAACTCGGTATTGTCCAGCCTGATCAGCACCTGATCGGCCTCGACCCTGTCGCCCTCCTTGACCAGCAGGGCCTTGACCGTACCGCCTTCGCGGTGCTGCATGGTCAGCCGGTTGTCCTGGACTTTGATCGAGCCCTGGGCGATGACCGCGCCGTCCAGTTGAAGGGTCGATGCCCATCCCCCCAGCCCGCCGAAGAACAGCAGGAAGGCTGAAAGCCCGACGAGCATTGGCCGGCGGATGTCATCGGCGACATGGATCGGCCGCTGATCGGCCATCACATCCGCGCTGGTTGTCCGCGTCATGCGTCGTCTCCCTCAGCCCTGTTCCGCCGGCTGGCGCATGCCGACCCGCTTCAGCGGTTCGACGGAGCCCGGGTCCGGCGTCTGCGGCCCGCGTCCGGGCTGAGGGAAGATCCGCGCCAGGATCTCGGCGCGTGATCCGTCCATTTCGACAGCGCCGTCGCGCAGGCCGATAATGCGATCGACCGCGAACAGGACGCTGGGCCGGTGGGTGATCACGATCACGGTGGCTCCGCCGGCCTTCAACTCGCCGACCGCCCGGATCAGGGCCTGCTCCCCCTCGATGTCCAGATTGGAGTTGGGTTCGTCGAGCACGATCAGGCGCGGGTTGCCGAACAGGGCGCGGGCAAGACCGATGCGCTGGCGTTGCCCGGCGGACAGGATCATGCCGCCTTCCCCGATCTCGGTGTCATATCCGTTGGGCAGCCGGAGAACCATCTCATGCACGCCGGCCCGGCTGGCGGCCTGGACCACGGCATCGGACCGGGCATCCTGGAACCGCGCGATGTTGCTCGATATGGTGCCTGAGAACAGTTCGGTATCCTGGGGCAGATAGCCGATATGCTGCCCAAGATGATCCCGATCCCACTGGGACACATCCGCGCCATCCAGCCGGACGACGCCGCCGCTCGGACGCCATATGCCGATCAGCAGACGGGCCAGCGTGGATTTGCCGGCGGCGCTGGGACCGATGATCCCGACCGCTTCGCCGCTGCCAATGGTCAGATCGATCCCCTTGATGACGGGATGGTCGAGGCCCTGCGGCGCGAACACCACGCGTTGCAGCGACAGAGCGCCTTTAGGGTCCGGGAGTGGCATGCGGTCGGGCGCCAAAGGAACCGCGCGGAGCAGATCGCCAAGCCGGCCATAGGCCTCCCGCGCGCCGGCCAAGTGGCGCCATGCGCCGATTATCTGCTCGACCGGCGCCATGGCGCGCCCGAACAGCAGGCTGGCGGCGAACATTGAGCCGGGGGAAATCTGACGCTCGATGGCGAGCCAAGCGCCAAGCCCCAGCATCAGAGATTGCAGAAACAACCGAAGCAGTTTGATGAGGCTGGAGAAAACCGAATTGTCGATGACACCGGTGCCCGCCACGCCAGGAGCGATGAATACACCACGCACATCGGCGACGACCGCTTCGCCTTCTTCGCCACCCGGCCATCGAAGAGCCGGCTGAACTTTCTCGATCTGCTGCGCGCCGGCCATCCCGACTACGTCATCAACGCCGCCGCCGCGGCCTACCTGGTCGAGCACAAGCTTGCCGACGCTGTGATCGTCAGCCTGCTCGCTCAACGAGCGCCAGAGCTTTGCCGACGATGCTGCCTGGCAGGCCCACCTGGACAGCTTCGGCCTCGGCGCCGGTCATCGCCGGCGGGTCACCGAAGCGGCCCTCGTCGGTGCGATCGTCGCCCGCGGCCTGCTCACCGACACCGTCATCGTCTCCGATGACGCCGGCCCGTTCGACGTTTTCCAGCACGCCCTGTGCTGGATCCATGCCGAGCGCCATCTGCGCCGGATCGTCTGCGTCACCGACGAGCAGCACCGCCTGGTCGATGCTGCAGCGCCAGTTGGTCTGGTGGTTCTACGCCGATCTCAAGCTCTACAAGGACGACCCGACGCCGCCCGCCGGACGGCCCTGCGGCCGCGCTTCGATCGGATCTTCCCCCGGGTCACCGGCTTCGCCGACCTCGACGAGGCCGTCGCCCGCCTGCACGCCAACAAAGACGAGCTGCTGCTGGTGCTCGACCGGCCCGAGATCCCGCTGCACACCAACGGCTCGGAGAACGACGTCCGCTGCTTCGTCACCAAACGCAAGATCTCCGGCGAGACCCGCTCCGCGGCCGGCAAGCAGGCGCGGGACACCTTCCTCAGCCTGCTGAAAACCTGCTCCAAGCTCGCCATTTCGTTCTGGGACTACCTCGGGCGCCCGGCTCAAAATCCCGGACGCCGACCGCGTGCCCTGGCTCCCCGATCTCATCCGGCAGAACGTTTCAGCATAGGCCAGCTCAGACCGCCGTGACCGCTATCTGCCGGCGAAACTGACCAAGTCCCCACCAGCGTAATCATCAGTGGGCATGTGCCGCATCCTGCCTTAAAATTGTAGCGCTGGGACACTACCACCTTCGATATAAGGCGAACAATTGCCATGTATTTGTTGAATTGAGGTAAATTGCCGCATTGTTAGGAAATCGGTTTTCAACCATAGCTAATGCTTTAGGAAAATTTCCCTACCATTATCGGTTTCATTGTAGGAGTTATGATGCGCGATTTATTTGATGCGCGAACTTTTGTGGCATCAAGGCGCTGTCATGCCCGCTTCCGCTGTTTTACATAGACAGTCCGGTATAAGTTGGGGAAAAGGGAGGGAAGCAATGGCCGACATAAGACTGGAACCCAAAGTTGCCGCCGAGGCGCACGCGTTCGACGCATCGGAGATAACGGCGCTTTCGCATCTGTACCGTGGTGAGCTTTACCGGAGCACCGTCTGGCGCACCCGGCTCGACACGACGACCAACTGGGCGGTCGTGACCACCGGCATCTCGCTGTCGCTGACCTTCAGCAGCGCTTCCGCGACGCCCTTGCCGCTTGTCCTGGTGGGGCTTCTGGTCGCGGTTTTCCTGACCATCGAGGCGCGGCGCTACCGCTTCTTCGATTTCTGGCGCATCCGCGCCCATGTGCTGGAGGTCAACTTCTTCGGCCCCATCCTGCGCGGGCAGGGGGTGCGGACCGACAACAACTGGAACGAGATCCTCTATCAGGATTACCGCAGCCCCAACCTTCACATCACGTATCTGGAAGCGATCGGGCGGAGGATCAGGCGGAACTATGGCTGGATCTTCATGATCCAGGTCGTGGCCTATATCGGCAAGCTGATGATCCATCCCATGCCGATCACCTCGCTGGAGGAAATCTTCGTCCGGGCGACGATCGGTCCAGTACCCGGTCAGATCGTCCTGCTGGCCGGCTTCGTGTTCCATGCGACGTGGATCGCCATCGCCTTCCATACGTCCAGAAGCAGGCGCGGGGCGGACCGCGTCCGCCCGCCGCGCCCGCCACGGGACCGTATCCTTCAACTCGCCAGGGGAGCGGAGTGAAGAGAGCGACCCTTACGGTTTTACGGCCACTCCCCAGGGCGCCCGGCCGACCGTCAGCGACTTGATGACCTTGTTCTTCTCCAGGTCGATCACCGACACGTCGCTGCTGACGCCGTTGGTCGTGTAAAGCCGCGTCTCGTTCTGTCCCAGCGCCATGTTCCAGACGCGCTGGCCGACCAGATAGTATTTCTTCACCTCGTAGGTCGCCGGGTCGATCTCGGCGACCCGGTTGGCGGGACCCAGCGCCACGAAAGCCCGCTTGCCGTCCTTGGTGATCTTGATGCCGACGGGTTGGATCGCGTCCGCCGAAACGCCGGGGATCTCGAAGCGGATCTTCTGGACCACCTTCTTCTCGGCGCTGTCGATCACGCTGATCGTGCCGCCGATTTCCGCCGATACCCAGACCTGTTTGCTGTCGGGCGTGAATTCCGCGACGCGCGGGCGGCTGTCCACCAGGACATTGGCGATGATCTTGCGGGTGTCGGTGTCGATGAAGTGGGCCATGTTGGTGGTTTCGGAGGTGTTGACCAGCAGCTTGCCGTCCGGGCTGATGCCCATGCCTTCCGGCTCCACGCCGACCTCGATCTCGTTCAGCACCTTCTTGGCGCCGATATCCAGCACCGTCACCATGTTGTCGTCCTCGTTGGCGATATACAGGTGATGGCCGTCGGGATGCAGCGCCAGCAGTTCCGGATCGGGGCCGGAGGGCAGGCGGTCCACCACCTTGCCGGCCGCAAGGTCGATCACATCGATCCGGTTGTCGTCGCCGATGCAGACATAAAGCTTGCTCATGTCCTCGCTCAGCACGATGCCGCGCGGGCGGCGGCCGGTCTTGATGGTCGATGTGACCTTCAGCGACTCCCCGTCGATCACGGAAACCGAATTATCTTTCTCGTTGGAAACATAAACCGTCTCAGCCCATGCCGGCAGGCTGACCGAGGCCAGAAGCGCCGCCGTCAAAAGCAGGCGAGTATGGGTGAACATCTTGCAACTTCCTCCACTTACTGTCGTTTTCTTCGCAGGTGCAATAGATCAGGGCTATTTGTTGCCCTTTTTATCATCATGTTGTTTTAAGGGAGACCGTGATCCACTATGTTTCTTATCATGAGGACCGTGCTCGCAACCATCACCCTCTTATGGATAGGCCCCATCGCGCCGGCATGGGCCGATGCCCTGCCCGTGGACGAGGTGGCGCCCGGTGTTTTCGTCCATGCCGGGACGCCATGAGTATGCCGATCGGGATAACCACGGCGATGTCGCCAACATGGGCTTCATCGTGGGGGCCGAGGCTGTGGCGGTGATCGATACCGGCAACTCGCCCACGATCGGCACGCGCCTGCGGGACGCGATCCGGCAGCGGACCGACCTGCCGATCCGCTACGTCATCAACACGCACATGCATCCCGACCATATCTTCGGCAATGCCGCCTTCGCCGAAGACCGTCCGGCTTTCATCGCCCATGCCGGTTTCCAATCCGCATTGATGGCGCGGGCCGACGGCTATCAGCGCCGGCTGGAGGAGGATCTGGGGGCTGAGGAAGCGCGCGGCGCCACCATGGCGGCACCCACTCAAACCGTCGGGCCGCCGCCGGCTCCGGCCCTGAAGCTGGATCTGGGCGGCGGGCGGGTGATCGAGTTGACGGCATGGCCGACCGCCCACACCAACAACGACCTGACCGTGTTCGACCCCGCGACGGCCACGCTGTTCGCTGGCGATCTGGTCTTCCTCGACCGTCTGCCGACGATCGACGGCGATGCCGCTGGCTGGCTCAAGGTGATGGACGGGCTGGCCGGCGTGCCGGCGCGCCGGGTCGTCCCCGGCCATGGTCCGGCTTCGGCGCCCTGGCCGCAGGCGTTGGAGCCGCAGCGGCTCTACCTCACGACCCTGATCGACGATATCCGCGCCTTGCAGAAGCGGGGCGGCACCATCGAGCAGGCGGCCGAACAGGCGGCGGCCTCGCAGCGCGGCCATTGGCGTCTGTTCGATGAGGACAACCCGCGAAACGCGGTCACCGTCTTTGCGGCACTGGAATGGGAATAGGACGAAGCCAGAAAGTAAACCGGAGGAAAGCGCCATGTCTGATACAGCCAAACGCCTGACCGCCACGATGGCCGCACTGGTGCTGTCCTGCGGCATCGCCTCAGCGCAATCGACCTCGCCTAAGCAAAGCGACGCCAAAGCCGACGATTACGAGCGCTGGGACAGCGTCCGGGAGGTTTACTTCCCCGGCCGCGCCATCGAGGACGGCAGCGGGTTCCTCTCGCTCGAAGCGCCTTACCGGGCGCAGGACGCGGCCCTGGTGCCGGTCACCGTCAAGGCGGCTCTTCCGGCCGATGCCGACTGGTCGATCAAGACGCTGACCCTGCTGGTCGATGGCAACCCGGTGCCGCTCGCCGGCAAGTTCCACCTCTACGATGAACCCGGCGATGCCGGCCACCGCGACCTGAGCATCGGCACGCGGGTCCGGGTCAACGAATACACGCTGATCCATGCCGTGGCGGAAACGACGGACGGCCGCCTGTTCAGCGCCGAACGCTACGTCAAGGCGGCGGGCGGCTGCTCGGCTCCCGCCATGAAGAACCCGGAGCAGGCGATGGCGCAGGATTGGCAAGATGAAGCTCAACCTGCCGCAGTCGGTCCCGGTCGGCGGCGATGTCACGGCCCAGTTGCTGGTCAGCCATCCCAATCACAGCGGAATGCAGTTCGACCAGATTTCCCGGACCTATGTGCCGCCGTATTTCGTCCGCTCGATCAAGGTCAGCTACGCCGGGCAGCCCGTCATGGACGTGGAAACCGACATCTCCCTCAGCGAGGACCCCAGCCTGCACTTCACCTTCACGCCCAAGGCGGCGGGCGACCTGAAGGCCGAGGTGGTGGACAGCAAGGACCAGACCTACACCGGCGACTGGCAGGTCACCCCGCAGCCGGCGAGCTGAGGAGCGTTGCGACAGCGTCGACCTCACCGCTACTGTTCCGGAAAGCACTCCAGATCCGCTTCCACCTGGGCAAGGCGGAAGCGGTCCTGAAGGTCCTTGATCCAGCCGACGCCCCGGAAGAGCATGGCGCGCTCGCCCGGCATGTCCTGCATCCTGCGGATCGTCTCAAGCTGGACGAAGCTGTTGTACGGGATGGTCTTGGCGATGTGGTCGATGCTGCACGAGCAGCGTTCCATCGCTTCCTGCGTCTGGCCGTTGGTCGCCATGCACCCGATCACGTAATCGACCCGCGCCGAGGTCGGGTAGTCGTTCGGATCGTTGGCGCGGTGGTCGGCATGACGCATGCTTGGCACGCCGCCATCATCAGGGCCGCGGCCAGAGCGATGGCTGTTGTCTTCATCTCGGTATCCTCCCAGGATTTTGCGTCAATCATACCAACATCCGGCCCGCGATGGCATTCGGCCGTTCGTGATGAAACGGTTTCCGGAGTGTTGATGGTCGATATCGATGGTGATCCATCGCAAACCAGAAAAACTTCAGGAGGATGTTCATGAAAGTCGCGATATCAGGCATCGGCATGGCGGTTGCCGCAGCACTGACCCTCGGCGCCGCTTCCATCGCTTCCGCTCAGCAGAGCAATCCCAGCGGGACCCTGATGCAGGAACGCCAGGGCGCCATGGGGACGGAGAAGGGCGCTGAAAAGCCCGCCGCTCAGAGCGGCAACCTGTCCGGCAAGGATGCTCCCTCCGCCGAAGACGAGGCCAAGGCCGCGACTGGCCAAGCGACCCAGGGCGGCAGCCTCAATTTCGGCGCCAAGGGAAATGGAGATGACGATAAATCGCTCCCGGCCCAGCGTCAGGGCACTATCGGCACCCAGGAGCGTCCTCCCGAACCGACCACCCAGGGCGGCGGCGAACAAGAAGTAAATCCAATCCTCCGGGACGCGGCGTGCCGGAAAGTCACTTCGGCGCGTCGTTTCCGGATTCCTTCGGCACGATCCGGTGCTGGACCAGCCATTCCATCCCGCGCAGCCACGCGCGGTCGTTGTCGCCCCGGATATCGGCTGTCCCGCGCACGATCTCCTTGCCCGTCTCCACCGACAGCACCTTGATTTCCATGCTGAGGATCAGCGTGCTGACTTTGTTGACCGTGCCGAACACCGCGACCTCGGCACCCCGTTCACGGGCGATATCCACGAAGCAGGTCACGCAGGACCGCTGAAAGCCCAGCTTGGCGATCCGCTCGGAATCGGCGCTCAGATCGACGATTTCATACTTGCCGGTTTCAGCAAGCTTACGGCGGAGCGCTTCCGTCGTGGCGCGGATGCGTTCGGCATGAGCCGGCGTGCTCTGTTCGCCGCTGGTATCCTGCAACTCGATATCGAAAACAGCGGCGCGGGTTGCGGCATAGGCCGGCATGGCCGGTATCAGCAATACGATCAGCAGCGCAATCAGCCGAGACATCAGTGTATACTTCCTTTGTGAACTATCGATAACGACGAAACGACTCCTGGGGAAAGAAATGCGTTTCTGGCGTACCATCCGGCTTTTCATGACCTCAACGATCGTCCTGACGGCACTCACCGGCATCACGCAGGCTCAACCTCGTGTCGAAACGCCGCCCGACTGGCCCTGCGTCCAGGTTTTCGTGCCGACGCTTTCGGCGGCGTCGATCTGGGCCGGTCCTCCGGTCGATGACTATCTCAAGACCTGGACGGAGAACCGCGACGTCGCCGCCCTCGCGACGCGGGCCGTTTCCCGCTCCGTCCCCGATGACGAGGCCACCCAGGCCGTTGACAGCTTCGCCGAGGGGGTGAAAGGCGACCGCGAAGAGACCCTGACCATGCTGTTCGCCGGGATCTTCGACGAGGCGAACCGGACGCGAAGCAAGGCGATCGAGGGCATCCGCCGGTTCTCCCGCGCCCAGCAGGAACAGCTCCGCAACATGAACGCCACCATCGGCGAGCTTGACCGCGCCCGTGCCCAGAACCCGCAGGATGCGGCCAGGATCAAGGAGCTGACCGAACAACTCGCGTGGCAGCGCCGCATCATCGAGGAGCGCCAGCGCTCGCTTGGAGCGCTCTGCGAGCAGCCGGTGATCGTCGAGCGGCGGCTTGGCACCCTGGCCCGGACCATCGCCAGCCACATGGAGTGACGGCACCCTACGGAACCCCGCCCGGCACCGGCTGGAGCGGGGCCAGCTTCAGCCCGGCCTCCGCCCAGCCCGCCGCACCTTCGGGATAATAGCGGACCGCGCTGTAGCCATACTCGACCGCCCGAAGCGCCGCGTTCCACGACATCCAGCATTCCGGCTCGCAGAAGAACACCAGCGGACGGTCGCGCCGTCCGCCGGTCAGGCGTTCCAGATTGTCGCGGAAATAGGCGTCCACCCCGTCGGGCAGGGCGCCGTAGCCGGTATTGGGCAGCCAGACGGCTCCGGGGATGGTGTCCCGCGCCTTGGGTATCCAGACGGCATCGGGAGCCAGGCCCGCGGGCCGGGGCGGGGCGGGGTAGACGTCGATCAGAACAGCCTCTCCCGTCCGCGCCAGTTCCTCCACTTCGGCGGTGCTGACGGTCAGCGCGCCGGGAACGCTGTCCGGCGTGGGTGCCCGGTAGTCGGACATGCGGTATTCGGCGGCCCAGCCCGCTACGGGTCGCCGTCAGAACGAGGGCCGCCGCCAGCAGGGCGGCGGCCCGCCGGATCGTCACTGCCCGACGCTTGCCGATTGCAGCTTGCCGTCGGGGGACAGCAGAGGCACATGGTACTGGGCCAGGATCGTGTTGATATCGCCCTGACGGCGCGCGATGAAGTCGTTCAGCCAGTGCTTCCACTCCGGCTCATCCCCCCGGATTCCCATGGTGATGGAGAAGTCGAGCCGCGTCGCATGCTCGTCCACCAGCGGGACCACGGTCAGCTTGGTCGGCTGGAGCGACGCGAAGTAGCCCGCGATCGGTCCCCAGATCACCGTGGCGTCGGTCTTGCCGCTCGCCACATCCTCGATCGCGCGGCGGGCCGGATTGTCCTGCCGGGTATCGATGTCGAGTTCGTAGGGCTCGACGTTGGTGATGTGGTTCATGTTCGCCAGCGTGGCGCCGGGGGTCTTGGTGACGACGCCGAAACGCAGGTCGCGGAGCGACGGATCGTTCATCGCCTTGGCCTTGGTCGCGGCGCTTTCCCGGTAGACCAGGCTGTAGACCGACCGGTAATAGGGATTGGTGTTCTGCATCAGGCCTTCGCCCGACGCCGCTCCCATGACGAGATCGCATTTTCGGTCGCGCAGCGTGTTGCGGACGAAACCGATGGTCTGCGGCCACCAGGTGTAGACCACGGGAACGCCCAGTTCCTCGCCGATCATCGCCGCGATCTTGTTCTCATAGCCTTCCAGCTTGTCGTTGGAGAAGGGCAGGAGATTGGGATCGGCGCAGACGCGCGAGCGCGTCGCGCTTCGGCAATTCCACGGCGTGGGCCGTGTCCATGGCGGCCGTTCCGGCCGCCAGCATCGCAACCGCGAGGATTATCGAGAATCTTGCCTGCATTTCAGGTCTCCGTGACGCTGAGGCGCGTCACTTCTTGATACGTTCGGGCCGGCCGCGGTCCAGTTTCCCGTCGGAGCGGGCCTTGAGGTAGCCATAGATATCGGCGACATACAGCATGACGTTCTGGTCGGTGCCGAAGGACGGCATCACGCGCTGCCCGGTGGCGCCCTGCTGGGCCTTGCCGTTGGCGATGATCTCCGCGAACTGGTCGTAGTCGAGCACCTTCAGGGAATTGACCAGAGCCGGCGCGAAGGACCCGCCAAGGCCATCCGGACCATGGCAGACGTGGCAGGAGGAGTGATAGCGCCGAAAGCCGTTATAGGTTCCCTGATCGACCTTGCCGTCCTCGATGATGTAGGGCTTTTCGTAGGGGTCGGTTTCTTTTTCGGCCTCCTGGGCGTGGAGGGTTCCGGCAGCGAGGAAAAGACAGGCGGCGCCGGCAGTCACGACCCGCGTAAGGCTGGAAAAGTTCATGGCGATCAGTATCCGGTAAAGCAGGCCGGTGTCCCCGCCCGTGAGTGGACGGGGACACCGGGAGTTTTGTCAGATCATCTTCTTCTTGGCGGCGGGCTTTGCCCGATCCGTTTGGCCGATCAGTCCGGCAGCGTGAAGACGGTCAACACACCACCCAGGTTCGTGTACTGGCCGAGCGCCGCATGCGCGCCGACGGCGCCCAGGCCCGCGTGCGGGTCGTTCAGACCAGCCGCCAGACCGATGCCGGCCCAGCCGCCGATGCCCGACAGCACGGCGATGTGCTGCTTGCCGTCGGCGACGAAGGTGTTGATGTTGCCGATGATCCCGGACGGGGTCTTGAAGCGGTACAGCTCCTTGCCGTCCTTCATGTCGACCGCGACCAGATAGCCTTCCAGCGTGCCGTAGAAGGCGACGCCGCCCTTGGTGGTCAGAGCGCCGCTCCACACCGCGAACGCTTCCGGCTTCGACCAGACGATCTTGCCCGTGGTCGCGTCGAAGGCGATGAAGTTGCCCATGCCGCCGTGGGAGTTCGGGGCCGGGTACATCGACAGCGTGGCGCCGACATAGGGCTGACCGGCGCTGTAGGCGACTTCGAACGGCTCGTAGTCCATGCAGATGTGGTTGGTCGGCACATAGAACAGGCCGGTATCCGGCGAGTACGACGCCGGCTGCTGGTCCTTGGCGCCGAGAGCCGCCGGGCAGATGCCTTCGGAGTTGGTGTCGGCGCCGTTGGCGAAGGTGCTGAACTTGTCCACCACCTGCGGACGCCCGGTCTTCATATCGACATGGGTCGCCCAGTTGACGGTCGGGTCGTACTTCTCGGCGACCAGCAACTCGCCGGTCACGCGGTCGAGCGTGTAGGCGAAGCCGTTGCGGTCGAAGTTGACCAGGGCCTTGACCGGCTTGCCCTTGACGGTGATGTCGGCGAGGATGTTCTCGTTGACGCCGTCATAGTCCCATTCGTCGAACGGGGTCTTCTGGAACACCCACTTGACGGCGCCGGTGTCGGCGTCACGGGCGAAGATCGACATCGACCACTTGTTGTCGCTGCCTTCCCGCTTGCCGTCCTTGGCGCGCTGGGCCGGGTTCCAGGTGCCGGGGTTGCCGGTGCCGTAGTATATCAGGTTCAGCTCGGGGTCGTAGGTGTACCAGCCCCAGGTTGTGCCGCCGCCGATCTTCCACTGATCGCCGACCCAGGTGGACACGCCCAGGTCCCGGTCGCCGATCGGCTTGCCGAGCATGGTGGTCTTCTGGGGATCGATCATGACGTCCTGGTCGGGACCGGTCGAATAGGCCCGCCAGATCTGCTTGCCGTCCTTGATGTTGTAGGCGGTCAGATGGCCGCGTACGCCGAACTCGCCGCCGGAGATGCCGACGAAGATCTTGTCCTTCACGACCACCGGGTTGGCGGTCAGGGTCTCGCCCTTGGCATGATCGCCGTTCTTGACCTTCCAGACCTCTTCACCGGTCTTGGCGTCCAGCGCCACCAGCGTATTGTCGGCCTGCGCCAGGAAGATCTTGCCGTCGGCATAGGCCACGCCGCGGTTGACCGTGTCGCAGCACATCACCGGGATCACGTTGGGGTCCTGGCGCGGCTCGTACTTCCAGAGGATACGGCCCTTTTCCTTGATCGACAGGGCGTAGACCAGATTGGGGAACGGCGTGTGGACGTACATGACGTCGCCGATGACCAGCGGGCCGCCTTCGTGGCCGCGCAGAACGCCGGTCGAGAAGCTCCAGTCGACCTTCAGGTTCTTGACGTTCTGGGTGTTGATCTGGTCGAGCGGGCTGTAGCGCTTGCCCGAGTAGTCGCCCAACTGCATGGCCCAGTTGTTCGGGTCCTTCTGCAGCTTCATCACTTCTTCGTTCGCATATGCAGAGCCCGCTGTTGCAATGAAAGCAACAGTCGCGAGCAGGATTTTCATCCGGCGCATATATCGTCTCCTCCCAGTTTCGTTGTTTACTACACAACACAGGTGCACTTTTATTGGTCGACTTCTTTGAATGGCCGACCGCTTTCCGCCTCCTGACTTATGGGCGAATTTTTTGGAAGATCAGCCTACCTGCTCTTCAGGGGCGGTACAATAAGACTTTAGAAGGCACCTGGGGAATTGACCCTAAAGGGTTGATCCGGCGTGTATATGAGGGAAGTGGAGCATTTCTTTTGATGAGTTGTCAGCGCAATGGATTGCACTAAAAGGGCAGAATCAACCAAGTTTTAGAAAATTTTACAGGATTGTTACTTCGCACATGCAGCATAAACATTGGTCATGCTGGTCGCTCAGGGTATCCTGTACCTGTCAGAGTCTACAAATAGACCGGATCACTACTTAACGTTCGTAAGGCATCTAAATATCACATCCGGGAGAGCGGCACTGGCAAACGTCTCGCTGGTTATCAGTTCGTTGTGGTCCGCATCTTTTCCGATCATGCCGCTTGCCGCATCCAGGAGTCAGTGATGTTCGAACTCGTTCTGCTGGTCTGCCTCGCTTCAAACCCCACCGAATGCCACAAGGAATGGCCTCCTTTCGAATCGTCCCATGCCAGCATGCATGCCTGCCTGTTCGAGGGGCAGCGGCAGGCGGTCCAGTGGGCCGAGGCCCACCCCAAATACCGCGTCCGCAAATGGAGCTGCGGTCTGTCGGGGTCGTGAGCTCGTCACACGCATCGTCCCATCCATTGCCGCCCATCCATTGATAGCTCGCCGATTCCGGTAATTTTCGCTAACCTGCCTCTGTAGGACAGGGCTCATGAGGCAGGGCCGGAGGACGCGATGATCAGGATCGACATCGGCAGGGACTTCTCGCTGGTCACCGGCGGACGCCGCCGCGACAGCGGCCCGCACAGCGCCGAAGCCTTCCGCGACGACCTGCTCGTCCCGGCGCTGCGCCGGGGCGGGCAGGTGGTCGTCAGCATAAACGGCCCCTCATACTCCATGGCGTGGCTGGAAGAGGCGTTCGGCACCCTTCAGGACCTGGGCTTTTCCAGCGATGACCTGTCCGCGCGTCTGGTGATCGAAGCCGACGGCGACTACCGCTACACCGCCGAAGCGATCCGGGGCTATATCGCGCGGTCCGTTCCGTTCGTTTCAGCAACGGAATAAAATCCTTTATTTCGCACGTCACCCCTTGGCTCCGCCCGCTTCCACGTTACAGTGAACAGTCATGTGAACAAATCATGAACAGTGGCTCGGGATCGGATTCATGTGGGAGGACAAGGCGCTCCTGGGCAGTTTGCTGGCCAGTCTGGTGGGCGGAGCGTTGGGCGGCGCCATGCTCCTGGCGTTCACCAATACGGTGCTCAGCCGGATCGGCCTGCGCAACGGCGATCTGTCGTCCCGCATCGACGATCTGTGCCGTGATGTCGAGCGGTTCGCGGATGCCGGCGTCCGCGTCTGGGCAGCCCCGCCGCCGGGCTTGGGGTGGAGGGTATCCGCCTCCGCGCCGAGATCTACGGCCTGCAGCGCCGGATCGAGCTTTGGCTCGACCTGCTGGACCGGGAAAGCTGGCTGTTCCGCTTCAATTCCGGGGCCGACCTGATCGGCCTGTTCGAAGCCGTCACCGGCGGCGACTTCCCCGAGGCGGATCGCCCCGCCGATCCCGACCGCTGCCAGGACATCCAGCGCCGGGCCGCCGTTCTGGTGGTCGCGATCCGCCGTTCGCGCCGGAGCCTGCTCCACGGGCTTTTCTGACGGACTGTTCGTTCTACTTGGTGTTTCTTCAACACGAGGGATGCCGATGGCCCATCTTTTCGAGAAGGCTCTGCCGATAAGCGCTCATCGAGAAGGTTCTGGAAATCCACCACAGGCTCTGCGTCGCCTACGAATGCCCCGTGGCCTATTTCCACAGCCTCGACCCTTTGAGCGAACTGGTGTCGTCCCTGCTGTCGCACCGGACGCGCAACGCGGATTTAGGCAGGGCGTTCAAGGCGTTGCGCGCGGCGTATCCGGACTGGGCCGCCGTGCGCGACGCGCCCACGGCCGACATCCAGGAAACCATCTCCGGCGTCACATGGCCGGAGCAGAAGGCGCCGCGCATCCAGCAGATCCTGCGCGGCATCACCGAGCGACGGGGCGGCGACCTGTCGCTGGACTTCCTTGCCGACATGCAGGTGACGGAGGCGCGGGCGTGGCTGGAGACGCTGTCCGGGGTCGGGCCGAAGACCAGCGCCGCCGTCCTCAGCTTCAGCACGCTGCGCCGTCCGGCCCTGCCGGTGGACAGCCACCATCACCGCGTCGCGGTCCGGACCGGCATGATCCCGGCGACGCTGGCGGTCGGTCCCGCCCATGCCGTGCTGTCGGCGCAGCTTCCCGAGGACTGGGACGCTCAGCGGATCTATGACAACCACGAAGTCATGATGCTGCACGGCCAGCGCTGCTGCTACTTCCGCAATCCGGCCTGCGGGCGCTGCGTGCTGCTCGACCTCTGCCCGACCGGCCAGCGGCGGATGGCGCGTCGATGCCGATCCGGAAAGCGATCAGGCCGAAGCCAGCGCCGCGACCAGTTTGGAGCGCAATTCCTTGGCCCGCTCATAACCTTCGACGATATCGCAGAGCCGCAGGCGGTCCACGATGATCTGGTCGATCTCGGCCTTGGGCAATCCCTGCCGCACCGCCGAGCGGACCTGCTCGATCGCTTCCTGATCCATGGAGCGGGTGATCGTCTCGAACTGCGCCTTGGTGTGATGGTCGATCTTCAGCGTGCGGGCCAGATCGCGGAACTGGCGGAGCGCCCCGGCGCGCTCTTCCGCTTCCGCCGCCTGAGCGTCGGTCGCGGCCGCCGGGTTGGCCGTGGCCGCGGCCATGGAGGCGGCCGAGTTATCCACGGTGCGGTTCAGGTTCTCCACCACGAAGTCGCCGATCGCGCGGCGGGTCCGGTCCAGCGTCCTGCTGTCCACATTGACGGTGCCCCATTGCCGCTTGCGGCCCAGGGCATCCAGGCTGCTGACCAGCCGTCCCGCCACCTTGGCCGCGACCTGAAGGTCGGTCTGCGGGATATCGATCAGCCGCTCGGCATCGTCGCCCAGCTTGTCGATCACCGACTGGGTCAGGTCGCCGACCACCGTGTCGCGCTGCCGCTGGGTCGCCTGGATCTTCACCCGCTCCAGCAGTTCCAGGATCTTCGCGGGCTCGCCCGACAGCGCCAGCAGGATACGCGTGAACAGCGACACGTCTTCAGGGGCCGGCAGCGTGAGGAACACGTCCTCGATCATCTGGATGTGGTGGGCCTGAAGGTCATCGAACGGCTTGGGCGGCAGGTCGGCCTTCATCCGCTCGATCCGGGCGCCGAACCGCAGGAAGGCCGCCATATCGCCGATCTGGAGCAGGACATCGTCATCGCGCCCGATCCGCTCGGTACGCATGCGCTGGTCGGTCGCGGCGCGCTTGACGAAGTCGGCCAGGATATCGGAGGCGGCAGGCCACAGGCGTTCGCCGAAGGCCAGCGCGAAATCCCTGTGCTTTGTCGTCTTGCCCGTCAGTTCCGCCCGGATCGCGGCCGATTTGGCCTCTCCCATGGCTGCTTCGAAGATATCGGCGACCGGCCGGATGATGGCCCGGCTGAGCCGCTTCGAACCGCGCCGATAGCGCAGCGGCCCATCGAGCAGGTCTTCCACCGGGGCGAACAGGATGCGCGCCAGCGACAGGGGGCGCGGCGGCTTCAGCCAGGACAGCCGGTGGCGGACCTTGGCGATGGCCTCGTCCAGCTGGGTCCGTTCCGGCAATGTATCGACGATGCGGACGATCTGAATCAGCTTCTCGTCCGAAGCCTGCGCTATCGCCACGCTGAGTTGCTGGAGTTCCGCCCAGGTCGTCATAGCATGGCCCCCTTCAACACCTCGTTCCGGGCGACCATGTCCTGCAGGTTCCTGCCGGTTCGCCAATCCTGGTTCAGGCGGACCCATTTGCGCTGGATGGACTTCGATTCCTGTTCCAGGCCGCTTTCGGTCCATTCCGAGATTTCCCTGGGCATGACCGGGATCAGCCGGGCCATTTCCAGGATCGTATCGCGCTGCCGCTCGTGCGGTTCGTTCTCGACCGATGTCCAGAGCGCCACGATATACGACCAGCCATCCAGAAGCCACGCGAGGCGTGACATCTGCGCGCTGATGATTTTTGCGTCGCGCTCCCAGTTGCGCATGATGCTGAGCACGTTGCGGATCAGCGCATCGCTTTCGCCCATCGTCACCCGGGCGAGGCTGGTCGTGTGGAGAGCCACCGCCGCGGCGAACCGCCCGACCTCCGCCGCCGCCGTCACATCACGGCTCTGCCATTGGGTCAGCGACTCGGCGAAGGCATCCAGATCGCCCAGCAGCCGCCGGAGCCGCCCCGGCGTCGGCGCCCAGGGCAGCCCGACCGTGAAGGTGGACCGGGTCAGCACCTCGATCCGCTGGTAGAGAACTTCCGGCGAGATCTGCAAGGTGTGCGCGACCTGGAAGATCGCCCGTTTCATCCGGGCCTCGGTATCCTCCCCCGCGACGCCCGGCCATCAATTCCTGCGCCGAGATCCCCGCCAGTTTCAGCAGATCCACGACCAGCAGGAAGTTGGTCAGCAGCGCCTCTTCCTTCTCCTGCGTCAGCAGGGTCTGGGCGCGCCGCATGGCGTCGCGGCCGGCAAGCCCCTTGGCCGCGACGGAGAGGGTCGCGGTGCGCACGGTGGCCGGGTCCATCCGCTCGATTCTCAGCACCGCTTCATAAAGGGAGTGGTCATGCAGCGTTACGGTGGCGAACTGGACCAGCGAGCGCCACGCCAGAATATAGGACCCCTTGCCGCCGGCAAGATTAGGCAGGATCAGTTCCACCCGCTCGCCATCGGATTGCCGGATACGGGACTGGACCAGCAGCGGAGTCGTGAAATCCACCGCGACTCCCCGTTGGGCAAAGGTCGACGGCGCGAATTCCGCCGGCTTCTCCATGATCTGCCCGAGTATATCGGCCGACGACATTCAAAAACTCTCCAGACCGCGCTTTCTATCGGGTACCACGGTATACTAATTGGGTTAACGGAATGTCTCACTTGCAAGCTTTTGCTAAAATTTGTCCTTATTGGTAGGACCGCCGCAGCATCGTGCCATCTCCCGGAATTCAGGTATATAGGGCCGGCATGCGACCGTTTCGCCGTGGCGCCTGTGTTGCCGTGCCTGTTGCGCCATACCTGTTGCATATATGCGAAGCATGATTGGGAAGATCGAGGGGACCATGGCCGGAACGGTTCAGGACGGCTTTGCCGCCGCCCGCCACCACGAGGAACTGGGCGACGCTTTCTATGATGCCGTGGAGCCGGCGCGCTTCCCGATGCATATCCAGCGCTGGCGCAATCAGCGCTGGGCGGAACGGATCGGCCTTGGCGGCTTGTCGGACGAGGAATGGATCGCACATTTCGGCCGGTTCGAGCCGCTGCCGGGCAGCCTGGCCAACCGCTGGCGCTGCGTTACCACGGGCATCAGTTCCGCAGCTACAACCCGCAGCTCGGCGACGGCCGGGGTTTCCTGTTCGCCCAGTTGCGCGACCCGGTCGATGGCCGCCTGCTCGATCTTGGGACCAAGGGAAGCGGCGAGACGCCCTGGTCGCGCGGCGGCGACGGGCGGCTGACGCTGAAAGGCGGCGTGCGCGAGGTGCTGGCGACCCAATTGCTGGAGGCGCGCGGCGTGATACGTCGAAAAGCTTCAGCCTGATCGAAACCGGCGAGAACCTGTTCCGGGGCGACGAGCCGTCGCCGACCCGCTCGTCGGTGCTGGTGCGGCTCAGCCACTCCCATATCAGGATCGGCACCTTCCAGCGGCTGGCCTATCTGAACGACGAAGCGGGCCTGCGCCGCCTGATCGACCACAGCATCCGGTACTACATGCCGGACCTCTGGTCGGAGGACGAGAGCGCCCGCACCCTGGCTTTCTTCGAGCGCGCCTGCGCCAATATCGCCCGCATGGGGGCGGAATGGATCGCTGCCGGCTTCGTCCATGGCGTCATCAATTCCGACAATGTGACGATCACGGGCGAGAGCTTCGACTATGGCCCGTACCGGTTTCTGGCCGAGTACGATCCGAAATTCGTCGCGGCCTATTTCGACCCGTTCGGACTGTACGCCTATGGCAGGCAGCCCGAAGCGTTGCTGTGGAACCTGTCGCGGCTGGGCGAATGCCTGATGCCCTTCGCTCACCCGCCAAGCTGGAGGCCGTGCTCGACAGCTTCTCCCCCGCGTTCGCCCGCTCGCTGGCGAAGGCGACGCTCGACCGCCTGGGGCTGGAGCGGGGCGACCTTGCTGCGGACATCGCCTTCGCTGGCGTGGTTTACGACTTCATGGACAAGAGCCGGGTTCCGTTCGAGCAGTTCTTCTTCGACTGGCGCGGCGGTCCCGCCAGCCTGGAGCGGGCGGAGGCCAGCCCGGCCGCGGAGTTCTACCGTGCCCCGGCTTTCGAGCCGCGTGCGCGCCGGTTTGCTGGAGCGCAAGCCCGCCGATTCCGCCAATCTGGACCACCCGTATTTCGCGGGAAGCCCTGCACCCTGCTGATCGACGAGATCGAAGCCCTGTGGGCGCCGATCGCGGCGGAGGACGACTGGTCCGGCTGGCACGCCAAGCTGAACGAGATCGCCAGTGCCGCCGAGGCTTACGGCGTGACTACTCCGAGCTCTCTCCCGAGAGCAGCCGGCCCGGCCCATCGCCGTGAAGCGGCAAACCATGCCGGTGCTGAAGCGGAACTTCTCCGAAGTTTCGCGCCGCACCGCGACACCGTTGGAGAACTGAACCCAGCCGAGCGCGTCCATCTGCGCCACGACGCCGTTGGAGAATTGCAACTCGCCCTTCGGCGATTTGACCACCTTGATGCCGTCGGACATCACGATGTCGTTGACCCCCTCGATGAATGCCGCGATCCCGTGGGAGCAGCGAACGCCGCCGACTGAAACTTCGCAATTGAATGGCTTGCTGGTTCGGCCCCAGGACGACCATCGCGAAAACCGCGACCTCCAGCACATTCATCAGCACGGCGCATTCCCCGGATAACAGGTCCCCAGCGGCATCCGGTTTATCCTGGAACTGGTAAAGATACCCTTCACCATTATGCCGTGCTTTGCTTCACTCGGCTTCCTGGTGCGGCAAAGTTCCGCATGGGTGACAATGTCACGCTGTATCGGCTCCGGCTGTCATAACATGGTCGAAATCAACAACCGGCGTATCTGGGGAGGCAAGTCGGCCATGGGCGACAAGAAGGCGAACCGGAAAAAGAACAAGGGCAACGCGCCGGTACTCGCTGGCGAGGTGCTGAGCGACGCGCGGGAAACCGCTGCGGTCGAAGCCCATTGGCACGGCCTTGACGGGAGCCCTCTGCCGGAAAAGCCGGTGAAAAAATACAAATACGTCGATGAGCTGGCGCGCCTCCAGTTCGAGCTGATCAAGCTCCAGGAATGGGTGCGGGTCGAAGGCCTGAAGGTCTGCATCATCTTCGAGGGCCGGGACGCGGCCGGCAAAGGCGGCGTCATCAAGCGAATCGCCGAAAGCCTCAACCCCCGTATCTGCCGCATCGTCGCTCTCGGCACGCCGACCGAGCGCGAGCGCGGGCAATGGTACTTCCAGCGCTACGTCGCCCAACTGCCCGCCAAGGGCGAGATCGTCCTGTTCGACCGGAGCTGGTACAACAGAGCCGGCGTCGAGAAGGTCATGGGCTTCTGCACCGACGAGGAATACAAGGAATTCCTGCACTCCTGCCCGGTGTTCGAGGACATGCTGGTGCGGTCCGGCATCATCCTGATCAAGTACTGGTTCTCCGTCAGCGACGAGGAGCAGGAGCGCCGCTTCACCGAGCGCACCAACAACCCGATCAAGCGCTGGAAGCTGAGCCCGATGGACCTGGAGTCGCGCAAGCACTGGGTCGAGTACTCCCAGGCCAAGGACCTGATGCTGAAACACACCGACCTGAAGCGCACCCCCTGGCACGTCGTCGACGCCGACAACAAAAAACGCGCCCGCCTGAACTGCATCGCCCACCTGCTGGGGCAAATCCCGTACAAGGCCCTGCTGCCGGAAGCGCTGGAACTGCCGCCACGGCAGCAGGACACGGGGTATAAGCGGCCCGCGAAGGACTCGCAAAGGTGGGTGCCGAAGTTGTATTGAAATATTTGTATTGGCGTCCATTTTGACAGATGACAAAATGCGCAGTGACTTGCGGCTTAAGTCAGCTGGATTTAAAATTGGCAGTGGTTTGAATGAATTAGAAACTATCTGCAAAATAGGCGTTGGGGCGAGGAAGGGGTGTTCAGACGACTTTCGGATCTGAACACTCCGACCGCACCGTCGAGAAGGCGCACGCTGTCCAAATTTTAAAGCCGGTTCTCCAGTCCTCAGAATGCGGGACATTGACAACGGGCAATCCCGGAATGTGGCCCATTGGGCTATAGCCAATTCTTGACTCTTGTGAGCCCATTGGGCCACATTGTCAACCATGAAGCCCGTCGCTGTCCTCGAAACCCACTCCCTTTATCCGCGCTGCTGCGGATTGCCTCTCCGATGAGGAGCGGCAGGCGTTCATCGATTATATCGCCCGCAAACCAGAAGCAGGCGATCTGATCCAAGGAACCGGCGGTGCCCGCAAAGTGCGGTGGGCTCGTGATGGCGGCGGGAAGAGTCGGCGGCGTCCGGACGATCTATTACTACCACGACCAGGACGCTCCTCTAATTCTGCTGACCGTGTACCCAAAGAGCGTCAAGGACAACCTAACGCCGGTGAGAAAGTTGCTATCAAGACCGCTATCGGGATCATACAAGCAAAGATACGAACTAAACGAGCCGCAAGATAAAAAACGTACAAAATACCAGCTACCCACCAAAAGCCACCACATAGAGGACCTAGCCATGCCTCGAAATATCGCCAGCGAAATCCTGGAGGGGCTTCAGGAAGCCGCCGACTACCTCGACGGCAAGCCCACCAAGACCCGCACCACCACTGTCAATGTGCCGGAGCATGTTGACGTTCGTTCCGTTCGTGAAGCCCTTGCCCTGACACAGGCGGAGTTCGCTGCGCGCTTCGCTCTCCCAATCGATACGCTCCGCAAATGGGAGAGAGGGGTTCGCGAGCCGGATGCGGCCAGTCGGGCCTATCTCACCTTGATCCAGAGAAACCCGAAAGTTGTTGAAGAGACGCTGGCAGCTTGAGCGTAGCGGGTCGAAGTCTGCCGTCTGCGGGGCTTCGCCTTGTTCAGCCGTTCTAAACCGCCTATAAAGTCGAGCCGCAGCCTCAGTCGTCCGCGTGCCCCGGCCGTGACCGGGTGATCGCCAAGCTCAGCAGGATCACGGGGATGATGCCGACCGCGACGATTGCGAGCGCCGGGGCCGCCGCTTCGGCCAGCCGCTCGTCCGACGCAAGCTGGTATGTCCGCACCGCCAGCGTGTCGAAGTTGAAGGGGCGGACGATCATGGTCGCCGGGAGTTCCTTCATCACGTCGACGAACACCAGCAGCCCCGCCGTCAGCAGGCTGCCCAGCATCAGCGGCGCGTGGACCTTCCGCAGCGTGCTCGACGCCGTCTGGCCCAGGATGCGGGACGCATGGTCCATGTTCTGGCGGATCTTGCCCAGGCTGGCCTCGATCGTGTTGAACGACACCGCCAGGAAGCGGACCAGATAGGCGAAGATCAGCGCGCCGATGGTGCCGCTCATCAGCAGGCCGGTGGAGATGCCGAAATGCTCGACCATGAAGGCGTCCAGCGCGTTGTCGAACCGGGCGAAGGGGATCAGCACGCCGATGGCGATCACCGATCCCGGCACCGCGTAGCCCATCGACGCCACCCGCGCCGCTCCCTTCAGCACGGGCGACGGGCGCAGCCGCAGGCCATAGGCGATCACCAGCGCCAGGGCCACCGCCAGGGCCGCCGTCAGCGACGCCAGCAGCACGCTGTTGGTGGCGAGCCGCCAGAACATCTGGCCCAGCAGGGCGTCGCCTTCCCGCATCGCCAGCCGGACCAGCGCCGCTCCCGGCACGAAGAAGCCCAGCAGCAGCGGCAGCAGCAGGCGACCAGCGCCAGCACCGCGCAACCCGCGCAGGCGATAGCTTGGCAGGGTGCGGTAGCGGCTGGTGGTGTGGTGGAACTTGGCGGCTCCGCGCGACCAGCGCTCGACCAGCAGCAGCGCCAGCACGAACAGCATCAGGACGGAGGCCAGCTGCGCCGCCGCGACCGGCTGGCCCATGGCGAACCATGTCCGGTAGATGCCGGTCGTGAAGGTATCGACCGCGAAATACTGCACCGTCCCGAAATCGGCCAGCACCTCCATCAGCACCAGCGCCAGCCCGGCGACGATCGCCGGCCGCGCCAGCGGCAGGGCCACGCCGAAGAAGCTGCGGTAGGGGCCGCGTCCCAGCGTTCGGCTGACTTCCAGCACGCAGACCGACTGTTCCAGGAAGGCGGCGCGCGACAGCAGGTAGACGTAGGGGTACAGCACCAGCGTCAGCATGACGACGGCGCCGCCCAGCGACCGGATTTCCGGGAACCAGTAGTCGCGCCGCGTCCAGCCCATCACCTCGCGCAGCGTCGTCTGCACCGGGCCGACGAACTGGAGCAGGTCGGTGTAGACATAGGCCATCACATAGGCCGGCACCGCCATCGGCAGCAGCAGCGCCCATTCCAGCACGCGGCTGCCGGGGAAGCGGCACATGGTCACCAGCCACGCCGTACCGACCCCGAGCACCAGCGTTCCCGTCCCGACGCCCAGCACCAGCTGCGCCGTATTGGCCAGGTAATAGGGCAGCACGGTGGAGGCCAGATGCGACCACACGCCGTCGGTCGGGATCAGGACGCGGCTCAGCACCACCATCACCGGCATCGCCACAAGGCAGGCGATAGCCAGCGTCGCGATGGTCCACCCGCTCGGCATCAGGCGATGGCGGGCGCGGTCGGCGGCGTTGCTCAAGGACTGGAAGGTCAAGGCATCAACTTTGCTGAAACGATCGGCACCGTACATAGCGAACGGCCATCGTCCCACAAGCTGCTAATCAGTCGCAATACCATGATTGCCGCACCCCGCCATGCCGGGGACGCAACCCTGTCGGGACGGCCGGGAGGTGTTATTTGGTGCCGAACATCCGGTCGCCGGCATCGCCCAGTCCTGGGACGATATAGGCGTTCTCGTCCAGATGGCTGTCCAGCGACGCCGTATAGACCTTCACATCCGGATGCGACTTCTGGAACACGGCCACGCCCTCGGGCGCCGCCACCAGCGCCATGAAGCGGATGTTCTGGTCCTCGACCCCGTGGCGGTTCAGCACGTCGCAGGCGTATGCGGCGGAATTGCCGGTCGCCAGCATCGGATCGACCAGCACGAAGATGCGGCCTTCCGGCTCCGGCAGCTTGACCAGATATTCGACCGGCTGCTTGGTCTCGTGGTCGCGGTAAAGGCCGATATGCCCTTCGCGCGCCGACGGCACCAGTTCGTGAAGCCCCTCCGCCATGCCAAGCCCCGCCCGCAGGATCGGGACGATGGCGAGCTTCTTGCCCGCCAGCACCGGCGCATCCATGGCGGCCAGCGGCGTTTCGATCCGCTCCGTCGTCATGGGGAGATCGCGGGTGATCTCGTAGCCCATCAGCAGCGCTATTTCCTTCAGCAGCGCCCGGAACCCCATGGTCGAGCGGTTCCGGTCGCGCATATGGCTGAGCTTATGCTGAATCAGCGGGTGGTTCAGGATGAACAGGTTCGGAAAGTCGGGATGGGTCTGCATGGGCGGGACTGTCCGAAGCCGTTGAAATCACTCCGCGACACAATAGCGCGCTGAAGCCTGACGAGGAAGCCGGTTGTTAACGGCCATCGTCCCAAGCGCTTCAGCGAAACCGTACCCCGGACAGCATTGAGGCCGGACCGCTTATCAGCGGGTCCGGCCTCAATTCATCGAACTTTCGCCATCGGCGGAAGGTTCAGGCGGCTGCCTGCAGCTTCTCGATCTTGGCGGCGATGCGGCGCTTGATGCGGCGCGCTTCGAGGCTCAACTGCGCATCCTTGGCGTCGAGCAGGAAGGCGTCGAGGCCGCCCTTGTGCTCGATCGTGCGGATGGCGTTGGTCAACAGGCGCAGACGGATCATACCGCCCAGCGCGTCGCTCAGCACCGAAGTTTCCTGGAGATTCGGGTGGAAGCGGCGGCGATTCTTGTTGTTGGCGTGGCTGACGTTGTTGCCAAACATCACGCCCTTGCCGGTCACGGCGCAACGTCGTGCCATCGGACAGGTCCTTAACTCTGTGAACACAAAAACCAAGGTCCGGACGGCACACCGCCCGGCGGAAGCGGGGTTATAGGCAGGCCGCCCGCTTAAGTCAAGGCTGAGTCCGGAGCGGAAAATGCCGGTGCCGGAGCGTGCCGGCTTCACCCCCGCCTGCTGAAGATCGACCAGTTCGACCATCGCGGCGGTGATGGGGAAGGGCAGGAAGTTGGCGGCGACGCGGGCGAAGCGGTCGGGGGCGTCGGTCGCCAGCAGGCGGATCGGGGCGGGGGCGGGGCCGTTTCCGGCGGCGACTCCCGCACGCGCCAGCATTTCAGCAACGACCCCGGCTGTCGTGACGGCGCTGTCCACCAGCGTCACGTCGGGGCCGACGATGGCTTTCAGCACGGGGCTCAGCAGCGGGAAATGGGTGCAGCCCAGCACCAGCGTGTCGGGCCTGGGGCCGGCGCCGTCGAACAGGGGCGCCAGATAGCGCCGTGCCGCCGCTTCCGCCACCGGGCCGTCGAGCCAGCCTTCCTCCGCCAGCGCCACGAAGACCGAGCAGGCCTGCGTGACCACCTCGGCGTCGTTCCTGATGCGGTGGATCGCGTGCTGGTAGGCGCCGGCCTTCGCCGTGCTTTCCGTCGCGATCACGGCGATCCGTCCGGATGCCGATGCGGCGCAGGCGGCTTCGGCGCCGGGTTCGATCACGCCGGTCACTTCGATGTCGGGATAGGCGTCGCGCAGCGCGTCCAGCGCGTGGGCCGAGGCCGTGTTGCAGGCGACCACCAGCAGCTTGATGCCGCGCTCGACCAGCAGGCCCGCCGCCTGGACCGCGTAGCGGGCGATCGTCTCGGGGCTTTTGGTGCCATAGGGCAGGCGGGCGGTGTCGCCGAGATACAGCAGCGATTCGGAAGGCAGGCGCTCGCGCAGCGCACGCAGAACGGTCAGGCCGCCGACACCGCTGTCGAAGATGCCGATCGGCCGGTCATGAAAGCTCATGTGATGGACGCTCATGGGGGAAGAGGGTGCCGCCAGCCTGACGCAGGTTTGGTAAACGGCAAATTAATCAGAGTTCGCCGTTCAACGATTTCCCGTTAGGCCGGCATTACGGCAACAGCTTCAGCCCCATCTCCCAGAAGCCCGCTTCCAGCCGGCTCGCCGTGGTGAAGGTCTTTGCCAGATCGCTGAACCGGGCTTCGCCGCCGCGCCGGGCGTACAGGCTGTCGAGCTGGGCGATCTCGCCGCCGCCACCTCGCGGTACTCCTCGCCGGCGTACATCTCGATCCAGTCGCGGTAGGGATTGCCTTCCAGCTTGGTGGCCGGATCGGCCATCAGCTCCGCCGCGATCTCGGCATAGCCGACGATGCAGGGCGCCAGCGCCACCTGCAGGTCCAGCATGTCGCCGGCCATGCCGCGCTCCAGCACGAAGCGGGTATAGGCCAGGGTGCCCGTCGCCTCGGGTGCCGCGGCCATGGCGTCCTCGTCCAGGCCCCAGCCGGCGCAGTACTTGACGTGCAGGCCCATTTCCAGGTCGAGGATCGCCGAGAGCGACGCCCCCGCCTGCCGCATGTCGGCCAGGGTCTCGCTCTTGTAGACCGCCAGCGCGTAGGCGCGCGCGAAATGGATCAGGAACAGGTAGTCCTGGATCAGGTAGTGGCGGAATGCCGCCTGCTGCAGCGACCCGTCGCCCAGCCGCCGGACGAATTCATGGCAGGTGTAGCGCGTCCATTCCTCTCCCGCGGCCTCGCGCAGGCGGTCGAACAGGCCCATGGTCGATCCGTCTTCCAGGCATCCGGCTTCAGCCGCCTGCATGTTGCGGGTGCCGGCGGGCAGCTTCAGCGTCAGCCCGTCCAGCTCTTCGGACATGATGATCTGGCAGCCCAGGCGGGACGTCTTGGTCAGGCCGAACGCCAGATCCAGCATGTCTTCCTCGTCCTCGGACGCCTCGGCCAGCAGGTCGTACCATTCCGGCTCGACGATGACGTGGCAGGTCGAGCAGGCGAGCGAGCCTTCGCAGGCACCTTCCAGGTCGATGTCGTTCTTATGGGCGATTTCCAGCACCGACAGGCCAATGGGAGCGTCCACCTCGCGGCGGGTGCCCTCGGTGTCGATGAAAGTGATCTTCGGCATGATGCCATAACTCCGTACGTTCTATTCTTATCGGTCAGAAACCGCAAAGGCGGGACTAAAGGTTCGGGCTTGCGCTTCGTCAAGCGAATCCGTCAATTTCTCCACCGAATACCTCTCCCGCCTGTCACGCGGAGCCTTCGGGAAGGCGCTGCCGCCGCTCCCGTATCGTGGCCGCCAGGGCTTCCAGCCGCTCCAGCCGCGCCATGGCGCTGGCGGCGGAGGCGTGCTCGCCGGCGCGGAATGCCGCAGATAAGTCCAGGATGCATTGCTCGATATCGCGCGCCGCCCGGTTGGCCAGCCGGTCGAGCGCCACCGTTCGTCCGTTTCAGCCGCCTCCGCTTCCAGCGCCACCAGTTCCGGATCGATCGGTGCGGCTATCCGATCGTCGTCGTCCTTGCCATGTCCAGCAGGTACCGCGCGCGGCGACCGGGTGCGCAGCGTATCGTAGGCACGCCGAAGGACGTCCAGATGCGCCCTGGCGTTGGACTTCTCGCGCGGTCCCTTTTTGCGAAGCGCTCGGGCGAGCGTCGGCGGAAACCGGTGAACTGATGCTCCAGCACGTGAATCGACGTCGAAACGGACCGGCAGGCCCAGCCGCGTCAAAGGATCGAGCACGCGCGGCGGCCGCACCGTGCCGCAGT
>CAWKET010000062.1:0-28105 GCA_963848585.1 uncultured Alphaproteobacteria bacterium | reverse complement strand
CTCATGGCCTGGGCATAGCGAGCCGCCGCATCGTCGGCCAAGGCGCTGAGACCCGTCCGTTCCACCATCTGCTGGAACACGCCAGTGTCGCGGATCGCCGAATAAGCGTGGTCGGTGACGCTTTCCGTAACGCAGGCGGGGAGCATCAGCAGCATGCCGAGCGCCATGAATTTCACGGCAAGAATCTTCACGCAATTTGGTCCTGTTTCCTGACAGCGGGTGGATGGCGGTGAGTGTTTCCACGCTTTGGGTTAACAGATCCTTATCAAACCGAGGTTCGAATTGGCTTACCTCGTCCGGGCATCAATCCAGAGGGAAATCCCAAAAGAACAATATCTCCAAAAAATATTTATATAAATTATATACTCTCGCCATGCTTGCAGTATCGTTCGTTCTGCGCTCGTACCAACGATGCCGGCCGTTCACGCCTACTGCGATAAGACAGGATATCGACCATGCCGACCTGAAACCAGTTCTACCGACCTTCCCGATAGCGCCAAGTGGTCATGGCTCCAAGGCACCTACTGGTATGTGCCGGAAGCCTACCTCCTCGCCATGAATCTTTCCACAACCAGTACTGGTGAACAGCAGATCACCGCGGTCAAGGATCAGACCCTGTGGCAGATTGTGCGTTTCGAAAACGGCTATATCATCGGCAGAGCGGCACTCAGCTTCGGCGGTGAGTTCTTCATGTACCAGACGATCATCGGTTCAGTCACTCCAGAGGGTGACGTACTGCTCAGTTTCAGCCCGGAAGAAAATAAAGAAAGCCAGCCGACATCGGACGGCTCGGCGACAGTCAGCACCGGCCCCGGCCGCATGGCGCTGATCCAGGGCAAGTGGGCCATCGTGATGCAGATGACCAATGGCACCGCCACGTCGAACTTGACCCACTGGGCCTATATGCTCCAATCCACGCCGTCGGACCCGTCCTGGACCGACATTCCCGGCATTCCCGGCATCAGCATCGGAGAGGTGTTCGCCCCCTCGGGCCAGTGACGGGGCGCACGGCGGAGGCGTCAGCCCCCGCCCGCCTTGTCGAGCCGGTCGATCGACGCCTGATCCAGCTTCAGCTTCGCAGCACCCGCGAAGTCCTTCAGTTGCTCCACACTGGTGGCGCTGGCAATCGGGGCGGTGACGCTGGGACGGGCGATCACCCGGCCAATGCGACCTGCGTCGGCGTGGCATGGTGTGCGCCGCGACCTCGTCCAGCGCTTTCAAATGGCCCGACCCCGGTCGTTCAGGTATTTGGACACGACGCTCGCCGCGCGGGCTCTTGGACGATCCTCCGGCTTGCGGTACTTGCCGGACAGGAAGCCGCTCGCCAGTGAGTAGTAGGTGATGACGCCAAGCCCGTGCTCCTGGCACAGGGGCTCAAGCTCGGCCTCGTAGCCGTCGCGGTCGAACAGGTTGTACTGGGGCTGAAGGCTTTCGTAGCGCACCAGACCGGTCTGGGCGCGACGTCCAGCGCTTCTTTCAAACGCGCCGCCGATATGTTCGACGCGCCGATCGCCCGCACCTTGCCCTGGTCTATCAATTGCTGATAGGCGCCAAGCACGTCCTCGAACGGCGTCTCGGGATCGTCGGCATGGGACTGGTAGAGGTCGATGTAGTCTATCTGAAGCCGGCGAAGCGAATCCTCGACCGAGGCGCGGATATAGGCTGGCGCCAGCCCCTTCTTGCCCGGCCCCATTTCCATCCCGACCTTGGTCGCGATCACCAGCTTGTCGCGGTCGCTCCGGCCCTTCAGCCAGGAGCCGATGATGGTTTCGGACTCGCCGCCGCTGTTGCCCGGCGCCCAGTGGGAATAGACATCTGCGGTATCGATGAAGTTGAAGCCTTCATCCACGAAGGCATCCAGAACGCGGTGCGATGTCGGCTCGTCGATGGTCCAGCCGAACACATTGCCGCCAAAACAAAGCGGAACCACTTTGAGGCCGGATCGGCCAAGCTGCCGCTGCTCCATGGGATCAATTCCTTGAGATACGGTACCGGGAGAATGGGCGGCGATATCCGCCCGCCCATTCCGCCAACACGATATCCCAGGGGACGTTCCGGCCGAAACCAATGTCGCCCAACTGCTCCAGGTAATTGGGATAGCTGAAGCCGTGCATGACCCAGTCGTCGGCGGTTTCCAGCATGGGGAAATCCAGTCCTTCCAAAGCGGTGCCACGCAGATCGGCTGCCTTGTGCAGGATGAACTGGAAGGTCCCGGTGAAGGAGATGGACCCGCGCCCCCTCCATTCGTCGCCATCCCCAAGTGCGGCACCAGGGAACCCGATGAGGCACAACCTTGTTGATCATTGGATGCCCGTTTTGATTTCAGGACACGCCGCATGCGCATGCTATCTCCGGCCTCGTTCTTTCTTGCTGCAACCGCAGTCGCTCTTGCCGGATGCGGCGAAGAAGCGACGCTGCCCGTCGCCGCCGGCACCGGCCCCAATCCGCAGCTGCCGGCGCCCAACGAAACCCTGATCCCGACCGTCAACATCGCCCCGGCCAAGGGTTGGCCCGAGGGCGCCACGCCGAAAGCCGCCGCCGGCCTGCAGGTCGCTGCCTTCGCCGACGGCCTGGACCATCCGCGCTGGCTTCATGTCCTGCCCAATGGCGACGTGCTGGTGGCCGAGACCAATGCCCCGCCCAAGGCCGGAGGAAAGCAGCGGGATCAAGGGCTGGGTCATGGGTCTGCTGATGAGCCGGCCGGGGCCAGGCGTGCCCAGCGCCAACCGCATCACCCTGCTGCGCGACGCCGACGGCGACGGCGTGGCCGAGAGCCGCTCGGTCTTCCTCGAAGGACTGTACTCGCCGTTCGGCATGGCGCTGGTCGGCAAGCGACCTCTACGTCGCCAACACCGACGCGATCGTGCGCTTCCCCTACAAGGAAGGCCAGACCAAGATCACCGCGCCCGGCACCAAGGTCACTGACCTGCCCGGCGGCCCGCTCAACCATCACTGGACCAAGAACATCATCGCCAGCCCGGACGGCAGCAAGCTCTACGCGACCGTCGGCTCGAACAGCAATGTCGGCGAGAACGGCATGGAGAACGGAAGAAGGCCGCGCCGCGATCTGGGAGATCGACCCGACGACCGGCCAGCACCGCATCTTCGCCTCCGGCCTGCGCAACCCCATCGGCATGGCCTGGGAGCCGACGACCGGCACGCTGTGGACGGCGGTCAACGAGCGCGACGAGATCGGCAGCGACCTGGTGCCCGACTACATGACCTCGGTGCAGGACGGCGGCTTCTACGGCTGGCCCTACAGCTATTACGGCCAGCATGTCGACGAGCGGGTCGAGCCGCAGCAGCCCGGATCTGGTGGCCAAGGCGATCGTGCCGGACTACGCGCTGGGCCCGCACACCGCCTCGCTCGGCCTGACCTTCTCCGACCAGCGGCACGCTGCCCGGCAGTTCGCCGAGCGGCGCCTTCGTCGGCCAGCATGGCTCGTGGAACCGCAAGCCGCACAGCGGCTACAAGGTCATCTTCGTGCCCTTCGCCGATGGCAAGCCGGCCGGCCATGCCGGTCGATGTCCTGACCGGCTTCCTCGACGGCGAAGGTAACGCGCTGGGCCGCCCGGTCGGTGTCGGCCGGATCGACAAGGCAGCCTGCTGGTCGCCGACGATGTCGGCAACCGGATCTGGCGGGTTTCGGCAACGCCGGATGCCGGCGTGGCGACGCAGTAAAAAGATAGCGGGGGTGTTTTCAGGACTGTGGCCTGACCCCGCGTCCACGACAATTCCATTTTCGTCATACCCGGACTTGATCCGGGCGTCTCCTCGCGGGAGCCATGAAGCCCTCATAAGCGTTTAAGGAGAAGTTCTCTTAGTCTAACTCCGCCAGGAGATGCCCGGATCAAGTCCGGGTATGACGAAAAGGGTGGAAGACATTGTCGGAACATGGTTCTCAAAAACCTTAAGTTGACGCTTATGGGATCAAGTCCGGGTATGACGAGGAACTACGCGGTCCTCGCTGTCATTCCAGCCCCAAGCCCGCCTTCTTGATTACATCTGCCCAGCGGATCGACTTCCTTCTTCATGAAGGCGGCGAATTCTTCGGGCGTGTTGCCGACCGGCTCGGCACCTTCGGTTTCCAGCCGGGGCAGAACCTGCGGGCTGTTGATCGCTTCGACCGTCGCTTCACGCAGCTTCGCCACGATTTCCGGCGGCGTGCCCTTTGGCACCGCAAAGCCGTACCATGCCGTCGCTTCATAGCTCGGCCAGCCGCTTTCCGCGATCGTCGGCAGATCGGGCAGCCGCTTGGTGCGCTGGGCGGTGGTTACCGCGAGCGGCCGAAGTTTCCCGCTGTCGATGAAACCGAAGACCGATGGGACAGTCGTGATCATGAAATCGAGCCGTCCGCCCAGCAGATCGGTGATCGCCGGTCCCGCCCCCTTATAAGGTGCGTGGACCATGTCGAGATTGGCGGTTTCCGCCAGCAGAAGCGTCGCCAGATGGCTGGCCGAGCCATTGCCGGCCGAACCGTATGTCATCTTGCCCGGCTGCTTGGCCGCTTCCTCGATAAGCTGCTTGATCGACGTGATGGGGGAAGCTTCCGGCACGACGACCACCAGAGGAGCCGCCGCGATCAGGGTGATGGGATCGAAGGCGGTCAGCGGGTCGATCTTGACGTTCTTGAACAGGTGCGGATTGACGACCATCGGCCCCTGGTTCGCCATCAGCATCGTGTAGCCGTCAGGGTCGGACTTTGCGACCTGCTGCGTCGCCAGATTGCCGCCGGCCGTCCCGTTGTTCTCGACGACGACCTGCTGCCCCAGCTTTTCCGTGATGCCCTGCGCCACGACGCGGGCGATGGCATCGGTACCGCCGCCGGCCGCATAAGGCACCAGCAGGCGAATGGGCTTCGTCGGATAAGTCTCGGCCATGGCTGGCGAGCCGAGGACTGATGCGAGAACTGCGGCAACCGCAATGAAACCGCTCTTCCTCTTCAGCATTTCCGTTCCCTCTCCTGATCTTTTGTTCAGTTTCCGCAGGTTCGATCCCGCGCTGTCGATCAAGATTTATCAGGTTCAGTTAATTCCGTGAAATGCATATATTTGTATGATTGATGCGTGTACGACATCAAGCTTTCCAGTCTCCAGCAGCATTTCCAGAAACTGCGCCGCCGTTGGCGACAGAACGCCGCCGCGACGGCGGACGACGCCGATGGTCCTGGAAATCTCGGGCTGAACCACCGGGATCGTCCGGATGATAGGGTGGTCTCCGGCCGGTGTCGCAAGCTTCGGCAGCAACGCCACACCCAACCCCGCCTCGACCAGCCCGAGCGATCCCGACAGGTGCGTGACCTCGTACGACCAGTTAAGCCGCAGCCCCTGCTGGGTCAGGGCGTTTTCGATCAGGGCGCGGTTGCCGCTGGTTCGCCCTACGGTGATGACGCGGTGCGGCTCCAACTCCTTCCATGTCACCTGCTGGCGTGACGCCAGCGGATGATCGTGACGGCAGGCCAGGACGAACGGGTCTTCGATCAGAGGCTTGAAGTCGATGTCGGGATGGGACGCGCCGATGAAGTTGATGCCGAAATCGGCCTCTCCCCGCGCCACGGCTTCCAGGCCTTCATTGGCGCTGACATCCAGGATGCGGATGCGGATGCGGGGATAGGCGGCGCTGAACGGACTTGGTCAGTTTCGCCGGCCGTTAGCGATCACGGCAGTCTGAGCTGGAACTATGCCGGGACGTGCTGGCGGATGAGATCGGGGAGCCAGGGCACGCGGTCGGCATCCGGGATCTTCAGGCGGGCACCGAGGTAATCCCAGAACGAGATGGCGAGCTTGGAACAGGTTTTCAGCAGGCTGAGGAAGGTATCGCGCGCCTGCTTGCCGGCGGCGGAGCGGGTCTCACCAGAGATCCTGCGTTTGGTGACGAAGCTGCGGACGGCAGTTTCCGAGCCGTTGGTGTGCAGCGGGATGTCGGGCCGGTCGAGGACCCGCAGCAGCTCGTCCTTGTTGGCGTGGGTCCGGGCGACGGCCTCATCGAGCTCGGCGAAGCCGGTGACCCGGGTGAAGATCCGATCGAACCGCCGCCTCAGTGCTGTCCGGCGGGCGGCTGTCGGGTCGTCCTTGTAGATCTTGAGGTCGGCGTAGAACCACCAGACCAGCTGACGCTGCACCTCGACCAGGCGGTGCTGCTGATCGGTCATGCACACAATCCGGCGGAGGTGGCGCTCAGCATGGATCCAACATAAGGCGTGCTGGAAAACGTCAAATTGACCCGCCTCATCGGAGACGATCACGGTGTCGGTGAGCAGACCCCGGGCGACGATCGAGCCGATCATGGCGGCTTCGGTGACCCGCCGGCGACAGCCAGCACCCAGACCGAGGCTGTCCAGATGGGCCTGCCAGGCCGCCTCGTCGGCAAAGCTCCGGCGCTCATGGCCGAGCAGGCTGGTGATCACCGCCTCGGCGACCTTGTGCTCGACCAGGTAGGCCACGGCGGCGGCGTTGATGACGTAGTCGGGGTGGCCGGCGCGCAGCAGATCCAGGAAGTTCAGCCGGCTCTTCGACGGACAGGTGGCGAACCAGGCGAAGCGGTCATTGCCGATGTGCGTGGTGTATTCATCGTGCCCAGCGTGCCGGGCCGCTGTGTCATCGACCGTCACCCAGGCCGCACTCGCCAGCCCGGCCTCCAGAATGGCGTCCTTCTCGGCGTGGAAAGCATCTTTGTTGGCCGTCAGGATGGTGATGATCTGACCCTTCGAAATGCGCACGCCCAAGCCTTTCAACTGGGCGAGCAGGCGCTCCACCGTCACCTGCCCCTGGATGTGCTGCATCAGCACGAAGCGCACGATCCCGGGGCCAAAGTGGCCGGTCACCTCGGGTGGCAGCGGTGCTGTGATCTCCTGGCCGTCCGGTGTCACCCAGCGCTCACGGCGGAAGCGGATGACCTGCGGCGTCAGGATCAGATCCTGCACGGTGAAGGGCTCGAAGCCGCGGCGCCGCGAGCCCAAGGGGGCCTCGATGACAAGGGTGCGCTCCTCAGTCACTGGTGGGGTGCGCCGGCCACTCTGCCGGTTGCGCCGCTGCCGGCGCGCCTGCTTGGTCCTGGCTCGTTTGTCCGGTTCCGTCGCCTTGTCCATGCCGCCTGGCGCCAGCTTTGGCTTCTGCGGCAGAGCCTTCAGCCGGGCGTTCTCCGCGCGCAGCCGTTGGATCTCTTCCTCCAATGCCGACACCCGAACCAGCAGCTGAACCACCAGCTTCTTCAGCTCGTCGAGGGAGAGGGCGTCCAGGTCTGGAAGCGGCGGTACTGACATGCCGTTAGCCAACCACACGGACGCCTGCTGAGGGAAGCCCTCACGTCACCTCAACACACCCGACGCCGGGGAAACTGACCAAGTCCGCGCTGAACCGGCTGATGGCGCGGGGCAGGAAGTAGAAGACCGCTGTCGGCACCGAGGCGATCGACACCAGCCCGCCGCTCCTCGCCCCCAGATCGCGGATGCTGAGGACCGATGTTTCGAACTCGTCCAGAAAGCGCCGGACCTTCGGGATGAAATCCCGGCCCACCATGGTCAGCGCCACGTGCCGGGTCGAGCGCTCCAGCAGGGGCGCGCCCAAGCTCTCCTCCAGCTTCTGAATACGGCGGCTCAAGGCAGGCTGCGACAGGTTCAGCGCCTTGGCGGCCCGGTGGAAACTGCCCAGATCGGACACCGCGATGAAAGCCCTGAGATCGACAAGCTCGAAATTCATCCGCCCCTCCCTCACGGCGCCGGTACACGGCGGCCACGGTTTTCCATTGTTCCGTTAAACGGAATAATAAGCCAGATCTTTGCATTTCACAAACAATCATGAAAAGCGGATAGTCCCGCCAACGAAGAATTCACACGACGGCACTGAAAACGATGGTTCCGAGGGAGGACGAAAGACATGGCAACAGGTGACCAGATCCAGATCCCCTGCGTCATGATGCGCGGTGGCACATCGCGCGGACCTTTCTTCCTGGCGTCCGACCTTCCAGCCGATCCCAACCAGCGGGATGCCTTGCTCCTCTCGATCATGGGCGCGGGCCATGACCTGGAAATCGACGGCATCGGCGGCGGCAACCCGCTGACCAGCAAGGTCGCCATCGTCGGTCCCTCCACCGTTCCCGGCGCCGATGTGGATTACCTGTTCGCTCAAGTGAAGGTGACCGAGCGCACCGTCGATACCTCGCCCAACTGCGGCAACATGCTGGCCGCCGTCGCCCCCTTCGCGATCGAGGCGGGATTGGTCCGGGCACGGGACGGCATCACCTCCGTCCGCATCCACAACGTCAATACCCGCAAACTGATCGAAGCCCGCGTCCTGACGCCGGACGGTAAGGTGACGTATGAAGGAAACGCCGCGATCGATGGCGTTCCCGGAACCGCCTCCCCCATCCAGCTTGCCTTCATGAATACCGCCGGTTCCAAGACCGGCCGGCTGCTCCCCACCGGGCTTGCTGCCGAGCGGATCGACGGGATCGAGGTTTCCTGCATCGATGCCGCCACCCCGATCATGCTGGTCCGGGCGGCGGATCTCGGCAAATCCGGGTTCGAAGCGGCGAACAGCTACGGCACCGACCGCGCCTTCATGGCCCGGCTGGAAAGCCTGCGGGTCGAAGCCGGCCGGCGCATGGGTTTTCCGAATGCCGCGGATCTGGTCATCCCGAAGCCGGTGCTGATCGCACCCGCCGTCAATGGCGGCACTCTGTCGGCCCGCTACTTCATGCCCCATGACTGCCACCGCGCTCTGGCCGTCACCGGAGCGGTCGCGGCCGCGACATCCTGCGTCACGCCCGGCACCATCGCGGCTGATATGGCCGGGCCGATCGCCCTGCCCGACGACATCACGATCGAACATCCATCGGGCCGCATCGCTGTACGGCTCGAACCGAACCCCAGACAAGCGGTCCCGGTCGCCAGCATTCAGCGCACCGCCCGCAAGCTTTTTGAAGGCGCGGTTTTCGCGCGACGGTCACACATGCCACGGGAAGTGGCGCTGGCCAGTTAACGCCGGCCGGTTAATAAGGAGGAAGCTCAATGCGTATACAAACCGGGGATCCGCACGCAACCCCACCGAAGCACAAGAAGTTCTATCAGGCGCTCTATTTCCAGGTCGTGGTCGGCCTGGTCATTGGCATCCTGGTCGGCCATTTCTGGCCGGATGTCGGCGCGGCCTCTGAAGCCGCTGGGAGACGCCTTCGTCAAGATCGTCAAGATGATGATCGCCCCCGTTGTCTTCTGCACCATCGTCAGCGGCATCACCAGCCTCAACGACACCCGGGAAATCGGCAAGACGCTGGTCAAGTCGATGGGGCTGTTCTACGCCCTGACCATTTTGTCCCTGCTGGTCGGGCTTGCCGACCGTCATGATCATGCAGCCGGGTGCCGGCATGCACATTTCGCCGGCCTCGCTCGACGGCTCGGTGGCGGCGCAAGTACGCGACCCAGGCCGCTCCCGCCGGCTTCGTCGAATTCCTGATGCACATCATCCCGCACTCCTTCTTCGGCGCCTTCGCCGATGGCGAGGTGCTGCCGGTCCTGCTGATCTCCATCATTGTCGGCTTCGGTCTGACCCGCATCGGGGAAGCGGGCGAGCCGGTGGTCAAGGGTATCGAAGTCCTTCTCCCACGTCCTGTTCGCCGCTTTCGGCTTCATCATGAAGCTGGCTCCGATCGGCGCGTTCGGCGCCATGGCCTTCACGGTCGGCAAGTACGGCATCAACTCCATCGGGTCGCTGGGCCTGCTGATCCTGACCTTCTACATCGCCTGCGGCTTCTTCCTGGTCGTCGTCGTCGGCACCCTGGCCCGCCTGCATGGCTTCAGCCTTTGGAAGGTGCTGCGCTACTTCCGTGAAGAACTGCTGATCGTGCTCGGCACCTCGTCCTCCGAACCGGTCCTGCCCCGCGTGCTTCAGAAGCTTGAAACTCTTGGGCTGCAAGAAGGGTGTGTCGGGTCTGGTGCTGCCGATGGGCTATTCCTTCAACCTGGACGGCACCGCGATCTACCTGACCCTGGCATCGCTCTTCATCGCCCAGGCCTGCGACATCCACCTGTCCTTCGGCCAGATCGCCGCCATGCTCGGCATCATGCTGCTGACCTCCAAGGGTGCGGCCGGCGTGACTGGAAGCGGCTTCGTAGCCCTGGTCGCAACACTGACCGTCATGCCCGATCTTCCGGTTGCGGGCGTGGCCCTGATCGTCGGCATCGACCGTTTCATGTCGGAAGCCCGTGCCCTGACCAGCATCATCAGCAACTGCGTCGCAAGCATCGTCGTGTCGATCTGGGAAAACGCCTGCGACCGCGAAGTCCTGGCCCGCGAATTGAACCAGAACTATGGCAAAACCGAAGAAAGTCTGGAAGAAGGCGAGCTGATCAACGCACCGTCGCGACCCGGTAACCAGAACCGATCAATCAGAAAAGATAAATAAGAGGAACCCGCCACCATGAACTCCCCCACTGGTAACAACCTCAAGGAATGGATCGGCCGGAGCGAAACGGTTTCGGATGTGGTGACGCCCACCCCCTATGCCGCACTGTCCGCGACGCTCGACCGCCCCGCCGAACGCCCCGCTCCCGGAACGCCGCTCCCCGCACTCTGGCACTGGCTCTATTTCCTGCCGCTCCACCGCCAGTCGGAAATCGGCCCGGACGGACACGCGAAGCGCGGCGGGTTCCTGCCCCCGATCCCCCTGCCCCGCCGCATGTGGGCCGGCAGCCAGTTCCAGTTCCATGAGCCGGTGCGGGTGGGTGACGCGGTGACGCGGGTTTCGACCATCCATGACGTGACGGAAAAATCCGGGCGCACCGGCCCGCTGGTCTTCGTCAAGGTCCGCCACGAGATCAGCCGCGAAGGAAGCTCCAACGTCGCCATCACGGAATTCCACGACATCGTCTACCGCGAAGCGGCGAAGCCCGACGATGTCGCCCCTCCGCCCCAGGCCGCCCCTGAAATCTTCCGAGTGGGAAAAGGGCTGGGTTCCCGACGATGTCCTGCTGTTCCGCTATTCGGCGCTGACCTTCAACGGCCACCGCATCCATTACGACCGCCGCTATGTGACGGAAACCGAAGGCTATCCCGGCCTGATCGTCCACGGCCCGCTGATCGCGACGCTTCTGCTCGACCTGCTGCGCCACAAGCTGCCGGATGCCGAGGTAGCGGAATACCGCTTCAAGGCGGTTCGCCCGACCTTCGACATCAACACCTTCTCGGTCCATGGCGAGCCGGAAGCGGACGGCAAGACCTTCCATCTCTGGGCCAAGGACCATGAAGGCTGGCTGACGATGGATGCCACAGCGGTCATTCGGTAAGGGACAGGCACATGAAACCTCTGGCTGGAACAACGATCGTCACGCTCGAACACGCCATCGCCGCTCCCTTCGCGACGCGTCAGCTTGCCGATCTGGGCGCCCGCGTGATCAAGGTGGAACGGCCCGGCGTGGGAGACTTCGCCCGTGGCTATGACGAGCGGGTCAATGGCCTGGCATCCCATTTCGTCTGGACGAACCGCTCCAAGGAAAGCCTGACGCTCGACGTCAAGCACCCGGAAGCCCGGACCATCCTGAAGCGCCTGATCACCGAACAGGCCGATGTCGTGGTCCAAAATCTGGCGCCGGGAGCCGCAGCCCGCCTCGGCCTGTCCTATGAAGCTCTGTCCGCTGAAAAGCCCGAGATCATCGTCTGCGACATCTCCGGCTACGGCAATGACGGGCCGTATCGCGACCGCAAAGCCTATGACCTGCTGATCCAGGGGGAGGCCGGGTTCCTGTCGGTGACAGGGACGGAGGATACCCCGTCCAAAGCCGGGTCCTCCATCGCCGACATCTCCGCCGGGATGTACGCCTATTCCAGCATCCTCGCGGCTCTGCTCCAGCGGCAGAAGACCGGACGCGGCCAGCACCTGGACATCTCCATGCTGGAATCGCTGGTCGAGTGGATGGGCTATCCCCTCTACTACGCCTATGACGGCGCACCGCCGCCGGCCCGCGCCGGAGCCAGCCACGCCACCATCTACCCCTACGGCCTGTTCCCGGCGGGCGATGGCAAGACGGTGCTGCTGGGGCTTCAGAACGAACGGGAATGGGCCGCCTTCTGCGAGGTGGTGCTGCGGCAGCCGGGTCTGGCATCCGAAGAGCGCTTCTCCAGCAATTTCCAGGCGCAATGCGGCGCGGGACGAGTTGCGCGCGGATCATCGTCGAGGCTTTCTCCGCCCTGACCGCCGACGAGGTGATCGCCCGTCTTGACGAGGCCCGCATCGCCAACGGGCGCGCCAACGACATGCATGATGTCTGGGAGCACCCGCAACTGAAGGCCCGCAACCGCTGGCGGAATGTGGAAACGGAGCGGGGTCCCATCCCGGCGCTGCTTCCCCCCGGCTCACGGGAAGAAGGCGATCCCGCGCATGGACGCCGTCCCGGCACTCGGCCAGCACACCGACGCGATCCTCTCGGCTCTGGGATATACACAGGACCAGATCGAGAGCCTGCGCGCCGAAAAGGCGGTGTAGGCCATGGCGCTTCCAACGACATACCTTTTCGTGCCGGGCAACCGGCCCGACAGGTTCGACAAGGCGCTGAACTCCGGCGCCGACGCCATCATCCTGGACCTGGAGGACGCCGTCGATCCCGCGTCCAAGGACGCGGCGCGGGAAGCGGTCGGCGCTTGGCTCGACAGCGGTCATGCGGCGGACGGGCGGGTGCTGATCCGGATCAACGACGACACGACGCCCTGGTACGGCGGCGATTGCGCCCTGCTCGACCGCTTCCGCTCGGTCGGCATCGTCCTGCCGAAGGCGGAACGGGCGGACCAGATCGCGGCGCTGCCCAAGGGCGGGATCGTGGTGCCGCTGATCGAAACGGCGCGGGGCCTGCGCGCCGTGGATGAGATCGCGGCGGCGGACGGGGTCCAGCGTCTGGCTTTCGGCACGCTGGATTTCGCGGCGGATCTCGATCTGTCGGGCGACGAGCGCGGGTTGATACAGCCCGCGATGATGATCGCCCTGGCGTCCCGCTGTGCTGAAAAGGCGGCGCCGGTCGCGGGCGTTACCCCGGCTATCGACGATACCGACGCGCTGAAGCGCGATCTGGATTTCGCCCGCGCCTTCGGCTTCACCGCCAAGCTGTGCATCCATCCCCGGCAGGTTGCCGCCGTCCGGGAGGCGCTGGCTCCCACTCCGGCCGAACAGGACTGGGCGCGGCGCGTGATCGCCGCGGCGAATGCCGGAACCGGCGCCGTCCAGGTGGACGGCAGGATGGTCGACCGCCCGGTGCTGCTCAAAGCCCACGCCATACTCGACCGCGCCAATTCCTGACAATCACTCCTGACATCGGAAGGCTTGAATCATGCCCTCAACGATCGTGGACTCCGCCATCTTCGGCAATATCTTCAGCACCGACGCCATGCGCGCCGTGTGGTCGGATGAGAACCGCACCCAGAAGTACCTGGACATCGAAGCGGCCCTGGCCCGCGTTCAGGCCAGACTGGAAATCATTCCCCAGGAGGCAGCCGACGAGATCGTCAAGAACTGCACCATCGACAAGATCGACATGGCGAAGCTGCGCCAGCAGACGGAGCGGATCGGCTATCCCGTCCTTGGCGTCGTCTCTCAGCTTAACGCGCTGTGCCGCGACAAGCTGGGCGAATATTGCCACTGGGGCGCCACGACGCAGGACATCACGGACACCGCGACGGTGCTCCAGATCCGCGAGGCGCTGGCGATCGTGGAGGACGATCTGGCGGCCATCTCCGCCGGTCTGGCGGATCTGGCGCGGCGCCACCGCGACACGCCGATGATCGGGCGCAGCAACCTCCAGCAGGCCGTTCCCGTCACCTTCGGCTACAAGATGGCGGGTTTGCTGGCCGCCGTGGAGCGGCACCGCGACCGGCTGGACCAGTTGCGCCCGCGCGTGCTGGTGGGCGAGTTCGCCGGCGCCGCCGGAACGCTGGCCTCGATCGAGCGCGGCGCCATGGAGACGCAGGAAGGCCTGATGGCCGAGTTGGGCCTGGGCCAACCTGTGATCGCGTGGCACACCGTCCGCGACAACATCGCCGAGGTCGGCTGCTTCCTGGGTCTGGTCGGCGGCACGCTGGGCAAGCTGTCGATGGACGTCAAGCTGATGATGCAGACGGAAGTCGGCGAGGTTTACGAGCCCTATGCCCATGGCCGGGGCTCCAGCAGCACCATGCCGCAGAAGCGCAACCCGATCTCAAGCTGCTACATCCACGCCGGAATCTCGGTCGTCCGCCAGCACGCCGCAGCCCTGATGGACGCCATGGTGGCGGACCACGAGCGCTCGACCGGCCCGTGGGAGATCGAGTGGATCGCCCTGCCGGAATCCTTCTGCCTGCTGGCCGGCGCCCTGAAACAGGCCCGCGCCGTCGTGAGCGGGTTGGAGGTCGATGCCGAGCGGATGCGCGCCAACCTCGACATGACCAACGGGCTTGTCATGTCGGAAGCGGTGATGATGGGCCTTGGCCCCTATCTGGGCCGCGAATACGCCCATGATCTGGTCTATGACATCTGCCGCGAGGCGCTGCGCCAGAACCGCCCGCTGCTCGACCTGCTGGATGAGACGCCCGCCATTTCCAAGCACCTGACCCGCGCGGAACTGGCGAAGCTCTGCGATCCCGCCAACTATCTGGGCCAGTCCGGCGTCATGGTCGACCGGGTGCTGAGCCGGGTTCGCCCGGCGGCTTGACCCAGGGTCAGGCGATCAGGCCGGCCATCCGGGCCAGGGTCAGACGCCAGCCGCGCAAGCCACGGACCTTGTAGCCGATTTCGGCGGCGCTGCGCATCTCCTGGGTTTCCAGGCGGTTGCGCAGCCTTGCCATCTGGTGCTGATCGCGCCGGAGTGCCGCTTCGTCGTCGTGCAGCGCCTGATCGCGGCTGGGGGGAGGATCGGAGGTGTCGAATCCTCCCCCGGCGCGACGAAGGGCCGCGGCGGGTTCGGCCCCTTCCCGCATCAGTTCGGCGGCTTTCTGGATGAAGGGCTTGCCGGCTTCGGGCACACGGACCGTCACGCTTGCAAATCCGGACGCGGATTCGGGCTGAGCCTGCTGTGCCGTCTGCTTTACCGCCTGCTGTGTTCCCCGGTTCTTCCGGCGTCCTGACGCGGCGTTGTTCATTCTTGCCATGGTACCACCGACAAATGACCTCCCACCGGGGGAGAAACCTGCAAACTGGCGGCAATCCGATAGGATCGCCAACCGTAGGGAAACCTTCATCCTAACCGGGTAGGATGAACAGCCGCATATAACCTGCGAACATTGGAGGCCCCTTGTCAATAAAACCCTTCGCAGATGCGGTACCAAAAATGGCCGACATCAATGACCTCCGAGATAGGCCGCCGCCACATCGGGGTTATCGGCGATCTCCGCCCCCGGACCGTGGAGCGTGATGACGCCGCTTTCCAGCACATAGGCATAGTCGGCGATCTCAAGGGCGGCCTGGGCGTTCTGCTCGACCAGCAGGATCGTGGTGCCCTCGCGCTTCAGGTCGCTGATGATCCGGAAGATCTCCTCGACGAACAGGGGAGCCAGCCCCATGCTCGGCTCGTCCAGAAGCAGCAGGCGCGGCGCTCCCATCAGGGCACGGCCCAGGGCCAGCATCTGCTGCTCTCCGCCGGACAGCAATCCCGCCTGCTGGGTCAGACGTTCGCGCAGGCGCGGGAAGCGCTGAAGCACCTGGTCGCGCCGCCGCCCGAACTCCTCCGCCCCCGGCGCCTGAAGCCCGCCGAGATGCAGGTTTTCATCGACGGTCATCTCGGCGAAGACCTGACGGCCTTCCGGGACCTGACGGATGCCGAGCTTGGCGATGCGGTGGGCGGCGGTGCCGGTGATGTCGGCGCCGTCGAAGCGGATCGTTCCGGCTGTGGGTTTCAGCAGACCGGACAGGCCGCGCATGGTCGTCGTCTTGCCGGCGCCATTGGCGCCGATCAGGCAGACGACGCCGCCGGCCGGCACCGACAGGTCGATGCCCTTGACCGCGGATGTGCGGCCATAGCCCAGATGCAGGCCGGAGATTTCAAGCAGAGTGCTCATGCGCCGTGCGCCTTCGCCAGACGGGCGGCAACCTTGGTGCCGAGATAGGCTTCGATCACGGCGGGATTGTCGCGAACCTCGCGCGGGCCGCCCTCGGCGATCTTGCGGCCGAAGTTGAGCACGGTGATGCGGTCGCACAGGTCCATGACGAAGCCCATGTTGTGCTCGACCAGAAGCAGCGTGATATCGCGCTTGGCGACCTGCCGGAGCAGGGTGCCGAGGTCGCGGGTTTCGGTCGGGTTCATGCCGGCCGCCGGCTCGTCCAGCAGCAGAAGCCTTGGGTCTCCCGGCGAGGGCGCGGGCGATCTCCAGCCGGCGCTGATCGCCGTAGGAGAGGTCGCCGGACCGAAGCCTCGCCTTGTCGGCCAGCGACACGAACTCCAGCAGTTCCAGCGCCTTGTCGCGAGCATCCCGTTCTTCCCGGCGGAAACCGGGCAGACGCAGCAGTGCGGCCACTCCGGAGGAGTTCAGGCGGGTGTGCATGCCGGTCATGACGTTCTCGACCACCGTCATGTCGGAGAACATGCGGATATTCTGGAACGTGCGCGCCACGCCAAGCCGGGTCCGCTGGTACGGCGGAGCGGATGTGACGTCGCGGCCGTCCAGCGTCAGGGTGCCCGACGTGGACGGCAGCAGGCCGGAGATCAGGTTGAACAGCGTCGTCTTGCCGGCGCCGTTCGGCCCGATGATGCCGTGGACGCTGCCGGCCGCAACCTCGACATCGACCTCGTTGACGGCGAGCAGGCCGGTGAACTGCTTGGTCAGGCGGCTGGCTGAAAGCAGCGTCGTCATGGCGCTCTCCTCAGCCGGAAGGGGATCACGCCGCGCGGCAGGAACAGGACGGCGACCACGATGATCAACCCGTTGATGACAAGGCGGAAATCCTGAAGCGGACGCAGGATCTCGGGCAGCGAGGTCAGCACCAGGGCGCCGATCACCGGGGCGATCGGCGTACCGATGCCGCCGAGCAGCGCGAAGCTCAGGATCGTCACCGCCATTTCGAAGCCGAACTCGTTCGGCCCGATGAAGCTGTTGCTGTGCGCGGTCAGGCAGCCGGCCAGATCCGGCCAGCATGGCCGAGACGACCAGCGCCCCCATCTTATAGACCGGCAGGTTGACGCCCATGACGCCGGCGACCGCCTCGTCCTCGCGCATGGCTTCCATGGCGCGGCCGATCTTCGAGCGGCCGACCGCCCAGAAACCCAGGATCGCCAGGAACAGCAGCAGGTAGATCAGCCACAGATCCGCCTTGCGCGGAATGCCGGAGAGGCCGAGCGCACCGCCGGTCAGCCACTCCGCATTGATATAGAGAACGCGCAGAACCTCGCCCAAGGCGATGGTCGAGATCGCCAGATAGACGCCGCTGAGGCGGAGCGTCGGACCGCCGATGACCAGGGCCACGACAGCGGGAGCCAGGGCGGACAGCGGCAGCACCAGCCAGAACGGCAAACCCAGGTTCAGCGTCAGCAGTGCTCCGGTATAGGCGCCGATGCCCATGAAGGCGGCCTGCCCCAGCGACAACTGGCCGACCGCCATCACGCAATACATCGACAGCGCCAGCAGGCCGTTGACGCCCAGCGCGTGGATCAGCGTTTCGTAGGTGAAGAGGAAATCGTCGAGCCATTCAGCCATCGTCACGCCCTCTTCGCCTGAGCGCGGCCGAACAGGCCGACGGGGCGGAACCACAGGGTCAGCACCAGGATGGTGAAGGCGACGGCCTCCTTGGCGTTGGAGGAGATGTAGCCCGCCGTCAGCACTTCCAGCACGCCCAGCAGCACGCCGGCGATCAGGGCGCCGCGGATGTCGCCAAGGCCGCCGATGATGATGACGGCGAAGCCGCGCAGCATCATGTGCTCACCCATGAAGGGCTGGATGGCGTTGAAGTTGAGGCCGATCAGGACGCCGGCCGCACCGCCGAGGGTGCCGGACAGGAAGGACACCGCCGCGACGGTCAGACCGACATTGATGCCCATCAGCCGGGCGGCGTCCTCGTTCTCGGCCAAGGCCCGGATCATCAGGCCGAGCTTGGTGCGCTGGAGCAGCAGGAACAGGACCGCCACCAGCACGAAGGTCGTGCCGACGATCAGCATCTGGACCAGGGAGATCCGCATCCCGCCGAACTCAAGCGCCGTGTTATCGACGAAGCCGAAGGGGAAGCGCTGGATATCGGTGCCGATGAACACCGCCATCAGCGAATAGAGCGCCAGCACCGCACCCAGCGTCACCATCAGGGACGCCAGCTCGCCGGCTTTGGCCCGGCGCAGGCGTGTCAGCAGAATCCAGTCCGCGACAACGGCCACCAAGCCAGCGGAAAGCGCCCCGAGCGGCAGGGCCACCCAGATATTGGCGCCGAACTGGCGAGCCACCGTCAGCGCCACGAAGGCGCCGATCGAGAAATAGAAGCCATAGGTCAGGTTGATGACCCGGAGCACGCCGAAGATCAGCGTGAACCCCAGCGCGAACAGCGCATAGGTCGAACCCAGCACCAGGCCGTTGACCAACTGTTGGGACAGCATGAGTGCGAACGCCAGTTACCTTTTGAGAAAAGCGTCCCGCAAAACGGGAGGCCGCCTGAGACGGCGGCGCTCCCTTAGCACGGTATGGATCTTGGAACTACTCCAGGATTTCGAAGCGGCCGTTTTTCATGGACAGCACCACCACGCCCGCGTTGGAGGCCGGATCGCGGCCTTCGGTGAAGGTGAAGGGACCCATGACGCCGTTGAAGTCGGTCTTGTAGAGCGCCTCGCGGATCTTGTCGCTTTCGGCGGCGCCGGCCGTGTCGATCGCCTTCGCCACGATATACATCGTGTCATAGGCCTGCGCCGCGAACTGATCGGGGTCCTTGCCGTAGCGCTGCTTGAAGTTGGACACGAACTTCTCGTTCGCCTCGCCCTTCTTGGCGATGAACCAGGGGCTGCCGACCAGCAGACCGTCCGCGGCGGCGCCGGCGATCTCACCCAGCTTCGGCGAATTGGCGCCGTTGCCGCCGATGAAGCGGACGCTATCCGGAATGCCGAGCTGGCGCGCCTGGAGGACGACACCGGAAATCGGCTCGACCAGGGCCGAGATCGTGATGGCATCGACGTTCATGCCCTTGATCTTGGTGAGCTGGGCCGAGAAGTCGGTGTCCTTGCTGCCGAAGGTCTCGATGGTCGCGATGGTAAGGCCAAGCTGTTCCGCCGCCGCCTTCATCGAATTCGAAGCCCGATTTGCTGAAGGCGTCGTCGTTGGCGTACATCATGGCGATGGTCTTGACGCCGAACTTCTCCTTGGCGGTCTTCAGCGTGACCGGCACGACATCGGACTCGGGCAGCGAGGTGCGGAAGATATAAGGACCGATCTCGGTGATGCCCTTGGCGGTGGTCGAGGTGCCGACGGTCACGACCTTGCGCTCGTTGGTGACCGGGCCGACGGCGAACATCTCGTTGGAGAGCGTCGGGCCGATGACGACCGGCACCTTGTCGCGGCCGACCAGCTTGCGCGCGGCATTGACGGCCTGATCCTTGTTGCCGGCGGAATCCTCGATGATGAGCGCGATCTTCTTGCCGCCGAGCACGCCGCCCGCCGCGTTGATCTCGTCCATGGCGAGTTCGAGCCCGCCCTTGATGGCGGTGCCATAGGCTGCGCTCGGGCCGGACAGGATTTCGATAGCGCCGACGGTGACCGTCTGCTGAGCCATCACCGGCGTGGCCAGAAGCGAACCGCCCAACGAACCGAGTGCTATCGCCCCCACCGTCGAAAGCAACCTGGACATCAAATTTCTCCCTGCGTTTATGGCCATGCCGGCCCTTGGTGCCGAAACTTGACCGGATGGACCGGAAAATGCAAGTGCGGCGGGGGCATCCGAGTTAAATGCAAACGATCGACCAAACTCCTGGATGCCCTCCCCAGAGTTTCGGATGATATACCGGAACGCGGTTCCGTATTAACATCCTGGACTTCGCTTTCCTCCGGCAGAGGATACCAAGCATGAGCGACACTCAGGAATGGCGGGCGGTTTACGATTTCTGGTTTCCGCCCGGTCTGGACGATGCAGACCCGAAACCCACAGCCGGATGTTCGGCTGGTGGTTCGGCGGCGGCGCCAACGGAGAATTGCCGCCCTTCGCTCCATTGGTGAAAGCCGCCAGGGCAGGCGGCCTGGATCATTGGCTCTCCACGCCTCTCGGGCGCTTGTCGCTGATCATCGTCCTGGACCAGTTTCCGCGCGGCTTGTTCGCCGGCACGCCCGAAGCCTATGCCGGCGATCCAGCCGCCCTGCGGATCGCCGAGGAAGGTTTAAGGAACGGCCACTACGACGCGCTGACCAGACCTTGGGAGAAGACGTTCTTCTTCATGCCGCTGGCCCATACGGAAGGTCCCGACCACCTGGAACGGCTGAAGCGCGTCGCGGCTCTGGCGGAAACAATCGCCGCCGAGGTGCCCGAGCCCTTGCAACCGCTCTATCGCTTTTCCGCCAATCAAGCCCGCGGCCATCTCGACGTGATCTCCCGCTTCGGCAGATATCCGCACCGCAATGCGATTCTCGGGCGGGTTTCCACCCCGGAGGAAGCGGCGTATCTGGAAAAGGGCGAGTTCGTTCATACCCGCCGGCCACCGGATAGTTGACGGCCGCTGACGCCGGCTATACGCACGGAGCGGGCGTAACGCGACACTCCCTGCTCAAGTGCAGCGGCCCGCTGACGCTCCAGCGCGCTGACGAAGCCCGGCCGCACCGACAGCCGCCGCCAGTACTGACCGACCGCGACGGGGAAACGGTCGGCCAGCCCGATAAGTTCCGCCAGCATCAGCGCATAGCCGACCGAAATGTCGGCCACGGTGAAGCGTCCTCCGCACAGATACTCCCGATCCGCCAGCGCCGCGTCCATCGCCCTCAGCCGCGACAGGAACCAGCGGGTGTAGTCCTCGACGACTTGGGGCAGCTTGCGCTCCGGCGGCTCGAAGCGGCCGTAGCGGAGGATCAGCGTCTGCGGGAAAGTCAAGGTCGCCTCCCCGAAATGGACCCAGTTGAGGAAGGGGCCGAAATCCGCCTCCTCCGGACCGACCGCCAAGGTCCCGCCGCCATGGCGGACCGCCAGATAGTGGCAGATCGCCGAAGACTCCGTCATCCGCATGCCATCGTCGAAGAAGGCCGGCACGGTGCCGAGCGGGTTGATCTCCAGATAGCTCTTCTGCTGCACGCGCGGCGGGAACGGCAGCATCTTCAGCTCATAGCGCAGCCCCAGTTCCTCAAGCGCCCAGAGCGGGCGAAACGATCGGGCGCTCATGCAGTGGTAAAGCGTGATCATGCGGGCTTTCCCTGCGAAGCCGCCGCTTCTTCGGCGGCTTGGCTCCGTAGCACGCGCCGCATGACCTTGCCAGTCACCGTCATGGGAAGTTCCGCGACGAACGCCACCTCGCGCGGATACTCGTGCGCCGCAAGCCTGACCTTGACGAACTCCTGGATCTCGCCGGCCAGTCCCGCGGAAGGCTCCGACCCCGGCGCGGAGCACGACATAGGCTTTGACGATCTCCGTCCTGATGGGGTCCGGCACGCCGATCACCGCCGCCATCGCGACGGCCGGATGCCCGATCAGGCATTCCTCGACCTCGCCCGGCCCGATCCGGTAGCCGCCGCTGGTGATGACATCGTCATCGCGTCCGACATACCAGAAGAAGCCGTCCTCGTCCTTCCGCCCCAGATCGCCGGTCACCAGCCAGTCGCCGATGAACTTGTCGCGCGTCGCATCCTGCTTGTTCCAGTAGCCCAGGAACATGACCGGGTCCGGCCGGTGGATGGCGATCGGCCCCGACGGTCCCGGCCGGCACCACATCGCCCCGCTCATCGATCACCTCGACCCGATGGCCGGGGATCGCCCGCCCCATGGAGCCGGCGCGGAAGCCCAGATGAGCTGCGGCATTGCCGACGACGAGGTTGCATTCGGTCTGGCCGTAGAACTCGTTGATGGTGACGCCGAACACCGACCGGCCCCACTCCAGCAACTCTGCCCCCAGCGTCTCGCCGCCGCTGGCGACCGTGCGGAGATTCAGCCCCTCCCCCGTAACGCCGGCCCGGCGCATCAGCTTGATCGCGGTCGGCGGCAGGAAGACGTTGCGCACATCATGGCGCTTCATCAGCTCGACCGCCTCATGCGGGTCGAACTTGCGGAACCGGTGCGCCAGCACCGGCACGCCATGATGCCAAGCCGGCATCAGCACGTCGAACAGCCCGCCGATCCACGCCCAGTCCGCCGGAGTCCAGAACAGGTCGCCCGGCTGCGGGAAGAATTCATGCGGCAACTCCACGCCGGGCAGATGCCCCAGCAGCACCCGATGCCCATGAAGCGCCCCCTTCGGATTGCCCGTGGTGCCGGAGGTGTAGATGATGACGGCGGGATCGTCCGGCCCGGTATCGACCGGCGTGAACTCATCCGAAGCCCCCGCCAGCGCCTCCTGAAACCCAACGGTCCCCTCCGGCGCGCCATCGATGCAGAGCACCAGTTCCAGCCCCGGCAGCCGGTCGCGCAGCGGCGCCACCTTTTCATACCCGGCCACGTCGGTCACCAGCACCCGAGCGCCGCTGTCGCCCAGCCGGTATTCCAGCGCCTCCGCCCCGAACAGAGCGAACAGCGGGATCGTGATCAGCCCCGCCTTGAAGCCGGCGACATGCGCGATCGCCGTCTCCGGCGACTGCGGCAGCAGCACCGCCAGCCGGTCGCCGCGCTGAAGCCCATGCGCCACCAGCACGTTGCACAGCCGGTTGGTCAGCGCCCGCATCTCCGCGAAGGTATGACGGCGAACCGTGCCGTCCTCCTCCTCCACGATCAGGGCCACCCGGCCGGGATCATCGGCGTGCCTGTCGCAGACATCGACGCCGATGTTGTAGCGATCCGGCACCTTCCAGACGAAGCTCTCGGGCAAGCTCCGCATAATCGTCGTGGCGCGTCAGCATGGGTTTCCTCCGGTTTCCTTTTTCTGCAAAGGTACACGCGCCTGAATACGAACGCACGTTCTTATCCCGGAGGACCAAGCAAGAGTTGGGGGCTTACGCCCCCTTCTCCTGCGCGCCGATCGCGGCGAGACCCGCCCGCGCAACTTCAACGTCCTGGGCGCTGGTGCCCGACCCGACGCCGATAGCGCCGACGCAAACGCCTTCGATGAAGATCGGCAACCCGCCCTCGGCATTCGTCAGCCGGCCGCCCGACGCGATGGCCAGCTTCATTTCCAGCGCCGCCGGAATCCCACCGGTGGCCGTGCGATGCGACGCGGCGGAAAGCGCCTTCGACTTGGAAGTCTCGATCGACAGGAACTTCGCGCCGTCCATCCGCACGAAGGCCAGCATGTTGCCGCCCTCGTCCACGATGGTGATGTTCTGCGGAACGCCGATCTCCTGGGCCTTGGCGATGGCGGCGGACAGCGCCTTCAGAGCGCCTTCATGGGTCAGCTTGAGGCTCGGTTTGGTCGTCATGATGCTGGTAAACTCCTTGAATGGTCATAAAGGCCGCATACCACAGCGAAAAAGCCGACGGCAGCACAAACACCGCCACCTACCCCTGAAACAAAGGATAACCGCAGGCGCAACCGCGCCACATACCGGGTTGCGCCTTTTCGTTGACAGCGGGTTGCGCCTTCTGTACGTCTTACTGATCATCCGCATGGGAGATCAGGTGATGGCGAGCACGACGATCGGTGTGAAGATCGACGACGGACTACGTACGCGTCTTAAAACCGCCGCCGAGGCCATGGGCCGCTCGCCGCACTGGCTGATCAAGCAATCCATCCTGTCCGTGCTGGAACGGATCGAGCGCGGCGACGGCGTAGACGACCTGCTCGGCGACAGCCGCACCGACGTGCCCTGCTGGAAAACGGCGCGGATCAGCCCGCCCGACGCCCCCTTCCAGCCCTTCCTGGAATTCGCCCAGAACGTCCAGCCGCAGAGCGTGCTGCGCGCCAAGATCACCAGCGCCTACCGCCGCCCCGAGCCGGAATGCCTCCCCCTGCTCCTATCCGAGGCCACCCTCCCCGCCCCCGTCACCAAAGCCGCCACCGACCTCGCCCGCAAGCTGACCGAGGCGCTGCGCGGCAAGTCCCGCTCCGGCGGCGTCGAGGGCCTGATCCACGAATACTCCCTGTCCAGCCAGGAAGGCGTGGCGCTGATGTGTCTGGCGGAAGCGCTGCTGCGCATCCCCGACCGCGCCACCCGCGACGCGCTGATCCGCGACAAGATCGGCGTCGGCGACTGGTAGTTCCCATCTCGGCCACAGCCCGTCCCTGTTCGTCAACGCCGCCACCTGGGGCCTTGTCGTCACCGGCCGCCTGACCTCGACCACCAGCGAGGCGAACCTGTCCTCCGCCCTCACCCGCCTGATCGCGCGCGGCGGAGAGCCGGTGATCCGCAAGGGCGTCGATATCGCCATGCGGATGATGGGCGAGCAGTTCGTCACCGGCCAGACCATCGCCGAAGCGCTGGCGAACAGCCGCCGGATGGAAGCCAAGGGCTTCCGCTATTCCTACGACATGCTGGGCGAAGCCGCCGTCACCGCCGCCGACGCCGACCGCTACTACCGCGAATACGAACAGGCGATCCACGCCATCGGCCGGGCCGCCGACCGGCGCGGGATCTACGAAGGCCCCGGCATCTCGGTCAAGCTCTCGGCCCTCCACCCCCGCTACTCGCGCGCCCAGCAGGAGCGCGCGATGACCGAGCTGCTGCCCCGCCTGAAAGCCCTGGCCCTGCTCGCCCGCACCTACGACATCGGCCTCAACATCGATGCCGAGGAAGCCTACCGGCTGGAACTCTCGCTCGACCTGCTGGAGCAGCTTTGCTTCGACCCCGATCTGGCGGGATGGAACGGCATCGGCTTCGTCGTCCAGGCCTACCAGAAGCGCGCACCCTTCGTGCTCGACTACATCATCGATCTGGGCCGCCGCAGCGGCCACCGGCTGATGATCCGGCTGGTCAAGGGCGCCTATTGGGACAGCGAGATCAAGCGCGCCCAGGTCGAAGGCCTGGAAGACTTCCCCGTCTTCACCCGCAAGGTCCACACCGACGTCTCCTACATCGCCTGCGCCCGCAAACTGCTGGCGGCCCCCGACGCCGTCTTCCCGCAATTCGCGACCCACAACGCCTATACGCTGTCGGCCATCTACGCCATGGCGGGCGGCAACTACCACGCCGGCCAGTACGAGTTCCAATGCCTGCACGGCATGGGCGAGCCGCTGTATGAGGAAGTCGTCGGCAAGGGCAAGCTGAACCGCCCCTGCCGGATCTACGCCCCCGTCGGCACCCACGAAACCCTGCTGGCCTACCTTGTCCGCCGCCTGCTGGAGAACGGCGCCAACACCTCCTTCGTCAACCAGATCGCCGACCCCAACGTCTCCGATCGACAAGCTGATCGCCGACCCGGTCGCCGTCGCCAAAACCATCGAGCCGATCGGAGCCCCGCACCCGAAGATCGCCCTGCCCCGCGACCTGTTCAACGGTGAGCGGGAGAACTCCGCCGGCTTCGACCTGACCAACGAACAGCGCCTGGCCTCCCTCTCCGCAGCCCTGCTCGCCAGCGCCGAGACCCGCTACCAGGCCGTCCCCCTGCTGGCCGACGGCCCCCAAACCGGCGAAGCCCGCAACGTCCTGAACCCGGCCGACCACCGCGACACCGTCGGCACCGTGATCGAGGCCTCCGCCGCCCAAGTCGATGCCGCCCTGACCCATGCCGCGACCTCCGGAGCCGTCTGGGCCGCGACCCCGCCGGACCAGCGCGCCGCCTGCCTTCTCCGCGCCGCCGACCTGATGGAATCGCGGATGTCCGCCCTGCTCGGCCTGATCGTCCGCGAAGCCGGCAAATCGCTGCCCAACGCCATCGGCGAAGTGCGCGAGGCGGTCGATTTCCTGCGCTACTACGGGACCCAGGTCCGCCGCGATTTCTCCAACGACACCCACCGCCCCCTAGGCCCTGTCGTCTGCATCAGCCCGTGGAACTTCCCGCTGGCGATCTTCACCGGCCAAGTCGCGGCGGCGCTGGCCGCCGGAAACCCCGTCCTCGCCAAACCGGCCGAGGAAACCCCGCTGATCGCGGCCCAGGCCGTCAACATCCTGCTGGAAGCCGGCATCCCTCCCGCAGCCCTGCAACTCCTCCCCGGAGCCGGCGAAACCGGCGCGCGGCTGGTCGCATCCCCCCACACCCAGGCCGTGATGTTCACCGGCTCGACCGACGTGGCGCGGCTGATCCAGCGCCAGTTGGCCGACCGCCTGAACCCGCAAGGCCAGCCGATCCCGCTGATCGCGGAAACCGGCGGCCAGAACGCCCTGATCGTGGACTCCTCCGCTCTGCCCGAGCAAGTCGTCGGCGACGTGCTGATGTCCGCCTTCGACAGCGCCGGCCAGCGCTGCTCCGCCCTGCGCCTGCTCTGCGTGCAGGACGACGTGGCCGACCGCGTCTTCACGATGCTGGAAGGAGCACTCGCCGAACTGGCCACAGGCTCCCCGGATCACCTCTCCACCGATGTCGGCCCCGTCATCTCAGCCGAAGCCCAGAGCGGCATCCGCGACCACATCGAAGCGATGAAATCGCGCGGCTGCGCCGTCCGGCAACTGCCCCTGCCTCCGGCCACGAAGCACGGCACCTTCATCGCCCCCACGATCATCGAGATCAACGACGTCTCCGAACTCACCCGGGAAGTCTTCGGCCCCGTCCTGCACATCCTGCGCTATCCGGCGCGACAAGCTTGAAAGCCTGATCGACGCCATCAACGCGACCGGCTACGGCCTGACCTTCGGCGTCCACAGCCGCATCGACGAGACCATCGCCCACGTCAGCGAGCGCATCGCCGCCGGCAACATCTACGTCAACCGCAATATCATCGGCGCCGTCGTCGGCGTGCAGCCCTTCGGCGGCCACGGCCTGTCCGGAACCGGCCCCAAAGCCGGCGGCCCGCTCTACCTGAAGCGCCTGCTCGTCCGTCTCTCCCCCAGTCCCGCCAGCCCTCCGCCCCGCCCCCGACAAGCGCCCCCCGGCGGCAACCGCCTTCGCCGACTGGCTGGCCGCACGCGGAAACACCACGGAAGCCGCCCGCTGCCGCAGCTATATCGAGCACTCCCCCACCGGAACCGTCCTAACCCTCCCCGGCCCCGTCGGCGAGCGGAACCTCTACCGCGTCCACGCGCGCGGCACCGTCCTCTGCCTGCCCCAGACCGAAACCGGCCTGCTGCTCCAGATCGGCGCCGCCCTGGCGACCGGCAACAAGGCGCTGATCCCGGCAACCAGCCCCCTGCCCGACCTGCCCAAGGACCTGCGCGACCACATCACCCCCACCCCAGACTGGACCACCACCCCCGACTTCCAGGCCGTCCTGTTCGAAGGCGACAGCGACGCTCTCCGCGACCTGAACCGCCAACTGGCAACCCGCCCCGGCCCGATAGTCTCCGCCCAAGGCATCAGCCGCGACGCCCTGGCGTCCGGCGCGCAGGACTACGGGCTGGTTCCCCTGGTCGAAGAACAGTCCGTCAGCACCGACACGGCGGCAGCGGGAGGCAACGCCAGCCTGATGTCGATCGGCTGAGCAGCTAATCCATGGCAAGATCTGGGTTTACTGCGCCTTCATAACCTGCCCGCGCACTTCGCCATTCGGGTTCGCGGCCGTATGAACGTTGAAGTAGGTCTGTTCAGCCATCAGCGCCTTGGCTTGATCATCGGTCAGTGTGGCCGAACCTTCGAAGGGGCCGGTCGTGACACCAGGGGCAGGCACGAGCACGCCCGCGTTCTTGCCGGCCTCGGCAGGGCCATGAAAGTGAGCCGCCGTAGCATTACCGCTCAAGCCTGATACGGTGCCCTTCCACGCGAGCTTTTTGCTCGTCGTGTCATACGTCGCGGTCACGTTCCCGGTGCCCTGGCTTGTGGTGGGGGGAACTTCGGACGCTCCTTTGAGGTCGGCCTTGAACGACGTCGTCTCCGCGTAGGCCGGAACAGCGGCCAGAGCGGCAGCAACCACCAACCCGGTGAGCATTGAGCGAGCGAATATTGTCATCTCGGTTTCCTCCAACTCAGATCGACCCTCCGTCGATCAGGAGCTCTATCGGCTCAATACAAAGAACACCGCACAATGAGTGAAATTCCGGAAAG
>CAWKET010000061.1:0-85620 GCA_963848585.1 uncultured Alphaproteobacteria bacterium | reverse complement strand
AGCGTGACGATCGTTGTTCCAGCCAGAGGTTTCATGTGCCCGGCCCCTTATCGAATGACCGCTGTGGCATCCATCGTCAGCCAGCCTTCGTGGTCCTGCGGCCCAGAGATGGAAGGTCTTGCCGTCGGCCTGCGGCTGCGCCGCTGACCGAGAACGGGTTGCAGGTCGAAGGTCGGGCGCACCGCCTTGAAGCGGAACTCGCGACGTCGGCGTCCGGCAGCTTGCGCCGCAGCAGGTCGAGCAGCAGCGTCGCGATCAGCGGGCCGTGCACGATCAGGCCGGGATAGCCCTCGACCTCGGTCACGTAGCGGCGGTCGTAGTGGATGCGGTGGCCGTTGAAGGTCAGCGCCGAGTAGCGGAACAGCAGCACGTCGTCGGGCACGACCTCGCGCTCGCCACGGCGGCGCCAGTCGGCGCGGCCTGGGGCGGCGGCGCGACATCGCCGGGCCGCTGCGCTTCGCGATAGACGATGTCGTGGAACTCCTCGATGGCGGGGTCGGCGCTGCCGTTGCGGCGCATCTCGTGGCGCACCTTGACGAACACCAGCGGGCCGGTGCGGCCCTCCTTGCTCCGTCACGTCGTCGATGGTCGAGGTGCGCGTCGACCGCGTCGCCGACCCGCATCGGCGCGTGGAACTGCGAACTGGCTGCCCGCCCACATGCGGCGCGGCAGCGGCACCGGGGGCAGGAAGCCGCCGCGCTTCGGCGTGGCCGTCCGGGCCGATCTCGCGACTGCCGGTGCAGCGGCAGGAAGTACAGCCAGTGCCACAGCGCCGGCAGCGGCGTTCCCGGAGCGCGGGCGTTCGCGGGACGGTCGAGCGTCGCGGACAGTGCGGCATAGGGGGTGGGCGTCACCACATCCGAGACCGTTTCGGTGCGGCCGATCCACTCTTTGAAATCAATACCGGTGCCGGATGTCATAGCGGCGGTTCCTCTCGTTGGTTTTTTGTCCTGAAAGCATTGGAAAGTCGGATATATCAGTCATGGCGTCACCGTCACAGCCTCGCGGCCGGCATCTCGCGCGGCATGTGTGACCGTCGCGCGAAAACCGCGCCTTCGAAAAGCTTGCGGGCGGTGCGCTGAACGCTGGCGACCGGCGCCGCCTGCCGGGAGTTCGGTTCGAGCCGCACGGTGATCCGGCCCGATGGATGTTCGATCGTGATGTCGTCGGGCAGTGCGATCGGCCCCGCCATGTCAGCCGCGATGGTGCCGGGCGTGACGCAGGATGTCGCGGCCGCGACCGCTCCCGTGACGGCCAGGGCGCGGTGGCAGTCATGGGGCATGAAGTAGCGGGCCGACAGGGTGCCGCCATTGACGGCGGGCGCTATCAGCACCGGCTTCGGGATGACCAGATCGGCGGCGTTCGGAAAGCCCATGCGCCGGCCGGCTTCGACCCGAAGGCTTTCCAGCCGGGCCATGAAGGCAGGGTCGGCGCGATAGCTGTTCGCCGCCTCGAACCCGGATTTGCCGAGATCCGCCGCCCGGACCAGCATGATCGGGGTGGCGGCGTCGATGCAGGAAACCTCGATCCCGTCGATCCGCTCGGCCGCCATCCCGGTGGGGAGCAGCCGGCCGGTCTTGGAACCGGCGGCATTCATGAAAGCGAGCTGGATGGGGGAGGCGGTTCCGGGAACGCCGTCGATCGCGGCACCTCCCTCATACGTCACCTTGCCGTCCGGCGTCAGGACGCGCGCTTCGATCAGTTTGCGGGTATTGACGTTGTGGATGCGGACGGAGGTGACGCCGTCCCGTGCCCGGACCAGTCCCGCCTCGATCGCGAAGGGGGCCACGGCGGCAAGCATGTTGCCGCAGTTGGGTGACGTATCGACGGTGCGTTCGGTCACCTTCACTTGAGCGAACAGGTAATCGACATCGGCGCCGGGAACGGTGGAGGGACCGACGATGGCGACCTTGCTGGTCAGCGGATTGCCGCCGCCGATGCCGTCGATCTCCAGGTCATGGCCGGCCCCCATGATCGAGAGGAGCAAGGCGTCCCGCTGGTTGGGATCGGCCGGAAGGTCCGACGCCAGAAAGAAAGGTCCGCGCGACGTGCCGCCGCGCATCATGACGCAGGGGATCTGGATCTGGTCACCTGTTGCCATGTCTTTCGCCCTCCCTCCGAACCATCGTTTCCATGCCGCCGTGTGAATTCTTTGTTGGCGGGACTATCCGCTTTCCTTGACTGCTTGGGAAATGCAAAGATCTGACTTATTATTGCGACCAACGGATCAATCAAAAACCATGGCGCCGCCGCGTACCGGCGCCATGGGGGAGGGGCGGATGAATTTCGAGCTTGTCGATCTCAGGGCCTTTATCGCGGTGTCCGATCTGGGCAGCTTCCACCGGGCCGCCAAGGCGCTGAACCTGTCGCAGCCCGCCTTGAGCCGCCGTATTCAGAAGCTGGAGGAAAGCTTGGGCGCGCCCCTGCTGGAGCGCTCGACCCGGCACGTGGCATTGACCATGGTGGGCCGGGATTTCATCCCGAAGGTCCGGCGCTTCCTGGACGAGTTCGAAACGTCGGTCCTCAGCATCCGCGATCTGGGGGCGAGGAGTGGCGGTCTGGTGTCGATCGCCTCGGTGCCGACAGCGGTATTCTACTTCCTGCCCCGCGCCATAAGCCGGTTCAGCGCCGCCTATCCCCGCATCCGCATCCGCATCCTGGATGTCAGCGCCAATGAGGGGCTTGAAGCCGTGGCGCGGGGGGAGGCCGATTTCGGCATCAACTTCATCGGCGCGTCCCATCCCGACATCGACTTCATGCCCCTGACCGAAGACCCCTTCGTGCTGGCCTGCCGCCACGATCATCCGCTGGCGTCACGCCAGCAGGTGACATGGAAGGAGTTGGAACCCCACCGCGTCATCACGGTGGGGCGGACCAGCGGCAACCGCGCGCTGATCGAGAACGCCCTGACCCAGCAGGGATTGCGGCTCAACTGGTCGTACGAGGTGACGCACCTGTCCGGCTCGCTCGGGCTGGTCGAGGCGGGGTTGGGTGTGGCGCTGCTGCCGAAACTCGCGACACCCGCCGGAGATCACCCGATCATCCGGACCATCCCGGTGGTTCAGCCCGAGATATCCAGGACCATCGGCGTCGTCCGCCGCCGCGGCGGCGTCCTGTCGCCCACGGCGTCGCAGTTTTTGGAGATGCTGCTGGATTCCTGGAAGGCTGATGCGTCAAACGCATCAATCACACAAATGTATGCATTTCACGGAATTAACCTAACCTGATAAAACCTTGATCGACAGCGCGGGATCGAGCCTGCGGAGACTGAACGAACGATCAGGAAAGGGAACGGAAATGCTGAAGAGGAAGAGTGGATTCATCGCGGTCGCCGCCGTTCTGGCGTCGGTCCTCGGCCAGCCGGCGCTGGCGGAGACTTATCCGACGAAGCCGATCCGGCTGCTGGTGCCCTATGCCGCCGGCGGCGGCACCGACGCCATCGCCCGCGTCGTGGCGCAGGGCATCACCGCCAAGTTGGGGCAGCAGGTCGTCGTCGAGAACAACGGGACGGCCGGCGGCAATCTGGCGACGCAGCAGGCCGCGAAGTCGGACCCCGACGGCTACACGATGCTGATGGCGAACCAGGGGCCGATGGTCGTCAATCCGCACCTGTTCAAGAACGTCAAGATCGACCCGCTGACCGCCTTCGATGCGATCACCCTGATCGCGGAAGCGCCGCTGGTGGTCGTGGTGCCGGAAACCTCCCCCTACACTTCCGTCAAGCAGCTTGTCGAGGACGCGGCGAAGCAGCCGGGCAAGATGACATACGGGTCGGCCGGCAATGGCTCGGCCAGCCATCTGGCAACGCTTCTGCTGGCGGAAACCGCCAGTCTCGACATGGTCCACGCGCCTTACAAGGGAGCGGGGCCGGCGATCACCGATCTGCTCGGCGGCCGGCTCGACTTCATGGTCACGACCATCCCGTCGGTCTTCGGCTTTCTCGACAGCGGGAAACTGCGGCCGCTCGCGGTCACCACCTCGCACCGCACCAAGCGGCTGCCCGATGTGCCGACCATCGCCGAAAGCGGCTGGCCGAGCTACCAGGCCGCCGCATGGTACGGCTTCGCGGTGCCGAAGGGCACGCCGCCGGAGATCGTGAAGACGCTGCGTGACGCGACGGTCGAGGCGATCAACAGCCCGGAAGTCCTGCCGCGACTGGAGATCGAAGGCGCCGAACCGGTCGGAAACACCCCCGAGGAATTCGCCGATTTCATGAAGGAGGAGTTGAGCCGCTGGGCCGGGGTCATCAAGAAGGCCGGCATCGGGCTGGATTGATCCCGGATTGATCCCACCGGTGACATGAAAACCGGCGACATGAAAAAAGGGAGGATGGAGCGGTGACATCGATGCGAAGGCGGAGGGATGTCATAGGAGGCCTGATCGTGATGACGATCGGTGCGGGTTTCCTGATGGTCGGCCGCGATCTTGACATGGGTTCTTCTTTCCGGATGGGACCCGGCTACTTTCCAACCGTTCTCAGCGTTTTGATGATGGCGCTGGGGCTTGCGATCACGGTGCTGGCGCTGCGGTGCCCGGCGGGCGAGGGCGGCTCGACCCCTCTGCCCTGGCGCGGATTGCTGCTGATCATCGGAGGGGCGGTTTTCTTCGGTTTCGCGGTGCGTGGGTTGGGCTTGGCGCCCGTGGTGCTCGGGGTCGTCCTGGCGTCGGCCTGGGCCAGCCGGTACGCGGCGCTCCGCAGTTCGCTTTCACTCTCGGCCGGCTTGGCGGTGTTCTGCACGTTCCTGTTCATCCAACTGCTGGGCCTGCCGCTGCCTTTGACCGGCCCGTGGTTGAGCCTTGAGCAGGGATCGCCGCTGGCGTCGGCCATCGCCCTGGTCGATCCGCCATCCGTTGCCCGGTAGGAGACATTCCCCATGGAACTTCTCGGAGATCTCGGGCTCGGTTTCGCCACCGCGCTCAGCCCCTTCAACCTGCTTTACTGCTTCGTCGGCGTGCCTTGGGAACGGCGGTCGGCGTGCTGCCGGGCCTGGGGCCGATCGCCACCATCGCGATGCTGCTGCCGATCACCTTCGGCCTGCCGCCGGTCTCGTCGCTGATCATGCTGGCCGGCATCTACTACGGCGCGCAGTACGGCGGCTCCACCACGGCGATCCTGATCAACCTGCCGGGCGAAGTCGTCCAGTCGTGGTCACCGCGATCGACGGCTACCAGATGGCGCAGACAGGGCCGCGCCGGTCCGGCGCTGGCGACCGCGGCGCTCGGCTCGTTCTTCGCCGGCACGGTCGCCACGATCCTGCTCGCCGTCGCCGCGCCGCCGCTGGCCGACGTGGCGCTGAAGTTCGGCCCGGCCGAATATTTCTCGCTGATGGTGCTGGGGCTGGTCGCCTCGGTGGCGCTGGCCAGCGGCTCGCTGCTCAAGGCCTTCGCGATGATCGTGCTGGGCCTGCTGCTCGGGCTGGTCGGCACCGATGTCGACACCGGCACGCCAGCGCTTCACCTTCGACATGCCGGAACTGGCCGACGGGCTCGAACTTCGTGGCGCTGCGCATGGGCGTCTTCGGCTTGGGCGAGATCATGCGCAATCTGGAGCACGAGCATACGCGCGCAGCGTCATGGTCAAGCATGTCAGCGGCCTGATGCCGTCGAAGGCTGACTTCAAGCGGATCGTCGGTCCCGTCCTGCGCGGCACCGGCGCTGGGCTCGATCCTCGGCATCCTGCCCGGCGGCGGCGCCATGCTGGCGTCGTTCGCCGCCTATTCCATCGAAAAGAAGATCTCGCCCAACCGCGCGGAGTTCGGCAAGGGGGCTATCGAAGGCGTCGCCGCGCCCGGAATCGGCCAACAACGCCGGGGCGCAGACCTCCTTCATTCCGATGCTGACGCTCGGCATCCCGTCGAACCCGGTCATGGCGCTGATGATCGGCGCCATGATCATCCAGGGCATCAAGCCCGGCCCGCATCGTCATGACCGACGAGCCGGAGCTGTTCTGGGGCATGATCGCGTCGATGTGGGTCGGCAACCTGCTGCTGGTGCTGCTCAACCTGCCGCTGATCGGGCTTTGGGTACGGATGCTGACGATCCCGTACCACCTCCTGTTCCCGGCCATCATCGCCTTCTGCTGCATCGGCGCGTTCAGCGTCAACAACAGCACCTTCGACGTCTTCATGATGGCGTTGTTCGGACTGGTCGGTTACGCGCTGATCAAGCTGGATTTCGAGCCGGCGCCCCTGCTGCTCGGTTTCGTGCTGGGGCCGATGCTGGAGGAAAACCTGCGCCGCGCCATGCTGCTCAGCCGGGGCGATGCCACGGTGTTCGTGACGCAGCCGCTCAGCCTGGCTCTGCTGCTGGTTTCTCTGGGCCTGCTGGCCGTCGTGCTTCTGCCCAATATCCGCTCGAAGCGGGAAGAAGCATTCAGCGAGTGACGCTTCGATGATCCGAAGAGCCGGCGGCGGGACGATTCCCGCCGCCGGTTTCGCTTTTTGTCGCTTACTGCTGCGTCGCGACGCCGGCGTCCGGTGTCAGCCGAAACCCGCCAGACGCGGTTGCCGACATCGTCGGCGACCAGCAGGCTGCCCTTGCCATCCGGCCTGACATCGACCGGGCGGCCGAGAGCGTTGCCCTCGCCGTCGAGGAAGCCGGTCAGGACATCGACCGGCGTGCCGGTCGGCTTGCCGTCGGCGAAGGGCACGAAGATCACCTTGTAGCCGCTGTGCGGCTTGCGGTTCCACGAGCCGTGCTGGCCGACGAAGGCGCCGCTGGCGAACTGCTCGTTCAGCGTGTCGGGGTTCGAGAACGACAAGCCCAGCGATGCCGTGTGCGGCCCCAGCGCATAGTCCGGAACGATCGCCTTCGCCACCAGATCGGGCCTCTGCGGCTCGACCCGGGTATCGACATGCTGGCCGTAATAGCTGTAGGGCCAGCCGTAGAAGCCGCCGTCCTGGACGGACGTCATGTAGTCGGGCACAAGGTCGCTGCCGATCTCGTCACGCTCGTTGACCGCCGTCCACAGCTTGCCCGTCGTCGGCTCCCAGGCCATGCCGTTGGGATTGCGCAGGCCCGAGGCGAAGATGCGTTTCTGGCCGCTCGACAGGTCCATCTCCCAGATCGCGGCGCGGCCTTCCTCCATCTCCATGCCGTTTTCACCGACATTGCTGTTCGACCCGACGGTCGCGTACAGGTGCCGCCCGTCCTTGCTGGCGATGATGTTCTTGGTCCAGTGGTGGTTGAGCGGGCCGCCGGGGAGGTCCGTGACCTTGGTGCCGGGGGCCGTGATCTTCGTCTGGCCTTCCTCGTAGGGGAAGCGGAGGATCGCGTCGGCGTTGGCGACGTAGAGATCCTTGCCGACCAGCGCCATCCCGAACGGCGAGAACAGCCCTTCCAGGAAGACCGACTTGGCTGTCGGCAACGCCGTCGCCGTTGGTGTCGCGCAGCAGGGTGATGCGGTTGGCGCTGGGCGTCTTGGCCCCGGCGCGGCTCATCAGCAGACCCTGGACCCAGCTCTTGATCCCGCCCTTTCCTCCCTCCTTGGGCGGGGCATTGGATTCCGCCACCAGAACATCGCCGTTGGGAAGGATGTGGAGCCAGCGCGGATGGTCCAGGCCATCGGCGAAGGCCGCCACCTGAAGACCGTCCGCCGCTTTCGGCATGCCGCCCTCGGGCCAGCCCTTGGCCGGAGCGACGTTGACGGTGGGGATCAGGGTTTCATTGGGAGCCGGCAACTGCGGCTGGGGGCCGGTCCCGGCGGCGACGGGCAGCGTCGCTTCCTCGCCGCATCCGGCAAGAGCGACTGCGGTTGCGGCAAGGAAGAACGAGGCCGGAGATAGCATGCGCATGCGGCGTGTCCTGAAATCAAAACGGGAATTTAATGATCAACAAAGTTGTGCCCCTTCAGGTTCCCTGGTGCCGCACTTGGGTGGCGGCGAATGGAGGGGACGACGGGTCCATAAATTGCATACTATATTATGCGCATCGGCGCGAATGGGCCTGGAACAATGGGCCCATATGTCTGATCGGAGAAGAAAAGCATGTGCCAGGGCGACGACAGGAACTGTCCGGATTTCGAGGAGCATCGCCGAAACTTTCTGAACACCATGGATCACGAGCGGCGCTCGTTCCTGAAAAGCGCGTTCGCTGCGGCCGGCGGGGCGGGCGTGCTGGGGGCGGGCGGGCTGTCGCTCGTGACACCTTCGATGGCCGCCGCAGCTCAGGCGCTCCAGCCGGAGCGGACGAACCATTACCACCTGCCGGCCACGGCGGAGACGGTCCACTGGGGCTATTTCAGCAAGTCGCTGCCGGCCAAGGTCGAGATCTCTCCCGGCGACTACGTCACCATCGAGACGCTGACCCATCACGCCAATGACGACGCCGAGCGGATGGTCAAGGGCGATCCGGGTGCCGAGAGCGTCTTCCACTGGAGCAAGGATAAGAAGAACGTGGACCGGCGCGGGGCAGGGCCGATGGATGCCTCCCTGTTCGGACGGGGCGCCGGTGAAGGTTTGGGCGTTCATATCTGCACCGGGCCGGTGGCGATCCGGGGAGCGGAGCCGGGCGACGTGCTGGAGGTCCGGATCATCGACATGAAGCCGCGTCCCAGCGCCAACCCGGAATTCGCCGGCAAGACCTTCGGCAGCAATGCCGCCGCGTGGTGGGGTTATCAGTACAAGGATCTGCTGACCGAGCCGAAGGAGCGGGAAGTCGTCACGATCTACGAGATCGATGCGCGGGGTGAACGGAACTGGGCCAAGGCGGTCTATAACTTCCGCTGGACGCCGCAGACCGATCCGTTCGGCGTGGTCCACAAGATCATCGACTATCCCGGCGTCCCGGTCGATCATTCGACGATCACCAAGAACTTCGACGTGCTGAAGGGCATCCGCATCCCCGTCCGCCCGCATTTCGGCGTGCTGGCGGTGGCGCCGAAGGAAGCCGACATGGTGGACAGCATCCCGCCCGGCTATTTCGGCGGCAACATGGACAATTGGCGGCTCGGCAAGGGCGCCACGATGTATTACCCGGTGGCGGTCCCCGGCGCGATGTTCTCGGCGGGCGATCCGCATGCCTCGCAGGGTGACTTCGGAACTGTGCGGCACCGCCATCGAGTGCTCCTTCACCGGGACGTTCCAGTTCATCCTGCACAAGGCGGCCGATCTGCGCGGCACCGCTTTGGAGGGACTGGACTTCCCGATGCTGGAAACCGCCGACGACTGGGTCATGCACGGCTTCAGCTATCCCAACTACCTGGAGCAGTTGGGCGACAAGGCGCAGTCGGTCATCTATGAGAAGTCGTCGGTCGATCTCGCCATGCGGGACGCCTTCCGCAAGATGCGGCAGTTCCTGATGAACGCGAAGGGCTTGAGCGAGGACGAGGCGGTTTCGCTGATGTCGCTCGGCGTCGATTTCGGCATCACGCAGGTCGTGGACGGAAACTGGGGCGTTCACGCCATCATCAAGAAAGCGATCTTCTCCGGCGTCGAGGCCTGACCGAAGCCTGAGCGATTGGTTTCAGCCGGAACGTCCCTTGGGGGCGCCGTGTTGGCGGAATGGGCGGGCGGACAGCGCCGCCCATTCTCCCGACGTACCCGTATCTCAAGGAATTGATCCCATGGAGCAGCGGCAGCTTGGCCGATCCGGCCTCAAAGTGGTTCCGCTTTGTTTTGGCGGCAACGTGTTCGGCTGGACCATCGACGAGCCGACCTCTCACCGCGTTCTGGATGCCTTCGTCGATGAAGGCTTCAATTTCATCGATACCGCCGATGTCTATTCCCGCTGGGCGCCGGGCAACAGCGGCGGCGAGTCCGAAACCATCATCGGCTCCTGGCTGAAGGGCCGGAGCGACCGCGACAAGCTGGTGATCGCGACCAAGGTCGGGATGGAAATGGGGCCGGGCAAGAAGGGGCTGGCGCCGGCCTATATCCGCGCCTCGGTCGAGGATTCGCTTCGCCGGCTCCAGACCGACTATATCGACCTCTACCAGTCCCACGCGGACGATCCCGAGACGCCGTTCGAGGACGTGCTGGGCACATATCAGGACCTGATCGACCAGGGCAAGGTGCGGGCGATCGGAGCGTCCAACATCTCGGCGGCCCGCTTGAAGGAAGCGCTGGATGTCAGCGCCCGGACGGGGCTGGTGCGCTACGAGAGCCTTCAGCCGGAATACAATCTGTTCGACCGCAGCGGCTACGAGGCCGAGTTGGAGCCCCTGTGCCAGGAACACGGGCTTGGCGTCATCACGTATTATTCGCTGGCGAGCGGCTTCCTGTCCGGCAAGTACCGCAAGCCCGAGGATGCCTCCAAAAGCCCGCGCGGCGAGCGCGTCGTGTCCAAGTACCTGAACGACAGGGGCCGCGCCATCCTGGCGGCACTGGACGAAGTCGCGGCGCAGCACCATGCCACGCCGACGCAGGTGGCATTGGCCTGGGTGATCGCCCGTCCCAGCGTCACCGCCCCGATCGCCAGCGCCACCAGTCTGGAGCAACTGAAGGACTTCGCGGGGGCTGCGAAGCTGAAGCTGGATCAGGCGTCGATCAGCCGGCTTGATGAGGCAAGCGGGGGTGAATGGAGGGCTTTCATAAGGGTCTGTTAACCTGGGGCGTGGAAACACTCACGGCCTTCCGCTCGCTTTCAGGAAACAGGACGGAATCCCGTGAAGACCCTTGCTGTGAAATCCATGGCGCTCGGCATGCTGGCTGATGCTTCCGGCCTGCGTCGAACGGAAAGCGTCACGGACCATGCCTATTCGGCGATCCGCGACAGCGGCGTGTTCCAGCAGATGGCGGAGCGGACGGGTCTCAGCGCCTTGGCCGACGACTGCGGCGGCTCGCTATGCCCAAGCCATGAGCACCGACGACGTGCCGATCGACACGGTGGGCGTTCCGCTGACGAAGCTCGCATCCGGGATCGTCACCGGTCCGCGCCCGCCCGACCTTGTCCGCGCCGCCCTGACGGACATCGCCGCCGAACACGGCCCCGCCGTGGCGCGCCGCATGATGGTCGGCGCGTTCACCGGCGGTGCGGCCATGGTCACCGGTCTGCCTTCCATGGCGACCGGCGCCGTGGCGGCGCATGAAAAGCTGGCCGCGGCTCAGGAGGCCCAGGCGACGGTCGATGCCGCCTATGCCGCGGCGGAGGCGACGCGCGCTGAAACCGCTCTGGTGCCCGATGCCGACCGCCCGTTCGAGGCGGCGGCCCTTCTGGAACTGGTCAACCAGCCGGCGGGAACCCGGCTGACCTGGAACAATCCCGAAGACCGGCGCCAGCGGCGCGGTGGCGCTTGGGGCTGAGAAAACCGGGGAGAGCCGGCCGGGCGGCGATCCGGTCACCTGCCGGACCGTGCTGCGCGAATATGTCCTGGGTACTGTTTCCCGAGACGGTCTCGGGACGATTTGCCGGGAAGGTTCGGTATGGTATGATCTCAGTTGATCAAAGCAACCGCTCGACCCGCTTCGGCTGGGTCGCTTTTTCAGCAATCATGACCGGGGGTGGCGGGGACTTGTTCAAAGTGCGGTACCCGGCGACATCGACATGCACCGCCGTTGGCCAGGGATCTCCGAAGCTCGTCTGTTCGATGGCGCCGGCGCCGTAACCGATGACGCAGGCGAAAAAGACAAGCAGCGCCTTGATGTGCCGCACTGATGCCGTTTCAGTCGTGTGAACGCTCAACGTTCGTCTCCCACTTGATCCGGACTTCTCAGGTAAACAACTAAGGGGCCGATTTGTACCGAATCAAAAGAGTGGGATGTTTCGCGCTTAGGGCAAGGTCTTATGTCTATAACTGGAGTTATAGTGCGGGATGCATGCCGATTTTAGTGCGTTGATTTTACATCGTATTGTACCAGAATCTTGTGCCTGCCAAAGCATTTATTTATAATGTAGTCTAAATGATGCTTGGCTGGTGGAAAAGTCGACCGGAGAAGTACCATGCTGAGCATGCCTTCAGAGGAAAATGCCCGCCTGACTGGAGTATGGGCGGATCTGGGTGAAGCCGGCGTGAATGCGCCGTCCGCCCCCATGCTCGCCGCTCGTCCAGGAAGCCTGGAACTACTGGAACCAGAAGCGCGGCGACCGGCGCATGCCATCGCGGAAAGATATCGATCCGGTCGAAATCCCCCGCCTGCTGTCCTCCACGGCCCTTGTGGACGTGCTGCGCGATCCGCTGGACTTCCGCTTCCGGCTGCTTGGCACGGCGATCGACAACATCAGCTCGAAGAACCTGCGCGGCGTCCGCTTTTCCGAACTTCCCTACCTGACGGAGGGAAACAAGGGCTGGGCCGACTATGCCTATGTCGCCAGCACGGGCCAGCCCCTGACGACCGACCGGCCCTATATCGGCAAGAGCAAGATGGTGGTGCGGCTGACGGACTCACTGTTTCCGCTCTCCGACGACGGGGAAACGGTGAACATGGTCTGGAGCTTTCTGGACATCTGGTGGGTGCCGCTGCGGGAGCGGTCGTGGAACGGGGTGGTGTAGGTGTGGGGAGGTCGGTCGGGATTGAGGCCCGACACGATGCAGGCGACAAAAAAGAAGCCCCGCAGCGGATGTCGCGCGGGGCTTTCAAGTTTACAAGGAAGAAAACGCACCAGAAATGCGCACGCACAGTTTTGGGCTCAAAACCTTTAAATTTCGTTAACCATAATATTTATTTAGCCAGCAATTTGGAGCCCGCCGACGAACCGCGCGATGGCGTCGGCGACCACGTCGGGCTGATCGCGCCAGGGGGTATGGCGGCACTCCGGAAGGTCCAGCCGTTCGAAGGGGCCGGACACCTGACGCTCGATGGCGTCGATCTGGGCCAGCGTCGCGTATTCGTCGTCCACGCCCTGGATGGCGAGCAGGGGGCAGCGGATGCCGGGCAGATACTCCTCGATGTTCCAGGCGCGGAACTCCGGCGCCAGCCACGCCTCGTTCCAGCCGCGGAAGGCCCCTTCGGCATCGTCGTGGTAGCGGGCGAGCGCGCGCGCCAAACCGCCTTCAGCCCAAGCGGCCTTGGCCTTCTCGATCCCGGCGATGGTGATATCCTCGACGAACACATGGGGAGCCATGACCACGGCGCCGCGCACCGGACGCAGGCCCGCTCCCGCCAGCAGCAGGGCGATCGACGCGCCGTCGCTGTGGCCGATCAGGACGGGATCGGTGATGCCGCACTCATCGAGCACCGCCGGCAGGACCTCCAGCGCTTCATGGTGCAGGTAGTCGAGCGTGCCGGCTTTCCCTCAGCGGATCGGACCGCCCATAGCCGTGGCGCGAGTAGACCAGGGCGGCGCAGCCGGTCATTTCCGCGATCCTGTCCGGGAAATCGCGCCAAAGCTCGATCGATCCAAGCCCCTCGTGCAGAAACACCAGCACCGGCCCGGAACCGTCCCGTGGCCCGATCCATCTTGTGTCGAGACGGTGGCCGGCGGCGGTGATGAACGTCATGGGGCGGGCTCCGGTGATTTGCTGCGGCGTCACTCCTGTCTAGAGATTCGTCAGAAGCAGTGTCAATGCCAGCGCCACCGAGACGATCTGCCAGAACCGCACCGGATTGCGGTCATACAGCGGCACCCGGCGCGGGCTGACGGGTTCGCCGCGCTCCAGGCCGTTTTCCAGTTCCATGGCGAATTCGATGGCGTCGGCCATTCGCTCCTTTCGCTCGACCGCGACGGCTCGCTCCAGCATCGCCTCGAGCCAGCCGGGCAGGTCGGGGCGGTAGCGCGACAGCGGGGCGGGCTTGCCGAAGCGGGGATGGCTGAACGGCTCGATCTCGCCATAGGGGTAATGGTCGCTGAAGGCGCGGTAGACCGTGACGCCCAGGGCGTAGACGTCGCTCAACTCGTCGCCGGGCTGGCCGGCGAGCAGTTCCGGCGCCATGTAGCTGGGCGTTCCCGGAATGTCGGCCGCCGGGAAGTCCTCGACCCGTGGCAGACGCACGACGCCAAGGTCGATCAGCCGCAGACCGCCGCCGCTCTCAAGGATCACGTTGTCCGGCTTGATGTCGCGGTGGACGATGCCGGCCCGGTGCAGGGCCGCCACGGCCTTGGCGATCCGGGAGGCGATCCCGACGCCCTCGCGGAGGTTGAGGCGCGGCTTGCGCCCAAGCCGCCGTTCCAGCGTTTCGCCCTCGTAGAACGGCATGACCGAGTAGAGGCAGGTCTGACGCTCGGGCGGCACCTCGATCACTTCGCCGATCCACGGGTTATGGATGCGCGTCGCCACCCAGGCCTCGCGGACGAAGGCGAGATGGTATGTCTTCTCCGCCGCGACGGCGGGCTGGGGGAACTTGACGACGACGTTCCTGTCGCCGTCCGTCGTATCGACCGCCTTGAACAGCCTGCTGTAGCGCCCGTCGGACAGGACGCTGTCCAGCCGGAAACCATCGACCGTCTCGCCCGCCTTGGGCGTCGGGTCGCGGATGGACAGGGCGCTGATGGCGGGGGCCAGATCGGTATGCTCGACGGCGGGCAGGGCTATGACGTCGATCACCACGGCGGTCACGTTGTCGGCGCTGCCGGCCTCAAGGGCGGTGGCGACGATCTCCTTCGCCGCTTCCTCCGGCGCCGAGCGGCGCAGCAGCAGGTCGCGGATGCGGCGCTTGCCCAGCACGCCATGGACGCCGTCGGAGCACAGCAGGAACCGGTCATGGGGCCGCAACGGTTCGGCCACGTGGTCGAGACGGACGAACGGCTCGATCCCGACCGCCCGGAACAGCACGTGGTTGAGGTCCGGCTGCTTGAGGGTGTGGTCCTCGGTCAGCAGGGTCAGCTGACTGTCGCTGAGCCGGTAGGCCCTGCTGTCGCCGACATGGAAGATATGGGCCTTGCGGCCCAGCAGGATCAGGGCGGTGAAGGTGCAGGCCGCGTTCTCCAGCAGCGCGTCGGTCCGCCCCAGCTTGTGGAGCCAGCGGTTGAAGGCGTCGATGGAGCTTGCGGCGGCATGCTGGACGCCCATCGTCTCCGGCTGGGCGTAGTAGGCGTCGATGAAGCTGCGGACCGCCAGTTCCGCCGCGACCCGGCCTCCCTTGGAGCCGCCGACGCCGTCGGCCACCGCCGCGACGATCCCTTGGGTCGCCTGCTGGCCCGGCGTGCCGAGCCAGATGCCGGCGTAGTCCTCGTTGCGGGGGCGGCGGCCCTGCTCGCTGGCAAGGCCGTACTGGATCTGGATGCGCGTCGTGGGGGAGGTCGGTGTCCGATCAGCCATGCAGGCGCGGACGCGCTTGCCAGAGTTGTTCGGCCATGGCCTCGGCTTCGGTGATCGAGGACGCCCGGCCCAGCACCTTCAGCGCCACGGCGGCCGTCGCGATCACGGCGTTCTCCGCCACCGGGTTGTCCAGTTCTCCGGCCCACAGCATGGCGGGGAAGCGGGGGTCCAGATCCTCCGCGCGCCACTGGTAGGTTTCCTCCAGCCGCTCGGTGAAGCGCGGCGGCCACTGTTCCTCGCCGGTTTCGCCGTCCTGCACCAGCGCCACCGTGCATTCCTTCATGGGGGAGCGCTGCGCTTCCCCGCCGATGCCCTTGAAGATCGCGGCGCGGGGCTGGCCCAGCCGGATCGCGATTTCCTGGTGAAGCGGGCGGTAGGGCGGGTGGAAGACGCTCTGGATCTGCGCCGGAGCGTTCAGCGGGTTGATGTCGCGGGCGAAGGTGTTGACCGCCGTGCGGACACCCAGCAGCGGGCGGAGCTGGAACAGCCGCTCAAGCTCCGGGCAGAAATCCTGGAGCCTGATATAGGCGAAGTTGCTGGCGCGCAGGTTCCGCGCCGCCTCGTTCAGCGAGGCGCAGGGGTGGATGCCCAGCTTTTCCAGTGCGGCCGGCGTCGGCGCATAGCCCTCGCTGCCGCCGTCGATGCCGTGCATCAGCACCTTGACGCCGTTGGCGGCCAGCAGCAGGGCCGACAGGACGAACCAGGGCTGCTGACGGTGCCGGTCGGCATAGGAGGGCCAGTCGAGATCGGGCACGATCGTATCGTCCGGGCGGGCCAGCACCGACTGCGCGGCGCGGACGAAGCCCGCGAGTTCCGCCCCCGTCTCACCCTTGCGCCGCAGCAGCAGCAGGAAGGCGCCGAGCTGGATCGGATCGACATCGCCGCGCAGGACCATCGCCATGGCCGCTTCGGCTTCGTCCTCTTCAAGGTCCCGGAACAGCTTCGGTCCCTTGCCCAGCGCCCTCAGATATTGGGCAAATGGATGTTCCTGCATGCCTGCTCGCTCTCTTCCGAAATTCCAGAGTGCGTGACTGTAGCCGAGCATTGGATGCGCCGCAGCATCTTATGCCCGCTGGTCGCGCTTCCCCGAGTCAGGTGGTCGCAACGAGCCGGTTCGCAACTCCGTTGTTGTTGCTCATGAGACTTTCATCGAGGGAGACGGCACATGGCCGAGGACAATCAGGATCAGGCGCGTGAAATGGCCGAGGAGGGTTTGAAGAAGGCCAAGAGCGGCGCCGGGACGCCGGCGAGGGGCGCGAGCTGATCGAGGAGGCCAAGCGGCTCGACCACGACGCCGTCGCCGGTATAGCACCCGAAAGCGAGGATGCCGACCGGGACGATCCGACAGCGGTCCAGCCGGAGACGCCCAAAAATTAAACAGACTGCTCTGTCTTTGACGGAATGATCATCTTATGGGCAGGTGATCGGCTGCCCGTAATTTCAGCCCCGGCTCATTTCCAGGCCGCACCAGCCATCGACAAAGGCTGGTGCGGCCATTTTTCGTATCCGCAACAGAACTCATCCCACAATTCGACGCTGGCACGGCTATTGCGTTGCAGCATGCCAAGTACCGTCCTCAAACAGAAGGCCAATAAACGTAATAAATTTTACGGTATTGGCGGGCGGTCCAGAGGGACTGCGGGAAGCCTCGGTGAAAGGAGTTCCATGCAAGCGAGTTTTTGGAAAGCGGGTCATCCACCCACTTTGTTCGCCGCATTCCTTTATTTTGACGTCAGCTTCATGGTCTGGGTGCTGCTCGGGCCGCTTGGCGTTCAGATTGCGCAAACACTGCAGATAAGTCCGGCCGAGAAGGGCCTGATGGTCGCGACGCCCGTCCTGGCCGGCGCCTTCCTGCGCGTCGTGCTGGGGCTGATGGTCGATCGTCTCGGCCCCAAACTGACCGGCATCATCGGCCAGATCGTCGTCATGGCGGCGCTTGCCGCCGCGTGGCTGATCGGGCTGTCGGCCTTCTGGCAGGTCATGCTGCTGGGGATCTTCCTAGGCGTGGCGGGAGCGTCGTTCGCCGTGGCCTTGCCGCTGGCGTCGCGCTGGTATCCGCCGGAGCACCAGGGCACGGCGCTCGGCATCGCCGGCGCCGGCAATTCCGGCACCGTCTTCGCGGCGCTGTTCGCCCCGACGCTGGCCGCGTGGTACGGCTGGAACAGCGTCTTCGGGCTGGCGCTGATCCCGCTGGGCATCGCCTTCGTCCTGTTCCTCGTCATGGCGAAGGACAGCCCGGACGCGCCGCCGCCCAAGTCGTTCAAGGAATACCTCGCCGTCCTCCGGGAAGTGGACGCCTGGTGGTTCATGTTCTTCTACAGCGTGACCTTCGGCGGCTTCGTCGGTCTGGCGTCCTCGCTGACCATCTACTTCAACGACGTCTATGGCATGGGACCGGTGGAGGCCGGCTACTTCACGGCGGCCTGCGTCTTCATGGGCTCGGCCATGCGGCCGGTCGGCGGCTATCTGGCCGACCGCATCGGCGGCATCAAGTCGCTCAGCATCATGTACGCCATGGCGGCCACGTTCCTGATCATCGTCAGCTTCGGGCTGGCGCAGGCCTGGATGGCGCTGATCGTCTTCGCCTGCGCCATGCAGGCGCTGGGCATGGGCAATGGCGCGGTGTTCCAGTTGGTGCCCCAGCGCTTCCGGCGGGAGATCGGCGTCATGACCGGTCTGGTCGGGATGTCGGGCGGCATCGGCGGCTTCTATCTGGCCTCCAGCCTGGGCCTGTCGAAGCAGTGGTTCGGCAATTATCAGGCGGGTTTCCTGATCTTCGCGGCCCTGGCGCTGCTGGCCCTGTTCGGTCTCACCGGCGTCAAGAGCCGCTGGCGGACGACCTGGGGTGCCGCGCACATGACAGCGGCGAAGGTCTGACGGGATGGCGGGGGATGCTGCTGATTCATGCTGGTGTGGTGACGACCGACACCCACTGCCCGTACTGCGCCTTCCAGTGCGGTATGACCCTGGTGCCGGATGACGCGGCTGGGGAAACGCGGCTGACGGTCACGTCCCGCGACTACCCGACCAACAAGGGCGGGCTGTGCCGCAAGGGCTGGACCGCCGCCGAGTTGCTGACCTCCCCCGACCGCCTGACCACGCCCCTGATGCGCGACCGCAAGGACGGTCCCTTGCGGCCCGCGTCCTGGGACGAGGCGCTGGACCGCATCGCCGACACGATCCGGGCGACCCAGCAGGCCCATGGGCTGGGCGCCGTCGGGATCTTCGGCGGCGGAGGGCTGACCAACGAGAAGAGCTACATGCTGGGCAAGTTCGCCCGCGTGGCGCTGCGGACGCCCAACATCGACTACAACGGCCGCTTCTGCATGGCGTCGGCCGCGGCGGCGGGCATCAAGGCTTTCGGCATGGACCGGGGGATGCCGTTCCCGCTGGAGGACATCCCCGAGACCGACGTCATCCTGCTGGTCGGCGGCAACCCCGCCGAATCCCTGCCCGTGATGATGCAGTATTTCGAGGAGCACCAGCGCCGGGGCGGCCGCCTGATCGTCGTCGATCCCCGCGTCACTCCGACCGCCGCGCATGGCGACGCTGCATCTCCCGATCACGCCGGGGACCGACGGCGCGCTCGCCAACGGCCTGCTCAACGTCGTGATCCGGCAAGGCCTTCTGGATCACGCGTTCATCGAAGAGCGGACGACGGGGTTCGACGCCGTCCGGCGTGCCGTCACCTCCTACTGGCCCGACCGGGTGGAGCGGATCACCGGCGTCCCGGCCAAGGCGATCGAGGACGCCGCGCGCATGCTCGGCACCGCCAGGACCGCCATGATCCTGACCGCGCGCGGGCCGGAACAGCAGAGCAGCGGCGTCGATAACGTGCTGGCCTTCATCAATCTGGCGCTGGCCCTGGGCAAGGTCGGCAAGCCGTTCTGCGGTTTCGGCACCCTGACGGGGCAGGGCAACGGGCAGGGCGGGCGGGAGCACGGCCAGAAGGCCGACCAGCTTCCGGGATACCGCAAGCTCGACAATCCGGAGCATCGCGCTCACATCGCCGGCATCTGGGGCGTCGAGGAAAGCTCGCTGCCCGGTCCCGGCCTGTCGGCCTGCGAGTTGCTGGCCGCACTGGGGCGGGACGACGAAACGCGGCATCCGGGTGCTGCTGGTGCTCGCCTCCAACATCGCGGTATCGGCGCCCGACGTGACCAAGGTCCGCCAAGGCTTGAAGGCGCTCGACCTGCTGGTGGTCAGCGACATGTTCCTGTCGGAAACGGCGGAGATGGCGGACGTCGTCCTCCCCACGACCCAGTGGGCCGAGGAGGAAGGCACGATGACCAACCTCGAAGGCCGGGTCCAGCTCCGCCGCCGGGCGATGCCGCCGCCGCACGGTGTCCGCACCGACATGAGCTTCCTGAAGGATCTGGCCGGGCGGCTTGGACGCGGACAGTACTTCTCGGACGATCCGCGCACGGTGTTCGATGAACTGCGCCTCGCCAGCGCCGGCGGCCTCGCCGACTACTCCGGCATCAGCTACGAGCGCATCGCCGCCGAAGACGGCGTCTTCTGGCCCTGTCCCGGACGCCGGGCACGCGGGAACGCCGCGCCTGTTCCTCGACCGCTTCCCGACACCCGACGGCAAAGCCCGCTTCCACCCGGTCCATCACCGGCCGGCGGCGGAGGAGCCTGACCAGTACTACCCGCTCTGGCTGACGACGGGCCGCGTCCTGTCGCAGTACCAGTCCGGCGCTCAGACCCGCCGCGTCGCGGCGCTGAACGAGGCCGAACCTGAATCCTACGTCGAAATCCACCCGGAGATGGCCCGCAACTTCGGCATCCGGGCCGGTGACATGGTCCGGCTGATGACCCGGCGCGGCGACGCCGTGGTCAAGGCGCGGCTAGCCCGGACCATCAGGATGGACACGCTGTTCGTCCCCTTCCACTGGGGCGGCAAGGGATGCGCCAACCTGCTGACCAATGCCGCTCTCGACCCCGTCTCAAGAATTCCGGAGTTCAAGGCCTGCGCGGTCCGCATCGAGAAGAGCCGATGCGCCGCCAAAGCACTGAACTCCAGTCCTCGAATAACCCCCTGTGATCCTCGGGAGAAACCAGAAATGATGGATGCCACGCCCCGTTTCCTGAATGGCGTCTTCGATTTCGAGGGGCGCGGCCTTGGCCGCCCGGCCGAACTTGACCCGGCGCTGTCATACACCGTTCCGTCCGACAAGCGCACCCAACTGATCTATCTCCGCGCCGGCAACTCGCTGGATGAGCTGGTCTATCTGGTCCTGACCAAGAACGGCGCTCCCATGCGCTACTTCCCGATCGGCGCCAAGGCTGTCACCCACGTGCCGCTCGCCGTGGTCGAGGACCTGTTTCCGGAAACCAAGCTGGAAATCTTCTTCGCCGCACCCGAGGGCATGGCCGGCACGGTCGTGCTCGACATCGGCCTGATGGAAATCTGAAGCCTCTTCCCTTTCCTGCCATCTTCCTTGGGAGTAAGCCATGGGCAAGCGGAAATTAGTCGTGATCGGCAACGGCATGGCGGGCGCCCGCGCCGTGGAGGAAGTGCTCGCCCGCGGCGGCGCCGACATGTTCGACATCACGATGTTCGGCGATGAACGGTACGGCAACTACAACCGCATCCTGCTTTCCAACGTCCTCAACGGCAGCCAGGACCCTGCCGAAATCGTCATGAACCCGCTGGACTGGTATGCTGAGAACGGCATCACCCTGCATAGCCGGAGCGCCGGTCACCGACATCGACCGTGCGGCCAAGACGGTGCGGTCTTCGCGCAGGCGTCCATGTCCATTACGATTACCTGCTGATCGCCACCGGCAGCCGCGCCTTCATCCCGCCGGTCGAGGGCATGACCGGACCGGACGGCAAACTGCGCGACGGCGTCTTCGCCTTCCGCACGCTGGACGACTGCGACGGCATCATCGGCCACGCGAAGAAGAGCACGCAAGGCGGCGGTGATCGGCGGCGGCCTGCTGGGCCTGGAAGCGGCGCGCGGTCTGATCAACCACGGCTGCGCCGTCCACGTGATCCATCTCGGCAACCACCTGATGGAACAGCAGTTGGACGGGCCGGGCGGTGCGCGATGCTGAAGTCGTCCATGGAAGCCATGGGCGTCACGGTCCACCTGAAGAAATCGACGACCGCCGTAACTTACGACGGCGAGAAGATCACCGGCCTGACCTTCAAGGACGGCACCAGCCTGGAATGCGACATGGTCGTCGTTTCCGCCGGCATCCGTCCCAATGCCGAGATCGGCATGCGCGCCGGCCTGACGGTGGAGCGCGCCATCGTGGTGGACGACAAGATGCGCTCGGTCGATGACTCCGAGCGTCTACGTCGTCGGCGAATGCGCCCAGCACCGGGGCCGGGTCTACGGGCTGGTGGCGCCGCTGTGGGATCAGGCGAAGGTCTTCGCCGAGAACATCACCGGGCGCAACCGCGACGCCGCGTATCACGGCTCCAAGCTGGCGACCAAGCTCAAGGTGATGGGCGTCGAGGTGGCCGCCATGGGCATCACCGAACCGACGGAGGAGCGCGACGAGGTCGTCCAGTTCACCGAGCCCAAGCGCGGCACCTACAAGAAGCTGATCGTCCGCGACGGGCGGCTGGTCGGCGGCATCCTGATGGGCGACATCAGCAAGGCCGCCTACCTGATGCAGGCCTTCGACCGCGACACTCCCCTGCCGGAGGAACGGCTGTCGCTGCTGTTCGACATCGGAGCGCCGGCCGAGAAGGTCACGCTGGACGAGATGCCGGACGAGGCCCAGGTCTGCAACTGCAACGGCGTCACCAAGGCCGCCATCGGCGCCTGCGTCTCCGGCGGGATGCGCAGCGCGTCGGCGGTGATGAAGGCGACGCGCGGCGGCATGGGCTGCGGCTCCTGCAAGGGCCTCATCAACGAGCTGGTGGACTTCTACGCCGGCGGCGATGTCGAGGAAGACCCGTCGATCCACTACTACGTCCCCGGCGTTCCCCTGCCCACGGCCGAACTGATCGAGGCCATCACCGCCAACGGGCTGAAATCCGTGTCATCGGTCTTCAAGGTGCTGGCCGGCGGCAAGGAGGACCCCGGCAGCAAGCCCGGCCTCGCCGTCGCTGCTGTCCATGATCTGGAAGAGCGAGTACGAGGACGAGCGCGACGCCAAGTTCATCAATGACCGGATGCACGGCAACATCCAGAAGGACGGCACCTTCTCGGTCATTCCCGAAATGCCGGGCGGCGTCTGCACGCCGGACGAGCTGAAGCGGATCGCCGACGTGGCGGTGAAGTACAACGTGCCGCTGGTCAAGCTGACCGGCGGGCAGCGCATCGATCTGGTCGGCGTCCCGCGTGACGACCTGCCGGGCGTCTGGCGCGACCTCGGCATGCCGGCGGGCCACGCCTGGGGCAAGAGCTACCGGACCTGCAAGTCGCTGCATCGGCACCGATTACTGCCGCTTCGGCCTTGGCGACAGCATGGCGCTGGCGACCAAGATCGAGAACCGCTTCCGCGGCATCGACAGTCCCGGCAAGCTGAAGCTGGCGACCGCCGGTTGCCCGCGCAACTGCTCCGAGGCTTACGTCAAGGATATCGGCGCTGTCGCCATCGGCGACGGCAAGTGGGAGATCTATGTCGGCGGTGCGGCGGGCGCGCACATCCGCAAGGGCGACCTGCTCTGCGTGGTCGGAAGCCACGACGAAGCGCTGCTCGTGATGGGCCGCTTCATGCAGTACTACCGCGAGACCGCCAAGTGGAAGGAGCGGACCTACAGCTTATGTCGAGCGCGTCGGCATGGCGAAACTCAAGTCCATCGTGGTCGATGACAGCGAGGGCATCTGTGCCCGGCTGGATCAGGCGATGCAGGAATTGATCGACGCCTATGTCGATCCCTGGCTGGAACGCGACGCGCCCGCCACCAGCCACCAGTTCACATCCCTTGTACCTGTGGAGGGCTGAACCATGGCCGAACGCTATTCCCTCGGACCGATCCATCATATCCCGCCGGGAGAAGGCCGGAACTTCAAACTAGGCGACCGCAAGGTCGCCGTCTTCCGCACCCGCGACGGCGGCGTCTTCGCCACGCAGGCAAGCTGCCCGCACCGGGCGGGGCCGCTGGCCGACGGCCTGCTCGGCGGCCACTCGCTGGTGTGCCCGCTGCACGACTGGCTGTTCGACCTGAAGACGGGATCGTCCCTGAACGGCAACTGCAACATCAAGACCTACAGCGCCAGCGTCGAGCCCGACGGCACGGTCATGGTGGAGGTGGACGACGGCGAGGAAATCATGGGAATGCCCGATGTCGGTCCGATGACCGCGGACATCGGCACCGGCACTTCGCCGCCGGCGTAAGCATCGGCCGTAGAGTTGACCTATGCGGAATGACGCCATCGTAGGTCGGCCTAAAGCGAAGCGTCAGCCGCATAGCAGGCGCGTCTGATGTCGGCTGCCGCTTCGCTTCTAGGCCGACCTACGAGGTCGACGCTCAATGCGTCAGGTCGTGCATGTAGCCCAGCTTCGCGATCACGGCCGGCGACAGGATGAACGGGTAGAAGTCCGGCTGGCCCATGCTGCGGTTCAGGGCGTTGACGGCGTAGGTCAGCGGCAGCCAGTTCTCGATCAACTCGTCGATGTTCTTCGCCTTGTGCGGATCGAAATCCACTTCCGCCTCAAGCTCGTGGCCGAGCTTGATCCGGGGCTTGATCTTCAGGCCGAAGGAGCGGGCGGTCTCCAATGTATCGACGATGTGCAGGTAGTGCGCCCAGGTCTCCGCGAAGTCCTCCCACGGATGGGCGGTGGCGTAGGTGCTGACGAAGTTGTTCTGCCAGTCGGGCGGGGCGCCGATGCTGTAGTTCCGCTTCAGCGCCTCGGCGTAATCCTCCCGCTCGTCGCCGAAGACGGCGCGGCACTTCTCCAGAGCTTCCTCGCCCTGGTCGCGGACCAGCTTGTCCCAGAAGTAATGGCCGATCTCGTGGCGGAAGTGGCCCAGCAGCGTCCGGTACGGCTCGCCCATCTGGGTGCGCCGCCTCTCGCGCTCGGCGTCGTCCGCTTCGGCGACATTGATCGTGATCAGGCCGTTGTCATGGCCGGTCAGCACCGGCGGTCACGTTGCCGTTGGCATCCACCTGATCCGACAGGAAGTCGAACGCCAGCCCGCCTTCCGGATCGTCGATCCGGTTCTTCAGCGGCAGCTTCAGCTTGATCATCGTATAGAACAGATGATGCTTGGCCATTCCAGCTTCCGCCACCGCGCCATGTTTTCGGCGTCCGACAGGTCGGGAATAGTCCGGTTATGGCGGCAGGCGGCGCAATGCGTCTCGGTATGGTCGGACGGAATCAGCCAGTTGCAGGCGTCCAGTTCCGCGTTCTGGCAGAACCGGTAAAGCTGACCCGGAACGCCCAGCGCCCGCCACAGATCGCCTTCCGGCTCCAGGGCCGTCACCTTGTTCAAGTCGGGAATATAGCCCAGCCGGTGCCCGCAGCTCTCGCAGACCGTATTCTCGAAGTAGAGCGGCTGACCGCAGCTCTCGCATTCAAACAGCTTCATAGCACTTTTGCCTTGCCTGATTTCGATCGCGGCCGGACGGCGTTTCTCGATTTCCGCACCTCGTCCCCGCGAACAGTTGCCCAGCAACGTGCGATCGGTGCGTCATGTTCCAAGGGTGCCTCAAGTGAAAATGGAAGGTCTCAGACTGCTTCTACCGCAATACTGCACAATAAAGGCTTATGGCTGCCCGAACGACTATTCCAAAATGAACAATTTAGCCGGTTTATCATGCGAGACTGTTCCGGGCTGTGCCGTGAGCGGGCGGCAAACGTCCGGTGAACCGCGCGCCATTGACCCCATCGTCCGGAATTCCGGAACGGCGCTCATGCGGGCAAGCCGCGCGTCATGAACATGGGTGTTTTGAGTCAATCACTTAGCCTGCGCATTACAAATTTCCACGCCGGCCTCCCAATATGGCACGGAACCTGCTGATAAGGGGGCTCCGGCGTTGCCTTCGTGGGACAGGGCCGGGCAGGCCCAAGTTGGATCGTTAAGCAAGAAGGCTCAGGCCAGGGGAGAAAGCACCATGCAGGCCACCGGAAGCGCGGCAGCCGCCGCGCCAGCTTCTCACAAGAAGTTCTATCACCACCTCTATTTCCAGGTCCTGTGCGCCATCGTTCTCGGCGTGCTGCTGGGGTATTTCTATCCTCAGCTCGGCGAAAGCATGAAATGGCTTGGTGACCTGTTCATCAAGCTGATCAAGATGCTGATCGCCCCGATCATCTTCTGCACCGTCGTCCACGGCATCGCCAGCATGGAGGACATGAAGAAGGTCGGCCGGGTCGGCGTGAAGGCGCTGATCTACTTCGAGGTCATGACCACGCTGGCCCTGATCGTCGGCCTTGTCGTCGTCAACCTGTGGCAGCCCGGCGCCGGCATGAATGTCGATGTCAACGCGCTCGACACCAAGGCGATCGCGGCCTACACGTCGAAGGCGGCCGAGCAGGGCACCATCGCCTATATCATGCATATCGTGCCGAGCACGGTGGTCAGCGCGTTTGCCGAGGGCGAGATCCTTCAGGTGCTGTTCATAGCATTGCTGTTCGGCTTCGCGCTGTTCAGCCTGGGCGAGCGCGGCAAGCCGCTGCTGGGCATCATCGACCAGACCGCCCACGTCTTCTTCAAGATCGTCGGCATCGTGATGAAGGTCGCCCCGATCGGCGCTTTCGGCGCGATGGCCTTCACCATCGGCAAGTACGGCGTCGGCACGCTGCTGTCGCTGGGCCAGCTCATGCTCGCCTTCTACGCCACCTGCCTGCTCTTCATCTTCCTGGTGCTGGGAACCGTGGCGCGTCTGTCCGGCTTCAGCATCGTCAAGTTCATCAAGTACATCAAGGAAGAGCTTCTGATCGTCCTTGGCACCTCCTCGTCTGAATCGGTCCTGCCGCGCATGATCGCCAAGATGGAGAACCTGGGCTGCCAGAAGTCGGTCGTCGGTCTCGTCATTCCGACCGGCTACTCGTTCAACCTCGACGGCACCTGCATCTACCTGACCATGGCCGCGATCTTCCTGGCTCAGGCGACCAACACCGACCTGTCGCTCTCGCCAGGAGATCGGCATCATCGCCGTCCTGCTGCTGACCTCCAAGGGAGCGGCCGGCGTCACCGGCAGCGGCTTCATCGTGCTGGCGGCGACGCTGGCTTCCGTCGGCACCATCCCGGTCGCCAGCATCGCGCTGATCCTGGGCGTTGACCGCTTCATGTCGGAAGCCCGCGCTCTCACCAACCTGATCGGCAACGGCGTCGCCACCGTCGTCGTCGCCAAGTGGGAAGGCGCTCTGGACGTCGATCGCATGAACCGCCACCTCAACAACGAGACGGACGAAGAGGCGGATAGCCCCGAATCCGTGCTGGTGACCGAGGAGGAAGCAGGCCGGTATCGGCGTCCGCTCAGACCTCCGGCGCCCGCGCAGTTATATCAGGCCTTGTCCGGCGGCTCCCGGTGACGCAGACTTCGGCCGGATAGCGCGTTGGGGAGCAATGCCATGCCGGACAGCCTGACCGTGCTGCTGGTCGAAGACGACAACGCGGTCAGGGCCGCCAGCATCCAGACACTGCAGATCGCCGGCATCGAAGCCAAGGGCTTCGGTGTCGCCGAGGCGGTCCGCGACCTGCTCCATCCGGAGTTCCCCGGCGTCATCGTGACCGATGTCCGGCTGCCGGGGATGGACGGTCTGGCCCTGCTGGAGCAGGCCATGCGGATCGATCCCAAGCTGCCGGTCGTCGTCATCACCGGCCACGGCGATATCGCCATGGCGGTCGAGGCGATGCGGATCGGCGCCTATGACTTCATCGAGAAACCCTTCGCCACCGACCGTCTGGTCAACTCGGTCCAGCGGGCGCTGGAGCGGCGCAGCCTGACGCTGGAGGTCGAGACGCTGCGGCGGAAGCTGTCCGACCGCGAGGGGATCGAGGCGATGATGCTCGGTCAGTCCGCCGCGATCCAGGAGGTCCGGCGGGTGATCCTTCAGGTCGCGGACACCTCCGCCGACGTGCTGATCCTGGGGGAGACCGGGACCGGCAAGGAGCTGGTCGCCCGCTGCCTCCACCAGTTCTCCCGCCGCCGGGACCACAATTTCGTCGCGATCAACTGCGGCGCCATGCCGGAAACCATGTTCGAGAGCGAGGTTTTCGGCCACGAATCCGGCGCTTTCACCGGAGCCAGCCGCCAGCGTATCGGGCGGCTGGAATACGCCAACGGCGGCACCCTGCTGCTGGACGAGATCGAGAGCATGCCGCTGTCGCTTCAGGTGAAGCTGCTGCGGGCCTTGCAGGAACACACCATCGAGCGGCTCGGATCGAACCGCGAAATCCCGATCGACGCCCGGATCGTCGCCGCGACCAAGGACGATCTGGGGGAGTTGAGCCGGCAGCAGAAGTTCCGCAGCGATCTGTATTACCGGTTGAACGTGGTCTCCGTCGAATTGCCGCCGCTCCGCGACCGGCGGGAGGACGTCCCGCTGCTGTTCGAGCACTTCGTCCTCCAGGCCGCGACGCGCTACCGCCGGGATGCGCCGGTTCTGTCGGAAACCCAGCGCCGCCAGCTCATGGCCTACAACTGGCCGGGCAATGTCCGCGAACTGCGCAACGTCGCGGAACGCTTCGTCCTGGGCGTCCATGGCACCAGCCTGGACCTGATCAAGGACGGGCCGGGCGAAACCACCTCCTTCGCCGAGCAGGTGGACGCCTATGAGCGGGCCATCCTGTCGGAGGCGATGTCGCGGCACGAGGGCAACATCGCGGCGGTCAGCGACAACCTGAAGTTGCCGCGCAAGACGCTTTACGACAAGCTCAAGCGCTTCAATCTGGCGATCGAGACGTTCCGGTAATCAGGCCCGGCAATCACGCCGCCCCCGCAACTCTCTCCGCCCGGTCCGCAAATCCACGGACACGAGTTGCGACACGCCCCGCTCGCCCATGGTGACGCCGAACAGGCGGTCCATGCGGGCCATGGTCAGGCGGTGGTGGGTGATGATCAGGAAGCGGGTGGCGCCGGCGCGGGCCATTTCCTCGACCAGGGTGCAGAAGCGATCGACGTTGGCTTCGTCCAGCGGCGCGTCCACCTCGTCCAGCACGCAGATGGGCGCCGGGTTGGTCAGGAAGACCGCGAACAGCAGCGAGAGCGCCGTCAGCGCCTGCTCGCCGCCGGACAGCAGGGAGAGCACCTGGAGGCGCTTGCCGGGCGGGCTGGCGTAGATTTCCAGGCCGGCGTCCAGCGGGTCTTCCGCCTCGGTCAGCTTCAGATAGGCTTTGCCGCCGCCGAACAGGCGGACGAACATGGTCTGGAAATGCTTATCGACTATGTCGAACGAGGCCAGCAGCCGTTCCCGCGCCTCCTTGTTGAGGCTGGAGATGCCCTGGCGCAGCCGGCCGATGGCGGCGACCAGATCGGCCCGCTCGTTCTGCATGCCGGCGATCTGCTGGTCCAGTTCCGCCGCTTCGGCTTCGGCCAGCAGGTTGACCGGCCCCATGTTCTCCCGCTCGCGCACCAGCTTTTCCAGCTTCGCTTCGATCTGGTGAGGATCGGGGCGGGGCTCGGTCGGCGACAGGTCGGCCAGGGCCGCCGTCTGCTCCGGCGCGCATTCCAGCCTTTCGGCGATCCGCTCACGAACGGCATCCAGCGTCTGGCGGGCGGCGGCCACGGCGGCTTCCGCCCGGACGCGGGCTTCGCGCGCGTCGCCCAGATCCGCTTCGGCCTGACGCAGGCGCTTTTCCGTGGCGGAGAGCTTGGCTTCGGCTTCCTTCAGGGTGTCGGAGGCGCGTTTCCGCGTCCGCTCCGCGTCGGCGATGCTGTTCAGCAGATCGGCGCGCTCGGCCTCGATCTCGTCCGGGCGGCTGGCGAGTTCTTCCAACTCCGCCTTGGCGGCTTCGGCGCGCTCCATCAACTCGGCAAGCCGTTCGTCGGCTCCGGCGGAGCGGTTGGTCCAGCCGCGCTGCTCGGCCTCGATAGCGCCAAGGCGCTGGCGCCGCCCCTGGGCTTCGCGGAGCAGGCGGTCCAGGGCGTTCTGCCGCCCGGCCAACTCGCCGCGCCGTTCCGCCAGATCGGCGCGAAGCTCGGCGACGCGCTCGCGCGCTTCGCCCGCTTCCGGCAGCGCTTCCAGAGTGGCGCGGGCCTGCGTGACTTGGCCTTCCGCCTCGCGCCTGTCGGTTTCCAGCCGTTCCACGGCTTCGGTCAGCGCCGTGAGGCGCGATGCGGTCGCGGCGTTGGCCTGGGCCAGCTTGGCGTGATGATCGCGGGTGCGGCCGACGGCGCCGAAGGCGTCGCGTACCGCGTCGCGGCAGCGGCGCTCCTGCGCTGCGGCTTCCGCCGCTTGGGCGCGGGCGTCTTCGAACGCCTCGCGGGCTTCGGCGGCGTTGTCCTCGGCGGCGTCCAGTTCCTGCCGGAGTTCGGCCAGCCGGTTGCGCTGCTTCAGGCGGATCGCGGCCGCTGTCGGAGCGCCGGCCACGACGGACAACCCGTCCCAGCGCCACGAAGCGCCGTCGCGGGTCACAAGGATCTGGCCGGGGCTGAGCTGCGCCGCCAGGGCATCGCCCTGAGCGGTGCCGGAGACGACGCCGATATGACCAAGGCAGCGTTTCAGCGCCGGGGGTGCGCGTGACCTTGGACGCCAGCGGTTCAGCGCCGCCCGGCAACGGCGCCACGCCGTCCAGGTCGGGCAGGGTGCGCCAATGGACGGCTGCGGCCTCATCCAGCGGAGCGGTCAGATCGTCGCCCAGCGCCGCCGCGATCGCGACCTCGTAATCGGGAGCCACGGTCACCGCGTCGATCAGCGGCGGGAACAGGTCGCCGGAGCCGGATTCCAGCAACTCGGCCAGGGCGGACACCTCCGCCTTCAGCTTGGCGCGGGCACCGTCCGCCGCCTGCTGCACGTCGCGCAGGCGCGCCTGCGCCACCTCGGCGGTGGCCTTGGCCTGCTCGGCCACCTCCGCCCGCTCCCGCGCCATGTCGAGCGCTTCCTCGGCGGCTGCCACCGCCTCCTCCGCCGCTTCCATGTCGGGGCGTGACGCTATCTCCGCTTCCAGCGCTTCGCGCTGGCGCTTCTGCTCGTCCAGCCGCCTTGTGGCGGTGGCAAGCCGCTGGTCGAGTTCGGCGGCCTGCCGCTGCAGGGCGGCGCGGCGGCCCTCGTCGGCGGCGGTGCGTTCGGTCAGCGCCGTCAGTTCGCGGTCGAGCGCTTCGACCGCCTCGCGCGCTTCGGCCAGCGATTCGCGGGCGGAGTCCTCGACGGCGGCTTCGTCGCCCTGTTCTTCGATCAGCGCATCCCGCTCGTCGGTCAGGCGGGCCAGCGCGGTATCGGCATCCTCGGCAAGCGAGCGCTCGCGGGCAAGGTCGGTGGCGACCTGGGCAAGCCGGCGCTGGTTGGCGTTGCGCGCCTCGGCGACGCGCTTTTCCTCGGCGTCCAGCGCCTCGCGGGCGATGACCAGCCGTTGCAGCGCCTGGGCGGCCTGAGCTTCGGCCTGCCGCAGCCGGGGCAGGCCCTCGGCGTCGTTCGTCCGCTGGGTGGTTTCCGTCGCCACCGCCTGCATGTGGTCGCGGACGGTCACCTCGGCATCGTTGAAGGCGAGCCGCGACATCGCCAGCGCGCCTTCCGCCGCGACCCAGCGCAGATGGAGAAGCACCGCTTCGGTCTTCCGGATCTGCTCGCTGATGTTGCGGTAGCGCGACGCCTGCCGCGCCTGCTTCTTCAGCGTGCCGAGCTGGGCGTCCATCGTGACGATGACGTCGTCCAGGCGCATCAGGTTGGCTTCGGCGGCCTTCAGCCTCAGCTCCGCCTCGTGCCGGCGGGAGTGCAGGCCGGTGATGCCGGCGGCTTCCTCCAGCAGCACCCGCCGCTCGGTCGGCTTGGAGTTGATGATGGTGCCGATACGGCCCTGGCTGACCAGGGCCGGGGAGTTGGCGCCGCTGGCGTTGTCGGCGAACAGCAACTGCACATCGCGCGCCCGCACCAGCTTGCCGTTGATGCGGTAGTCCGATCCGGAGCCCCGCTCGATCCGGCGCTGGATGTCCAGCTCGTCGAAGTCGTTGAAGCCGGCGGGGGCCGTGCGGGTCGTGTTGTCCACGCCTAGGCAGACTTCGGCGATGTTGCGGGCCGGGCGCTTGTCGGTCCCGCCGAAGATGACGTCGTCCATGTCGTCGCCGCGCATCTTCTTGGCCGAGGTTTCCCCCATGACCCAGCGCAGCGCTTCGACGAGGTTGGATTTGCCGCAGCCGTTGGGACCGACGATGCCGGTCATGCCCGGCTCGATCACCAGCTCCGTCTGGTCGACGAACGACTTGAAGCCGGAAATCCGGAGCTTTACGAACTGCACGGCGCGGCCGACCCCAATCCAGTCATACTATACTAAGACGCCCGGTTCCGGTCAGGAACCGAGCTTGTCGATCACCTTGGCGAACTCGGTGATCGGCTGGGCGCCGACGATCTTTTCGATGGTGTCGCCGCGCATGATCACGAAGGTCGGGGTGGACTGGACCTGATACTTCTGCTCGGCTTCCAGACGCCGCTCGATCAGCTTGTTCGCCAGCGCCTCGTTGGCGAGGCATTCCTTGAACTGCTGGTCGCCGACGCCCGCAAGCTTGCCGGTCTGGGCCAGGGCCTGGGCCGGATCGCTGGCGCCCGCCCACTTGTTCTGGCTTTTGAACAGCACGTCGAGGAAGCCGAAATAGCGTTCCGGGTTGGAGCAGCGGGCCAGCATGGAGGCCTGGAGCGCCGCCCGGTCGAACGGGAAGTCGCGGAACACCAGCTTGACCTTGCCGGTGTCGATATAGTCCTTCTTGAGCTGCGGCAGCGTATTGGCGTGGAAAGTGGCGCAATGCGGGCAGGTCAGCGAGGAATATTCCAGGATCGTGATCGGCGCGTTGGGATCGCCCAGCACGCGCTCGCTCAAGGGGTCGTTCTTCTCGGCGGCCTGGGCGACTTGAGTGCTGGCTTTGGCCTGCGCCTGGGCCAGTTGGGTCTGGACCACCTGAGTCGGTTTGGTCGTTGAAGCGGATTCCGATGGCGACGTCGCATTGGCCGAAGCGGCTGCGATCACTTCGGGTGCCGGCCTTTCCTTGGCGATGACGCCCGTGTTCATGAAGCCGATACCGGCTCCGACTGCGACCACGGTGACGATGGCCAATCCCAGCATATAGCGGCGCAAGCTGCCCTCCTGCATACAAAAGCTAGTGAGTATAGGGGGTGCCTACCCGATTGGGCAAGCTTTGGACGGATGAAAGGGTTGGTGGATCGGTGGTTGGATCAACTGGACGTCTTGGCATAAACCGCGCGGCCCAGGCGGGCCAGCGATTCGCGCAGTTCCTCGTCCTCGATGGGGCTGGTCGCATGCTGAATCCCAGCTTCTTCTTCCGGCGTCATGGGACGCTGGATCTTGGGGCGGCGCGGGGCACCGGGTATCGGTCCCTGGATCAGCCTGATCCGGGCGATCGCGCGATAGCCGAAGAAGGCGTTGATCCGCTCGATCAATTGGGGTTCGGCGTGCTGAACTTCCAGCGCCGCCGAACCCGCAACCTTGAGGTGGAGTGTCGCACCCTCCTTCTGGCCGGGCGGAAAGGCCAGCTTCTGCGGCAGGGTGCTGCGGGCAAGCTCCGGCCCCATGATCGTCGCCCAGTCCGTGATCAGGGTGCCGAACGCCATGCCGCGCTTACCCAGCGCCTTTCCGGCGACCTTGGGCACGATGCGGGCTAGCGGGCGGGGAGCTGACATATGGGGGTCTCCGAAGCGTTGACGGGGCGGGGGTGGGTTGTTGGCGGGGTCGAGACTATTCTTAACGAAGCAATTGATAAAGCACCTGTTGCCGGGCAACAACACCTCATGACGATCCAGACCGAACCAACTCTTTTTCCTCCCCAATCGGCCAGACCGATGGAACCCGCCGAACTGGCGCGTTCCATGCTGGACTGGTACGACAAACACCGCCGCGTCCTGCCCTGGCGGGCGCTGCCCGGCAAGACCGCCGACCCGTACCGGGTGTGGCTGTCGGAGATCATGCTCCAGCAGACCACCGTCGCCACCGTCGGACCCTATTTCGAGGAGTTCCTTCGGCGCTGGCCGACCGTGGCCGATCTGGCGGCGGCCGATCTGGACGCCGTGCTTCATGCCTGGGCCGGGCTTGGCTATTACGCGCGGGCTCGTAACCTGCATAAGTGCGCCAAGACGGTTGCCGAGCAGCATGGCGGCCGGTTCCCCGATAATGAAGAGCAATTGCGGCAACTTCCAGGCATCGGCGCTTATACCGCCGCGGCGGTAGCCGCCATCGCCTTCGACCGGCGCGCCACCGTGCTGGACGGCAATGTCGAGCGGGTCATGGCGCGGCTGTTCAGCGTGCTGGAACCGCTGCCGGGGGTGAAGCCGAAGCTTCGCGCGCTGGCGGATACCATCACGCCGGATCGCCGTCCCGGCGACTATGCCCAGGCGGTGATGGACTTGGGCGCCACCGTCTGCATTCCGCGCAAGCCCCGATGCGGGCTGTGCCCCTGGCATGACGGCTGCGCCGCGCGGGCGGCGGGAATCGCGGAGACCTTGCCGCGCAAGGCCGCCAAGGCGGAGAAGCCGACGCGGCGGGGCATGGCGTTCTGGCTGATCAACCCGGACGGTGCGGTGCTGCTGCGCCGCCGGCCGGAGAGCGGGCTGCTTGGCGGCATGATCGAGGTGCCGTCGAGCGACTGGCTGGAGCGTGCGGCGCCGGAGCTGGATGCCGTGAGCGGTCAGGCTCCGGTCAAGGCGGCGTGGCGGATGCTGCCGGGGCTGGTCCGCCATACCTTCACCCACTTTCACCTTGAACTTGGCGTAGCGGCGGCGCGGATTGGGCCGGAGGATGGTGCGGGCTGGAAGCGGGCCGAGGGGATCTGGGTGCCGGTGGACCGTCTGTCCGAGCACGCGATCCCCACGGTGATGCGGAAGGTCGTCCGCCATGCCCTGGGTTCGGCATAAGGGAATTGGGGTGAATGATGCGGGTTCGGGGCTTGGTCGTGGCCGTGCTGGCGCTGCTGGTGTCGGTATCGTCCGGCGCTTGGGCTGGAGAGGCCGGCAAGGCGGTCGATCTGGAACTGGTGCTGGCGGTCGATGCGTCGGGCAGCATCACGACCGGCGCGCTGGAGTTCCAGTTGCGCGGCCATGCCGCCGCCTTCCGCGATCCTCAGATAGCGGACGCGCTGACCGTCGGCGGCAATCAGGGCGATCGCCGTGACGCTGGTCCAGTGGGCGGGGCCGAACACGCTGGAAACGGTGGTGCCCTGGACCCGGATCGGCGATCCGGCCGACGCCAAGCGATTCGCCGACAGCATCGCCGACATGACGCGCCCGCCGCGCGACGGCAGCACGGCGATGGGCAGCGCCATCGACAGGGCGGTGGAGTTGTTCGCCGGCAGCGGGTTCACCGCACCCCGGCGGGTGATCGACATTTGCAGCAACGGCTTCAGCAATGCCGGGGTGGATGTGTCGGGCGCGCGGGACCGGGCGGTGAAGCTCGGGGTGACCATCAACGCGCTGGCGATCCTGGACGAGTATGACTGGCTTGAGGAGTATTACGTGGAAAGCGTGATCGGCGGGCCGTTCGCGTTCGTCCGGACGGCGGAAAGCCGGGAGAGTTTCGCGACCGCGATCCTGCACAAGCTGATCGAGGAAATCGCCGGGGTGCCGGGCGGAGGTGGGGAGGGGACGAAGCTGGCGGCGGCGCGGTAACGCCGCCGGCCCGCCGCCGGACGCTCATGACCCTCAGGCCCGCTTCCGCTCGATCTCGACGCCGATGCTGGCGGCTTCGGGGAAGACGTCCAGCTTTTCCACCCGCACCTTGGCGATCTTGACGCGCCGGTCGATCAGGCAGCGCTCGGCGATGCGCTCGGCCAGCGTCTCCACCAGATTGACGTGGCCGGCGTTGAGGATCTCCCGGACCGAGGCGATCATGGTGTCGTACGACACCACGTCGGCCAGATTGTCGGTCGGCGGTCCGGCGCGCATCTCGACCTGAAGGTCGAGATTGACGCGGACGCGCTGGGGCTTGTCGCGTTCGTGGTCATAGGCGCCGATCATCGCATCGAGCACCAGATCACGGACGAAGACATGGGTGAGGGGGCGGTCAGCGGCGGGACGGGCCACCGGTGCGACGACTTGGGCGAAAAGCTTGTTCATGGCGCGCTGATTTATCATCCCCATCCCCCCAAACCAAGCGTCGCCTGTGAAACAATTAAGGGTGGCCTAGCAATGCAGCTCTGCGAGAACTTTCTGACGCAGCATGTCGATCGGCCGCAACTCCTCTGAAGTTGCTTCGAAATGCCAGAAAGTCCAGCCGTTGCAGGCCGGTAAACCCTGCATCGCCGCACCGACCTGATGGATCGAGCCGCAATGGTCGCCCAGATGGTTGCTGCCGATCAGCATGCCGTCCGCCCGGACATGGGCGGTGTGCTTGCGGCGCTGGTCGAACAGCGTCGTGCCGGGATGCAGCAGCCCGCGCTCCACCAGCCAGCCGAACGGCACGCGCGGCGCCTGACGCTTGGTCGGGGCGTAGAGCAGTTCCTTGTTCGGAGCTTCCTGAACGGCGGCGATGCGGGCGTTGGCGATCTGGGCGTACTGGTGCTCGCGCTCCACCCCGATCCATGACCGGCCGAGCCGCTTGGCGACCGCCCCCGTGGTGCCGGTGCCGAAGAACGGGTCAAGCACCACGTCGCCCGGCTTGGTCCCGGCCATGATGCAGCGGTAGAGCAGCGCTTCCGGCTTCTGGGTCGGGTGCGCCTTGTTGCCTTCGCTGTCCTTCAGCCGCTCCGGCCCGGTGCAGAGCGGAAACAGCCAGTCGCTCCGCATCTGGAGATCGTCGTTGAGGCTCTTCATCGCCTCGTAGGCGAAGTGGTACTTGGCGTCCTTGGACTTGGCGGCCCAGATCAGCGTTTCATGGGCGTTGGTGAAGCGCCGGCCCCGGAAATTGGGCATCGGGTTGGTCTTGCGCCACACGATGTCGTTGAGCAGCCAGAACCCCAGATCCTGGAGGATCGAGCCGACGCGGAAGATATTGTGATAGCTGCCGATCACCCACAGCGAGCCGTCGTCCTTCAGCGCGTGCCGGGCGGCCCCCAGCCAGTCGCGGGTGAAGCGGTCGTATGTCGCGAAGTCGGCGAACTTGTCCCAATCGTCGTCCACCCCTTCCACCCGCGAGTGGTTCGGGCGCAGCAGGTCGCCGCCCAACTGGAGATTGTAGGGAGGATCGGCGAAGACCATGTCAACAGAGCCGGCCGGCAGGCCGTTCATCACGGTGACGCAATCGCCGACCAGGATGCGGTTTTGGTGCAAGGGAACCACGGTCGGTGATGCCTTGGCGGGGGGCCTGCTGAAGGCCTTGGGGGAAAGTGCTTGACTCATCGGCGCAAGATGAGTTGTGCGCGAATCCGCGTCAATCCTTATTTGTTGCTAGATCGAGTTGTGAACGTTTTTAGGTCAGGCCGTGGCCGCCAGCACAGCCTTGACGGGACCGAAGCTGCGCCGGTGATGCGGCGTAATTCCCAGTGAAATCAGCGCCTTGCGGTGTTCGGCCGTCGGATAGCCGGCATTTCGCTCCCAGCCGTAGCCGGGATGGCGAAGCGCCAGTTCGGCCATGATCCGGTCGCGTTCGACCTTCGCAACGACCGACGCGGCGGCAATTGAGAGCGACGCGGCGTCGCCGCCCACGATGGTACGCATGGCGCAGGTCAGATCGGGGGCCTTGTTGCCGTCGATCAGCGCCACGTCGGGGACGATTCCCAGCCCTTCGACCGCCCGTTTCATGGCGAGCAAGCTCGCGCGTAAGATGTTAAGCCGGTCGATCTCCCCCACATCGGCCATCCCGATCGCGACGCGGCAGGAGCGCAGAATCAGCGGCGCCAGCTCCTCCCGCGTCTTCGGCTTCAGCAGCTTGCTGTCGTTGATCAGGGCCGCCAGAGCCGGCGGCAGACCTTCGGGCGGGAGGACGGCGGCAGCGGCGACGACGGGACCGGCGAGCGGGCCGCGCCCGACTTCGTCCACGCCACAGACGATGATGCCGGTACCGTAACCGGCGGCGATTTCATGGGAAAGATCGGGCATTTGGGGAGAGCGCTTCACAGCCGTTTGGAGGGATTATCGATAGGATGATGTCGCACGCGCGACACACCCTGGGTGCCCGAAAGGGTATCACCCAAAACACGGCTGTTGGGTAGCATAGATGAAGCTACACATTATCATCGTAATTCATCAAGACCCCGTGCCGGGTGACAATTGTAGGACATTAACCAAGGGTGCCGTGATGGGCGAGATGTTTGAGACGGTCGAGATCGGCGAAGAACAGGACGACGATGACCAGGACGTTGGGGATGCCGACCTGCTGACGCAGGCGCAGCGTATACTTCTCCGTCTGGTGATGCAGGACGATCCGGCGGAACTGCGCCGCGTCGCGTCGCGCTATCTGGCGGACAGCATGTCCCCGGCGGCGGTGCGCGCCGCCCTTGGGCCGGAGCATGTTTCATAGGGGGCGGTGGTGGTTGGCTTGCGCGGTCAGGCGGCGGCGGGGAGGCGGAAGCGGGGCGCGGGCGCTGGCGTCAATGCTGGCGTCAGCGCCGCCATGGCGGTTGAGGCGAGGAGCGAGCCGCGGCGGGCGGTTGGGCCAGGAAGCGGGACAGGTCACTATCCCGGGTCACTACGGGTAGGTCATCACTGGGTCACTACGGGGGCCGGCAGCGCTTTAGCCTTGGGTGCCATGGCCGCCTTGGCCGGCTGGAGGCTGGGGCAGGGCGTCGAGTTCCTCCTGCGGATCGCAGTCGAGGTTTTCCTGATCGGCGTCGGGGTGGCGCTGGTCCAGGTGGTAGTGGTGCGCGATGCGCCGGTCCTGGATGACGCCGCCCAGCTTCAGGCGGAACTCGACGGCGCGGAGCGCCAGCCCGCAGCTTTTCTTTTCCATCGCGTCGGTGATGATGTCCTCGACCAGAACGGCGGCCTCGTCGAGCAGGGTCTGATGGTCACCCCGGCGGTTGGCGCGGAGCTGCTGGACCCGGACGCGGATTTCCGGCTGGCTCATCAGGAAGGCGCCGCGCTGCTTGGCGCCCTTCGCCGAGTACCCGGCGCGCCGGGCGGCTTCCGCCCCGCCCACGTCGCAGGCCATGGCCTGACAGAAAGCCTCCTGCCGGTCGGTCAGGCGGATGACGGGCGGGGCGGAGGCGGGCACGGGCGGCATGGCGGGGACTCTTCGGCGGGAGGGTTAGGAACGATATAGGGAAAATTATCCTAAAAGCGGCGCGAAGCGCAAGCATGTTCATGCGACCGGGGTTTTCGACATGCATATGGACCATGAATACGTTGTCGGGCCTAAGGCTCCCGACCGTACGCCGCTAATTCTCGCCTCGCCCCCTTGGGCTTTGAGCCGGAGAGTCGATGGTAGAGCGGCGCGCTCCATTGCCTCCGCCCCCGCAAAACCCGAGCGTCGACTTCCCTGGTGGCGGGAGGTTGTTCCTCTGATCCCAATTCTTGATTGTCAGACAAAGTCCCGGCGAGCAGTGAGCCAAAAGTAGTATATCCACATCTATAACTTATTTCGTATTACCCCTGAGGCCGTTCCAAAGTCACGAGCCGGCATTTACTCGCCAGTCCTTTCGTTCGGAAGGCTGGGAGGCGGATGACGTGCGAGAGGACTTGAGAAAAACGGCTTTGTAAGATTTTAGGGGGGAGCAATGCTGAAGCACCTTGGCGTCAAGGCGCGTAGATCCATGCGCGCATCTCTGGGCGCGACCGTCACGGCGACACTCTGTGCCGTGATTTCGCCGGCGCTGGCTGGATCGGTGACCCAGCCGGGCGAAACCATCGGTCTGGCGGCGGGAGCGCCGCTGCCCGAGGGCGTCTACTTCGTCAATACGCTCAACTGGGGCGTCCGCAAGGGCGAGAACGGCGCTGCGGATGTGACGCTGGGCGTCAATATCCCGGTGGTGGCCTGGGCCACGCCCGCGAAGATCGCCGGAGCCCGGTTCCAACTGCTGGGAGCCTTGCCAGCGCTTGAAGTCGGCGTTCAGGACGCCGACCACGACAGCGGTCTTTACAATCCCTTCCTCGCCAGCCAACTGGCCTGGGACCTTGGGGGCGGTTTCGGCGTCAGCTATATGCTTGGCGTCTACTTCCCAGTGGGGAACAGGATGGGCTTCGACACGACGTCGATCAACCAGCGCGCGGCGGTCAGCTACACCAATGACGGTTGGAACCTGACAGCCAACGGGATCTACGGCATCGCCACCGATTCCGTGTCCAAGACGACTAACCCGGATTTCTTCAACCTGGACCTGACGGCGACGAAGGCGCTGGGCAAGTGGTCGGTTGGCCCGGTCGCTCTCGCGTCATGGGACGTCAGCAAGCCGACCGCCACTTATAAGAAGCAGAGCCAGTTCGCGCTGGGCGGGCTGGTTGGGTATGGGTTCGATCAGTTGACGTTGCAGGCGTATCTGACCAGCACGGTTGCACAGGAGAACTACGGCGGGAATGACACGCGGGGTTGGGGGCGGGTGATTTTGCCGTTCTGATTTTGGACGGGGTGGGTGCGGAAGACTTCCGCACTCATCTTTGTGTTCCGGCCATGCCAAATGCGAATAGGGTTATGAACTTCCAGCGGCCTGTACTAGAATACGTCGCTTGTTGCTGATTGAGAGAGTTGGATGCCCCAATTCTTTTTCGGTCGCATAATCATTGATGCTAGTTCTCTCCTCCACTTCGCTCTACGGCAATATTCAGCAAAATATTCATTTCGCCAATCGAAATTTTCATTCCACACGACAGCAGGGTTGACAAACCTGAGGAAAGCCTTCTCATAAACATATGCTGAGTTGTTCTGTCGGACATTTAAGGGGTCAATAATGTTTGCAAGAACATTTACGTCTCGTTTCCTACCTTCCAGAATAATGCCTTGTACCACTCCTTGGTATTTTTCCAAGAAAATTAGTTTATTTTTTTCTTTGTACTCCGTATTCCCAAAATCAAATACTGGCCTTATCTGCAATGTTGATATATTATAAGGATCGTAAACGTCGAAGAACTCCCTAAGTTCATCAATATTATCGGAGTTGGCTGTATAGTTTACTCTCAAGCGCGGCTTTCCAAATAAAGTTCGAACTGACTTGATGTCATCAAACATTTGAAGATGCTGATCATAGGAAGCGCGTTTCATGAGACGTTCATAAGTGTTTTTGCGAACACCGTGCGTGGATATCGTAATTTCATCAAGACCATTATCCACCATTGTTTCAAATTTGACCGCGTTAGAAGCTGTCCATTGGTTGTGAAACCGACAAATGGTACCCGATGATGTTTAGCGAGTTTAATGAGCCAGGGATAGTTTTTAAAAGTTGTGGGCTCCGTCGAAGCACCAAAATGAACTTGCAGCGCCTGTGGAAACAGGTGGCCCGCGATGAGTTCCAGTTCAGCTTCCGTCAGCCCTCCTTTGGTATTGGCGCTTCTCCAAACCGGATCTGAGAAATGACACATTCCGCAGCGTAAGTTGCAGGCGCTAACTGGATCGAGGCGAACAATTGTATATCTCAGAGAAGCAATATCAGCAAGAAGAGCAACGAAAATTTTAATCTGGCACTTTTAATCAGCCTGTTTAAACGATGAAGCGTTTCAGAATTTGCCACTTTGCCCTCCGTTATGTTTCCGGATTAACACTGCTTAAAGTTGAAAAATTCTCGAATTCAACTGTACATTGTCTTGCAGATAGGAGAAGAAATAATATTCTGTATTATCGAAATCTGTAAATAATCTAAGTGGGAGGATCGGATATTATATGGAGAAGAAGACGTTATCTATACTGGTAATGACTTAACCAATCAGCAAATCCCAATCAGCAACCCCCCTCCGAAATCTCTAGCTTGTGACGCTGGAAGTTCTTCGACTCTGTTCCGTCGCTCAATTGCGAACAGGGTTGCGCACTTCCAGCGGCCTGAACTAGTGAGCGGGAACGGGAAGCTGCGCCTTCAGATGATCGGCCAGTTGTAGCGTCGCTGAACGTCACACCATAAATGTTCGCTTTATGTTCATGATCATCCGGCATATCCTGCCAGCCATGGACGAAATCCGGCGCACTGCCCTGAAAGGCCGGGGGGCGATCAGTAACGAGTCGTCGCGCTTCGAGCGCGAGCGGCGGGTGCTGGTCGATGATGGCTGGGATGCCAGGGGAGAGGACGGGCGGGAGGAGGAGCGGGGGCCGGCGACGGTGGTCGGGGACGATTCGGCGCGGACGGCGATCACGCGCAATGCGTCTCCGGATGTGCCGTTCGACCAGTCGCTCAACCCCTACAAGGGCTGCGAGCACGCCTGCATCTACTGCTTCGCGCGGCCGACCCACGCCTATCTCGGGCTGTCGCCGGGGCTGGATTTCGAGACGCGGATCTTCCGCAAGAAGAACGCGGCGGAGCTGCTGGAGCGGGATCTTCGGGCGAAGAATTATGTCTGCCAGCCGCTGGCGATCGGGGCCAATACCGACCCCTACCAGCCGATCGAGCGGACGGAGCGGATCACCCGCTCGGTGCTGGAGGTTTGCCGCGACTTCAACCAGCCGGTCGGGATCATCACCAAATCGGCGCTGGTGACGCGCGACCTCGACATTCTGGGGCCGATGGCGGAACGCGGGCTGGCGGCGGTCGCGGTTTCCGTGACGACGCTGGACAGGGGGCTGGCGCGGCGGATGGAGCCTCGGGCGAGCACTCCGGCGCGGCGGCTGGAAGCGGTCCGGGAGCTGACGGCATGCCGGGGTGCCGGTTTCGGTGCTGGCAAGCCCGATGATCCCAGCGCTGAACGACCACGAGCTTGAGGCGATTCTGGAGGCCGGCGCCGCCGCCGGGGCGGTCGGGGGCAGCTATATCATGCTGCGGCTGCCGCTGGAGATCAAAGACCTGTTCGAGGAATGGCTGCGCGAGCATGTGCCCGACCGCGCCGACCGGGTGCTGAGCCTGATCCGGCAGGCGCGGGCGGGCGGGTTGTACCAGTCGGAGTTCGGGACCCGGATGACCGGGACCGGCCCGATCGCGGAGTTGCTGTCGCGGCGCTTCAAGCTGGCTTGCCGCCGGCTGAACCTCACCGGCCGGCGCTGGGACTTGGACTGCACGCAGTTCCGCCCGCCGCCGAAGGCGGGGGATCAGTTGTCGCTGCTGTGAGTTTTGAGAGACCGCCACCGCTTTGTCCCCTCGCCCCTTGGGGGCGAGGGGGAAGTCAGAGCGTCGCCCGCACCTTGGCGATGGTCGCCGGGATCGAAGAAGTCTTCGATCCGCGCCTGGACGTGGGCGATGGTGCGCGGGTCTACGCCGGCGCTGTGCGCCGTCGAGCCTTCGACTTTCCAGCGGGCCATCCACGACAGCGTGCGCAGCCATGTCAGCCGGCGGGTCGGGGTGAACCAGGGGCGGGTCGACTTCGACCACGGCGGGGGGAGCGGCGCTGCTCCAGGTTTCGTAGAAACCGGCCGTCTCGTCCGGGGTCAGGACGGCGGCGACATCCGGGTCCCAGGTGGTGGAGGTGTAGAGCGTCGCGTGGGCAAGGTCGATCGCCGGCAGCCCGTCGGTCGCCTTCTCCAGGTCCACGAACCACGCCTTGCCCTCGGCGTCGATCAGGAAGTTGCCGGGGTGGGTGTCGGTCCCGACCATCGTGATCGGAGGGGCCGGAGTCGTCGGCAGGGTGTGGACCCAGTCCAGCTCGGCGTTCAGATGCGCCAGGGTTTCCGGGGTGCAGCCCGGCCTTGTCGAAATAGGCCGCTTGGCGCTCGATCACCTGGACGGTGGCGATGATCGGGTTGGGCGCCGGTTCGGACGGCAGCGCGTGGATCGCGGCCAGCGCTTTGGCTATCGCGGGGTAGTCTTCCGACAGGCGGGGAGGGCGGCCGGAGATTTCCTCGACCAGCAACGCGCCCATCGGCAGGTCCGGGCCGGGCTCCAGCGTGCCGAGCAGGCGCGGCGTGTGGCCGGAGGGGGCGGCGCGGGTGAAGGCGGTCGCCTGGTGCGCCAAGTTGGCGGCGGCGTCCAGGCCGATCTGGCTCCAGCGCGGCACGCGGGCCAGCACTCCGTCGGGCAGCCGGAAATGGGCGTGCGCCATTCCCTTGGGCGGCAGGGCTGCGGGCAGCGACGCCAGGTCCAGCCGCTGCTGGAGGGCTTGGGCGAGAGTGAGTGTCAGGCAATGCTTCAGGCACCGGTTGTTTTCAGGTGCTCCGTCAGGCGCGGCATCAGTTCGACCAGATTGCAGGGACGATGCCTGTTGTCGAGCTGGAACTTGAGGATGCCGTCCCAGGCGTCGCGGCAGGCGCTGGGCGATCCCGGCAGGGCGAACAGGTAGGTGTTGCCGGTGACGCCGCCGGTGGCGCGGCTCTGCATCGTCGAGGTGCCGACCTTCTCGTAGCTGATCATGCGGAACAGCTCGCCGAAGCCGGGGATTTCCTTGTCGTAAATCAGCGTGGAAGGCCTCGGGCGTCACGTCGCGGCCGGTGACGCCGGTCCCGCCGGTGGAGATCACCACGTCGATGGCGGGATCGTCGATCCAGGCGCAGAGCTGGGCGGTGATCGACGGGACGTCGTCCTTGACGATGGCGCGGGCGGCCAGACGGTGGCCGTCGGCGGTCAGCCGCTCGACCAGCGTGTTGCCGGACTTGTCGTCCGCTTCGACCCGCGTGTCGGAAACGGTCAGGACCGCGATGTTGACGGCGAGGAAGGGGCGGGACTCGTCAATCTTTGCCATAGGAGGCTACCTGCTGAGCTGACTCTTGGCCGGGCTCCTGATCGGGAACGTCGGCGTCCATCGCCATATAAACCGGCCAGCGGCCTCCCGCAATGGCCTCCAGCGACGGAGCCGGCTGGCCCAGGCGTTGCTGGTAGATCCAGTAGTTGGTCAGCACCTGCTCCACGAAGTTGCCGGGTTTCCCGCACCGGCATGCTTTCGATGAACAGAACGGGGTCCTTGATCCGGGACAGCTTCTTCCGCCAGGACTCGAGGTTTCCGGGGCCGGCGTTGTAGGCGGCGATCGTCAGGATCAGGTCGTTCTCGATGCCCTTCTGATCCAGCAGATAGCGGACATAGTGCTGGCCGAGCGTCACGTTGGTTTCCGGCTCGTACAGGTCGGGCTTGCGGCCCATGTCCGTGGTCAGCTTGTCGGCGACATAGGTCGCGGTCGCCGGCATGAGCTGCATCAGGCCACGAGCGCCGGCGCCGCTGCGGGCGGTCGGGTCGAACCGGCTTTCCTGCCGCATCAGGGCGAACAGCAGCGCCCGGTCCACCGTGAAGCCGCCGTTCGGCTCCCACGGCGGGAGCGGGTACAGCGCCGAGTTCGTAGGAAGCGCCGTCGGACGCGGTCAGGACGCTGCCGAGCCGCATGGCGAGCGCCGGCATGCGGCCGGTGTCGGCCAGGGCGATGACGGCCTGCTCCAGCGTGTCGTCGCCGCGCGGGTCGATGCGGCGAAGCTCCAGCTCGGCGGTGTCGCGCTGGCCGGCCTGGAGGAGGGCTATGGCGCGGCGGCCGGCCGGGATTTCCGCCAGCAGTGCGGACGTGGCGGCGGGTCAGGACGGGGGCGCGCAGGTCGTTCTCTCCCCCCTTGCCGAGCGCCTGACGGGCGATCAGGCCGTAGAAGGTGCGGGTGTGCTGGGCGGCCAGTTCCAGCCACTTCGTCGCCTCGCCGGAGCGGCGGGCGCGCTGGTGCGAGCGGGCGGCCCAATAGGCGCCGGCCGCCTGATCCCAGGGGGAGGCCGATTCGGTCTGCGCCAGCGCCTGGAACGCCTTGGCGGCCTTGTCGTTCTGGCCGGCTTTCCAGGCGGCGATCCCGACGTTCCAGTTGCCGCTGCGCGTCGAGCGGCGACGGCGGTTCCGGCTCGCGCCGGGGGGCGGGGCGCTACGGCCATCGAGGTCGGGATGGTCACGGCCGATGGCGGCAGGATCGAGGCTTTCGTCGTCCGACGAGGCAAGTTCGACCTTCGTCCTCTCCTGACCGAGCGGCCGCGCGGCGCGCTGACGGTCGCCGCCGCTTCAAGCCCGCGGTACGGAGTCGATAGGCGCCGTTGGGGCCGGGGGGTACCGCGATGCCGTCGCGGGACGGGGCCGGGGGCTTGCGGTCGCCGCGCGCCATGCGCTTCAGCGCAAGTTGGTAGACCTTGTCGGCGCCGGCATGGTCGGCGTAGCGCTCCAGCCAGCCGCGCAGCTCGTTATAGGTGGCTTTGTGGGAGGGGTGCATAAGCCGCTGGTATTCCACATGGCCCATCAGGCGCATGTCGGTCACTTCGGCGATCAGCTTGTCGGCGGCGCGCCAGTCGGTCGCGTCCTGAAGCTCGAATATGCGGCGGTAGCGGTCAGCTTCCTGCTGGTTGAGCTGAGCTTCGTGGATGCCTGGGCGGCTCTGCCGGCTGGGTACAACCGGACTATCCACCGACCAGGGGGCCGACGACTCTTCAGTTCTGTAAGCGGTGTCCCGGTCGCGCGCTATGGCCTGACCGGCACCCCAAAAAGGGAGCTGGAACAAGACCGCAAGGCACAGGAAGGCACCGCTGAGGAGGTGTGACCGCGAACGAGGATTGGTTAAGTTCGCGTTAACATTCTTCCCTGACATGAGGGACAAATACCGGATTTTGTGCGGTGCGACAAGCTTCCATATCTATGTTGTACCCTGGTATGCGCCGCTGGTCGGGGCTTTCCGCCAACGATTCCAGCCGATTAAGGGGTAAGAAATTTTTTCTTGAAGGCGACGAGATCACGCCAGGAATCGCGCTTCATCGCCGGCTGGCGGAGCAGAAAAGCCGGATGATAGGTCGGCAGCACGGGAATCGGCCGCGGCCATCGGGGCGCGGGGTGAATTCGAACCAGCGGCCGCGCAGCCGCATGATGCCGTCGGTGCGGTTGAGCAGGGCGCTGGCCGAGGTTCCGCCCAGCAGCATCAGGCCTTCGGGGGCGATCAGTTCGATATGGCGCTCCACGAAGGGCAGGCAGGCCTGGATCTCGTTGGGGTTGGGCTTGCGGTTGCCGGGCGGACGCCACGGCAGGATGTTGGTGATGTAGACGGAGTTGCGGTCCAGCCCGATGCATTTCAGCATCTGGTCCAGCAGCTTGCCGCTCTTGCCGACGAAGGGGAGGCCCTGGCGGTCCTCGTCCTCTCCCGGCGCCTCGCCGATCAGCATCAGGCGGGCCTTGGGGTTGCCGTCGGCGAAGACGAGGTTGGTGGCGGTCGCCTTCAGCGCGCAGCCCTCGAACGCGGCCATCGCGGCGCGCAGGTCTTCCAGCGTGCGGGCTTCCGCCGCCATGGTCCGGGCGGTGGCTCCGGCGGCGGGCGTGCCGAGCAGGGCCGGCTGGGCGGGGCCGGGGCGGCGCGCCTGGGCGGCGGGCGCCGGCTTTCGGGCGGCAGGGTGCGTCCCTGGGGGGATGGCTGGGCAGCCGAAGGGGATGGCTGCGCCACCCGTGGCGCCACCTTCGTCCAGTCCGTGGGAGTGTCCGAGATCGCCTCGTCAGCGCCGACATCGATGTGCCAGCGCAGCAGAGCGACAATTTCTCGCATGTCAACTTGGCTCAAATCTCACCTGGTTCACTTGGCCCGCGCTCATTCATGGTTTGACCCTGGGATGGAACCTATGTTCTTTCATCGGCTTTGAACAAGAGATAAGCAGCCATGGCCGGCTTGCGGAGATGCCTTCGAGGGGCATGAACCGGTTGGCCGGATAGAATGCGGTGGGGAAAAAGAACCATGGAACGCGAGGTAATGGAATACGATGTCGTGATCGTCGGCGCCGGGCCATCGGGCCTGAGTGCGGCGATCCGGCTGAAACAGCTCGCGGCCGAGCAGGAGCGCGAGGTGTCGGTCTGCGTCCTGGAAAAGGGCTCGGAAGTGGGCGCGCATCTGCTCTCGGGCGCCGTGCTGGAACCGCGCGCCCTGAACGAGCTGATTCCGGACTGGAAGGAAAAGGGCGCACCGCTCAATACGCCGGCGACGGAGGACCACTTCGTCTACCTGACGGAAACGAAGTCGTACAAGCTGCCCAACCCGCCGCAGATGAACAATCACGGCAACTACATCATCAGCCTCGGGATGTTCGGCCGCTGGCTGGCGGCCCAGGCCGAAGAGCTGGGCGTCGAGATCTATCCCGGATTCGCGGCGGCCGAGGTGCTGTACAACGAGGACGGCTCGGTCAAGGGCGTCGCCACCGGCGACATGGGCATCGGCAAGAACGGCGAGCATACCGACAACTACACGCCGGGCATGGAACTGCACGCCAAGCAGACCATCTTCGCGGAGGGTTGCCGGGGCTCGCTGGCCAAGGTGCTGATGGAGCGCTTCAAGCTTCGCGAGGGCGTCGATCCGCAGACCTACGGCATCGGCATCAAGGAGCTGTGGGAGATCGATCCGGCCAAGCACAAGGCAAGGTCTGGTCGTCCACACCATCGGCTGGCCGATGGATGCCAAGACCTATGGCGGGTCGTGGATGTACCATATGGAGAACAATCAGGTCTCCATCGGCTTCGTGATCGGGCTTGACTACGAGAACCCGCATCTGTCGCCGTTCGACGAGTTCCAGCGCTTCAAGCTGCACCCGGATGTCCGCAAGTATCTTGAGGGCGGGCGGCGTATTTCCTATGGCGCGCGGGCGCTGAGCGAGGGCGGGTTCCAGTCGATCCCGAAGCTGACCTTCCCCGGCGGCTGCCTGATCGGCGATACCGCCGGCTTCCTCAACGTGCCGAAGATCAAGGGCAATCATACCGCGATGAAGAGCGGCATGGTCTGCGCCGAGGCGGTGTTCGACAACCTCGCGGCCGAATCGCCGGAGCCGGAGGTGACGGATTATACCGGAGCGGCTGAAGCAGAGCTGGCTGTGGGAGGAGCTTTACCACGTCCGCAACATCCGGCCGTCGTTCCACAAGGGGCTGTGGGGCGGCATCGCGTATTCGGCGCTGGATACCTTCGTGTTCCGGGGCAAGGCTCCGTGGACCTTCAAGAACCATGCTGACCATCTTCAATTGAAGAAGGCGAGCGAGGCTCCGAAGATCCAGTATCCCAAGCCGGACGGCGTGCTGACCTTCGACAAGCTGTCCTCGGTGTTCATTTCCAACACCAACCACGAGGAAAACCAGCCGGCGCACCTGACGCTGAAGGACCCCTCGGTTCCGATCCGGATCAACCTGCCCGAATACGACGCGCCGGAGCAGCGCTACTGCCCGGCCGGCGTGTACGAGATCGTGCGGGACGATGCGGGGACCAATCCCAGGCTTCAGATCAACGCGCAGAACTGCGTCCACTGCAAGACCTGCGACATCAAGGACCCGACCCAGAACATCAACTGGGTGGTGCCGGAGGGCGGCGGCGGGCCGAACTATCCGAACATGTAAGCTTGTTACCGGGTACGAGGCTGGTTCACGGAGATCTTTTTCATTGCTCCACACCGCGCCGCAACGTCATCTCATCATCAGGTTGAGCAGTTGAGGGCGGAGCGGTGTGGCGATGAACGACCGGCAGATTCTGGAACTTACCGAATGGGTGACCGAGGCCGGTCTGGCCGGGGCGTCCGAAACCGCTCTGGTCGATGGCTTCTGCCGCCGGCTGGTCGAATACGGCGTGCCGCTGACACGGGTGGCGGCCCTGATCGACACGCTGCATCCCGTGCTGGAAGCCCGCACCTTCCACTGGCACCGGACGAAGAACGAGACGCAGGCGATCGATTACGCCCGCTCGAGTGCGCGCGAGAGCCAGGAGAAATGGCTGAGCAGCCCGTTTCACTACCTGTTCGTGTCAGGTGAGAAATCGCTGCGCTGCCGGATCGTCGATGGCGATTGCCCGGTCGAGAGGTTTCCGGTGCTGGGCGAGTTCCGCGACGATGGGATCACGGACTATCTCGCGGTCAACACCCTGTTCGGCAAGGCGCTGACCATCGGGTTGATGGACTGCCTGTTCTCGTCCTGGGCCACCGACCATGCGGAGGGCTTCGCCGACTGGCAGGTCGAGATGATCGAGCGGGCGCTGCCGGTGCTGGCGCTGGCGATTCGCGATGTCTCGGTCGGGCGGATCGCGGAGACGCTGGTCGAGACCTATCTTGGGCGCGATGCCGGGCGGCGGGTGCTGGGCGGCTATATCGAGCGCGGTGTGGCCGAGCGGATGAGCGCCGTGATGTGGTTCAGCGACCTCCAGGGCTTCACCCGGATCACCGATACCGTCCCGCCGGAGCAGGTGATTCCGCTGCTCAACGACTATGCCGACGCCATCGTCTCGTCGATCCATGACCACCAGGGCCAAGTGCTGAAGTTCATGGGCGACGGGATCATGGCGATCTTCAGCGGGGCGGAGGACTGCGAGTTATGCACCCGCGCGCTGGACGCGGCGGAGGAGGCGGCGAAGCGGGTCGGCGAGCTGAACGCCCGCCGGCAGGCGGAGGAACTGCCCTGGACCCGCTTCTACCTGGGGCTTCACGTCGGCGAGGTGTTCTACGGCAATATCGGCAGCGAGGACCGGCTGGACTTCACCGTCATCGGACCGGCGGTCAACGAGGTCAGCCGCATCGCCGCCATGTGCCGCTCGCTGGATCAGGAGGTGCTGCTGTCCTCCGCCTTCGCGTCGTCGGCGGAGGCCTGCGCCGCGCGGCTGGTGTCGGTCGGGCGGTTCGCCTTGCGCGGGGTGGGACAGCCGCAGCACCTGTTCACGCTTGATCCGGGAGCGGTGGGGGGTGGGTTCAATAGGCTCTGATACCCGAGCCGGATTTGGATCGGCGCGTCCATGTTCGGGCTGAAGAGGCCCGACCTACGGCTCCCGCTTCGTTGGTCAGTCCTCTTGAGCCCGACGAATCCGCCGAATCAAGGTCTGACCCCAATACCGTTCATTTTGCAATTTCGAGTTATTCACCTCTGGGTCTGAACGCACCAGTCTGAGGCTGACTGGCATGGCCACAGACAGAGTGAAGCCCCATGACACACGGTCCCGTCATCCTGCCCAAGGGCATGAGCATCAGCGATAACGTGACGATCGGCGTTCTCGTCCGCTGCGTTCCCGCCCGGATTGTCGATGAGGTCCTGGCGGAAACCGGGCGTCAGAGTTTGCGTCAGCGGTCGCTGCCGGCGCGCTTCATGACCTACTACGTGATGGCGATGGCGCTGTATTTCCAGGACTCCTATCTCGAGGTCCAGCGCAAGCTGTTCGCCGGGCTTCAATGGCTGTCGATGGCTCCGCTGGCTGAACGTCGGGGCCGGCAAGTCGGCGATCACGATGGCCCGGCAGCGGCTCGGCCGGGACCCGCTGGAACGGCTGTTCCGGCGCGTGGTCCGGCCGATCGCGCAGGAGCGGACACGCGGCGCGTGGTATCGCGGCCGCCGGCTGGTGGCCTGGGACGGCACGATGGTGGATCTGGCGGACGAGCCGGAGATCGAGGCCGCGTTCGGCCGCCCCAACGGCGGCGGTTCGGGGGCCTATCCGCAGATGCGCCTGTTCGCCCTGGTTGAAACCGGAACGCGGGTCGTCTTCGGACTGGCCGGCGGGCACATCAATGAGACCTGCGAACTGTCACTGGCCCGCGACCTGCTTGGCAAGCTGACACCGGGCATGCTGTGCCTGGCCGACCGCGGCCTGGTCAGCGGCCGTCTCTGGCGCGATGCCGCCGCCACCGGTGCCGACCTGCTGTGGCGCATGAAATCCAATCAGAAGTTCCCGTGCCTCAAGCGGCTGCCCGACGGCTCCTTTCTCAGCGAGTTCAGCGTGGACTTCGACCGATCGCGCCGATAGGACGGTGCCGGTGCGCGTCATCGAATACACCCTGAACGCGCGTGCCCGGAACCCAGCCGGTCTACCGGCTGATTACCACGCTCCTTGATCCGCGAGGCGGCTCCCGCGCACGAGTTTGCCGCCCTGTACCATGAGAGGTGGGAAGCCGAGACCGCCTTCCATGAGATCAAGGTCGGCCTGCCCGGACAGCGCCTGATGCTGCGCAGCCGGTCGGTCGATCTCATCTGGCAGGAACTCTACGGTCTGGCTCTCACCCACTTCGCCCTGCGCGAACTCATGCACGAGGCCGCCCTGGTCGGCGACTGCGATGCCGATACGCTATCCTTCACCACCACCGTCAAAATCGTTCAGAGCCATGTTCTCATGCATGGCTCTTTTCCCCCCTGCGCACCAGCCGGACATCCGGATGAAGATCATCCGCGAGATCCTGCGCTACCCGGCTGAGCGGAGCCGGGGACGGCACACCACACGGTCAATCAAGCGCAAATACCTTTCCGGGTTTCCCATCAAGAAAAGAAAACGCAACGTCTCCAGAGCTTCATCAACTTACGATTATGGCCGGTCCATACACATTTGCCCTAAGTGAACGGTATTGGGTCCGACCCACGAAAGTCAATCTACGCGTCAGAACTGATCGTCCGACAGCGCCGTCACCGTCAGGTGGCCTTCGGTGATCGGGGTCAGCAGCCCGATGGCCTGGGGCAGGAACTGGTCGGCGAAGAAGCGGGCGGTGATCAGTTTGGCGTCCAGGAAGCGCTGGTCGGCCGACGGGTCGGCCTGACCCTCCTGGGCCGCCATGGCGCCCTTCGCCATCAGGAAGCCGCCGGTGACGATGCCGAACATCTTCAGGTAATGGGCGGCGCCCGATGCCGCCGCCGTCGGCATCCGCTTGCCGTTCTCGACCAGCCAGTTGGTCGCCTTCTCCAGCGCGTCGACCGCCTTGCCGAGGCCGATGGCGATGGCGGCCATGTCGTCGCCGGGGCGGTTCTTCAGGGCCTCGATCGTCTCGCGGATCTCGGCGAACAGGGTGCGGGCGGCGGTACCGCCGTCGCGGATCACCTTGCGGAAGACGAGGTCGTTGGCCTGGATGCCGTTGGTGCCCTCGTAGATCGGGGTGATCCGGGCGTCGCGCAGATGCTGGGCGGCGCCGGTCTCCTCGATGAAGCCCATGCCGCCGTGGACCTGGATGCCGATCGAGGCGTTCTCGACGCCAAGGTCGGTGCTCCAGGCCTTGACCACGGGGGTCAGCAGGTCGGCCAGCGACTGGCCCTTGGCGGCTTCGGCCGGGTCCGGGTGCTTCTTGGCGATGTCGAGGGCCGCCACCGCGTAATATGTCAGCGCGCGGGCGGCCTCGGTCTGGGACCGCATGGTCATCAGCATCCGGCGCACGTCGGGGTGCCGGATGATCGCGACCGGTTCGCCCTTGGCGTCGGCCATGTCGCGGCTCTGCACGCGGGTGCGGGCATAGTCGCGGGCCTGCTGGTAGGCCCGCTCGGAGATCGCGACGCCCTGAAGACCGACGCCCATCCGGGCGTTGTTCATCATGGTGAACATGTATTCGATGCCGCGGTTCTCCTCGCCGACCAGATAGCCGATGGCGCCGTCATTGTCGCCGAACGCCATGACGCGGTCGGGCTGGCGTGGATGCCCAGCTTGTGCTCCAGGCTGACGCAGCGCAGGTCGTTGCGGTCGCCCAGCGAGCCGTCCGGGTTGACCAGGAACTTGGGCACGACGAACAGCGAGATGCCCTTGATGCCGGGAGGGGCGTCGGGCATCCGGGCCAGCACCATGTGGATGATGTTGTCGGTGAAGTCGTGCTCGCCATAGGTGATGAAGATCTTCTGGCCGGAAATCCGGTAGTGGCCGTCCTCGCGCACCGCCTTGGTGCGGATCGCGGCGAGGTCGCTGCCGGCCTGCGGCTCGGTCAGGTTCATGGTCCCGGTCCATTCGCCCGAGATCAGCTTGGCGAGATAGATCTCCTTCAGCTCGTCGCTGCCGTGGATGGTCAGCGCCTCGACGGCGCCCTGGTTCAGCATCGGGCAGAGCGCGAAGGCCATGTTGGCCGACTGCCACATCTCCTGCACCGCCATCGCCAGCGTCCAGGGCAGCCCCTGGCCGCCGTGCTCGGGATCGAACGGCACGCTGTTCCAGCCGCCTTCCTGATATTGCCGGTAGGCTTCCTTGAAGCCCTTGGGCGTGCGGACCACGCCGTTTTCCAGCACCGATCCTTCCTGATCGCCCGAGAAGTTGATCGGGGCGAGCACGTTGGAGGCCAGTTTGTTGGCTTCTTCAAGGATCGCATCGACCATATCGGGCGTCGCCGCGTCATAGCCGGGCAGGCTGACGATGCGGTCCATGCCGACCACTTCGTTCAGCACGAAGCGCATGTCCTGGATGGGGGCGGAATAAGGGATCATGGTACGCAGGGTCCTCCCGAGACCTTGGGCTTGAGCTTTGGCCGAAGCGCCGGACGGCGTATCGGCCTGATGGGCCAAGATAGCGCGTCGGGTGGGGGCTTGCGAGCATTGCGAATGCCGCAGGGCAGGGGCTCTTCCGCAATCTTGATGACGCTGGTGGGCAAAACGGCATGGGATGCGCACATAACAGGAACACCCCGTTGATCCGGTTACAGGCTTGTCCAAACACATTCTCCCCCTGATTCCCTCTGGCCTGCTGGTCCAGCAGGTCGTGCCGTCCGCCGACACCGTCACCATCACGACCGCTCCGAAGGCTCCGGAGGCCTGCTGCCCGGTCTGTGGCCACGCCTCGCGCCGGGTCCACAGCCGGTACCTCCGGACCCTGGCCGATCTGCCCTGGCAAGGGCGTGCCGTGCTGATCCGGATCGAGGCGCGCCGCTTTCGCTGCGCCGCCGCCGAGTGCCCCCGGCGGATCTTCACCGAACGCCTGCCCGCCATCGCCGCCGGACCCTGGTCGCGTCGCACCGGGCGCCTGGGCGAGATCCAGCGCCACCTTGGGCTGGCTCTGGGCGGTCAGGCCGGCGCACGCCTGGCGGAGCGCCTCGCCATGCCGGCCAGCGGCGACACCCTGCTCAGGCTGGTCCGCCGGACCGAACCCGAGGAACCGGCTGTGGTTCGGGCCGTCGGCATTGATGACTGGGCGTGGCGCAAAGGCCATCGCTACGGCACCATCGTCGTGGATCTGGAGCGCCACAAGGTGGTGGATCTGCTGCCCGACCGCGAAGCCGATACGGTTGCCCAGTGGCTGGCGGAGCACCCGGAGATCGAGGTGGTCAGCCGGGATCGCGGCGCCGCCTATGCCGACGCCGCCCGGCGCGGCGCACCCCAGGCGCTTCAGGCGGCGGATCGTTGGCACCTGCTGGAAAACCTCGGTCAGGCGGTTCGCGCCGCTCTGGATCGACATGGATCAACGCTCCGCGAAGCGGCCCAGGGAGTACACAGCCCAATCACCGGCGAACAGGAGGCGAATGACACTCCACCGCCGATGACGAGCGCTGAGCGCCGGCAATACGAGGGCTGGGAACGCCGCCGGGCCGCCTGGGACGAAGCGGTCCGTCTCCATGGCGAGGGCCTGTCGATCAAGGCGATTGTCCGGCAGCTTGGTCTGGCCCGGAACACCGTGCGCAAGCTGGTGCGCGGCGGTCAGCCCGAGGCCCGGCGGCCCCGGCGGAGTTCGCTGATGCCCTATGTGGCGTTGCTGGAGCGGCGGTGGGCGGAGGGCTGCCGTAACGGCGCCCAGCTGTGGCGGGAAACCCGCGAGGCCGGGTTCCGCGGCGGGCAGCGGGTCGTGACCGAGTGGGTGACCCGCCAGCGTCTGGCATCGCGGCCGGAGCGCGCGGCATCGGCGCTCGCCGCTCCGTCCCGCCGGCGGCTGGCCCTGCTGCTCACCGGCGATCCGGCGGACTGGACATCCGAAGAGCGGCTTTACCTGGAGCGTCTGTTCAGCCTCTCGCCCGAGATCGCGGCCCTGCACGACCTCGCCCAGCGATTTGGGCGCATGGTCCGGCAGCACGGCGCCGACGATCTGACACCCTGGCTGGCGGAAGCTCTGGAGAGCGATCTCCGGTCCTTCGCCGAGGGGCTTCGCCAGGACCTTGCCGCCGTCGCTCTCGCCACCCCTTGGAGCAACGGCCAGACCGAAGGCCAGATCACCCGCCTGAAGCTGATCAAGCGCTCCATGTATGGCCGGGCAAAGCTCGATCTCCTGCGCATCAGAGTGATGGCGGCCTGATCACCGCGTCATCAAGATTGCGGAAGAGCCGCGCCGGGTTTGTACGGTGGCATGGCACCGCGCCGGAAGTGGCACGGGGGTTGCTTATGGATATCCGGAACCCGTTGGTAAGAGGCTGTCATGTCCAACCCTGCAAACCTGATGCGCGCATCGGATCTCTCGCAACTTCGCGGCGTTGCCGGCGGCGCCCCGAAGGCTATCCAGGCGGCGGTGCGTCAGGCGAGCGACAGCACGGGGGTAGATTTTTCCTACCTCATGGCAAAAGCTGCCCAGGAGAGCAGTTTCGACCCGGAGGCGAAGGCCGCGACCAGCAGCGCCACCGGCCTTTACCAGTTCACCGAGGGCACCTGGCTGAACATGGTGGAGCAGCACGGGGCCAAATACGGCCTTAACCGCGAGGCGTCCCAGATCCAGCGCCGGTCGGACGGATCGCTGTCGGTCCAGGACCCGCAGGCCAAACGCGATATCCTGGAGCTTCGCAAGGACCCGAAGATCTCGTCGCTCATGGCGGCGGAGTTCGCCCGCGACAACCAGACGCAGCTTGAGCAGACCGTCGGCGGGGAGATCGGGGCGACCGAACTCTACATGGCGCACTTCCTGGGGGCCGGCGGGGCGTCGAAGTTCCTCAACGGCATGCGCCAGAACCCGGACCAGAGTGCCGCATCCCTGCTGCCGGAAGCGGCGGCGGCCAACAAGAACGTCTTCTACGACAAGTCGGGCAAGGCGCTTTCGGTCGGCCAGATCTACAACCGCTTCGCCGCGAAGTTCGACGGCATGCCGGCATCGACCATGACGGCGTCGGCGGGAGCCATCGGCCTGCCGGGCGTCAAGGGCGGCTGGGCGAGCGAGGCCGGAATGAACTCCCCCTTCACGGCGAAAGCCGCGTCGGGCGGGGCGAACGGCGAGCCCAATTCGCTGTTCACCGTCATGGTGCTGTCGCAGCTTGGAGCGCCCAAGGAAAGCGGGGCGAAGGATGACGCCAAGGACGGGGCGAAGAACAGCTCCGGCAGCCAGTTCAATACGGTCCGGCCGTCGCTGCCGAGCCTTGGCGCCGCGTGAGGGTGAGCGTTTTCAGCGGTGGCGTCCGGCCCTGGGGGCGGCTAGGGTGGCGTCATGGATGAAGATGATCGTATTCCGACCGAAATGTGGGTCCGCGCGCACCTGCGCCGCTGCATCGTGGACGCCATTCCCGCCGTGATCGCCCGCAAGGGATCGCCCTATGGCGGCATGGTGATTCTGAAGCTGAACCAGTTGGATCTCGGCTGCCGGGTCCTGACCCAGACGCGCGACATGGACGGCAAGCAGGGCTGGCTCGCCGCCAAGGAAAACGCGCTGATGCCGGAGGCCGACGCCGACGCCTATATCGCCCGCGCGGTGAAGCGCGACCCGGACCTTTGGGTGATCGAGATCGAAGACCGCGCCGGACGCCACCCGTTCGAAGGCAAAATAATCTAATCCGTCAGCGCGGCTTCGGGGATCGGCGAGTCCGACACGCCGGCGCCGGCGCTGCCGATCGGGCCTGACCGGCTGCGGCCGGTGACGAAGTCGGACGAGCGGCCGGTGTCGCGGTCGCTGGTGCCGCTCGATCCGCCCGTTCCCATCTGGCTGTTGGTGCCGGAATAGCCGGCCCCGCCCGTACCCAGCGTATTGGTGGTGCTCGACGGCGTCGGCCCGCCGCCACCCCCGCCGCTCAAGTCGTAGCCTTCGCACGCGCCGAGGGCGAGGAGGGCCAGACCGACGGCGGAAACTTTGAGATAGCGCCGCATGGGACCCTCCACTGAATGTCGATGACGTGTTCGAGGTATTCAACACGCGGTGGCGGAGTTTGTTACAAGTCCCGGTTGGGTTAGACCCCCGGAGACGGATGCTGGCGCCGTCAGACGGACGCAGCCTTTCTCACAGGTCGGATTGCCGCGGATCAGGTGGGGGAAGGCTTCCTGCCAGCGTGCCACGGCCTGGGTTTCATCCGGGCGGGCGGCATCGTCCAGGAATGCCGTTCCGTTCGGGGCCAGCCGGGGGAACAGCCTCGGTCCCGCCGGATAGCGGGCAAGCGCATTGGTGTCGAGCGGCGGTCCATCGATCACCAGCATATCGATCGGCCCGACGCCTTTCAGGCCCGCATCGTCGTACCAGCGGAAGGTTTTGCCGTCGATGGTGATGGGGATGAGCGGGGCGTCGATTACCGTCGCCCAGTCGCTCAGGCCATGATCGGCCAGCAACGCGCGGGTTTCCGCGGCGAAGGCGGGGTCGTGCTCCAGGCTATGGACATGCCCGATACCGTTGATCCTGGCCGCCTGGGCCAGAACCACGGTGGAGGAGCCGGAACTGCATTCGACGATCACCTCCGGCTTGGCGGCAAGGGCATGACGGGCGATCACCAGCAGGAAATCCGGCGATGCCGCCCACATCCGGAGCGGCGGCAGCGGCACGGTGAAGTTCAAAAGATCCTTCAGGCTGATGAAGGCCTGGACCTGCCGGTAGAGATTGGCTGATTCGGTGGTCCGCATCCTCATCTCATCCTCAAGCGCGAACAGCTTCACATGGATGCGCCTCGTCTTGTGGAAAATGACCGCGATCCCGCACAGGACCGCGATCCCGATACCCAGATTGAGCAGCGTCAGCAGCTCGTTCATCCCATCCTCATTCCTGTCAAAAAACTCGGGGATACTGGCATGGCTCACCCCCGACCGACAGGTCGAGATGGCGAGGTGGTGCGGCGATTACGGAAGGTAATGGTCGGGTTGCCGTCATCTCACTGGCATCCATCCGCCATGCACGCCATCGCGGGCAATTTGACGCGTCCGCCACCCGAAACTCCAGGATTTGCCTTTGATTTGATGAAACTGCTATATAACTTTCGAGTTAATTAAATTGGTGGATATTGCTGTGAATTTCAACTTCTGATTTTAACAAGAAGCGGCTGGCTACCCCGCCGCTTCCAGAAATCCGGCATCAGGACAAGCGTTTCTCAGCAGGAAGAGTCTAAATGTTTCGAGATAGAATTAGGGTTCTTGTAACCGGTGGAGCCGGTTTTTTGGGCTCCTTCTTGTGTGAGCGCCTTCTGGCGCAGGGTTGTCATGTCATATGCGCTGACAATTATTTTACCGGCTCCAAGGACAACATCGCGCACCTGCTCGGCAATCCCAATTTCGAGCTGATCCGGCACGACGTCACGATCCCGCTCTACCTCGAGGTCGACCGGATCTACAACCTGGCCTGCCCGGCCTCGCCGATCCACTACCAGTACGACCCGGTGCAGACCACCAAGACCAGCGTGCATCGGCGCGATCAACATGCTGGGCCTGGCCAAGCGCGTGCAAGGCGCGCATTCTCCAGGCCTCCACCAGCGAGGTGTACGGCGATCCCGGCCGTGCACCCGCAGCCGGAGAGCTACTGGGGCAACGTCAATCCCGATCGGCCCGCGCGCCTGCTACGACGAGGGCAAGCGCTGCGCCGAGACGCTGTTCTTCGACTACCACCGCCAGCACGGCGTGCGACATCAAGCGTCGATGCGCATCTTCAACACCTACGGCCCGCGCATGCACCCGAACGACGGCCGCGTGGTGTCGAACTTCATCGTGCAGGCGCTGCGCGGCGAGCCGATCACCATCTACGGCGACGGCGAGCAGACGCGCTCGTTCTGCTACGTCGACGACCTGATCGAGGGCATGATCCGGCTGATGGAGACCGACGAGCAGTACGTCGGGCCCGGTCAACCTCGGCAACCCGGGCGAGTTCACGATGCGGGAGCTGGCCGAGGCCGTGATCGAGCTGACCGGCTCGCAAGTCGCAAGCTCGTGCACCAGCCGCTGCCGCCCGACGACCCGAAGCAGCGCCGCCCGACATCACCCGCGCGCGGCGAGCTGCTGGGCTGGCAGCCGGCCATTCAGCTCGAAGAGGGCCTGACCCGCACCATCGCCTATTTCGACCGACTGCTCTCCACCGGCGTCCGGCCCACAGAGGTCTCGCCGGCGGTGGAGCGGTGAATTTCTCCAGCGCGCGGTATCCAGGATGACGGACCAGACCATGATCAACAAAGATGACTTCACGCTGTCGGTCATCATTCCCTGCTTCAACGAACTGAAAACCATCCGCGCCATCGTGGACCGGGTCCGGAACGCCGATGTCAAGAAGATGGAGATCATCATCGTCGATGATTGCTCCGTCGACGGCACACGGGCGCTGCTTGAGTCCCAGATCGCTCCCCTGGTCAGCCGGATCATTCATCACGACAGGAACCAGGGCAAGGGGGCGGCTCTGCGGACCGGCTTCGCCCATGCCACCGGCGACATCGTGCTGATCCAGGACGCCGACCTGGAATACGACCCCAAGGAATATCCGCGCCTGATCGATCCGATCCTCAACCATGGCGCCGATGTCGTCTATGGCTCCCGGTTCGTCGGGCGGTGACGCTCACCGCGTCGTCTATTTCTGGCACATGGTCGCCAACCGGGTCCTGACGCTCTGCTCGAACTTCGCGACCAACATCAACCTGACGGACATGGAAACCTGCTACAAGGTTTTCCGCCGGGAAGTGATCCAGTCGGTGAAGATCGAGGAAGACCGCTTCGGCTTCGAGCCGGAAATCACCGCCAAGCTGGCGAGGCGGCACTGCGTCTTCTACGAAGTCGGCATCTCCTACTATGGCCGGACCTATGACGAGGGCAAGAAGATCGGCCTCAAGGATGCCTTCCGGGCGATCTACGCGATCGTCAAATACTCTTTCCTGAGCAAGCCATGACCGGGCTGCTCTCCTTTGTCCGGCGGTATAGCGCCAGCTTCGCGGTATATTTCCTGATCGGAGGGCTTTCGGCCGTGGTCGAGTGGGCGGCGTTTTACGCCGCTCTCTCCTTTTTCGGAATGCACTATATCCCGGCGTCGGCCTGCGGCTTCGCCGTGGCGACATACGTCAACTATCTGCTCTCCGCCCGGATCGGGTTCAAGAAGGGGAAGCGTTCGACGGGTCGGAAGTGGCGCTGATCTATGCCGTCAGCGGCATCGGTTTTTTGATCAACGTGGCCTTCATGGCCGGCGTGGTCGAACTCCTCGGCCTGCCGGTGATGCTCGGCAAGATCGGTGGCACCGGCATCGCCTTCATCTGGAACTTCGGTGCGCGTCAGTTCTGCGTCTTCGATAAGCAGCCGCGCTGGACGCTGGGCCGGAAGGGCGACCGAAAAGACAAGCCGGTGGCAGCCGATGATATCGCGGTTGATGACATCGTGACCAACGCTTCATCGAAGCCGGTCTGAACCACTCCGCATCTTCAGTTCCTCGGCTCATAATGCGTGTTCTGCGTGTTCTGCGACGATGGCATGGCCTTCAAAACCATTTTGCGTAGTCCAAGCCCAAGGTTTCGCGGATCGTCGGAAATACCAAGCGCTTTCGGTGATATCGCCTCGTCAAGGCGCAGAACAACGGAAACCGGATGCCGTCTGACCGCTATATGCCGTGGGATTTTCACGGTTACAGCTTTCACGCCATCCGCCACATCCACTGAAAACTCAGCCACGGGTTCATCGTTGATAACCAGCCGCGCATTCTGCCGAGGATGCCGATGGTTGCCAAAGGCATTGGCTTCGATCGCCAGTTCGAGATCGTGTCCGACTGGTATATTGGCGGCCTTGAAGGGTATTTTGAGAATAGCCTCGGCACCGTCGGTCCAGGTTCCCCACTCTTCCTGCCCGCTCCAGCCTTTGGCTGCATAAAGGGAGCTGCTGCCGCCTTTTTGGAAGGTGATCTGTCCGTCATCGGGTAAAGCGAAATCCCAACCGGCATCGCTGGCGGCGCATTCATAAGGCGGAAGCCAGCAGGGCCAGCCTATCAGTCCGTTGATAAAGTCCAATCTAAGCATGCGAGCCGCAGCATATTGGGCTACTTTCCGGCATAGTGATCTATATGGGGTATGTCTGAAGCGGTCTCAGGGGTTTATCAACGGACTGCTAGACCGATAGAATACCGGCGGCCTATCGGCGCTTGCCCCGTCGGGCTCATGGCGCCGGACGCTTCGAAAACGCCTGAGATGCCCTTGACGTGAACAGCTCTGGCAAGAATGATCCTGAGACCAAAAGTCTGGGGAGCCGCCAGGAAGTCGGCATACCGCTGCAGGCTTTTTCCCTCGGCGGTGATGCTCAATGGCCAGTTGTCCAGCCCTTTGACCGATCCGCCCTTCATCGGGAGATCGATGGCGGCAATCTGTTCCATATCGGTGAAAGCGGCCTGAAAGCTGGCTGGCGACTCCGCGGCTCCAGCGGTGGATTCCACCGCTTCCAGACCGACACGGACGGACAGGAGGCAGAACAGGCCAACCGCGAGGGCTGCGGTTGGGAGAACATTACGGCCCGATAGAACGTTTTTTACGGTAACCCAGGCAAAAAGGCCCAGGAGAGGAAATGTCCACTTCAGATAATGGATAAGCTTGAAGTGCCAGATATTGGTCGGTAGCAAGTCCGCATAGCAGACATAAAAGAAGATATGGGATAGAACGCAGGCGGCGACTATGGAGAGACGCGATCTCTCCGCCAGGCAGCAGATGATCCCGATAAGTGAGATGAATATCCATGGATAAGTCTTGAGGATGGCCGTGCCCTGCCCATATAAAGTAGTGGGCTCCACGAAAAGAACATAGAGTTTAATTGGAAGGGCTGAGAAAATGAACCCAATATTTTGGGATATCGCGAGATAAGGGGAAACGTTCCAGCCATATATCGAATAGTAAATCAATAATGCGCACAGTAGTCCGGTCAAGCCACCAGTGATCAGGAAAACAAGGGTGGGCGGAAAAGCCCGTTTATGGCGATTGTCGTCATTCCTGATGAGATCGATGGCAGCATTCGCGGCGAGAAAGATGAAGACCGGGGCTGTGGAAATAACATCCGTGGGGCGTATCGTCAGGACGGCGCTGCCCAGCAATCCTATCAGGAAGAACTTCAGCGTGTTTTCGGTCCGGTTAAGAAACAACGTAATGATGATGTAGATGATGGCGCATGTGGGTGTCGTGGTCCATGGGATCACGAACTGCTCGATGATAACGCTGTTGAAGGCGGTGCTGAACGCGAATACGGCCGAGGCGGCAACAGCGTTGACGCCAAATCGATGGGCGATCCGAATGAAGCAAAATGCCGTGACGGTGAGACAGAGGGCGTTGACAACAAAGAACGCGTGAACTGGCGCGAGTTTATAGAAAACTGCGGCAAGAAGGGCATATCCAGGGAAATACCAGTGTTCGGATGGGCTTAAATCGAGTTGGGAGAGTGCCTTGGCTGACTTGATATACTGGCTTTGATCCCACCATTCCCACCAGCCCGATACCGTGTCATGAGGTAGTGCCGGGTGTGAGAGATACAAGGGAATATACATCAGGAACAGAAATATTAGAAAGCTAAGCGTTACGGTGCTTTGTTTCGTGTTAAGGAAATATTTAAATTTGGTAAGAATCATTAACGAAACCCTCATCTATACGGCCTTCTATTTGCTCAGAAGGAGAATTTTGTCAAACAGATTATTTTGATCATTTAAATATTCAGGCCGCTCCGGCTATCGAACGCTCAATTCAGGTCTGCGAGGGGCAACCCGCTGCCGCGCCGGTAGGTAACCGTTCACCTTGCCCCGAGGCAGCTGTGGCTGATTGACTCGGGCAGGGTTTTCACGGGCTTTCCGGGGTGTTCCGGCTTGCCAAGCAACGGGATTTGCGATTCGCTACGGGCATGAAGCCCGAGGAACTGCTCGCCCTGACCGGAATGGATCGCGCCACATTCGAGGCGCTGGATCATGCCCAGCTTGTCGAGTTGCTTTGCCGGTTCCAAGCCGTCGTGATCGAGCAGGCCGAGCGTTTGGCGATGAATTCGACCAACAGTTCCCGGCCGCCCTCGTCCGATCCGCCGTTTGGCGGTGGCGGCAATCCGGGGGGCGTCCCTGCCGCCGGCGCCAAGGGTTCGCCTGCTTCCGCATCGGTTCCGGCGACGAAGGAACCAGCGTCCGGCCGGCGCAAGCCCGGCAAGCAGCCAGGAGCCAAGGGGAAGTGGCGTGATGAGCCGCTGAAAACGGAACGCAGCCAGAGCCACTGGCCTTGCACCTGCGCCCGGTGCGGCACGCCGCTGGAACTGTGGGACGCCGTGGTCGGCACGGCGGAGGCTTTCCCGGTCTTCGAACTGGAGCGGCTGGGCGGCGGCATCCGCATCGCCTGCGTGCTGCATCGCTATGAGGTGGTCCGTTGCGCCTGCGGCCATGAGACGGCCGCCCGTCCGGGTCTGGGCGTGCTGTCGTTCCAGGAAGGGCGCCGGCGCGACCTGCTGGTGAGCGAGCGCTGTCTGATCGGCCCGTCACTGGCGGCTTTCATCACGGCCTTGGCGATACGCCACCACCAGTCGCGCCGCCGCATCCGCGAGTTCCTGCTGTCGTGGTTCGGAGTGGCGCTGTCGGTCGGCTCCATCGACCGCTGCCTGCGCGAGGTCGGGGTCGCTTGCGAACCGATCGTGGAAGAATTGTTGCACGAGGTCCGGGCGGCCGGCGTCCTCCATGCCGATGAGACGCCGTGGTTCCAGGGCGCGCTGGGCCGCTGGTTGTGGGTGGTGCTGACCGCCACCACCGCCGTCTTCCATATCGGCAGCCGCCGCCACGAGGAAATCCGCGACTTGCTCGGCGACGCCATCCTGGGTTGGCTGGTCACCGACGGCTACGGCGCCTATCGCGATTATGCCCGCCGCCAGCGCTGCCTGGCCCATCTCATCAGGAAGGGCCTGGCTCTGGCCGGCGGCCTCAACCCCGACGGCGTCCGCTTCGGCGAGTGGCTGGTGCGCGAGTTGCGCAACTTGATCGGGGCCGTAGCCGACGACAAGGACCATACCATCCTCAACCCGATCCAGGCCCGGCTCAAGCGGGCGTGCAAGCTCCATCGCGATCACGACACCGAGAAAATCCGCCAACTCGCCCGGGAAATCCTCAACGACTGGGCCGCCATCGTCGCCTTCGTCGGCAATCCTCTGCTGCCGCCGACAAACAACGAGGCGGAACGCGCCTTGCGGCACGCCGTCATCGCCCGCCGCCTCAGCTTCGGCACGCGCACCGAAGAGGGCAGCGCCGCTTACGCCGCCAAACTCAGCGTCGTCGAAACCTGCCGACGTCGCGGTATCGACCCCTGGGCCTACATTGCCGACACGCTCGCCCGCGCCCGCCACGGCGTCACCCATCAGCCCCTTCCTGCCGCCGCCTGACAGCGAGGGTGTGAACGGTTACGCCGGTAGGGCGCCGATGGACTTCATCGGCCATGCCGGCTTAATGGATTATCAATTTTCCAGGTCTAAGACCGAGCGGCTTCGTCATTCGTGGCGACTGGGGCATAAAATGTATAGCGGCGTTCTTGTAGGCGAAAATCAAACCTGACCGTACTGAAGTTATCGGGCTCCTCACTTGATGCAACTCAGAATGCGGTATATCGAGGAAGAGCTACGCAATGGCGATCAGTAGAGCCGAGCCAAGATGGTATCTGACTGGTGGTATTTTTCTGGCCATTGCGCGTGCTGATGCTGGCCGGATGGCTGCCGTCCACCAGCAAGCTTTTGTTCGAATACGGAGACTTGGCGGCTAACACTCTACTGATTCTTGATGCCAAGCGCAGCGTTCTGCTGACAGGCAACTATTCCCGCGTCGGCTTCAATCATCCGGGACCGGCCTTTTTCTATGTCATGGCCGCCGGTGAATACCTTTTCCACGATCTTCTGCATCTGACCCCGACCCCGATGGGGGGGCAGTTCCTGGGAACGGCGGCGCTCAATGCCGGCTGGCTGTCGCTGCTCTGGTTCCTGCTGGGGCGGTTTTCGCGCTCGGCGGGGGCGGCGACACTCGGGCTTGCCGCCTTCATCGCTTACACGCTCCTCAACGAGCCTGGGTTCCTGTTCGGCATCTGGATGCCGTTCCTCTACTTCGCGCCTTTCGCGGTCTTCACGCTGGCGCTGGCGCGGGTCACATCGGGGCGTCTGGATGCGCTTGTCCCGCTGGCTCTCGCGACGGGATTTCTGGTCCATGGTCATGCCTCGTTCATCGGCATCACCGGGCTCATGATCGTCATCGGAGCGCTGGTTCACGTGTCGGCGACGCGCTGGCTTCCGCCGGAAGTCTGGCCGAAACTGTTGTCGCCCGAAACAGTGGTCCAAAATCGCGGGCACCTGATCGCCGCCGCCGTGATCATGGTGGTATTCCTGCTGCCGCCGCTCGCTCAGACCGTGCTGCATTTCCCCGGTCCGCTGGGGCAATATGCCGGGTATGGCGGCGCGCGGCATTCCAATCCGCTGGCGGCCAGCCTGACCTATGTCTTCGCCTGCTGGGGCGGGGCGTCGATGCTCATCCCATCGCTGGTGCTGATGGCTCTTCTGCTGACGCTCAGCGGGGGCGACCGGCGCGAACTGGGGGAGCGTCTGGGTTTCGCTGGCTGTTCTGGTCGCATCGACCCTGGCGGTGCTGTTCTACACGGTCTTCGCGATCGACTTCCTTGATCAGGCTTACATCATCTACTTCTATCGCGCCGTGCCCGGCCTGCTGGCGGCGGTGACAGCGACAGCACTTTACTCCGCATTGGCGGGCATCTGGCCGCGTGGCCGCCTGACGCTTGTCGGATTGCTGTGCGTCGCGGTACTGCTCGCGTTCGGCCCCCGCCGGCCGACCGACAGCGTCGGCGGCATTCCCGAGGCGTATCAGGCGCTGGTCGAGTTCGAGCCCGGTCCCGCCGTGCTGGACCTGGACAACAGCCGGGACTGGGTCGCGGTATGGGCCAACACGGCGGGACTGCTGGCCTATGGCAAGCGCGTAAGGTCCGGGGCCTACTGCGTGCGGGGCAACTGGCACATCCTGTTCACGGAAGCGCTGCATTGCCCGCCCAATCTGGCCCCTGGAACTCCGGTGCTGACCGTCACCCCCGGCGGGGGAGCCGCTCCGGGGACCGCCGACGCGCTCCAGATCCTTGGATTGGATTTCACACGCTCGGCGGTCCCCTGAACAGTCCCTTACCTCAAAGCACCTTGCCCGGATTCATCAGCCCCTGCGGGTCGAGCGTCGCCTTGACCCGCCGCATCAGGTCCAGTTCGACCGGTGACTTGACGCGTCTGAAGCTCTTCCCGCTTGAAGGTGCCGATGCCGTGTTCGGCGCTGATCGAGCCGTCCATGCTCAGCACGATGTCGTGGATCACGGTGTTCAGCGTGTCCCACTGGGCCAGATAGGCTTCGGTATCGGCGCCGACCGGCTGGTTGACGTTGAAGTGGATGTTGCCGTCGCCGACATGGCCGAACGGGACGGGGCGGGCGCCGGGGATCGTCCGCTCGATGGCTTCGGTCGCCTGGGCGATGAAGGTGCCGACGCTGGATACCGGGATCGAGATGTCGTGCTTGATCGAGCCGCCCTCGTATTTCTGCGCCTCGACGATGGCTTCGCGGATGAACCAGAGCTGCTTGGCCTGCGCCTCGCTCGACGCCAGGGTGGCGTCCTGGACCAGTCCGGCCTCCATCGCCTCGCCCAGCGCTTCCTCGATCGTCTCGCGGAAGGCGTCGCCGCCCGTGCCGGTGGACAGTTCCAGCAGGACGTACCAGGGGAACGGCTCCGACAGCGGGTCGATCGTGCCGGCGACGTGCTTGAGCGCGAAGTCCAGCGCTATGCGGGGCATCAGCTCGAAGGCGCTGAGGCTGTCGCCGCTGGCGGAACGGAGGCTCGCCAGAAGCTCGATCGCGGCGTCGGGGTCGCGGACGGCCAGGAAGCCGGTTTCGACCTGCTTGGGGCGGGGGAACAGCTTGAGGACGGCGGCGGTGATGAAGCCCAGCGTGCCTTCAGCGCCGATGAACAGGTGCTTCAGGTCGTAGCCGGTGTTGTTCTTGCGGAGCCGCCGCATGCCGTTCCAGATCTGGCCGTCGGGCAGCACCACTTCCAGGCCCAGCACCAGATCGCGGGTATTGCCGTAGCGGAGCGTCATGGTGCCGCCGGCGTTGGCGGAGATGTTGCCGCCGATCTGGCAGGTGCCCTCGGCGCCCAGGCTCAGCGGGAACAGGCGGTCCACATCGGCGGCCGCCTGCTGGAGCGTCTGGAGCACGCAGCCGGCTTCGACCGTGACGGTGTAGTTCAGCGGGTCCATCTCGCGGATCTTGTTCATCCGCGACAGGCTGATCAGCACTTCGCTGCCGTCGGCGGACGGGATCGAGCCGCCGACCAGCCCGGTATTGCCGCCCTGGGGAACGACAGGAACGCCGGCCTCGGCGCAGGTCCGCATCACGTCCGAAAGTTCCTGCGTGGATGCGGGGCGCAGCACCAGCGGCGTCGCGCCGCGGTACCGGCCGCGCCATTCGGCCACGTAGGCTTCCATATCGGCCGGATCGTCGATATAGCCGGCGGGGCCGACGATGGCGCGCAGGCGGTCGAGCAGGGCGGGGTCGATTTTCTTGGTTTCGGGCATGATGCTATCAGGGGGTTAGCGGCTGTTCGGGAAGGGTGGCCGGCCCGCGCGGTGCCGCGGCGCGGCGCAGGCGGTCGTTGATGGCGACGCCCAAGCCCTGTTCGGGAATGGACATGACGGCGATGGCCGAATGCTCCGGCCGGTCGAGTGCCCGCAGCATGGCGAACAGGTTGGCGGCGGCCTCGAACAGGTCGCCCTGCGGGCTCAGGTTCAGGCGGGTCGCCCCGCCGCGCACGAAGGTGTCGGGGCCGAAGGACAGCAGCGCTTCGTCGGCGGCGGCGTTGTGGGCGCCGAGGCGCACCGGGCAGCCGGGGGCGTAGTGGCTGGCGAGCTGGCCGGGGGATTTGGGGGCATCCGGGTCGGTGCCGGGCGGCTGGTCCGAGAGGGTGAGGACCGTTGTGCCGAGCAGCGCTTCCAGCTCTTCCAGCGTGACGCCGCCGGGGCGCAGCAGGATGGGGTCGGCGCCGGTCAGGTCGAGCACGGTCGAATTCCAGACCGATCGGGCAGCGGCCGGATGCCAGGATCAGGCCGACGCGGGCCCCCAAGCTTTCCGCCACGTGCAGCGGCGTGGTCGGGCTGACGGCGCCGGAGCGGTTGGCGCTGGGTGCGGCAATCGGACGCCCCACGGCTTTCAGCAGCGAGCGGGCTACGGGATGGTTGGGGACCCGCACCGCGACCAACTCCAGACCGGCGCTGACCAGCAGGGACAGGGGGCTGTCGGGGCGGCGTGGCAGCACCAGGGTCAGGGCTCCCGGCCACAGGGTTTCGGCGAGGCGTTCGGCCCGTTCGTCGAAGTGAACGACGGCTTCCGCGGCGCTCCATGTCGGGGACGTGGACGATCAGCGGGTTGAAGCGGGGCCTGCCTTTCGCCTCGAATATGCTGGCGACCGCCCGGTCGTCGGTCGCATCGGCGCCCAGGCCGTAGACCGTCTCGGTCGGGAACGCCACCAGACCGCCCGCGCGCAGCAGGTCGGCGGCGCGCGCGATGTTGGCGTCGGTGGGGGGAACCAGTTCTGGCTTCTGTCCGGGGCTGACGGTTTTGCTCATGATCATACTATTAAAGTGTTATTCCGGCTTGCGAAAGCCAAACACCACTCTTGGCCTGTTGTCGTTCTGGATGCACTATGCCGTTGCTGCGGCGTATGCGGCTTTTTTTCAATGATAATCGGCGGCATAGCCGGTGAGCGGAGCGGGCATGGCGGGCAGAATTTATACCGTGGCGCAGCAGAAGGGCGGGGCGGGAAAGACCACGCTGGCGGCGCATCTGGCTATCGCGTGGTCGGAAGCGGGTCTTCGCGTCGCCGTCGTCGATATCGATCCCCAGGGCAGCCTGACCCGTTGGTTCCAGACCCGGAAAGACCAGTTGAACGGCAAGACCGGCATCGGCCACACCCAGATCACCGGCTGGCGCACCCAGCAGGCGGTCGAGCGGCTGACGCTGGAGAACGACATCGTCGTGATCGACAGCCCGCCGCACGCGGAAACCGAGGCGCGGATCGCCGTCCGGTCGGCCCATCTGGTGATCGTGCCGGTTCAGCCAAGCCCGATGGACATGTGGGCGACCCAGCCGACGCTGGATCTGGCGCGGGAGGAAAAGGTGCCGGCGCTGCTGGTCATCAACCGGGTGCCGCCGCGCGCCAAGCTGGCCGACGATCTGATCGAGCGGATCAAGACCATGGGGTCGAATTCCGGGGCGACCGTGGCACAGACCCATATCGGCAACCGCATCCAGTTCGCCGCGGCCCTGTTCGAAGGCCGCAGCGTCACCGAGTCGGCCAAACGCACCCGCGCGGCGGAGGAAATCCAGGAACTGGCGACGGAAATCCTCAACCGGGGGTGACGGCGTGAATTAAAGGGCCTGCGCCGCCTTCAACACCTCGTCGGTGTGGCCGTCGACCTTGACCTTGCGCCAGGCTCCCCGGATCACGCCTTCGCCGTCGATCAGGAAGGTCGAGCGCTCGATGCCCATGTACTTCTTGCCGTACATGCTCTTTTCCTTCCAGACCTCGTATTTCTCGGCGACGCCGGCGGTCTGGTCGGAAGCGAGGGTGAAGGGCAGCTCGTATTTCTTCTTGAACTTGTCGTGACTGGCGACGCTGTCCTTGGACACGCCGATGATCACGGCGTCGATGCCTGAGAAATCGGGCAGGTTGTCGCGGAAGCCGCAGGCCTGCTTGGTGCAGCCGCTGGTGTCGTCCTTGGGGTAGAAATACAGGACGACCTTCTTGCCGCGCAGGGCCGACAGGCTGACCTCGCCGCCGCCATCCGTCGGCATGGTGAAGTCGGGAGCGGGTGAACCAACGTCTACGCTCATGGGGGTGCTCCTCAACTGAATTGAATGCGAGGCGATCTTGGGGAAGCCGGCGCGGAAGTCAAATCAGGAGTGACGCGGGCGGCGGATGGCTGTGTCATTTATGATTGACACAATGAAGTGTCAATCTTCATACTTCGCGGCATGGCATACCCGGCTCCCTCCACCGTACTGGAATTCCTGAAGCCCATCACGTGGTTCGCGCCCATGTGGGCCTATGGCTGCGGGGTGGTGTCTTCGGGGGTTCCGATCGAGGGGCGCTGGCTGCTGGTCTTCGCCGGAGTGCTGCTGGCGGGGCCGCTGATCTGTGCGACCAGTCAGGCGGTCAACGACTGGTACGACCGCGATGTCGATGCGATCAACGAGCCGAACCGGCCGATCCCTTCGGGACGGCTGCCGGGGCGCTGGGGCTTCTACATAGCGCTGGGCTGGACGGCGCTGTCGCTGCTGGTCGCCACCGCGCTCGGGCCTTGGGGGCTGGGGGCGGCCGTGGTCGGGCTGGCGCTGGCTTGGGCCTACAGCGCGCCGCCGGTCCGTCTGAAGCGGAATGGCTGGTGGGGCAATGCGGCGGTCGGGGCCTGCTATGAGGGGCTGCCGTGGTTCACCGGGGCGGCGGTCATGGCCGCGGCTCAGCCGGACTGGCGCATCCTGGCGCTGGCGGTGCTCTACAGCATCGGTGCCCATGGCATCATGACGCTCAATGATTTCAAGTCGGTCGAGGGCGACCAGCGGATGGGCATCGGCTCGCTGCCGGTGCGGCTGGGGATCGACAACGCGGTGCGGTTCGCCTGCGTGGTGATGGTCGTGCCGCAGGTCGTCGTGGTCGTCATGCTGGCGGCCTGGGACCGCCCGATCCACGCGGTTGTCGGTCCTGCTGCTGCTCGGCGTCCAGTTCCTTCTGATGGTGCGGCTGCTGGAGAACCCCCGCGAGCGCGCACCCTGGTACAACGCCACAGGCACGAGCCTGTATGTCATCGGCATGCTGGTCGGGGCCTTCGCCCTGCGCGGCATCTTCCCGGAGGTCCCATGACGAAGATCCACGGATCTACGATGTGGTGGTGGTCGGGCGGCGGGCCGGCGGGCGCCACGGCCGCCGCCGATCTGGCGCGGCGCGGGCGCTCGGTCGTCCTGCTGGACAAGGCGGGCCGGATCAAGCCCTGCGGCGGCGCCATCCCGCCCCGGCTGATCCGGGAGTTCGAGATTCCGGACGGGCTGCTGGTCGCGAAGATCAAGTCCGCCCGCATGATCGCTCCGTCCGACAAGCGCGTCATGATGCCGATCGACGGCGGCTTCGTCGGCATGGTGGACCGCGAGGTCTTCGACGAATGGCTGCGCAGCCGGGCGGCTGCCGTCGGGGCCGAGCGGCGCACCGGCGCGTTCGTGCGGATTTCCCGCGAGGGCGACGGTGTCGCGACCGTCCACTACAAGGCGCGACGGCGCCGAGGAATGCGTGCGGGCGCGCACCGTGATCGGCGCGGATGGCGCGCTGTCGGCGGTGGCCCGGCAGGAGGTGCCGAGCGCCGCGCGCATGAAATGCGTCTTCGCCTATCATGAGATCGTCCGGGCGCCGGCGGGAGCGCCAAGCGGACTTCAACGCCGAGCGCTGCGATGTCTGGTACCAGGGCGCGCTGTCGCCGGACTTCTACGCCTGGATCTTCCCGCACGGCGACACCGTCAGCATCGGCACCGGTTCCGCCCACAAGGGCTTCTCGCTCCGCCGCTCGGTCGAGGCCTTGCGCGCGGCGACCGGGCTGGACGGGACCGAGACCATCCGGCGCGAGGGCGCTCCGATCCCGCTGAAGCCGCTGAAGCGCTGGGACAATGGCCGCGACGTGGTGCTGGCGGGCGATGCCGCCGGCATCGTGGCGCCTGCCTCCGGCGAGGGCATCTACTACGCCATGGCGGGCGGGCGGTTCGCCGCCGACGCGGTCGAAGCGTGCCTGGAAACCGGCGACGCCCGCGCGTCTGGCGGGTGCGCGCAAGCGCTTCATGAAGGCCCATGGGCGGGTGTTCTGGATACTCGGCATGATGCAGTGGTTCTGGTACAGCAGCGACAAGCGCCGCGAGCGCTTCGTCAGCATCTGCCGCGACCCCGATGTGCAGAAGCTGACCTGGGACGCCTACATGAACAAGGAACTGGTGCGCGCCAAGCCGGTCGCGCATGTGCGGATCTTCTTCAAGGATCTGGCGCACCTGCTGGGTGTCGTTCCGTCCATAACAAGACGAAAATCAGTTCGGGGAGATCAGCATGGCACCCGTGGCCCTCGTGCGTCCCATCAAGGAAACGGTTCAGGAGCGCGCGGCGGAGCGGGTCTGCTTTCCCTTCGCCGCCATCGTCGGCCAGGAGGAAATGAAGCAGGCGCTGCTGGTCAGCGCCGTCGATGCCACCGTCGGCGGCGTGATGGTGTTCGGCGACCGGGGCACCGGCAAATCGACGGCGGTCCGGGCGCTGGCGGCTCTGCTGCCGCCGATGCGGGCGGTCGCCGGGTGCCGCTACAATTGCGATCCGGCCCAGCATGCGGCCCTGTGCCCGGAGTGCCGCGCGAAGCGCGCGGCGGCTGAGTTGCGGAGCGTCCGCGTGCCGATCCCGGTCGTCGATCTGCCGCTGGGCGCCACGGAGGACCGCGTCGTCGGGGCGCTCGACCTGGAGCGGGCGCTGACCCGTGGTGAAAAGGCGTTCGAGCCGGGCCTGCTGGCCCGCGCGCATCGCGGCTTCCTCTACATCGATGAAGTCAATCTGCTGGAAGACCATCTGGTCGATCTGCTGCTGGACGTGGCGGCCTCGGGCGAGAACGTGGTCGAGCGCGAGGGCATGAGCATCCGCCATGCCGCCCGCTTCGTGCTGGTCGGCAGCGGCAACCCGGAAGAGGGCGAGTTGCGGCCCCAGTTGCTCGACCGCTTCGGGCTTTCGGTGGAGGTCAAAACGCCCGACGATCTGCCCGACCGGATCGAGGTCGTCCGCCGCCGCGACAGCTTCGAGCGCGATCCCGCCGGCTTCGCGGCGCGCTGGAAGCGGGAGGAAGCGCGCCTGCGCCGCACGATCGAGGCCGCACGGGTCGCGGCTGCCGGCGGTCCAGGTTCCGGATGCGGCGATCGAGCGGGCGGCGCGGCTGTGCATGGCGCTGGGCGCCGACGGGCTGCGGGGAGAGCTGACGCTTGTCCGGGCCGCCCGCGCTCTGGCGGCGTTCGAGGGTGCCGATACCGTCGCCGACAGCCATCTGCGCCGGATGGCTCCGCCGGCACTGCGCCATCGGCTGAGGCGGAACCCGCTGGACGATGCCGGATCGTCCGCGCGGATCGAGCGTGCCGTGACCGAACTGTTCGGCGTCTGAGCCGGCGCCATGACTGAACCCGCCGCAGCCTTGGGACAACGCCGTTCTGGCGGCATCGCTCTTCGCGGTCGATCCGGCCGGGCTTGGCGGTGTTTCCCTGCGGGCGTCGGCGGGCCGGTGCGCGACCGCTGGATCGCCTTGCTGCGCGGGGTTCTTCCGCCTGAGACCCGCATGCGGCGGGTGCCCTGTCATGTCGAGGACGGCCGCCTGCTGGGCGGGCTGGACCTGCCGGCGACGCTTCAGGCCGGCCGTCCTGTTGTGGAGCGCGGTATTCTGGCCGAAGCGGATGGCGGCGTGGTGATGCTCGCCATGGCGGAGCGGCTGCCGCCGCACGTGGCGGGGCGGCTGGCCGGCGTGCTCGACCATGGCGTGGTCAGGCTGGAGCGCGACGGTTTCACCCGCAGCCTGTCCGCCCGCGTCGGCATGGTGGCGCTGGACGAGGGCGCCGACGATGGCGAAGGCACGCCGGCAGCCTTGCTCGACCGCTTCGCCTTCCACGTCGATCTCGGCGGCATCGCCGCTGGAGCGACGATCGGGACGGAAGTCCCGGCTGACGGACATCGCGGCGGCGCGCGATCTGCTGCCCTGGGTGCTTGCCGCTGACGACGTGTTGGAGGCGCTGTGCGGCACCGCGCAGGCGCTTGGCATCGCCTCGATCCGCGCGCCGTTGCTGGCCTTGCGGGCAGCCCATGCCGCCGCCGCACTGGCGGGGCGGGCGGAGGTCATCGAAGCCGATGCGGCGCTTGCCGCGCGTCTGGTCTTCAGCTCTCGGGCGACGGCGATGCCGCCGGTCGAGCAGCCAGCAGCCGGAGCCGCCAGCGGACAGTCCCCACGGACGACAGCGCCCGCAGTGAAAACCAGCCGCTGGACGACGTCATCCTTGAAGCCGTCCGCGCCGCCATCCCCGACCATCTGCTGGAGCGGCTTCAGAGCGAAGCCGCGTCGCGGACTTCGGCCCGTCTGTCCGGCCGGGGCGGAGGCGAGCAATCCGGCAAGGCCCATGGCCGCCCCGCCGGGGTTCGCCGTGCGGCCCCCGGTCCCGGCTTGCGCCTCAACCTGATCGAGACGTTGCGCGCGGCGGCACCCTGGCAGAAGCTCCGCCGCCGTGACGATCCGGACCCCTCCCGCATCCGGATCACGCGCGATGACTTCCGCATCACCCGCCTGAAGCAGCGCAGCCGGACCACGACGATTTTCGTCGTGGACGCCTCGGGCTCCTCCGCCTCCGAACGGCTGGCGGAAGCGAAGGGAGCCGTCGAACTGCTGCTGGCCGACTGCTATGTGCGCCGGGACGAGGTCGCCTTGCTGGCCTTCCGTGGCAAGGACGCCGAACTGCTGCTGCCGCCGACCCGCTCGCTGGTCCGCGCCAAGCGCAGCCTCGCGGGATTGCCGGGCGGAGGCGCCACTCCGCTGGCGGCCGGGATCGACGCGGCGGCTGCCCTCGCCGATACGATCCGCCGCCGGGGAGGCACGCCGGCATTGGTCCTGCTGACCGACGGCCGCGCCAACATCGCGCGCGGCGGCACCACCGGCAGGGCCGCCGCCGAAGCCGATGCCCTGAGTGCCGCGCGCGGCGTGCGCTGCGCCAGCCTGAAGGCGCTGGTGATCGACACCTCCGCCCGCCCCGAACCGGCGGCGCGCCGCCTCGCCGATGCCATGGCCGCACCCTATCTGCCGCTGCCGAGGGCGGATGCGGGCGCCATCTCCCGAACCGTGCGGGCGGCGGCGCAGGCGCCCTCGCTCCGCCCATGAGGCGACCCCGCTGGGAGATGGAGGGCCGCACATGGCCCAACCGGGAGGCCAGCAGCTTCGTGCAGGCCGCCGGATTGCGCTGGCATGTCCAGCGGATGGGGCAGGGGCCGGAGATTCTGCTGATCCACGGCACGGGAGCCGCCACCCATTCCTGGCGCGGTCTGGCTCCGCTCCTGGCCCGGCATTTCACGATTCTGGCGCCCGACCTGCCGGGGCACGGCTTCACCGATCCCCTGCCGGCTCACCGCCTGTCGCTGCCGGGCATGGCGCAGGCGCTGGGCGGGTTGCTCGCCAAGCTCGATTTCACGCCGGAACTGGTCGTCGGCCATTCCGCCGGGGCCGCGATCCTGGCCCGGATGTGCCTCGACCGCTTGATCGCGCCGCATACGCTGGTGTCGCTCAACGGCGCTTTCCTGCCGTTCCGGGGCGTCCCCGGACACCTCTTCATGCCGCTGGCGAAACTGCTGGTCCTCAACCCGCTCGCACCCCGCGTCTTCTCCTGGACCGCCGATTCCCGAGCGGTGGAGCGCCTGATCCGCAACACCGGCTCGGCTCCCGACAAGGCCGCGATCGACCTTTACGGCAGGCTGATCCGCTGCCCCGGCCACGTGTCCGCCGCACTCGGCATGATGGCGAACTGGGACCTGCATCCGCTGGTCCGCGACCTCCGCCGCCTTGAACCCCGGCTCGTGCTGGTGGCGGGAGCCGCCGACCGCGCCATCCCGCCGGAACAGTCCGCGCGGGTGAGGGATCTGGTGCCCTCGGCCACGGTGGAAATCCTCCCCGGCCTCGGCCATCTGGCCCATGAGGAACGTCCGGACCTTATCGCCAACCTTATCGAGCGGGTAGCAGCCGCCGATGCACCCTAAAGGCCGCCATCCGTGTTGATCGGGCATGAAACAAACGATGGGTACCGGAATGCGGCACGACAGCGGGTATTTTTCATGAGCCGGCCACCAACCCTGCCGCGCGCGCTGGACGCCGAACTGCGCGAAACCACGGGGCGGGCCGGACGGCTGGCCTACTATGTCGGCGGCGACGGCCCGCCGCTGCTGCTGATCCACAGCATCAACGCCGCCGCCTCGGCCTACGAGGTGAAGCCGGTCTACGACCGCATGCGAACGCTCCGCCGCGTCTACTCGGTGGAACTGCCCGGCTACGGCCATTCCGACCGCTCCGACCGTCTCTACGACATCCGCCTGTTCACCGATGCCGTCCACGACATGCTGGACCTGATCGAGCGGGACGCCGGCCCCCAGCCGGTCGATGCGCTGGCGCTCTCGCTGTCGTCGGAGTTCCTGGCCCGCGCCGCCGTGGAAAAGCCGGAACGGCTGCGGTCCCTCGCCTTCGTGACGCCGACCGGCTTCAGCCAGGGCTCGACCCGCGCCCATGGCGGGCTTGAGGACCAAGGCGTCGCGGGAGGTGCCGGGCGTCTACAAGATCGTCAGCTTCCCCCTCTGGGCGCAGGGCCTTTACAGCCTGCTGACGAGCAAGCGCAGCATCCGCTATTTTCTGGAACGCACCTGGGGTTCCAAACAGATCGACGACCGGATGGTCGAATACGACTACCTGACGACCCACCAGCCCGGCGCCAAACACGCCCCCTTCGCCTTCCTCTCCGGCCGCCTGTTCAGCCGCGACATCCGCGACCTGTACGAGCGCCTGACCCAGCCCGTCTGGATGCCCCACGGCACGCGCGGCGACTTCAAGGACTTCAGCGGCATCGATCTGGTCGCCAACCGCCCGAACTGGACGGTGCAGCCGTTCGATGCCGGAGCGCTGGTGCATTTCGAATGGCCGGACGAGTTCGCGGCGTCCTACCGGCGCTTTCTCGATGGGCATTGACAGGTGGCCCGCTGGTGGTCATTTATATTGATAGCTGGGTCCTTGAGGTGAGAACAGCCTCCTCACACACGGCCGTGCCGCTGGGCGCTCGTTGAGCGGCGGGCAGTAGAGTAGCCTCCCACAAAGAGGTGAAGAGATCCGGGGGTGGGCATCCCGGCAGGTACCCTGCTACAAGATAGGCAGAAGGCCCCGTCTAGCGCGGGGCCTTTTGTTTTACGATCAGCAGCGTTCCAGCCTCCCGGCGATTGTCGATTTTCTTTTGCGAAACCGGATACATCGACGCGATACGGTAGCGCCCAAGCTCGTCAGGCTCGATTTCCACGGCAATCAACAAACCACTTCCTAGTGTCCCGCCCGCGAAATAAGGTTCCGCTTAGCCCGTTCGTATTTTCGAATGATGGTGTCGGCCCCTTTGGTCCAGACGAACGGTTTGGGAGCGGCGTTGCGGTCGTTGAGGTAGCGTCGGATCGCTGATTTGAGTTCGGCGACACTGCGAAAGCATCCCCGACGCAGGCGACGACAGGTGAGATCGGCGAACAGGCGCTCGACCATGTTGAGCCAGGACGCCGAGGTCGGGGTGAAATGGATGTGGAAGCGCGGATGGCGTTCAAGCCAGCGCCGCACGGCGGCGTGCTTGTGGGTCGCATAATTGTCGGCGATCAGGTGGACTTCGAGATGCGCCGGGGTATCGCGGTCGATCTTGTCCAGAAACCGGACGAACTCCTGATGGCGATGGCGCCTGGAGCATTGCCCCAGGACCCGGCCGGTCTTGACGTCGAGCGCGGCGAACAGGGTCGTCGTGCCGTGCCGGGTATAATCATGCGTGCGCGTCGCCGCATGGCCGGCGATCAGCGGCAGCGGTTGCTGGGTGCGCTCCAGCGCCTGGATCTGGCTCTTCTCATCGACCGACAGGACCACGGCGTGGTCGGGCGGATTGATATACAGCCCGACCACGTCGCGCACCTTGTCGACGAAGGCGGGGTCGCGCGAGACCTTGAACCCCTTGATCAGATGCGGCTTCAGGCCGTGCTCGCGCCAGATCTTCTGGATGGTGGTCTTGCCCAGGCCAACCGCCCGGGCCAGGCTGCGCGTGCTCCAGTGCGTGGCGTCAGGCGGCACCGTGCGCTGCGTGCGCTCCACCACCGCGCGCACCTGGTCCGGCCCGACCGTCGGAGGCCGCCCCGAACGTGGCCGGTCGCGCAGCAAGCCATCCACGCCTTCGGCGACGAACCGTTCCCGCCACCGCCACACCGCGCGCTTGGATTTGCCGACCTGACGCACGATCGCCATCGTGCCAACACCCGCGGCCGACAGCAGCACGATCCGCGCCCGCCACACGTATTTCTGCTTCATACTCGGGGCGGCGACGATGGCTTCCAAACGCGCCCGCGCCTCCGCCGTCACAGTGATCTTCGATTCCTTTTTCACCCCAACTATATGGGTGGCCCATCCATAAATTGGAACCTTACTTCACGGGCAGGACACTAGAGCGGAGACACGGGCAATCAGTTCGATCTTACCCCCGTTTTTGAAGTCGTCGCGCAGGTACGTGGGATTCGCCACAACGGCCCCAATATGGGGCAGGCACCGTCCAAAGTCGTCTGGATGCCGTACTGCCGAGTGTTTCTGATTGCTGACTGTGAATACGACGGGACCCGGCTCTATCTCTATTCCCAAAGTCGCTTCGATGACCTCAACCGGCAGAGGGCCAAGCTCCAGGAGGACAAAGGTGCTCTTTTTGGGCATGACACGCTCCCGAGGATCTAGCAGCCTGTCGGACTGGGATTTTCGGGCGAGCGCTTGAGTGCAGCTCCGCCGCCGGAAGGTACTGAAGACGCCGTCGGGACGGTGATGCCGTCCTCGAAACCGTCGGCATCGACCTGCCGCAGTCCGCGTCTGCACCGTGGGCGGCCCTGAGCCCGGTTATCCCGCCGTCATCCGGCCGGGCTCAGGACAAACATCCGCTTCAGGTTCCAGGCCATGGTCACGAGGTTCCACTCGCCGCGGACATGATCGAGCCCGCGCAGCAGGAACTGGCGGAATCCCAGCACGGACTTTGATGATGCCGAACACCGGTTCCGGGGTGTGTTTGCGCTGGGCGTAGAGCTTCCTGCCCTCCAGCGTCTTCAGGCGGTGGACCATGGCCTCGACCGCTGTCGGATCGTCCGGCGCGGGCGGCGCCTCGGCAAAGCGCTCGCTCAAGGAGGGATGGTGGGCCTCGCGGCCCAGCGCGATCAGCGGCGCGATGCCGGCCGCCCCGCAGGCCTCCACATTGGCCGCGCTGAAATAGCCGGTGTCAGCCAGCAGGGTCTCGGGCTTGCCCAGATCCTCGGGCAGGGCGGCGAGCTTGTCCAGCATCGGCGCGAGTTGCCGCTTGTCGTTGGGAGCCTGGACGACGTCAGCCGCGACCACCAGCAGGCTGCCCGCCGCCACGACGGCCTGGGCGTTGTAGCACTGCTCGAAGCCGCCGCCCGCCACCGGCATGATGCGCGATTGCTCGTCGGTCAGATTGATCTGGTCGGTCGGCAGGGGACCTTCGACCGGCGGCTGGGGCGGCTTGCCCCGGGGCTTCCGACCAGTCGCCGCAGCCTTGGCGTCACGCGCCGCAAGCCTGGCTTCATGGTCGGCTTGCTCGCGTTCGAAGCGTTCCTTGGCCCGTGCTTCGATCTTGGCCCGCGCCTCGGCGAGCTTCGCCAGACGCTCCTCGCGGCGCGCCAGTTCATCGGGGATCGACAGGCCGTCGGGGAGGTCCGCCCGGTCCGCCGCCTCGGCCTTGGCCAGCAACTCGGCCACCTCGGCCTTCAACTGCGCCTCGATCTTGCCGGCATGCTCATAGGACAACGCGCTGTGCCGGCTGGCGTTGGCGTGGATCTTGGTGCCGTCGAGCGCCACCGTGCCCATCTTGAGCACGCCCATCTCGCGCGCCACCGCCAGCACCTGGACGAACAATCCCTCGATCTCCTGGAGAAACCGTCGCCGGAACGCCGCGATCGTGTCGTGATCCGGATGCTGGTTCGCCGCGATGAAGCGGAACGCCACCGAGTCATAGCTCGCCCGCTCCAGCTTGCGGCTCGAGAACACGCCGGTCGCGTAGCCATAAACCAGGATGCCCAGCAGCAGCGACGGCGGGTAGGACGCCGAACCCGAGCCGCGGTAGCTCCCCCTCATCACCCTCAAATCCAAGCCGTCGATCACCTCCACCACAAAGCGAGCCAGATGCTTCTCCGGCAGCCACTCGTCAACCGACGGCGGCAGAAGGAACCCGGTCTGGCGGTCGATCGGCCGGAAGTTGCTCATCGGGGGAAGATCCTGGAGAAGCGGTCGAAACGTGCCCTGATTCTATCAGGCCCGCCCCATGGCGTTAAGTCCGACAGGCTGCTAGGCTGGGGCGCGGCCTGATAAGGTATTGACACAACGGACAGGGGGTGCTCAACGATCCCTTTCGCGACGCCTTGAGTGCGCTCATTGCCGCATCTGATCTGACATCACCATGCGTCAAAGAGCCGTCTGTCTAGTACGACTACCTGACGACCCACCAGCCCGGCGCCAAACACGCCCCCTTCGCCTTCCTCTCCGGCCGCCTGTTCAGCCGCGACATCCGCGATTTGTACGAGCGCCTGACCCAGCCAGTCTGGATGCCCCACGGCACGCGCGGCGACTTCAAGGACTTCAGCGGCATCGATCTGGTCGCCAACCGCCCGAACTGGAAGGTGCAGCCCTTCGACGCCAGGGCACTGGTGCATTTCGAATGGCCGAACGAGTTCGCGGCGTCCTACCGGCGCTTTCTCGATGGGTGTTGATTAAGCGAGCCGAGGAATCCGCCATCTTGTCATACCAACGGCATCAAAGATTGACCGGTCAAGGATACCGCCTTCGTAGGTCGGTCTAAAGCGAAGCGGCAGCCGACAAGCGGGCGCGTCGGCATGTCGGCTGCCGCTTCGCTTTAGACCGACCTACGAAACAGTGCCAATCTCCCATAGGTCAATCTTTGATGCCGTTGATATCAGAACCTTCCACTATCCGCCGCTCGGCAAAGCGCATCGCTTCCCGAACTTCATAGGCATCGACAATACGGCGCAACTCGCTCACGAGTTCATCAACCGTGCAGGGGCCATTGATCAGCGGCTGAAAGCCGGGGTCGAATTTGGGGATGACCGGGTTGACGAGGCGGCTTTTCACGCTTTCAAAGGGATAGTTCCGCTTCATCCGTACGACTTCAGCCGCGAATTGCTCCATCGAATAGCCGAGGCGGGCCAGGAAGAACCAGACGTCGAACAGGTCGCGGCTTCGCGTGCGGTCGGTCAGGGCGAGAGCCTTGAGGGAAAAGATGGTATCGGGGGCGGCGATCCGGATCGTACCGTATGAGATCGTATCGGCGCGCTTCAGTATTCCCGTTGGATCGACCGCCGCGAGAGCGACGAACGTGATTTTCGTTCCGTCCGCCTCCCAATCCTGCTGAAAGTCGTCCAGATCCAGACCGCCGATTTCCGCTTCCTGACGCGCATCCTCAAGGATCCCCTCATTTCCAGCGGATGCATCTGCATGGGTGAAGCGGTAGTATTGCTCAACAGAGGCAGCTTTATTGAGCAATATGATCGATGGAACGAAACGTACATGCATGCAGTTCAAGGATGTCAGGAGTTTTCTCGACAGTATTCTTTCTGAAGATATCCATGCGAAGCGAGTTGATTCTCTTGCGAACGCGACGCTCGGGGTGATGACGGGCGCATCGCTGGCCGTTGCGATGATCGGCAAGTCTTTGGCTCAGGCCCGCGGCCTTCTCACCAAGCACGCCGTCAAGCAGGTTGACCGGCTGCTGAGCAATCCCCGGATCGAGGCTGGGACGTCTTTGCCAGCTGGGTTCCGGAAATGGTCGGGCCGCGCAAGGACATCGTGGTGGCGATGGACTGGACCGACTTTGACGCCGACGGGCAGGCCACCCTGGCGCTCAAGCTGGTGACCCGCCACGGCCGGGCGACGCCGCTGATCTGGCTCAGCGTGTTGAAGGACGAGTTGAGCAACGCGCGCAACGATTACGAGGACGCCTGCCTGCGACGGCTGGCCGAGGTGCTGCCCGACGACGTCCAGGTCACCATCCTGGCCGACCGCGGCTTCGCCGACACCAAGCTGTTCGGCTTCCTCGACGAGCTGGGCTTCGGCTACGTCATCCGGTTGAAAGGCAACATCAAGGTCACGCGCGGCCGACGGGCCGACCCGTCCGGCGGCCGAGTGGGTCGGCCAGGGCGGTCGGGCGCGCAAGCTGCGCGATGCCACGGTCACCGAGGCGCAGTGCCCGGTCGGCGCCGTCGTGTGCGTGCACGCCAAGGGCATGAAGGAGCCCTGGTGCCTGGTCGCCAGCGACGGTAGCGCGACCGCGCCGCAGATCATCGCGCTGTACTCGAAGCGGTGGGGCGTGGAGCCGAGCTTCCGCGATACCAAGGATCTGCGCTTCGGCATGGGCCTTTCCTCAACTCGCATCAGCGACCCGCAACGGCGCGACCGGCTGCTGCTGCTCAACGCCTTCGCCGTCGTTCTGCTCACCCTGCTCGGCGCCGCCGGCGAAAGCCTCGGCATGGACCGCCATCTCAAGTCCAACACCGTCAAAACCCGCACCCATTCCCTGTTCCGCCAAGGCTGCATGCTTTACGACCTGATCCCCAACATGCCCGAACACAGGCTCAAACCACTCATCCAACGATACGCCGAAATCCTACAGCAATCGCGTGTGGTCACTGAAACATTTGCCATCGTATAAAATGAGGGGATCGTTGAGACGCGCATCCTCATTCGGCATCAGTCGCGGGTCGAACCCCGCGCGCGCAAGGCCTTCAAGGATCTTGGCGACAGCCGCCTGATCAAGGCTTGCGCCGGGGCAGGCGAAGTCCAGATCCTCGCTGAGCCGATGCCCATGGACAAGGGCGAGCGCCGTTCCCCCGATCAGGATGAAACCGCCGCACTCCTCGATTGCCGAGCAGGCTTCAAAGAGCCGTCTGGTCGCCGGCGGCAGGGCGTCTATGCGCAAGGGCGAAGCCTTTCTCGATGTTGTTGACCATGCGCCCTGAAATTTCCGCCGCGAAGCGGCCGATATCGCCGCTTTCCCGCATTTCCTCAAGGATGGCGCGCACCCGGCCGGTACCGAAGGTCCAGCAGATCACCAGCATGTCGTTGAAGGTCGGGCGCGCCAGGACGGCCGCTATGGCGGCGTCATCGGGAACCTTGTCCCTGGGGACGCTCCAGGTTCTGTTGAACTCTAGCTTGAGCCCGGTCATTTCGCCCATGCCATCCAAGCCTCGCATCTGGGGCAGGATGGTGCGGATATGCTGGAAGGTCAATCGTCGCGCGATCATGCGATCTATGCTGGTCAGTGTGTCAACTTGGTGTTACGTTTATTTTTGATGAACATCATGACACCTTTCGCCACGCGGCGTTCCCACCCGCGCCGGCTTTCCCCGGATGCTCCCCACGCCGTCGTGATCGGGAGCGGGTTCGGCGGGCTGGCCGCCGCCGTCCGGCTGGGTGCGCGGGGCTATCGGGTCACCGTGCTGGAGAAGCTGGATGCGCCGGGCGGCAGGGCCTATGTGTACCGGCAGGACGGCTTCACCTTCGACGCCGGGCCGACCATCGTCACGGCGCCCTTCCTGCTGGAGGAGCTTTGGCAGCTCTGCGGCCGGCGGCTTGACCGATGATGTCGAACTGCGGCCGGTGTCGCCCTACTACCGCATCCGCTTCGACGATGGCGAAGTCTTCGAGTACTCCGGCGATCCCGATGCGATGCGGGCGGAGGTGGCCCGCGTGGCGCCCGGCGATGTCGCCGGGCTACGAAGCGTTCCTGAAAGCCAGCGAGGCCCGTTTCCGGATCGGGTTCGAGCGGCTTGGGCATGTGCCCTTCAGCGGCTGGACCGACATGGCGCGGGTGCTGCCCGATCTGGTCCGGCTGGCCGGTCACCGCTCCGTCTATGATCTGGTCTCGCCGTCATGTCCGCGACCCGCGCCTGCGGGTGGTGCTGAGCTTCCATCCGCTGCTGGTCGGCGGCAACCCCTTCGCCACGACCTCGATCTACAGCCTGATCGCGTTTCTGGAGCGGCGCTGGGGCGTGCATTTCGCCATGGGCGGCACCGGATCGCTGGTCCGGGGGCTGGTCGGGCTGATCGAGGGGCAGGGCGGCACCGTCAGGTGCGACGCGGAGATCACCCGCATCCTCGTCACCGAAGGGCGCGCGGTCGGCGTCCGGCTCGCGTCGGGCGAGGAGATCGCGGCGGATGTGGTGGTCTCCAACGCCGACAGCGCCTGGACCTACCGGCATCTGGTGGCGCCGGAGGAGCGGCGGCGCTGGACCGACAAGCGGATCGAGAACGCCCGCTATTCCATGAGCCTGTTCGTCTGGTACTTCGGCACAAAGCGGCAATACGCGGACGTGGCGCACCACACCATCCTGCTCGGCCCGCGCTATCGCGAGCTGCTGCGCGACATCTTCGAGCGCAAGGTGCTGGCGCCGGACTTCAGCCTCTATCTCCACCGCCCGACCGCGACCGACCCGTCGCTGGCGCCGCCCGGATGCGATGCCTTCTACGTGCTGTCCCCGGTGCCGCATCTGGATAGCGGAACCGACTGGCCGGCGATGGCGGAGGAGTACCGGAGCCGGATCGAACGGCGTCTCGGCGAAACGCTGCTGCCGGGGCTGGGGCGGGAGATCGTCACGTCGCGCATGCTGACGCCGCAGGATTTCCAGGACCGGCTGCTGTCGTTCAAGGGCGCCGCCTTCGGGCTGGAACCCGTCCTGACCCAGAGCGCATGGTTCCGCCCCCACAACAGGAGCGAAGAGGTGGACCGGCTCTATCTGGTCGGCGCCGGAACCCATCCGGGAGCGGGGCTGCCGGGCGTGCTTTCCTCGGCGCGGGTGCTGGACATGGTGGTGCCGGATGCGGCCGATATCGAGCGGCCGCTGACCTTGCCGCCTGCCGGCGGGTGCTGCGGCGGGAGTCGCGGACTTTCCACGCGGCATCGCTGCTTCTGCCCGCACGGGTGCGCGGGCCGGCCTCGGCGCTTTACGCCTTCTGCCGGCTGGCGGACGACGCGGTCGATTGCCCGGGCGAGCGGTCCGCCGTCGAGCGGCTCGACCGGCTGCGCGTCCGGCTGGAGCGGATCTATGCGGGGCGGCCTCTGCCCATGCCGGTCGATCGGGCGCTTGCCGACGCGGTCGAGCGGTTCGGCATCCCGAACGGATTCTGGACGCCCTGTTCGAGGGCTTCGAGTGGGATATCGAGGGCCGGCGGCCTGCGGACCTGGGCGATCTCCATGCCTACGCGGCGCGGGTGGCGGGTACGGTCGGCGCCATGATGGCGGTGCTGATGGGGCAGCGCTCGGCCGACGTGGTGGCGCGGGCCTGCGACCTGGGTGTCGCGATGCAGCTCTCCAACATCGCCCGCGATGTCGGGGAGGATGCCCTTGTTGGAAGGCTTTACCTGCCCCAGGACTGGCTGCGGGAGGCCGGCATCGATCCCGACGCCTGGCTGAAGGAGCAGGTCTTCAGCGAGTCGCTGGGCAGCGTGGTGCTGCGGCTGCTGGATGCCGCCGATATCCTGTACCGCCGCGCCGACGACGGCATCGCCAAACTTCCCGCCGATTGCAGGCCGGGGATCTCCGCCGCGCGCCATCTCTACGCCGGGATCGGACATGAGGTGGCGGCGCGGGGTGGCGATTCGATCGCGTCCCGCGCCGTTGTGCCGGCAGCGCGCAAGGCCCGCCTGCTTGGGCGGGCGCTTGTCGCGGCGGCGGTGAACAGGGACTCGCGCGCCGGTCACGCGCCGCTGGAAGCGACCCGCTTCCTGGTCGAAGCCGTGGCGTCGGCCAGTGCGCCGGAGGCGCCGCCGCAGCCTGCGGATCAGGTGATCTGGCTGATCATGCTGTTCGAGCGCCTGGAGCGCGGCC
>CAWKET010000060.1:0-121709 GCA_963848585.1 uncultured Alphaproteobacteria bacterium | reverse complement strand
CCCTTCATAACCAACGCCGCCCGAAATCTCGGGCGGCGTTGATTATTTTTGGATCCTTAGTCCCTGGCCCGGTCCACTCTGGCCATTTCTTCGCCTGCTTTGCGAAGGTTTCCCTGGGCCTCATCAAGTACGTTGGCGCCGAAACTGATGCTGCTGGTCATCTCGCTGATCCGCTTCGCGGTCTCGTTGGCAACTTGAGCGGATACCTCGGAAATACGGGCATTGCTGTTCTGAATGGTTTCGATCCTGTCCCGCAGAATGTTGCTTTGCCGCGAGAAGAAGGCATCCACACTGCGGCACTGCATGAGTTCCTGAAAGTCACTCATGTTCTTCTGCGTCGTTTCCTGGGTGGCGCTGATCCATTCCCGCAGGATCGTTTGCCATCCTTCGGCGACGATGGTCCCGCACTGCATCAGCACATCCAGATTCTGCGTCGCGTGTCTGGTCGCTTCCTGCGAGACGCGGAACGAGTAATCCAACATTTTGCTGACTTGAGTTGCCGATCGTTCAGCAAACTCCGTTGCCGCATCAATCGACCCGTCAGTCGTTTCCGAAGCGCGGAGCAACGCATCCGCTGACGTTTGCAGTTTTTCCCGGTAGTCGGATTTCGTTACACTTGCGGCGTTTTCTTTATCCAAAGCCATCTCTCTGCTCCTTAGCTCTTTGATTGTTAAGTATTTAGAGATGTGTGCGCCGGCGGGATGACAGTGAACGTCCCGTCAAGATGCAGAGAATATCATACCCGAATCCGATATGGTTAACTAACGTATCAATGTTCGTGTGACAAACCGTTGACAGCAGCCAATAAATCGATTTTGGCAGAGTTCCGGAAAGGCCCATTTCGCACTAAATATGACTGATATGAGGAATGGAGTATTATTAAGCTTTGATCATTCCTTCGGGGTAAGAACAGGTGATAATCTGAGATCGTCCGCTTCGGGAGCCATCCTTCCCGCTCTTTTCGCCCCCACGCTTGGCCTGAAGCCTGCGAATGGTTAGGCTGGTGCCCAGTTTTCTCTTAAGGTCCAACTCATGCCGCCGCGCCGCCGCAGAAGCTCAACAGATCCCGACCAACTCGACCTTCTGGATATTCCCGAAGCGACAGCCGTCATGCTGACTTACTCAGGCCGAACCCTCGATCTGGAGCGTCCCGATTTCAGCCGGTTCGACATCGAGGATATCGCCCGTCCACTGGCCTACCAATGCCGCTTCGTCGGCAATACACGCGCGTTCTACAGCGTCGCCCAGCACTGCGTGCTGGCGAGCGAACTAGCACCTCCGGGCTTCGAGTATGAAGCCCTGATGCATGACAGCGAGGAAGCCTTCACGGGGGACTGGCCGACGCCCTGGAAGGTCAGGATCGGCCGTGATGTCATCAAAACCGCGATCGAACCGCTGAAAGCGGCCTTGGCCGCCCGTTTCGGTTTCAGCCATCCGCAGCATGATGCCGTGAAGCTTGCCGACCAGCGCAGCCTTGCGACCGAACTGCGTGATCTGTGCGCCCCTCACCGGGTGAACTGGCACGATCTGCCGCCTCCGGCCGAGACCCCGATCGTGCCGCTTGGGCCGGATGACGCCATGGCCGCTTTCATTCGACGGTATCATGAACTGCGTCCAGGACAGGCTGATCAAGACTTAAGGAAACAAATCCGCCACCGTTCCGTTGTTGCCCATGATCTCCGCTTTGCTGATGGGACGAGGAACAACAGAATGCAGGTAGTGCGGGTTGCGGATCATACCCAGGGTTTGGAGGTCCACAGTTCGGACCGGTTCAGTGCCGCATATGAGGAAGAGTTGGAACGCGTCCTGACAGGGCTGTTTTCCGCCTGCCCCGACTGCGCCAGCGATGCATGGGAAGAAGTGGCGGATGATTTCGACACACAGATCGGCCGTGCGAAGGTGGTCGAATTCGCTCTGGAGCGGGGGTACGATCTGAGGCGCGCCGGGACCGGCCAGAGTAACGGGAACGGCACCAATGGAACCGGCCATCTGGTCGACTGCTGGCGCGATATTGGAATAATGCTGCTGGCCCGCGATCGCGGATTGATCGGCGGCTGAGGAGCGGAGCAGGGAGAGCCGAGGGGCGACATGAGAGTAGATGGAAAGCCATACCGGACGATCTGGCTGGCGGATGATGGATGGTCGGTGGAAATCATCGACCAGACCCGCTTGCCCCATGACTTCGCCACCACCCGGCTCACCACCCTGGAAGAAGCCGCCCATGCGATCCGCGCCATGCTGGTCCGGGGGGCGCCCCTGATCGGGGCGACAGCGGCTTACGGCATGGCCTTGGCCCTGCGCCGGGACCCGGATGATATCGGGCATGCTTACGACGTGCTGCTGGCGACTCGTCCGACCGCGATCAACCTGCGCTGGGCTCTGGACCGTATGCGCCGGCATCTGGCCGCCTTGCCGCCAGGGGAACGCGCCGCCGCGGCCTATGCCGAAGCGGCTGCTTTGTGCGACGAGGACGTGGCGATCAACGAGGCCATCGGCAGCCATGGCGCCGACCTGATCCGGCAGGTTGCCGGGACCAAGCCGGGCAGGACCGTCAATATCCTGACCCACTGCAATGCCGGCTGGCTCGCCACCGTCGACTGGGGCACGGCGCTCGCTCCCATCTACAAGGCCTTCGAGGAAGGTATCGACCTGCATGTCTGGGTCGATGAGACCCGGCCGCGCAACCAGGGGGCCAGCCTGACCGCATGGGAACTGAACCGCCACGGCGTTCCGCATACCGTTGTCGTCGATAATGTGGGCGGTCACCTGATGCAGCACGGGCAGGTCGATCTCTGCATCACCGGCACCGACCGGACCACCGCGCGCGGCGATGTCTGCAACAAGATCGGCACCTATCTCAAGGCGCTCGCCGCCTTCGACAACGGCGTTCCCTTCTACGTGGCGCTGCCGTCGCCGACGATTGACTGGACAATCGAGGACGGCGTCCGGCAAATCCCGATCGAGCAGCGGGAAGGGGCGGAGGTTTCGGCCCTGACCGGCCGCACGGCGGATGGCCGCATTGAAACGGTGACGGTGATCCCCGATGGCTCCCCGGTCGCCAACTACGCCTTCGACGTGACGCCCGCCCGGCTGGTCACCGGCCTCATCACCGAGCGCGGCGTTTGTCCCGCGACCAAGGAGGGGCTGCTGGGGCTCTTCGCGGAACGGCGGGCCGCGGAGTGACTTCAGTTGCGGCTCTGCGGACCCAACTGTTCGGCGGCGATCCGCAGTGTCGTCTTGACCATCATGGGTGAATAGGGCTTCGCCATGAAGCCCAGCGGCCGCGCGTTCTCGGCAAGGGCGCGCGTTGCCGGGTCGCTGTTGGCGGTCATGAAGATGGAGCCGATCCCGAACCGCTCGCGGATTTCGCGGGCCGCCGTGATGCCGTCCATCTCACCGGCAAGCCGGATGTCCATCAGGATGATGTCGGGCAGGATTTCCCCGGCCAGCCGGATCGCATCCTCCGCCATGGCCGTTACGGCGCAGACTTCGTGGCCCAGACGCGCCACCAGCCGCTTCAGCGCCAAGGCCGAGATAGCCTCGTCCTCCACCAGCAGGATCTGGAGATTGGTGCGGGCGGACGCCCCTCTGCCGTCCGCATCCGATCCGGCAGCGGGAGGGATGAAAGCGCCGCCATGGCCACTCCCCACGCCAACCAGATAGTGCTGTGCCGGATACATCACATCAATCTCCCGTTGGAAGCGGTACGCTTTCCACAAGATATTCTTTACCACGTTATACCGGTGGCAGGGAAACGGCAAATCTGGCGCCGCCCGCCTCCGTCGTAGGACCGAAAGAGAGGCTTGCCCCCAACTGCAGGCAGAGCGACGTGACGATGGTCATTCCAAGTCCGCCCCGCGAGGGCTGGAAGTCCGGCTTCAGGCCGGCTCCCTGATCGGATACCACAAGGACATAACCGCCATCGTCCTGACGGGTGAACGATACTCGTATGGTCCCGTCGGACCCTGGAGGATAAGCGTATTTGAAGGCGTTCGTGACCAGTTCGTTCACGATCAGGGCCAGCGGAATGGCTCGGTCGGTCGGGAACTCCGCCGGATCGGCCTCCACCTCCAGGGTGTATTCCTCTCCTTCAGACAACATGAAATTCGACAGGTCGTTGCACATCCCGTGCAGATACTGGTCGAACTCCACGCTCTGGAGCTTGTCCGTCTGGTAAAGACGCTGATGAAGCTGGGCGACGGTCGAGACCCGGTTATGGGCATCGGCGAATTGCCGGCGTGTATCCGGATCGTCGATGCCGTCTCCCTGCAGCGACAGCAGGCTGGCGATCATGTGCAGGCTGTTCTTGACGCGGTGGTTGACCTCCCGCATCAGCATGTCCTTCTGCACCAGCAAGCCGTCCTTATCCGCGGCCAGCGCTTCGATCTCCCGCAGCTTGCCGCTGAGTTCGCCAAGCTTGCGCTGGTGGCGGACGATCACCTCGTCGATGGTTTGGGCGAGGCTCTGGGCGATCTCCAGCGTCCAGGGCGACCATGGCTGCGAATAGCAGCGCATCCGTTCGGTCCAGCGCTCGAACGAGCGGCGGGGCAGTATCCGCGTCTGCCCGGCTTCGAAGCTGACCGGCTTGGAGGGGTCTCCACCCCAGGTGATGGTGCGCGTCACCTCCGGCCGGAACCACAGCAGGGCGTCGCGATGGTCCGGACCGAAGAAGACGGCCAGCGCGCCGCTGGCGATAGCCGAATGCTGGGCGAAGCGGGTGGAAATGCCCGCCAGATGGTCGGTCGCCACAGGATGGCCTTTGCTGGACCGGGCGCGGAGCGCCTCCGCCACCTCAAGGACCGTTTCCGGCGGCGGGGTCTCTCCCACCAGTTGGACCTCGCCACCGCGTATGACGGCGGCACCGCCGGCGTCGAACAGGTCCGTCATCGTCACCGGGCCGTTGGTAAGCGCCGGCACGAAATCATCGGCGCCGGCCATCTGCTCCAGCAACCGCGCGTGGGTCGCCACATGGTCCCGGCGCTCGTCCCAATCCGCCGCGGTCTCCACCTCGGTCAGGCGCATGGCGAAGGCATCGACCAGCAGGGTGATCGCCGTGCGGAGGGCCGGCGGCACCAGCAACGGCTGGCGATGATGGCCGATCACCAGCCCCCACAGGCGGCCATGCTTCATCACCGACACGGACATGGAGCCGTTGACGTTGAGGTTTCGGTGATACTCCAGGTGGATGGGAGAGAGTGCCCGAAGCCGCGCGAAAGTCAGGTCCAGCGGCCGGCCGCTGTCGCGAGTGCTCAACGACAGGAGAGGAACCGGCGCCGCATCGCGATCGGGGACGAAGCGGCTATGGTTCCGGGCATAAAGCTCCCGCGCCTGACGGGGGATATCGGATTCAGGAAAGTGCAGGCCCAGGAGGGCCGGCTCCAGGTCGGGTAGCTTATCCTCGGCGATGGCTTCGCCGTTCCATTCCGCATCGAAACGGTAGATCAGCACCCGCTCGAAGCCGGAAAGGGCTCGGATCGATTGGACCGTCAACCGCCCCAATTCGGCCAGCGACGTGGCGTCGCGCAACCGGACCATGGTGCGCGGAAGGGCAGTGGGAAGGGGGCTGAGAGTGGTCGGCTCGGCTTCCACGATGATGAAGCCATCATGGCTATGGACCGCGAAGTCCATCATGGCGCCACTGTGGGGTAGTGTGCCGGTCGCGCGGAAGGGGTTTGATCCGTCCAACTCGCCGGTATCCGCAGCTTCCCGGATTTCGGCCGCCACGGTGCCGCCGATCAGGGCGTCCAGCGGGCGGTGACGGAGATCGGCGGGCTCGACACCGAACAGGGCGGGAGCGTTGGCGCTGTATGCCGCCAGCGAGAAGTCGGCGGGTTGAAGCGCCAGGAGCGCCCCGTGGGGCTGGATCGCACCGGGAATATGGATCGGCTCCCGCTCGCACGGGGTAAGATCGACGCCCTCGGATGAGGCCAGCCGCTCCACCAGGGTACGGGCTCCCTCACGGTCGAATTCAGGGGTGGGCTGGCGGGAGGACCCGGATGCTTCGGGGCGGTGGGAGGAGTACATGCTCGTCCGAACAGAGTTTAGGCGTGATTTTCATCAACGCGCCGGGCGGCGCGTTGTTCACGGCTGAAACCTTTGTTCGGACCAAAGTTCTAGCCCGGATTATTCACGAGCGAAGCGGCTTATGTGATTTTCCCGCGGCCGTTCAACTTTGAGTTTTTCGGGTCGACAAGCGGCCCGGTCTCGGTGGCGCGAGGGGCCTGTAGGTTTGGGGTTGCGGGGCCGGGTTGCTGAGTGTGGGCACACTGCCCGGCATATCAGGTAACGAACCGGGCGAGTCGTGACGAGACGACGGTGAGGATGTCCTCGACCGGAAACACCAAGGCCAGGGCGATTTGAATGCGGTCGGCCGTTTCGATGACCTCGGCGACAAGCTTGATCAGCCTGTTGCGCAGGGTGTCGAACTGGACCACGCGCCAGGGCGAGCGCGTGGGCATGCAGCTCTGGAAGGTCCAGAGCAACCAATAGGCGGCCCCATGCAGGAAGAGCCGGAACTGGTTCGCGCATGCCCTCATGCAGGAGGTGCGGTCGGAAGCCAAGTGGAGCTTGTGGGCCTTCAGCAGATTCTCCATGCGGCCCCTCTGGCAGTATTTGCGCTCATAAAGCCCCTGTGCCCGGCGATCGGTCAGGTTGGTGACGATGTAGCGGGTATCGACCCCGTCGGGTCCGACTTCGACCCGGGCAATGATCCGGCGCGTGCAGTTCCAGGACTTGGCCCCGCCCTGGAAGTCCTTGTAGCGGCGCAGCTTGAACCCGGCCGGCGCGGTCGCACGGCGCGCGGCATACCGCGCCCCCGTGCGCGCTTCGAGCGCCTGGACCCGGGCCGCCAGGGTGGCGTTTCCGGACAGGCCGAAGATGTACTCCAGGCCGTTGGCCTCGCACCAACTCATCACTTCCGGACAGGCATAGTGGCTGTCGCCCCGCAGGCGGATCCGGACCCGGGGAAAGCGCTCGCGGATATGACCGACCACCCGCTTGACCAGAGTCAGGATCTCGCGGCCGCTCGGCGTCGCCGCCTCCCGCAGCACGGACAGGACCAGCCGCCCGCTGGTGTCGAAGATGTGGATCGGCAGGAAGCCCCAGTCATCGTAATAGGCGTTGAACTTGCGCAGTTCCTGCTCGCCGTGGACCCGATCGAAGCTCTCGTCGAGATCAAGGGTGAGATGATGGGGCACAACCGGAAAGCTGTCGCAATAGAGCTCCAGCATCGCCTCACCCATGCGATAGAGCTCCGTCCGCTGCGCCAGGTTCTCGACGCGCGAGACGGTCGGCTGCGAGCACAGCGCCGGACCCGAGACCGGCGGCCGGTCCAGCGCCATCTTGAAGGCGGGATCGTCCCGCAGCACGTCGCAGTCGTTGCCATCCGGATAGCCAGCCACGATCGCCAGCATGCGAAACCGCAGGATTTCATCAAGGGGATGCGTGATCTTCCCGGGCTGCCGCGGATCGTGCAGGCAAGCCGCCAGGCGGTTCGCCAGATTCAGCCGCCGTTCGACGTCCTGGAACAGCAAGACACCACCATCGGCAGAGGTGCACCGAGCGTCGATCATGACCGAAATCGGCTTGTCACCAACCGGTGACAGGCTGGGCAGGACAAGCGTATCCTTTTCCATGGTGGGTGGGCGCTCCCCAGGGCTTGGATTGGCCTCGACACCCAAATCCTACGTCCGCTCAAGGGCTTGCGCTACACCCACCGCCCTCCTGATACGCCGCCCGCCTTCGTCCTTCGTATTTGCGCAGATCCTCGATCACCTTGCCGTCATTGGGCAATGTTCCGGGAGCGACGATTTCAACTCCGCCTTTCAGCTTGGTCACCGCGGTCAGGCTTGCCGCCAAAGCTTCGGCGAGGCCGGCGCCGGCATTGGCCGCTTCGGCTTTCAGGGTCATGGTGTCGGCGCCCTCGGCCCGGTCAACGACCAGCCGGCCGCGCAAGGCAGTCCGGATGCCGCTTCAGGACTTCCGCGATCTGTCCGGCATGGACGAACATGCCTTTCACCTTGGTGGTCTGATCCGCCCGGCCAAGCCAGCCGCGGATGCGCCTGTTCGTCCGTCCGCAGGGGCTGGTGCCGGGCATGAAGGCTGAGAGGTCGCCGGTCGCGAAGCGGACCAGCGGATAGTCGCGGTTCAGCACCGTTACGACGATCTCGCCGACCTCGCCGTCGGCAACCGGATCGCCGGTGCCGGGGCGGACGATTTCGACGATGACGTGTTCGTCCAGGATCAGACCTTCGCGGGCGGGGCTCTCATAGGCGACCATGCCAAGATCGGCCGTGCCGTAGCTCTGGAAAACCTCAAGCCCGCGATCCTGATAGAAGCGTTTGACATCCGGCATGAAGGCGCCGCCGGTGACATGCCCAAGCCGAAGCGAGGACAGGTCGGCGCCGGTTTCATCCGCCTTCTCAAGGATGATCTTCAGATAGTCGGGCGTCCCGGCGTAAGCGGCTGGCCGGACGGCGCGATATCGCCTGCACCTGCAACTCGGTATTGCCGGTGCCGGCGGGGAAGACGGCGCAGCCCAGCGCATGGGCGCCGCTTTCGAACATCGAACCCGCCGGGGTGAAGTGATAGGAGAAGCAGTTGTGCAGCACATCGCCGGCGCGCAGGCCGGTGGCGAACAGCGCGCGGGCGAAGCGCCAGTAGTCGCTTCGGCGGCCTTCCGGGTCGAAGATCGGGCCGGGCGACGCGAAGATGCGGGCGAGCGCTCCCGGCGGCACGGCGCTGAAGCCGCCGAAGGGCGGCTCCTGGCTCTGCAACTCCGTCAGGTCGGACTTCCGCGTGACCGGCAGGGTCGCCAGAGCTTCCCGGCTGGTGATCGACATCGGGTCGATCCCGGCGAGGATGCGGCCATAGGCGGGGGTGCGGCGCTGGGCGAGGTGGATCTGCTCCGGCAGGGCCGCCAGCAGTGCCGCTTCCCGCCCATCGGCGCGAGCGGGTTTCCAGAACGTCGTAGAAGCTGTTCGCCATGACTGTCCCTTTATTTTTGTGGAGTCGGAAAGGCTTACAGCCATCTCTTGCGGCGCTTGTAGCTCTTCAGGTTCTTGAAGCTGCGCCGCTCCTCGCCGCCGCCGCCGAGGTAGAATTCCTTCACGTCCTCGTTGTTGGCCAGCTCTTCCGCGGTGCCGTCCAGCACCACCTTGCCGACTCCATGATATAGCCGTAGCTGGCGGCCTGGAGCGCCATGCGGGCGTTCTGTTCGACCAGCAGGATCGTGACGCCAAGGTCGCGGTTGATCTGGCGGATGATGGCGAAGACCTCCTTCACCAGCAGGGGCGACAGGCCCATGGAGGGCTCGTCCATCAGGATCAGCTTCGGCCGGGCCATCAGCGCGCGGCCGATCGCCAGCATCTGCTGCTCGCCGCCCGAGAGATAACCGGCGAGGCCGGTGCGTTCCTTGAGGCGGGGGAAGTATTGGTAGACCATCTCGATGTCCTGGCGCGACCTGATTGTCGCGCCGCGTGAAGGCGCCGAGCCGCAGGTTTTCCAGGCAGGTCATGTCGGAGATGATGCGGCGGCCTTCCATCACCTGGAAGATGCCGCGCCGGACGATCTTGTCCGGGTCGATGCCGTTGATCTTTTCACCGGCGAAGCTGATGTCGCCGCGGGTGACGGCGCCGTCTTCCGTCTTCAGCAGGCCGGAGATGGCTTTGAGGGTGGTCGATTTGCCGGCCCCGTTGGCGCCGAGCAGGGCTACGATCTCGCCTTCCGGCACCTGGAGGCTGAGGCCGCGCAGGACCAGGATGACGTCGTTGTAGACGACCTCGATATTGTTGACCGAGAGCAATGCTGGTTTCCGGGCGGCGACCGGCGGCGCGGGTACGGCGTTGACGTCGATGGCGGCGGTCATGGCCTCTATCCTGTCATGCGAAAACATTGCCGGGACGGTTTTTGCCGTCCCGGCGGGTGATCCGGCTTTACCAGCCAAGCCATTCCTTCTTGCGCGGCAGGTCGATGCTGGTGACCTTCTCCAGCTTGATCGTGCCGGCCTTCACCAGCTCATCGACGGAGGCTTCGGTAGCGCCGGAAACCTTGGCGCGGTAGATCGCCACGGTCGTGGTGCCGCGATGGTCATCGGGCGTCCAGGTCGAGGGAACGCAGACACCTTCCAGGCCGGCCGGCACCCAGTCCTTCTTCTGGTACATGCCCTGCTTGATCTTGGCGCCGGAAATGCCGCCGTTCTTGGCCGCCCATTCCATCGCTTCCTTCATGTAGAAGGCGGAGCAGATGCCGGAGATGTAATGGACCGGGCGATAGGCGTTGCCGGAAGCGTCCGAGATCTTGGAGACTTCCTTGACGGTCTGCATGCCGGGCGCCTCTCCGCCCCAGACGGCTCCGGTGCGGACCGGGAAGACCACGCCGTCGGCGGCCTTGCCGGCGGCCTTCATGGCGTTCTCGTCCATGCCCCAGACATTGCCCATGAACTGCACCTTGGCGCCGACCGTGTCGCAGGCCCGCAGCACCGAGATGTTGGAACCCGCCGTATTGCCGAGATAGGCATAGTTGGCGCCGCTGTCCTTCAGCGTCAGGCACTGCGCCGTGTAGTCGCCGGGGGTCAGGGCGAACTGGACGGCGGGCAGCACGTCGAAGCCCAGTTCCTTCGCCAGTTCCTCGCCGGCTTCCTTCGGCGCGTTGGGGTAGGGGTGGTTGGCGCCCATGTGGACGTATTTGGGCTTGCCCGAGCCGCCCTTCGTCTTCCAGTCCTCGGCCGCCCATTGCAGCATGGCGCGCAGTGAATCCGAGTAGGAGGGGCCGTAGAAGAAGTTGAAGGGCGCCGCCTTGGTCGATTTTTCGCCCGAGCCGTTGGGATCGGTCAGCTGCCCGGCGTAGGAGCCGGAGAAATAGGGGATCTCGTCCTTGGCGATGAAGGTGATCAGCGCTTCGGTGTCAGCCGTGCCCCAGCCCTGGATCGCGACGACCTTGTCGCGGCCCGACCACTTCTTGTACTGGGAAATCGCGCGCGGCACCTGATAGCCGTAGTCGAAGGTCTCGACAGCCATCTGGGAGCCGCCCACGCCGCCGGTTTTGTTGATATAGGCCAGCGCATCGGCGACGCCCTGGCCGAACGGAACGCCCACATCGGACGTGGCGCCGCTGTAATCGGCCAGATGGCCGACCGGGACCTTGGTCTGCGCCATGGCGGGCGCGGTCATTGCGATTACGCGCGGCAGCGGCCAGTATTACGCTCTTCACACTCATCGAAGCCTCCTCCAGATATTCTTCTTGTGGTTTGTTGGTAGATGTTTGTTGGTTGTTCGTCAGTGGGAGAACGGGTAGAGCTTCCAGTACGCCTTGATCTGCTTCCAGCGATGGGCCAGCCCATCGGGTTCGAAGATCAGGAACAGGATGATGACCGCGCCGATCGCCATCTCACGCAGGAAGGCCAAGCTGTTTCTGAGGTCGAGCGCCCGGTCGATGGCGCCTCCCGCCAGCCCGTCGGTCAGCCATTGCATGCTTTCCGGCAGCAGGACCATGAAGGCGGTGCCCATCAGCGATCCCATGATGGAGCCCAGCCCGCCGATGATGATCATCCCTAGGAACTGGATCGAGAACAGGATCGTGAAGCCCTCGACCGAGACGAACTGCAGGTAATGGGCGTAGAGCGCGCCGCCGATCCCGGCATAGAAGGCCGAGATGCCGAACGACAGCGTCCGGTACTTCGTCAGGTTGATGCCCATCATTTCGGCCGACAGGTAATGGTCGCGGACGGCGACCAGCGCCCTGCCGTCCCGTGTGCGCATCAGGTTGGTCCCGAGCACGTACATCACGACGACATAGGCCAGCACGACGTAGAAGTAGCGCTCGTCGGTGTCGAAGACGAAGCCGAAGATCGAGAACGGCTCGGTCAGCGTGCCGGCGACACCGCCCGAGAACCAGGAGGCGCGGGCGAAGAAGTCCTGAAGGATCACCTGCGCCGCCAGCGTGGCGATCGCCAGATAAAGCCCCTTCAGGCGGGCGGCGGGCAGGCCGAAGATCATGCCGACCGCCGTCGTCAGGACGCCGGCCAGCGGGATCGCGAAGAAGACCGGGACGTGGAAGTTCGCGACCAGCCACGCCGACGTGAAGGCGCCGAAGCCGAAGAAGGCGGCGTGCCCGATCGAGATCTGCCCGGTGAACCCGACCAGGATGTTCAGTCCCAGCGCCGCGATGCCGAGATAGCCGATCTGGATCAGCAGGCTGAGGGCGTATTTGTCCATCACCAGCGGAGCGCAGGCAGAGCACCGCGATCCCGAGGATCACCATGTTGCGGCTGGTCGTGGTCGGAAAGATGGTGGTGTCGGCGGAATACCCGGTCTTGAAGTCGCCGCAGGGGATCATGCTTGTCATGGTATGGCGGCTCCGTTCAGACGCGTTCGATGTCTTTTGTGCCGAACAGCCCGTACGGCTTGATCATCAGGATGACGATCAGGACGTAGAAGGGCGCGATCTCGTACATGTTTCCCCAGTTGAGGAACTGGCTGTCGAAGAAGTGCGCCACGTTCTCCAGCAATCCCACGATCAGGCCGCCGATCACGGCGCCCAGGATGCTGTCCAGCCCGCCCAGGATCACGGCCGGGAAGACCTTGATGCCGAAGAAGGAGAGGGCGGAGGACACGCCGTTGACCGTTCCGACCACCACGCCCGCCACCGCCGACACCATGGCGGAGATCGCCCAGCTCAGCGCGAAGACGTTGCGGACCGAGATGCCGAGCGACTGCGCCACCTGCTGGTTGAAGGCGGTCGCCCGCATCGCCAGACCCATCTTGGAATATTTGAAGAACCAGCCGAAGCCGGCCATGATGAACAGCGAGATGCCCAGGCTCATCAGGTAGACGCTTTGCACCTGAAGCCCGAAGACGCTGACCGACTGCGTTTCGAAGATCGGCGGGAAGGGCTTGGCGAAGACGCCGAACATCCATTTCATCAGGGCCTGGAAGAAGATCGACAGCCCGATCGTGACCATGATGACGGAAATGATCGGCTCCCCGATCATCGGCCTCAGCACGACGATCTGGAGAATGACGCCGAACGCCATCATGAAGGCCAGAGTGATCAGGAAGCCCCAGATGAAGGGGATCTGGTAAGTCGTCAGCAGCCACCAGCAGGCCCAGGCGCCGATCAGCAGGAATTCGCCCTGGGCGAAGTTGACGACTTGGCTTGCCTTGTAGATCAGCACGAACGACATGGCCACGACGCCGTACAGCGCGCCGACGATGATGCCATTGACGACGAGCTGGAACAGCAGGTTCCAGTTCATGGCGAGGTTCCCTCCCAGGCCGCGTTCTTGTTTTTTAGAATCCGAGTGCCGGCGGTTGCGACACTATCGCCGCAAGCGACCGTTCGGAGAATTCTATCGTATGGGGTATGGTCCGGGTCGCCGGCCGGGAATGGGCCCGGCCGGCCAACTCAGGAGAGAACGGATGCGGAAAACATCCATTCTCCTGTGGCTCGATCTCAAAGTCTGGCGGATTTGCGTCCGCCTGCTTGTGACTCGGGCCTAGGAGATGCCGGGGGGCGTCAGGAGCGTCCCCCGGCAGCTTCTTTTTACCCCAACTTCCCCGAAATTGCAACGCGATCTCCATCACGCCGCCCGCTTCGGAAAGGCCGGGGCCGCGTCGCCCGGCGCCAGATCGACCACCTTCAAAACCGTGCGGATGCGCTGTTTCGTGCCGTCCTGGAAGGCGATGGTGGTGTCCACGTCGATGCTGGGGCGGCCGCCATAGATGGCGTCGATGATCGTGCCGTATTTTTCGGCGATCACGCTGCGGCGGACCTTGCGGGTCCGGGTCAGTTCGCCGTCGTCGGCGTCCAGTTCCTTGTAGAGCAGCAGGAATTTCCGGATGCGCTGGGCGTCGGGCAGGGTCTTGTTGACCGTCTCCACCTCGCGCCGGATCATCTCGTAGACTTCGGGCCGGCTCGCCAGATCGGTGTAGGTCGTGAAGGAGATCCGGTTCTTTTCCGCCCATTTGGAGACGATCGGGAAGCGGATGCAGATCATCGCCGCCAGATGCTCGCGCTGGTCGCCAAGGATGACGGCTTCGGCGACATAGGGGCTGAACTTCAGCTTGTTCTCGATGTATTGCGGGGAGAACCGGTCGCCGAGGCTGGTGGTGGCGATGTCCTTGATCCGGTCGATCACGACGAGATGGCCGGCCTTGTCGAAATAGCCGGCGTCGCCGGTATGCATCCAGCCGTCCCGCATGTCGGCGGACGCGGCTTCGTTACCGAAGTACCCCGCGAACATGTTGGGGTGGCGGGTCACGATCTCGCCGACGCCGTTGTGGTCGGGGTTGTCGATCTTCACCTCGATCGCGCTGTCGAACGGCTTGCCGACCGTGTCGAAGTTCACGTCTCCCGCCGCGTGGATGGTATAGGCCCCCAGCGTCTCGGTCTGGCCGTAGAGCTGGCGCAGCGGCACGCCCATCGCCATGAAGAAGCGGAAGGTTTCAGGCCCCAGCGCCGCACCGCCGGTCGCGGCGGAGCGGAGGTTGGAAAAGCCCAGCCGGTCGCGCAGAGCCCGGAACAGCAGCAGGTCGGCCAGCCAGGACCGCTTCCCCTGGTCAAGCGCCGCCAGACCCAGCTTCATGCCGTATTCGTAGAGGCGGCGCTTGAGCGGCGAGGCGTCCATGATGCGGGCGCGGACATCGGCGGCGATCTGTTCCCAGACGCGCGGAGCGAACAGCACGAAAGTCGGCCCGACTTCGCGGAAGTCGCTCATCATCGTCTCGGTTTCCTCGACGAAGTTGACGGTCATCCGGCTCAGCAGCGCCTTGCCCAGCACATAGACCTGCTCCATGATCCAGGGCAGCGGCAGCACGGAGACATACTCGTCGCGCGGTCCCTTGGGATCGACGCTCAAGATAGCTGGCGCAGTGGCGGATGATCCGGCCGGCCGGCAGCATCGCCAGCTTGGGATTGGCCGTCGTGCCCGATGTCGTGCACAGGACCGCCACATCCTCGCCCTTCGTCGCCGCCACCAGCTCGTCGTAGAGGGCAGGGTATTCGGAGGCGACGGCATCGCCGTGATGCATCAGCTCGGTCACCGAAATCAGGCGCGGGTCGGCGTGCTTCCGCATGCCGCGCGGGTCGCTGTAGACGATCAGCTTGACGGTGCCGATGCGGTCGCCCAGCGCCAGCAGCTTATCGACCTGCTCCTCGTCCTCCGCGAAGATCGCGCGGGCGCCGCTATAGGTGATGAGGAACGCCACTTCCTCGTCCAGGGCGTCGCGGTACATGCCCAGGCTCATGGCGCCGACCGCATGGGCCGCGATTTCGCCGCAGACCCAGTCCGGCCGGTTGTCGCCGATCAGCCCGACCACGTCGCCGCGGCCGATGCCGAAATGGTGAAGCCCCAGGGCGAAGGTCTTGACGCGCGTCTGGTACTCTCCCCAGGTCAGGCTGTGCCAGATGCCCAGGTCCTTGACGCGGAGCGCCACCTCGTCCGGATGGTTGCGGGCATGGAGCTGAAGCAGCTTCGGGAAGGTGTCGAACAGCGACAGGTCGGGCAGCCCGTTGACGGTTCCGGCGTCCATCACGCCACCTTTCCGGCGGGAGCCGTTGTGAGCCGCGACGGTCACGTCGTCCTCATCGCTCAGCACGTCGTCGGCCTCGCCCAGATAGGCCCGCTTGACATGGGCGTTCGCCAGCACTTCCTCGGGGTAGCCCTCGGCGATCTTCTTGCCGAAATCCAGCACCATGATCCGGTGGGAGATATCCATGACCACGCCCATGTCGTGCTCGATCATCACGACGGTCATGCCGTATTCCTCGTTCAGGTCGACGATGTAGCGGGCCATGTCCTCCTTCTCTTCGAGGTTCATGCCGGCCATCGGCTCGTCCAGCAGGATCAGGTCCGGCTTCAGCGCCATGGCGCGCGCCAGTTCGACCCGTTTGCGCAGGCCGTAGGACAGCGTTCCGGCGATCGATTTGCGGACATGCTGGATGTCGAGGAAGTCGATGATCTCCTCGATCTCGCGGCGGTGCGCCAGTTCCTCGTCCCGCGCGCCGGTGAACCAGTAGAGCGCGCCGGTCAGGAAATTGTTCTTCAGCAGGTGGTGGCGGCCGACCATGATGTTGTCGAGCACGGTCATGTGCCCGAACAGCGCCAGATTCTGGAACGTGCGGCCGATGCCGATTTCCGCCCGGTTGTTGGGCGTCATGCCCGTGACGTCCTGGCCCTTGAAGAAGATCTGCCCTTCGGTCGGGCGTGTAGCGGCCGGAAATGCAATTGACCATGGAAGTCTTGCCGGCGCCGTTGGGACCGATGATCGAGAACAGCTCGCCCTGGTCGATGCTGAAGCTCACATCGGTCAGCGCACGTACACCGCCGAACCTCAGCGATACATGCCTGGCTTCAAAAATGGGCGTATCGGCCTTCACCGTGCGTCCTCCCTGAACCTTTATTATTGGTCATACCATTTGTGCGGTATGTCCCTTGCGCATCGTCGTGCGTGCCCAATCCTTAAATACAAGACGAATGGGCTGCAACAGGTTTCCGTCATTCAGGAAACAATCGTTTGTAAATTTCCTGCTCGGGTGTCGTGTTACGCCGCATCAGGACGCTTTTGTCATACGGGCGTATCGGTGTGGCGAGAGAGAGCGAACCCATGCCGGGAGCCGAATCGGCAAGCGTTCCGGAACTCCGGCTGGACCGGGCCGAAGGCATGAGTGTGTGCGGAAAGCATCATGCAAGTGCGTAAGATCTCCTGTTCCACAGTCTGCGGTGCGCTGCGGTCAAGCAGCGCCGCGCAATAGGTGGAAAAGCCCTCGATCAATTCGCGCGATCTCCGCGAAACCTTTGAAAATACTTCCCTTCTGGTATGACCACTTGCATCATACGCGCGTTTGCCTACATGCCAATTCTGCGCTACACCTCGACCCTGCAAACAAGGTTTCGGTCACCTCGCGATCCAAATCTCCGCTGGTTGCAAAGCAATGGAGGAGTCCCTGTGACAACGTTCACCGGTCATGACACGCTCAAAACTCGCCGCACCCTCGACGTAGGTGGAAAATCCTATGATTACTTCAGCCTGAAGGCGGCCGAGCAAGCCGGCCTCGGCGATATCTCCACCTTGCCATTCTCCCTGAAGGTCCTGCTGGAAAACCTGCTGCGCTTCGAAGACGGGCGCACGGTTTCGGTTGACGACGTCAAAGCGCTTGGCCAGTGGCTGAAGGATCGCAAGAGCGACACCGAGATCGCCTACCGTCCCGCCCGCGTCCTGATGCAGGACTTCACCGGCGTTCCCGCCGTGGCCGACCTGGCCGCGATGCGCGAGGCCGTGAAGTCGCTCGGCGGCGAAGTGTCGAAGATCAACCCGCTGTGCGCGGTCGATCTGGTGATCGACCACTCGGTCATGGTCGATGAGTACGGCACCGCCGGCTCCTTCAAGAAGAACGTCGATCTGGAGTTCGAGCGCAATCAGGAGCGTTACGCCTTCCTGCGCTGGGGCCAGACCGCGTTCGACAATTTCCGCGTCGTGCCGCCCGGCACCGGCATCTGCCATCAGGTCAACGTCGAGTATCTGGCCCAGACCGTCTGGACCGACACCGATCAGGCCACCGGCAAGACCATCGCCTATCCCGACACCCTCGTCGGCACCGACAGCCACACCACCATGGTCAACGGCTTGGCCGTGCTGGGCTGGGGCGTCGGCGGCATCGAGGCCGAGGCGGCCATGCTGGGCCAGCCGATCTCCATGCTGATCCCGGAAGTCGTCGGCTTCAAGCTGGTCGGCAAGCTGAAGGAAGGCGCCACCGCGACCGACCTCGTGCTGACCGTCACCCAGATGCTGCGCAAGCGCGGCGTGGTCGGCAAGTTCGTCGAGTTCTTCGGCCCCGGCCTCGCGGCCCTGCCGCTGGCCGACCGCGCGACGATCGCCAACATGGCCCCGGAATACGGCGCCACCTGCGGCATCTTCCCGATCGACGCCGAGACCATCAAGTTCCTGACCTTCACCGGCCGCGATCCCGAGCGGGTCGCGCTGGTCGAAGCCTATGCCAAGGCGCAGGGCATGTGGGCCGAGCCGGGCTCGCCCGAGCCGGTCTTCACCGACGTGCTGGAACTGGACCTCTCGACCGTCGAACCCGCTCTTGCCGGCCCGAAGCGCCCGCAGGACAAGGTCCTGCTGTCGGCTCTGGCGAAGGAATTCACCAGCGACCTGACCTCCGCGTTCAAGGTTCCGGCCGGCGACGAGAGCAAGGCCGTGCCGGTCAAGGGCGCCGACTACAGCCTGAAACAGGGCGACGTGGTCATCGCCGCGATCACGTCCTGCACCAACACCTCCAACCCGAGCGTGCTGGTCGCCGCCGGTCTCCTCGCCAAGAAGGCGGTCGAGAAGGGCCTGACCTCCAAGCCGTGGGTCAAGACCTCGCTGGCTCCGGGCAGCCAGGTGGTCACCGACTATCTCGCCGCCGCCGGTCTGGACACCTATCTGGACAAGCTGGGCTTCAATCTGGTCGGCTACGGCTGCACCACCTGCATCGGCAACTCCGGTCCGCTGCCGGAGCCGATTTCCGCCGCCGTCGAAGAGGGTGATCTGGTCGTCGCCGCCGTGCTGTCGGGCAACCGCAACTTCGAAGGCCGCGTCAACCCGCACACCCGCGCCAACTATCTGGCGTCGCCGCCGCTCTGCGTCGCCTACGCGCTGGCCGGCAACATCAAGGTCGATCTGATCAACGATCCGATCGGCACGGGCAGCGACGGGCAGCCGGTGTACCTGAAGGACATCTGGCCGTCCAACCAGGAGATCGCCGACACGATCCAGGCGTCCCTGACCCCGGAAATGTTCCGCCAGCGGTACAGCAACGTGTTCGCCGGCCCGCCGGAGTGGCAGTCGATCGAAACCGCGACCGGCCAGACCTATAGCTGGATGGAAGGTTCGACCTACGTCAAGCTGCCGCCGCTGTTCGAGGACATGAAGCCCGAGCCGGCGCCGGTCTCCGACGTCCACGGCGCCCGTCCGCTCGCCATCCTGGGCAACTCGATCACGACCGACCACATCTCCCCGGCCGGTTCGATCAAGAAGAACAGCCCGGCCGGCGAATATCTGACTGGGTTATCAGGTCCGTCCGGCCGACTTCAACTCCTACGGCGCCCGCCGCGGCAACCACGAAGTCATGATGCGCGGCACCTTCGCCAACATCCGCATCAAGAACGAGATGGTGCCCGGCGTCGAAGGCGGCATCACCAAGCACATCCCCACGGGCGAAGTGCTGCCGATCTACACCGCCGCCATGCGCTATGCCGACGAAGGCACTCCGCTGGTCGTCGTGGCCGGCAAGGAGTACGGCACGGGTTCGTCGCGTGACTGGGCCGCCAAGGGCACCCGCCTGCTGGGCGTCAAGGCGGTCATCGCCGAGAGCTTCGAGCGTATCCACCGCTCGAACCTGATCGGCATGGGCATCCTGGCGCTCCAGTTCAAGGACGGCATGTCGCGCCAGAGCCTGAAGCTGGACGGCACGGAAGTCTTCGACATCACCGGTGTCGAGTCGGGCCTGACCCCGCGCAAGGACATCGACGTCAAGATCACCCGCGCCGACGGCTCGTCCGAGACGATCCAGGTGATGCTGCGCATCGATACCCTGGACGAGGTCGAGTACTACAAGAATGGCGGCATCCTGCAATACGTGCTTCGCAGCATGATCAAACAGGCCGCGTAAGTCTTTCGGCCCCGGCTGAAGGCCCAGGCTGAAAGAATGACGTGATCGAGCCCCGCAGTGATAAGCTGCGGGGCTTTTTCTTGAAGAGGATTTAGCGATGGCCCTGGTACTGGATGGCATGCCTGCGGAGGAGAAGCGCCGCCGGTTCGCGGAGATGGTGAGCCAACTGGTGGCGGAGCGTTTCCCCGAAGGCGGCGTCTTCGCGGTGGCCGCCGTCGGCGCCCTGGCCGGCAGCCGCTTCTTCGGCGTCCGCTACAAGGCCGAAGCGGCCGGCGACCGCGCCTGGGTGGCGCGTCCGCACGGACCGGAGCGGACGGAAGTCTGGGACCCGGCGGGCGATGGCTTCACCTGGGCCTACTCCGACACTCTGCCGGGCGGCGCCGAGGCCTACCTGCCCGACGAGGACGGCATGAAGCGGCTGCACGGGCTGTTCGACGCCGAAGGAACCGGCCTGACGGCGCTGGGCCGCCGCATCCACGCGCTGCTGACCGGCACCGAACCGGACGACGATTGACGTCAGATCGCTCCCAGTCCCGTCATGCCGTCGTACAACAGCTTCACGCCGGCCATGAACAGCATGAAGAAGCTGACCCGGTAGAAGAGCTTTTCGCTCACGCGCTTGGTCAGCCATACGCCCATCCAGATCCCGACCGGAGCCAGTGGCGCCAGCATCAGGGATGTCGAGACGTTCGCCATATTGAGCTGTCCCAGCCAGAAATACGGGATCAGCTTGACGTAATTCACCACGCCGAAGAACACCACCGTCGGTACCCGTTCACCTCCCCCCGTCAGGCTGGAAGCGGGATGGAGATATGGGGCAGGCTTTTACGGGCCCTTGCCAGCAGATCGGTGATGTAGTGCCACGGTTCGACGCCGCGACGGCGACAGGTCTCGAACACGCTCAGAGTGGCGGCGTAGGCCGCCGAGCCCTCCTCGGAGCGGGTGCCGTTGGAGATCCGCCGGGCAATGACGGCGTCGCGCAGGGCACGTTCGGCTTCGTTGTTGGTGGCGGGCAGATCGGGGTTGGTGACGAAGGCGGTGATGGCGGTCCAATCGTTGAGGATCTCGCGGGCGAGTGCCCGGACCTTCTCGGCCTCATCGTCGCGGTGAAGCTTGCAGGCCCGCTTCAGCCGGGCAAGCCTTGGATTGAGGATGCGGGCGCTGGTGCCCTCGGCGACCTCGTGGATCAGGCCGCGCATCTCGCGCAGCAGCCAGTCACCGAAGTTGACGCCCACGGGGTTGAGCCCGCTGGCCAGAGCGACGCCTTTGCGGATTAGATGGGCCAAACATCTCTGTCGCTTCTTGAACGACCGGTATGCGGCGTAGCCGTCGCTGACCAGCCAACCCAGGAAGGCGTCACCGATCAGATCGCGGATTTCGTCGGCGGCTCGCGAGCCGATGTGGAAGATGGCGGTGCTCGACGACAGCACGACCCACAGCCAGCGTAGACGGCCGTGCTGCTTCCACGGCGTCTCGTCGGCATGGATCACCCCGGCCTGGCGCAGGTCGCCGAGCAGATCCTCGACGACCGGCTCGCAGGCGACGCCGACTTCCCGGATGCAGCGGTCGAGCGTGCCGACCGAGAGCGGCACGCCGAACCAGACGGTCAGGAACTCGCGGATCTTGGCGCGCGACACGTGGTAGCGCACCGACAGGGCTGCGATGAACGTGGCCAGGGCGGGACCGACCAGACAGGCTTCGCTCAGCAGCAGGTCGCGCGAGCGCCCCGGCACCGTGGAGAGCACGCCGACACCGGGACGGGCGGCGTTTGGACACCGCAGGCGCACTCGAGGGCATGATAGCGGTGCCGCACACAGGCGATCCGGATGCCGCCGGCCGTGCGCTCCAGGTCGAGCACGAAGTGGGCGCTGTGGCCGGTCTGGCGGTCCCACATCTCGAACGGCGTGCCGCACGTCGGCGCAGAGAGTCGGGTAATGGTTCTCGTCGCGCTCGGCTTGCAGGGCCTCGCACCGCCAGATCCCTTTGCTGCCGCGCTGCTTGCCGGGCTTTGCGCCCGGAGCGTGGCTGGCGGTTCCGGTGCCGGTGCGGTGCGGCTGATGCCAGCGGCGGCACCGTGTCAGTCGAGGCTCCCCGATGCGCGGGCCGAAGGGGCTATCAGAGGAGGGCGGGCGCGACGAGTTGGTCGAGTCCCGGGCCAGCTTCTCCGCCTGCTCGATCGCCAGCGCATGCAGGCGGCACAGCAGCTCGACCCGGGCGTCCGGGCTCAGTGCCTCGAAGAAGCGGCGGTCCATGCCGGAAAGATCAACGGGCCCCTTGCGCGTCATACCGCCATAGAATCAGAACCGGCCGGGTAATGCCACCCTCATATCGCCAGACTAATTCCTCGCGCTACTTCGTCAATGCGAGGGGAGGTGAACGGGTTCCCCGCCAGCAGCATCTTTTCCATGCGCAAGCGGCAGCAGATAAATCAGCACCGGCGGCCCGCCCGCATGGGCGACGAAGCTGGTGAATCCCGCCATGCCGGACCAGAACAATCCCTTGACGCTGGACGGCGGCGAAGCCTCCGCCAACTGCCGCTGCAACAGCGGCTTCAGCCATTGGTTGATCGAGAACAGGACGGCGATCAATCCGATCAGCACCCGCACCGCATTGTCGTTCAGATGGCCGAACGCCAGCACGCCGACGCCGATGCCCAGAAGCGAACCGGGCAGCAGCACGCGCATCTGGCTGCGGCTCCAGGTCTTGCGATACGCCCACAGGCCGAACAGGTCCATCAGGCACAGGATCGGCAGCATCAGTCCAGCCGCCTGGGCCGGGGAGATGACCAGCGCCAGCATGGGCACCGCCAAGGCTCCCAGCCCTGAAAGTCCTCCCTTGCTGATGCCGGAAAGCAATACTGCGGGGATGGCGATCGCATAGAAGACGGCATCGGTAATCATGCCGGCTTTCAGACACCTTCTTCAGGCTCTTGGCAAGGTGTTTCCGGCGGCTATTTGGTCATCGGCGCGATGATCAAGGAAATCGGTGCGGAAACCTATCCGGGTTTTGCCAGCCGTTCTCGTGCGGACCTGATCGGGCGCAACAATTTCTTGGCGCCGCTTTGATCACTCTGCCGCCGTGTTCGGGCGGACGCCGACGAGATATTCGTACTGTCTCGTCAATTGCTCCACACGCCCCACCATGACTTGATGGGTCGTTCCGAAGACTTGCTTCAGCGAAGCCTGCTCCCGCTCAAGGCGTGCTATATCACCCTTGGTCGCCAGGGTTGGCAGTATCCCTTTGATACCGTCAACTTCGGTTTCGAGCCGGGCGACATCATCCTTGGTGGCCAAGGTGGGAAGAATTTCTTTGATGCCATCGAACTTCAGCCATCAACCGTGAGCTATCGCTCAGGCCGTCAACCCTGTCGCTGCAGAGCCATCAACCCTGTCGCTTCGAGGCCGTCAACCCTGCCATTCAGGCCGTCGAACTTATCATTGAGGACGTCAACTTTGCCCAGTAGCAAAGACAGCATCGATTTGAGTTCCTGGTCCATAAGCTGCCTCCTACCGCATGCGCAAAAAAGTATAAGGGGCACGGTCGCATTTGTCGAGAAACCGTCTCATAATTGAAAGAGAGATTTCAGTGGCGTGATGAACTTACAATTTCATAATTGTGAATCATGAAGTTTTTTCGGATCTCGCACTATATCTGCGGTGAACTTCTGAATCGAGTTTGCGCTGAATCATGCAACCGCGAACTTCGTGAAGAACTGGCGCACGAACGAACTGCAGCAGAAGAGATTATCGCATAATGGGGAGCGACATTTTGCTCCATGTCCATCACGCCAGCGTGCCGAAAGCACCGTTTTGCCGCCATGCAAGCGAATTAATCTTGCGCCGCACCCGATTTTGCAAGCTTTTCACAATCACTAAAATGAGCTAAGTTTTAGCCGCTTTTGAGGTGGGATGTCTTCGCGTGTTCCGCAGGCACTCCATCATGCATGGGGAGGCGGCGTCAGCGAAGCATGGCTCGGTTGCCATTCCGTCCGGCACGAAGGAATGGGGCTTGCCTGAATTGAGACAATGAGTGGCAGCGACAAAGAGCCTAATCGCGCATCCAGGAAGAGCCCGGCAAAATGGGCCGGAGCAATCGATACCAGGAATTGAAGTCCTGCAACAACCTTACTGGAGCTTCTCGTTCGACCCGGCAGACGCGGTATATGGTATTAAAATTTAATTTTAAACACCATAGATTGTGTTTAATTGGGCGGACTGGAAACTCCGGATAATCTTAGACGAGAGGATCTAGCCGTGCTTGAAGCCTACCGCCAGCATGTCGCCGAGCGCGCCGCGCTCGGCATTCCGCCGCTGCCGCTGTCCGCCAAGCAGACCGCCGACCTGATCGAGCTGCTGAAGACGCCGCCCGCAGGCGAAGAGCGATTCCTGCTCGACCTGCTGACGCACCGCGTGCCGGCCGGCGTCGACGACGCCGCCAAGGTCAAGGCCGCGCTTCCTGGCCGCGGTCGCGCACGGGCACCGAGAGTCCTGCGCGCTGATCTCGCGCGAGCAAGGCCACCGAGCTGCTCGGCACCATGCTCGGCGGCTACAACATCAAGCCGCTGATCGACCTGCTCGACGACGCGCGAGTGCGGCGCCGTCGCCGCCGCAGGCGCTGAAGAAGACCCTGCTGATGTTCGACCAGTTCCACGACGTCAAGGAAAAGGCCGACAAGGGCAACGCCAACGCCAAGGCCGTGCTGCAGAGCTGGGCCGACGCCGAGTGGTTCACCAGCGCGCCCGGAAGTGCCGCGAAAGCATGACCGTCACCATCTTCAAGGTGACCGGCGAAACCAACACCGACGACCTGTCGCCGGCGCCCGATGCCTGGAGCCGCCCGGACATCCCGCTGCACGCCCTGGCCATGCTGAAGAACGCCGCGCCCCGGCATCGAGCCCGAGGAAGACGGCAAGCGCGGCCCGATCAAGTTCATCGAAGCGCTGAAGGACAAGGGCAACCTGGTCGCCTATGTCGGCGACGTGGTCGGCACCGGCTCCTCGCGCAAGTCGCGCCACCAACTCGGTGCTGTGGTTCACCGGCGAGGACATCCCCTTCGTGCCGAACAAGCGCTTCGGCGGCGTCTGCCTCGGCGGCAAGATCGCGCCGATCTTCTACAACACGCATGGAAGACGCCGGCGCGCTGCCGATCGAGCTCGACGTGTCCAAGATGGACATGGGCGACGTGGTCGAGCTGCGCCCCTACGAAGGCAAGGCGCTGAAGAACGGCGAAGTGATCGCCGAGTTCAAGGTCAAGACCGACGTGCTGTTCGACGAGGTGCGCGCCGGCGGCCGCATTCCGCTGATCATCGGCCGCGGCCTGACCGCCAAGGCGCGCGAGGCGCTGGGCCTGCCGCCGTCCACCCTGTTCCGCCTGCCGCAGGCCCCGGCCGACAGCGGCAAGGGCTTCACGCTGGCGCAGAAGATGGTCGGCCGCGCCTGCGGCCTGCCGGAAGGCCAGGGCATCCGTCCGGGCACCTACTGCGAGCCGAAGATGACCACGGTCGGCTCGCAGGACACCACCGGCCCGATGACCCGCGACGAGCTGAAGGACCTGGCCTGCCTGGGCTTCTCGGCCGACCTGGTGATGCAGTCGTTCTGCCACACCGCGGCCTATCCCGAAGCCGGTCGACGTGAAGACGCACCACGAGCTGCCGGACTTCATCTCCACCCGCGGCGGCGTCTCGCTGCGCCCGGGCGACGGCGTCATCCACTGCTGGCTGAACCGCCTGCTGCTGCCCGACACCGTCGGCACCGGCGGCGACAGCCACACCCGCTTCCCGATCGGCATCTGTTCCCGGCCGGCTCCGGCCTGGTCGCCTTCGCCGCCGCCACCGGCGTGATGCCGCTGGACATGCCCGAATCGGTGCTGGTGCGCTTCAAGGGCAAGATGCAGCCCGGCGTCACCCTGCGCGACCTGGTCAACGCGATCCCGCTCTACGCGATCAAGCAGGGCCTGCTGACGGTCGAGAAGAAGGGCAAGAAGAACATCTTCTCCGGCCGCATCCTCGAGATCGAGGGCCTGCCGGACCTGAAGGTCGAGCAGGCGTTCGAGCTGTCCGACGCCTCGGCCGAGCGCTCCGCCGCCGGCTGCACGGTGCAGCTGAACAAGGAGCCGATCATCGAGTACCTGCAGCTGCAACATCACGCTGATGAAGCTGGATGATCGCCAACGGCTACGCCGACGCGCGCACGCTGGAGCGCCGCATCGAGGCGCATGGAAGCCTGGCTCGCCGAACCCGCAGCTGCTCGCAGCCCGATGCCGACGCCGAGTACGCCGCGGTGATCGAGATCGACCTGGCCGACATCAACGAGCCGATCGTCGCCTGCCCGAACGATCCGGACGACGTCAAGACGCTGTCGGAAGTCGCCGGCGCCAAGATCGACGAAGTGTTCATCGGTTCGTGCATGACCAACATCGGCCACTTCCGCGCCGCCGCCAAGCTGCTGGAAGGCAAGCGCGACATCCCGGTCAAGCTGTGGGTCGCGCCGCCGACCAAGATGGACGCCAGCGAGCTGACCGAGGAAGGCCACTACGGCGTCCTCGGCAACGCCGGGCGCGCGCATGGAGATGCCGGGCTGCTCGCTGTGCATGGGCAACCAGGCGCAGGTGCGCGAAGGCGCGACGGTGATGTCCACCTCGCACCCGCAACTTCCCCAACCGCCTGGGCAAGAACACCAACGTCTACCTCGGCTCGGCCGAGCTGGCGGCGATCTGCTCGCGCGCTGGGCCGCATCCCGACCGTGGCCGAGTACATGGCGCGACATGGGCGTCGTCAACCAGAAGGCGGCCGACATCTACCGCTACATGAACTTCGACCAGATCCCCGCCTTCCGCGAATCGCGGACACGGTCGTCGCCTGATCAGGTTCAAGCATGAGCGGACAACCCCCGCCGGGAAACCGGCGGGGGTTTTTTGTTGGGTTCAATGAGTTCTCGGTTCGCGGCCGCCGAGGGAACCGTTGAATGCCACGCGCTGTCGAACAACTGCAACTTACAAGCGGTGTCAGTAGCAAGGATCAGACAGCCATGAAGCTCTTTCTCGATCTCGACGGCGTCCTGGCCGACTTCGATCGCGGAGTGGAAGCCGTAACGGGCAAGCGGCCGGACCAGTTGCCGGTCCGGCGGATGTGGCAGGCGCTTGCCAAGGCGCCGGACTTCTACGGCACTCTCGAGATGATGCACGATGCCCAGGTGCTATGGGAGTTCTGCGAGCCCCATAATCCGACCATCCTGACCGGCTTGCCGATGGGCGACTGGGCGCCCGATCAGAAGCGGCGCTGGGTCGCCGCGATGCTGGGAGCCCATGTGCCGGTCGTCACCTGCATGACGCGGGACAAGCACCGGTACGCTGGACCCGGCCATGTGCTGGTCGATGACCGCGCCAGCACCAGGGAAGCATGGGAGAAAGCCGGCGGCATCTTCATCCTCCACACCCAGGCAGTCAGGTCGATCGATGAATTGAAACGGCTCGGCTTCTGATCCGCGGTGATCCTCTTGGCGCCGATCCGAAAGGGCTTTGCCCGCCCGGTGCCGCAGGGGTAATGTACCGGCCTATTCTCCGGACCGGTCCCATCCCGCCCAATCCATGCAAATCTATCTCCCCATCGCCGAAATGTCCGTCAACGGGCTGCTCGTCCTCATCATGGGCGGCGTCGTCGGCTTCCTGTCGGGGATGTTCGGCGTCGGCGGCGGGTTCCTGATGACGCCTCTGCTGATCTTCATCGGCGTGCCGCCCGCCATCGCGGTCGGAACCCAGGCGAACCAGCTCGTCGCCGCCAGCGTGTCGGGCGTGCTCGCCCATTGGCGGCGCAAGAACGTCGATGTCAAGCTGGGGCTGGTGATGCTGGTCGGGGGCGCCGGCGGAACGGCGCTCGGCGTGTGGGTCTTCGGCATCCTGCAGACGCTCGGCCAGATCGACCTTGTCATCGCCCTGTCCTACGTCCTGTTTCTGGGCGGCATCGGCGGGCTGATGCTGGTCGAGAGCGTGGGCGCCATGATCCGGGGCCGCAAGCAGGGCGCGCGGCGCAAGCTTCACAAGCATACCTGGCTGCACGGCCTGCCGTTCAAGATGCGGTTCCAGCGCTCGCGCCTGTTCATCAGCGCGCTGCTGCCCGCCGGCATCGGTTTCGTCGGCGGGCTGATGGTCGCCATCATGGGCATCGGCGGCGGCTTCCTGCTGGTGCCGGCGATGATCTACCTGCTCGGCATGCCGACAGCGCTGGTGGCCGGGACCTCGCTGTTCCAGATCATCTTCACCACGGCCATCGCGACCTTCCTCCAGGCGGCGCTGAACAATACCGTCGATGTCATGCTGGCGCTCCTTCTGCTGGTGGGCGGCGTCGTCGGCGCCCAGTTCGGCACCAAGGCCAGCGGCTTCCTGCGCGGTGAACAGGCGCGGGCGCTTGCTGGCCCTGCTGGTCGTCGGCGTGGCGCTCCGGCTGGCGGTCGAACTGGTGGTGCCTCCGCCCAACCTTTACTCCATCACCGTTCCGGTGGACCGTTGAGACTCTGAACCAGAGACCGAAGCGCGGCGTTCTCGCCGCCGTGGCGCTGCTGCTCGCGGTCCTGGTGGCGGGCGTCGCCGCCAGCCGGACCGCCTGGGCGCAGTCCCTGGTGGCCGACCTGTCCAATCACCTGATCGCCATCAATACCGGCTTCGTCGGGACCGAGGTCGTGCTGTTCGGCGCTACCGACGGGCCGGGCGACGTGGCGGTCGTGGTCCAGGGACCGCCGACGGAGGTCATGGTCCGCCGCAAGGCGCGTGTCGCCGGCATCTGGATCAATACCGCCAGTATGGAGTTCCAGCAGGTCCCCAGCTTCTACAGCGTCGCCACCAACCGGCCGCTGGAGCAGATCATCGGAGACGCCGTGCTGGCCCGGCACGAGATCGGCCTTGGGCATCTGCGTCTGGCGCCCCTGTCATCCGGGCCGCGCCTCGCCGGACCGCATCCGGGAGTTCCGCGAAGCGCTGATCCGGAACAAGCAGGAAGAGGGGCTCTATGGGAAATCCCTGGGTCAGGTGGCTTTCCTTGGCGAACGGCTGTTCCGCACCAATGTCTACTTCCCGGCCAATGTGCCGACCGGGGCCTATACCGTCAGCGTGTTCCTGATCCGCGACGGCGACGTGGTCAGCGCCCAGACCACGCCGCTGGCTGTCAGCAAGGTGGGCTTCAGCGCCGAGATTTTCGAGTTCGCCATGAGACAATCCACATTTTATGGCATTTCGGCGATAATCTTCGCGGTGGCGGCCGGTTGGCTTGCCGGTGCGATCTTCCGAAAGGTGTGACATGAGCGATTCCGAAACCGCAGTTCCGGCGACGCACCAGCGCATCTTCCTGGTGGTGGTCGATGACAGCGAGGAGCTGAACATCGCCCTGACCTATGCCTGCCTGCGCGCCCGCAACAGCGGCGGCCGGGTGGCGCTGCTCTACGTGATCGAGCCGAGCGATTTCCAGCACTGGATCGCGGTCGAGGACATCATGCGCGAGGAGCGCCGGACCGAGGCGGAGCAGATCCTTCAGCGCCACGCCAAGCAGGTCAACGAGATCACCGGCACCCTGCCGATCCTGTATGTCCGGGAAGGCGAGCGGCGCGACGAGCTGCTGTCCCTGATCAACGAGGAGCCGTCGATCTCCATCCTGGTGCTGGCCGCCGGCACCGGACCGGAAGGTCCCGGCCCGCTGGTCACGCATCTTGCCGGCAAGGGGCTGGGCAAGCTCCGGATCCCCCTAACGCTGGTGCCCGGCAGCCTGAAGCGCGAACAGCTTGAACTGATCTCCTGAGCGCCTGAGCTCTCAGGCGCCGGCTTCTCAGGAGAGGCCGAATACCTGGATCGGCTCCTTCAGCCCCTTGACCGGATGGTGCCCTTCCGACACCAGCCGCTCGGCGCATTGCGCGGCGAAGGCTTCGGATGTCAGGACGGGCCGCATCAGCTCGCTCGACAGGCCCTGAATCCGGCTGACCAGATTGACCGCCGGGCCGATCACCGTGAAGTCCAGCCGGTCCGGCGCTCCGATATTGCCGTACATGACATCGCCGACATGAAGGGCGATGCCGGCTTTCAGGACCGGCAGGCCCCAGGCCTGAAGCTCGCGGTTGCGCAGTTCCATCTCCTTGATGGCATCCGCCGCCGCATCCAGCGCGTCGTTGACCTTGGTGCGGACATGGGCTTCGCCTTCCTCCCCGTCCGCCAGCGGAAAGATCGCCAGCATCGCGTCGCCGATGAATTTCAGGATCTCGCCGCCGCGCGCCTGGACGGCGCCGCCCATGATCTCGAAATAGCCGTTCAGCAGGCCGATCAGGTCGGCCAGCGGCAGCCGGTCGGCCAGGCTGGTGAAGCCCCGCAGGTCGCAGTACCACAGGACGGCGCGCAAGCGTGGCGCCGGTGCCGCGCCGGATGTCTCCCGACAGGATGCGGGCGCCCGCGTCGCGCCCGACATAGGTGTCCAGCACGTTCACCGCCAGCCGGCGCAGCACCATGGTTTCCAGCACCGTGGAGAGCGCCGGCATCACATCGTAGATCAGGGTGAGCTGCGGGCCGGAAAAGCCGCCGGCCCGGTCCGATGACCAGCTCGCGACATTGACCCTGCCGGTCGAGAAGCGCATCGGCATGGCGACATAGTCGGTGCCGCCCTGCTCCTTCAGGTCCTGGAGGATCTCATAGGCGTAGGGCGGCTCCAACTGCTCGATCCGGTACCGCATGGCGTCGGCGCCGCCTTCGACGATGGCGCCGATCGGGCTGTTGAGATATTCCGGCCTCAGTTCCGTCCCGTGCTCCCGCTCGATCTCCTCGACGCCATCCAGGTTGGCCCGCCAGTAGAAGGTGATGCCGCGGATCTGAGGGTGCAGCATCCGGATATGCCAGTTCGCGCGGAACAGCGGCACGCCGCCCTCGATCAGCCGGCGGCAGAAGGCTTCCATCAGCGCCGCCGATGCTTTCCGCCCGGCGGCCATCCTCCATCAGCCAGTCGATGGTCTCCGCCTTGGACAGGTCATGGGGCTGTTCATTCGTCATGGCGGTAATGCGGCTCCGGTTGCCGGCGCTGGTAAGGCTTGATCTGGAGCGTGATTCTGCCCACTTTCCGTTAAGCTCGCCAGTGATGTTGGTGGGAAGGAGAAATACATGTTCATTCAGACCGAGCAGACGCCTAACCCGGCTACCCTGAAATTCCTGCCCGGACGCGATGTCCTGGGGCGGGGCACGGCCGATTTCCCGACGGTGGAGACGGCGGTCCGCTCACCCCTGGCGCAACGGCTGTTCGAAATCGAGGGCGTCGCCGGCGTTTTCCTCGGTGCGGATTTCGTGACGATCACCAAGGATGGTGACCGCGACTGGTACCTGCTGAAGCCCTCGATCCTGGGCGTCATCATGGAGCACTTCACCGCCGGCCGGCCCGTCATCAACGAGACGGCGGCCGACGACAACGCCGCCCATGAGGACGATGACGAGATCGTCGCCCAGATCAAGGAACTGCTGGACACCCGCGTCCGGCCGGCCGTCGCCCAGGATGGCGGCGACATCACCTTCCAGGGGTTCGAGAACGGTATCGTCTACCTGAACATGAAGGGATCGTGCGCCGGCTGCCCCAGCTCGACCGCGACCCTGAAGGCCGGCATCGAAAACATGCTGCGCCACTACATCCCTGAAGTCGTCGAAGTCCGCCAGAACGCCGCCTGACAGGCGTCTACACGAATTGCGCCACGACGTCGATCGCGTTGAAGGAGCCGGCGGCATGCCATTGCCGCCGGCTCTTTGCCGTACTCTCACGGCTCCGGCACGAAGAACTGCATGCCGAACCAGCGCCAGCGGCCCTCGACGGCGGGCAGGGTGCAGTTGAGGCGGGTGCGGCCGGCGGGGAATTCCTCCGCGATGCGCAGCTCGATCCGGTTGCCGTCCAGCCGTTCCAGCCCGGTTCGGCCCTGGCCCGATACGAAGCAGGCCAGCCGGTCGAGATCGCCGATGCCGCCGGCTACCGTGAAGCCGATGCTTGGCGGGTTCTGGGTAAGCACCGGGTCGGCCGGCGTGACGTCGGCGACCGGCAGCGGCAGCGCGTTGGCCGCCAGCCGGAAACGGTCGATCCCGCCGAACGCCTCGTTCATGACGAAGCGCGGCAGCGCCAGCCTGTCGGATCGGCCATGGACGACGCCGGACGACTGCGTGAAGGCGGCGGCGAAGCCCTGCCGCTGCGCCAGATCGCGAATGCCGAGCTGTAGCTGCCGAACGGATAGGCCAGCAGGGTCGGCTTGACGCCCAGTTCGGCTTCCACCCGCTCCACCGCGCGGACGAGGTCGGCGGCATTCTGCTGCACCGTGCGCTGGGGCATCGACAGTCCGGCGGCGGGGAGCACGCCTATGGTGGCGCCGGACCTGGCCACTTCCCGCACCTGAGCCCACGTCATGTGGCTTTCGGCGCCGCTGTCGATCGGGTCGGGAGCGACGAAGAGGGTAAAGGGGACGCCGGCCGCCTTCAGGCGCGGGAAGGCTTCGTTGTAGACGGAGCGGTGGGCATCGTCGATCGTCAGCACCACCGCGCGGTCGGGTAGCGGCGTCCCGTGCTCGAAGCTTCTCCAGCAGGACCGGCAGCGGCAGCACGGCATGGCCGCCGTCGGCCAGTTCGGCGATATGGGCGTCGAACTGGTCCAGGGCGATGCTGCCGGGGCCGTACTGGTCCTCGCCGAAGCGGCCATAGGCGAAGACGACGGCGCCACGCTCGGCCATGTCGGCATCGTCCGCGGGGATCTCCGCCTTAGCGTGGCCCGGCCAGGATCAGCGCGATAAGGCCAAGCGCCAGAGCCGGCGGCGCGGCGCATCGAAGCGGCCCCAAGGAACATGTTCAAGACCATGCGCTTTCCCCAGGCCCTTTCCCTGCCAGTGCCTCTTCTGTGACACAAAAAGGCCGCGCCAACAAGATTGGCGCAATCTTTACAGGGTGTGGCCGCCCGCCGCCGCATCCCACAGCAAAGGATATCGCTTCGGGTCCGGCAATTGGTAGTGCCACCATTCCGACGGGTAATGATGCCAGCCGGCCGCCGCCATGATGCCCAGCAACCGGCTGCGGTTGGCCTGGGCATCGGCCGGAATCGACGTGTTGCCATGATGGGACAGGGCTGTCATGTCATCGAACGGCGTGCCCATATCCAGCGGAGTGCCATCGGCATCCGCCAGCGTCAGGTCGACCGCGACGCCCCTTGCATGGTTCGAACCTTCCCGTGGGTCGGCGATGAATTCCGGATCGGGGAAGGCCTCCCACAGGCGCCACTGCGCCTCGACCGGACGGAACGCGTCATAGACCCGCAGACGGCATCCCTGTGCCGCGGCCAGTTCGGCGGCGATGCGCAATGCCGCCGCCGCGTCGGCGTGCAGCAGGCACACCGTATTGGTATAGATCGTCCGTCCCGTGATGTTGGCGGGGGTGGCGTAGATCAGGTCGATATCGACATGGGGCAGCGCGATCTCTAACAGAGCCATGAATAGTCCTGAGTGCTCGGGCAATCAGCAAGAGAGGTCTCGATAAAGTGTTTAGTAGCATGATTCACCTGAGGAAACGGCCATGAAGATCCTTGCCCTCGACAGCGCCACCGGCGCCTGTTCCGTCGCCTTGTGGCACGATGGCGCCATCCTGGCGCGGCGCTTCGCCGTGATGGATCGCGGCCAGTCCGAAGTCCTGATCCCCATGGTGCGGGAGGTGCTGGCCGAAGCCGGCGCGGATTTTCCGTCCATCGACGTGTTCGGCGTCACCGTCGGTCCCGGCGCCTTCACCGGATTGCGCATCGGGCTGGCCGCCGCGCGGGGCATGGCGCTGGCATCCGGGCGTCCGCTGGTCGGTGTCAGCACCTTCGAAGCGGTAGCCCATGGCGTGCCGGCCGGAGGAGCGGGAGGGCCGGCAGGTGCTGGTCGCCGTCGAGTTCGCGTCGAGAAGATATTTTCGTCCAATCGTTCGATAACAAACTTATTGCGATGGACGAGCCACGGTCGGTGCGGCCGGAAAATCTGGTCCTGCCCGATACGCCTGTACTTGTGGCCGGTGATGGTGCCGCGCGCTTGCGCCCGCTGTTCGACGGCTCGGCCGGAGACGCCGGTCGCATGGCGACTCGGGCCGATGTGCGGTTTGCCGCCGGCGCTGGCTTTCCCGATGCGGCGGATGTGGCGCGGCTGGTGGCATCGCGCGGCACGGCTGCGGCCGGAGCGGCGCCTCCGCAGCCCTTCTACCTGCGCCCGCCGGATGTCACGCTGCCAGCGGAGAAAGTGCGATGACGCTGCGCCGCGCGGGTCTGGCTGACTGCGAAATCCTTGAATTCCTTCATGCTTCCTGCTTTCCGGATGAGCCCTGGGACGCTGCGGCGTTTGCCGAACTGCTGGCCAGTCCGGGCATGTTCGCGCTGTTGGCGCCTGCGGGACGGGGAGGGCGAGCCCGCTGGCTTCATCCTGGCCCGCGCCATCGCGGGAGAGGCGGAGATCGTCACGATCGGGGTCAGTCCCGCTCACCAGCGCGCAGGATTGGGTGCGGCGCTTCTGCGAAGGGGCGCTGGAAGTCGCCCGCGCGGCCGGCGCCGAAGCGGCGTTTCTGGAAGTGGCCGAAAACAACAATCCGGCATACCAATTGTATACCCGGCACGGATTTATAAAAATTGGTCGTAGACCCAACTATTACCGACAAAAAGACGCAGCAGTCGCGGCACTGGTCATGAAGCTGGAATTGTTCCAATCCTCAGTCGATCATAGTTAACGCTTAGTCACCCAAAGGCGGTAGACACCCCCCTGAAGAACCGGGGATTTCGGGTTCTGGTCCACGCACTTCATGACCCAGTTCCATCAACGATCTCGGTACGTTTTCCAAGGGTTCTCCAGCGTTCAGGCGGACCTCCAGCGTTTCTCCCGGAGCCATTCGTTCGACACGCAACTTGGTGCGTACAAAGGTTAACGGGCAGACTGCCGCTGTGATATCCAGGAAGTAATCTGCTGACATTGGTAAGCTCAAAATGTCCTCTTCATTTTCAATAATTCGTTATTGCGTTGCTCGCGGAGAAGACTTATATCGATGCTTGTCGGTCCCCTGGAGCAAAGATAGATGAGCAACGGATCCCCATCTAACGAGCTGTTGTCTCTGACGACAGAGATCGTGGCTGCGCATGTTTCCAACAATACAGTGGCAGTTACAGACCTGCCTCAACTGATTGAGCAGGTCTACAGGACCCTTGCCAATGTTGGGGTCGAGCCTGCTCCGACGGTGGAACGGCCGCAGCCCGCAGTTCCGATCAAAAAGTCGGTTACTCCCGACTATATTATCTGTTTGGAAGACGGCAAGAAGCTCAAGATGCTGAAAAGGCATCTCAAGACGGCCTACGATATGACCCCGGAAGAATATCGCGACCGTTGGCAGTTGCCGCCCGACTACCCCATGGTAGCGCCGAACTATGCCAAGCAGCGCAGCAAGCTCGCCAAGCAGATCGGTCTCGGCACCCGGGCCCGGCGCGGCGTCGCGTAAGCCTGACGGGATAGTTCGGCCAATCCCGAGGTGCGGGATCGGGAATGCTCCAGGACAGCCCGGAATTCAGCGGTAATGTCGCGAATTCCGGGCGACGCTTCGCTTATCCGCTGCTTGCGGAGCGTGGGGTGACGACTTGCCGCACCTGTTCTTTCCGGCAAATACGCCACACTCACTGGTTACAATTAAATGACTCGGTTGACCCGAGACTGGCGCTATGTGGTATGCCTGTTGAACGATGAAACGGTGCAGCCGCCCCGAGGGCGCTTGACCGGGATTGTGCAACAACCAGCACCGCAAGCGAGAGCATGGCCGACCTCATGATCGATCAGCTTGCTCAGGGCGATCTCCGCTCCGGCAATCTGGAAGTCCGACTGGCCGAAGTCTTCGGCCGAGGTTGATGCAGCCCAGGCGCTGCGATACCGGGTGTTCTATACGGAGATGGCTGCCCGGCCGAGTGCGGAAATGGCGGCGTGCCGCCGCGATTTCGACAGCTACGATCGGGTCTGCGACCATCTGCTGGTGATCGACCACAATCTTGGGACCGGGCCTGAAGGCGTCGTCGGCACCTACCGGCTGATCCGCCGCTCCGCCGCGCGTGCCGTCGGGCGCTTCTATTCCAGCGATGAATACGACATTGCGCCGCTGGTCGATTTTCCCGGCGAAGTGCTGGAACTGGGGCGGTCCTGCGTCGATGCGGGATACCGGTCCCGGCCGTCCATGCAGTTGCTGTGGCGCGGCATCGCGGCCTATGTCTTCCAGTACGACATCGCGGTGATGTTCGGCTGCGCCAGCCTTCCCGGCACCGATCCGGCCGGTCTGGCCCTGCCGCTCTCCTACCTGCACCACTACCATCTGGCTCCCAACGGCCTGCGGCCCGTGGCCGTGCCGGATCGCTACGCCACCATGAACCTGCTCGACAAGGATCAGGTCGATGCGCGGGCGGCGCTCAACCTGCTGCCGCCGCTGATCAAGGGCTATCTGCGCCTTGGCGGCTTCGTCGGCGATGGCGCCGTGATCGATGAGCAGTTCAACACCACCGATGTCTGCATCGTGGTCAAGACCGACCTGATCACCGACAAGTACTTCAAGCACTACGAACGCCGGCGGGACGCGCCGGTAGCCGTGATGATGGGCTCGTCCCTCCTCGGCGCCGCCCGCCTGGCGGCATATGCGGCCTTCACCCTGCCGCTGATGCCCGTGCAGGCGCTTCTGGTGTGGCTGGGCTCACCCCTGCGCCACCGCCTGCCACGGGCCTACCACGCGGTCTGCGCGCGCATCATCGGGCTGCATGTCGAAGTGGTCGGACAGCCTTCCAGCCAGCGGCCGACGCTGGTCGTCTCCAACCACTCCTCATACCTGGATATCATCGTTCTGGGATCGCTGATCCGGGCATCCTTCGTCGCCAAGACGGAGGTCGGCGGATGGCCCTTCTTCGGCCTTCTGGCGAAGCTTCAGCAGACCGTCTTCGTGGATCGCAAGGTGCGGAACGCCGGCGTCCATCGGGACGACATCCGCAGCCGGCTGGAAGCGGGCGATACCCTGATCCTGTTTCCCGAAGGCACCTCGTCGGACGGCAATCGCACGCTCCCGTTCAAGACGGCGCTGTTCAGCGTCGCGTCGCTCAAGGTGGAGGACCAGCCGATCACGGTCCAGCCGGTGTCGGTCACCGCCACCAGCCTCGATGGCATTCCGCTGGGCAGGTCGATGCGCCCTGTCTATGCATGGTATGGCGACATGGAACTGGCGCCGCATCTCTGGCAGATGGTCAGGCTCGGCCGCCTGACGGTTCGCGTGGAGTTCCATGAACCGGTCACGGTGGAACGGTTCGGCAGCCGCAAGGCCCTGGCCGAGCATTGCTGGCGCGTTGTCGCCGATGGGGTGGACCGCGCCGTTTCCGGCCGCCCGCGGCCCGCGGTACCGCCGCTGCCTGAAGCGTCGGCGGAATTTCCGGTCGCTGACGGCGCCGCATCATGAAAAACCCGGCTTTCGCCGGGTTTTTCAGTCAGCTATCTATTGGCCGTTCCGCTCAGCCGTTCTGCTCCGACAGGCGCTTGGCGTTGGCTGACGCCACCTTGTGGACCGGGATCAGCCCCGCATCGGTGATGCGGATCGCGGCCTGCGCCAATTTGGCGGCGGCGGTGGTGGCGTTGATCCAGGTGGATTGCAGATAGTGCTGCTGCACGCTGATGATATCCGCCGGAGTGCGGCAGGTCGCCAGTTCGGCGAACGCCTTGGTGGTGGTGTTCGCCTGACCGAACGCCCAGGCTGTCCAGCTTTCGAGCAGGGCCTGACCGCTTTCCATCATGGCGCGGTGCAACTCGACGGCGGCTTCGACTTTTTCATGTCCCATCAGGGTGAATTCCGGATTGGCCATCGCCACCGGATCGCCGAAAGCCTGGAACATCATCGCTGTGCGGTAGCCGATCGTCTGGACCGAAGCCAGAGCCATCTCGTGGGTTTTCCCGGCGGTCCGGGCAAGGTCCTGCCCGACACTGACCAGATGGCCGACGTTACGGCGATGGGCATCGAAGGCACGGGTCGAATTCAGGGTCATCGGTTTCACATTGTTGCGGCGGGCAAAGGGCATACGCCCATAAGCAAGCGATGCCTTTAAGAATTCCAACGTACCGCAACCGCGAACGTTGCGCACCCAAAATGCTGCACTGCACAAAAAATGACTCAGATACCCGCGCCGTCGCTGACCAACTCCGACAGGGCGGCCCTGATCTCCCGCACCGTGTCGGAGAAGTGCGCGGTGTCCCGCTCCCTGGGGCGGGGCAGCCCGACCGGGAAATCGCGGACGATGCCGGCGGGCTTGCCGCCGAGCAGGACGACGCGGTCGGCCAGATACACCGCCTCGTCAAGGTCGTGCGTCACGAACAGCATCGTCGTCCGCGTCTCGTGCCACAGCCGCAGCAACTCGTCCTGAAGCGTCTGCCGGGTGATGGCGTCGAGTGCGGAGAACGGCTCGTCCAGCAGCAGCAGGTCGGGACGTACGGAGAGCGCCCGCGCCAGATTGATGCGCTGCCGCTGCCCGCCGGAAAGCTGGTGCGGCCAGCGGCCCGCCATCTCGGCAAGCCCGACGAGGTCGAGGGTTTGCCGCGCGCGGGTCGTGCGCTCCGCCTTGGACAGGCCCGTGCCTTCCAGGCCGAAGGAGACGTTCTCCAGCACGCGGCGCCACGGCAGCAGCCGCGCTTCCTGAAAAACCAGGGCCACGGGCCGCCGTCCCATCTCGGGCCGCATGGGCATGTCCACGGTGCCGGCCGCCGGCGCCGTCAGGCCGGCCAGCACGCGCAGCAGGGTCGATTTGCCGACGCCCGACGGGCCGACGACGGCCGTGAAGGAGCCGCGTTCCAGCCCGGCGGTGAAGCCGGCCAGGACGGGCGGCGCCTTGCCATAGGCGATGGCGAGATTTTTGATATCGACTAGCGTTGCCATCTGAGCAACCGGTCCCTGAGCTGGACGAACAGCGTGTCGGTCAGCCCGTACAGCGCCGCGATCGTGATCATGTAGACGACGACCACGTCGGTCGCCAGCAGGCTGGATGCCTGCATCATCCGCTGGCCAAGGCCCGGCACGCCGAACAGTTCGGCCGCGACCACGGCCATCCAGGCCTGTCCCAGGCCGGTGCGTACGCCCGCCAGGATGCCGGCGGTCGAGCCCGGCAGCACGATCTTGAACAGCTTGGCCAGGGTGCCGCGATGCCCGAAGGCGTCGGCCACCTCCAGCAGGTCCTTGTCGATCGCCTTGGCGGCGCCGTAGGCGGCGTAATAATTGATCCAGAAGACGCCGATGATGATGATGAACGTGGCGGCCGTCTCGCTGATGCCGAACCAGACGATGGCGAAGGGCACCCAGGCCAGACCCGGCACCGGCCGCAGCAGCCGGATCACCCAGGACAGCGCCGCGTCCAGCCTGTCATACAGCGCGGTGGCGATGCCCAGCGCCACGCCGAGCCCCGTGCCCAGCGCCAGCCCCAGGACATAGTGCTCCAGGCTCGCCAGCACGGCGTTGAGCCAGTACCCCGCCTGGATCTCGCGCAGGAACGCCGTGGGCAGGCCGCTGGGAGGCGGCAGGAACAGCGGCGAGACGAAGCCCAGGTACGGCGCCGCCTCCCAGATCAGCAGGAAGGCGATCAGGCCGAGGACGGCAAGCAGGGTTCGTTGCATTATCTGGTTTGGACTTCGCGGGCGAGAGCGCGGGGCGTCAGCGTGCCGCCGCCGCGGCCCGGTAGAAGCTGTCGTCGAACAGCACGTTCAGGTCAGCCGCCTTTTCCAGCGTGCCGGTCTGGAGCTGGAAATCCTGCATGACCTTGGTGGCGTCCTTGATGACCATCGGATCGGCGACGAACTTGCTGGCCGGCGAAACCACCGCCTTCTCGAAGGTGGCGAGATCGGTCAGGCCCTTGCCCAGGCCCGCCTGCAGATGCTTCGCGGCCCGGTTCGGCTCGTCCTTCAGCAGGGTCGTGGCGCGGTTATGCAGAGCCACGACCGTCTTGGCGGCTTCCGGATTGGCCTTGACGAAGGCGCCGGTCAGCGCCAGCACGGAGCCCGGCTGATTGGGCAGCATCTCGCCGCCGACCGCCAGCAGCTTGGCCTTCGGATCGCGGGCGAGCACGACGGTCAGCGTCGGCTCGCGGATGGTGGCGGCATCGACGGCGCCGGCCAGAAGGGCCTGCTGGGTCGCCTCGATCCCCATGGCGGTGATCTGGTAGGTGGCGGGGTCCGCCTTGATCACGTTCTGAAGCCAGTAGCGCAGAACCGTGTCCGGCACGGAGCCGGGCGGCTGGGTGGCGATCTTGACGGGACGGCCCTGGCGTTCGGCGAAGGCCTTGAAGCCGGCGGCGGTCGCCGCATCGGCTTGCGCGCCGAAATCGGCGCGGCCGACGAAGGTCATTTCCTCGATCGCGGTGGCGGCGTAGACCTTGACGTCGATGCCCCTGGCGCTTGCCACCATGATCGGGCCGATGCCGCCGTAATAGGCGTCGAGCGTGCCGGATGCGAGCGCGCTGATCATCGCCGGCCCGGATTCGAACTGCGTCAGCTTCAGGTTCAGCCCGGCGTCGCGCGCCCAACCCTCACCGTCGATCACGAAAAGCTGCCCGGCGCCGACCACGGGGATGAAGCCGACACGGACGTCGGTGGCGGCATTGGCCTGCGCACCCCAGAACAGCAGGGTTGCGGCGGCGGCGACCGCGAGGCGGCGCGCTTTGGACAGCAGATGCGACATGAGGGAGGAACTCCTTGCCTTTGAAATCCAGGCTTCCAGGAGCCTGAGGACCGTAAGCGCCGGGGATTTACAAAAAAGTCAGGTGAAAGCTGCGGCCCAATGGACCGCAGCGGTATATAAGGGGAATTCACTGGCTGTGCAAGCGATGTGTAAAATGCCGGATTTAACACAGCCGACTGAGTGTGAGTTCTTCGCGGCCCGGATGTCCGACGTCAAACGCCCGCCAATGCCTGCTCCAGATCCTCGATCAGGTCGGCGGCGTCCTCCAGCCCGACGGACAGGCGGACGCTGCCGGGGCTGATGCCGACGGCCGCCCGCTCGGCATCGCTCAGCCGCTGGTGGGTGCTGGTCGCGGGATGGGTGATCAGGCTCTTGCTGTCGCCCAGATTGTTGGAAATCCGGACGATGCGCAGGCCGTTCATCAGCCGGAAAGCCTCCGCCTTGCCGCCCGCGACATCGAAGGCCACCAGCGTGCTGCCGCCCTTCATCTGGCGCTGCGCCAGCTCGTATTGCGGATGGCTCTTCAGGCCCGGATAAAGGGTCTTGGCGATCTTGCCGTGCCCTTCCAGGAATTCCGCGACCTGCTGCGCCGACTGGACCTGCGCCGCGACGCGGATGTCCATGGTCTCCAGGCCCTTCAGCAGCAGCCATGCGTTGAAGGGGCTGAGGGCGGGGCCGGTGTGGCGCAGGAAGGGCGCCAGCGTCTCGGCGAATTTGTTGTCGCACAGGATGGCGCCGCCCAGGCTGCGGCCCTGGCCGTCGATATGCTTGGTGGCCGAATAGACCACGACATCGGCGCCGAACTCCAGCGGGCGCTGAAGCGCCGGTGTCGCGAACACATTGTCCACCACGACGCGGGCGCCGGCCGCATGGGCCAATTCGCTGACCAGCGCCAGATCGACCACGTCGAGCATCGGGTTCGACGGTGTTTCCAGGAACACGATGTTGGCCGGGCGGCTCAGCGCCGCGCGCCATTCGTCGGCGTCCGTGCCGTTGACCAGCGTGGTTTCGATGCCGAACTGCGGGGCGAGGTTCTTGACGATGTGCAGACAGGAGCCGAACAGCGCATGGGGCGCCACGATCCGGTCGCCCGCCTTCAACTGGCTCATCAGCGCCGCGAACACCGCCGCCATGCCGCTGGCGGTCGCGAAACAGCGCTCCGCACCCTCGTAAGCGGCAAGCCGGTCCTCGAACATGGAGACGGTCGGGTTGCGGAAGCGCGAATAGACGAACCGGGAGCCGTCATTGGCGAAGGCGGCTTCCGCCTCCTCGGCCGTGCCATAGACGAAGCCGGAGGTCATGAAGATCGCTTCGCAGGTCTCGTCGAAGCCGCTCCGGGCGGTGCCCGCGTGAACCATCCGGGTGCGCGGGCGCAGGCTCGCGGGGTTCTTCGGGGAAGGAGTGTCGGGGGTGTTCGTCTTGTCCATTTTCGTCGCCGCTCCGCCCGCTTCGCGCGGGCACAAATGAAAAAAGCCCCGACCGACAAGGGATCGAGGCGCGGACGCGACTCCAAACCTTTTTAGCAGCTTATTTTACGTGGCCTGCAAGCCGGTCGCCAAATCACCACGTTGGTTGCGTTGTAGCGGCGCTTGGGCGGGGCCGTCAAGCCGGTTGTCGCGGCAACATGAAGTCCAGCGTTGAACACCTCTTGTTAACCATGTTGCGGTACTCATGGCCTGCTTTTGTCCCAATTCCGTCCAGACATTCCGGGTCGCTGATGAAATCCTTTCTGAAACGGCATGCGCGGGTTATCGCGTTGGTTGCAGCGTTGGTCCTGATCGTCACCGGGGGCCTCACTTATGTCTTTGCCTCCAATGCCGGTAGCGTCGGCAGTTTGCTGGGCAGGATCGACCGCGCGGAAGTCGGGCAGAGCGTTTTTGCCGACCGGCTGGCGGCGGGGCGGATCGCCTCCCTCCATGTCATGGGCAACCGGATCGAGTTCACCGACCGTGACGGCGTCAACGGGGTGACCACGGTCCTGTGGACCGACGCCCTGCGGCAGGCTGTCGCGGCCCCCGGCATCGACATGAATGTCGAGCCGGTCGAGGGCGGGGCGCTGCTCGCCACCAACCGCTGGCTGGATGTCCTGCTGAAGCTGAACATGGTGGGCTTCCTGGCCTTCGCGCTGGTCTTCATGGCCGGAATGATGCGCTCGCCGGTCAAGAAGTCGGGCACCGCCACCTCCGCCATCCGCTTCGCCGATGTCGCCGGGGTGGACGAGGCGCGGGCCGAACTGGTCGAACTGGTCGATTTCCTCAAAGCTCCGGATCGCTTCGCCAAGCTGGGCGCCGGCATTCCCAAGGGCGTGCTGCTGGTCGGCCCTCCCGGCACCGGCAAGACCCTGCTGGCCCGCGCCGTGGCGGGGGAGGCCGGGGTGCCGTTCTTCCCGGTGACCGGCTCCGACTTCGTCGAGATGTATGTCGGCGTCGGCGCCGCCCGCATCCGCAAGCTGTTCCGGGATGCCCGCAAGCGCGCTCCCTGCATCCTGTTCATCGACGAGATCGACGCGCTGGCCCGCGCCCGTGGCGCCACGTCGCCAAGCGGCGGCCAGATCGAGACCGAGAACACGCTGAACCAGTTGCTGGCCGAGATGGACGGCTTCGCCCGCGCCAGCGGCCTGATCGTGATCGCCGCCACCAACCGGGTCGATGTGCTGGACCCGGCCATCCTTCGCCCCGGCCGCTTCGACCGCCATGTCTTCGTCGGCAATCCCGACATCAAGGGCCGCGCCGCGATCCTGGCGGTGCATGCCGCCAAGGTAGCGCTTGAGGGCGATGTCGATCTGACGGTGGTTGCGCGCGGCACGCCGGGCATGTCGGGGGCCGATCTCGCCAATGTGGTCAACGAGGCGGCGTTGCGGGCGGCGCGAGCCAGGCGCTTCCAGGTATCCGATGGCCGATTTCGAACAGGCGCGGGACAAGATCGTCATGGGCGGCGAGAAGGCCACCGTCATGTCCGAGGACGAACGCCGGCTGACCGCCTTCCACGAGGCCGGCCATGCGCTGGTCGCGTGGCGCTCCGCCCATTCCGACCCGGTCCACAAGGTGACCATCGTGCCGCGCGGCCGCTCGCTCGGCATGATGGTGCGGCTGCCGCTGGAAGACCGCTTCTGCCTGTCCAGAGCGCGGCTGGAAGCCGAACTGGCCGTCGCCATGGGCGGCAGGGCTGCCGAGGAGATCGTCTTCGGCAAGGACTTCGTCACGACGGGTGCCGCCGGCGATATCCAGATGGCGACCGACATCGCGACCAAGATGGTCACGACCTGGGGCATGTCGGACCGATTTCGGCATGGTGGCTTATGGACGGGGCGCCGCACCCGCCGCCGCGACCGCCGCGCGGTCATCCCAGGGCGAGGCCGGAGCGCTGTCGCCCCAGATCGCGGAGGAAGTCCGCGGAATCATCGACGCGGCATACCGACGCGCACATGATCTGCTCACCGCCGATCTGACGCGCCTGCATGAACTGGCGGATGGGCTGTTGAGGGATGAAACGCTGGACGCTGCCGCCGTCCGCGCGATCTTCGAGCGGGCATCGCCCCGTGCTGTTGAAGCGGGCGCGGATGCGGCGGGGGCCAAGCCGCCGCTTGTCGGGGCCGATCCGGAACATTATGAGTTAGCCTGACCGGCGCCGTTTGAACGGGCGCCCGAGGTCTACAGTCAAGGTGTCACGAATGAAGAAGTTCCTCCTGGTGGCCGCCGCTGGCCTCGCCCTGGCCGGGTGCGCCACCGATCAGACCAAAGGGCCGCCGTTGCCGCTGCGCGGCAGCGACCGCTCCCGTTGCCGCCATCGCCCTGGACGACAGCGACAAGGCCATCATCGACGCGACGCTGCAGACGGCGTCGAAGGCCATGGTCGGCAAGCCCGTGGCCTGGACCAATCCGGCCAACGGCAAGAACGGCGCCGTCACCGTCATCCGCCAGGGCTACACGCGCGAAGGCAAGCTCTGCCAGGAATTCCATCTGGTCGCCAACACCAGCACCGCCCGCGCCCAGCAGGTCGGCAAAGCCTGCCGCAGCAATGGGAAATGGACGCCGGAGGGTGATTACACGCTGGGTAGCTGAGGCTTTGGCCCGCCCGCCGCGAGGCACTTATCCTTCACGACAGCAGGCCGCGCAGCCGGTATAGCTCCTCCAGCGCCGCCTTCGGCGTCAGGTCGTCGGGATTGAGCGCCGCCAGGGCCTGCTCGACCGCTGAAGGTCCGGCCGGGGCGGCAACGGCCTCCGGCTCCTTGCGGCGCAAGGCGACGCTGAACAGCGGCAGGTCGTCGGCCAGACGGGCGACGCTGCCGGCCTGATCGCCCTTCTCCAGGATTTCCAGCACCTGCTCGGCCCGTGCGATCACCGCTTCCGGCAGACCGGCCAGCCGCGCGACATGGATGCCGTAGCTGCGGTCGGCCGAGCCGGCGGCGACTTCGTGCAGGAAGACGACCTCGCCCTGCCATTCCTTGATGCGCATGGTATGGCAGGACAGGCGGGGAAGCTTCGCCGCCAGCGCCGTCAGCTCGTGGTAGTGGGTGGCGAACAGGGCGCGGCAGCGGGTCGCCTCGTGCAGGTGCTCGACGCAGGCCCAGGCGATCGACAAGCCGTCGAATGTCGCCGTACCCCGGCCGATCTCGTCCAGGATCACCAGCGCTCGCGGTCCGGCCTGATTGAGGATGGCCGCCGTCTCGACCATCTCCACCATGAAGGTCGATCGCCCGCGCGCCAGATCGTCCGCCGCCCCGACGCGGCTGAACAGCCGGTCCACGACGCCGATCCGGCAATGGTCCGCCGGGACGAAGCTGCCGATCTGCGCCATCACGGCGATCAGCGCGTTCTGGCGCAGGAAGGTGGATTTACCCGCCATGTTGGGGCCGGTCAGCAGCCATAGCCGGTCGTCGGGCGCCAGATTGCTGTCGTTGGCGACGAAGCGGGCGCCTTCGGAAGCGGTGAGCACCGCCTCCACCACCGGATGGCGTCCGGCCCTGATGTCGAATTCCAGGCTGTCGTCCACCACCGGCCGGCAGTAGCGGCGCTCTTCCGCCAGTTCCGCCAGCCCGGTCACGACGTCGAGCAGCGCCAGCGCCTGCGCCGCCTCGCAGATGGCGTCGGCGCGGGCCGTCACATCGGTGACCAGCTCGTCGAACAGCGTCAGCTCGACCGCCAGCGCCTTGTCGGCGGCCTCGGCGATCTTGCGCTCCAGCTCGTTCAGCTCGACCGTGGTGAAGCGGACGGCGCTGGCGAGCGTCTGGCGGTGGATGAAGGTTTCCGCCGCCTTGCCCGTCATCAGCTTGTCGGCGTGGGTCGGCGTCACCTCGATATAGTAGCCCAGCACGTTGTTGTGCCGGATCTTCAGGCCCGACACGCCGGCCAGATCGGCATAGCGCGCCTGCATGGCGGCGATCAGCCGGCGGCTTTCGTCCCGCAGCGTCACCAGATCGTCCAGTTGAAGCGCGTATCCCGCCGCGATGAAGCCGCCGTCGCGGGTCAGCAGCGGCAGTTCCGGCGCCAGCGCCCGCGTCAACTGGTCGATCAGGGCGGAGTGCTCGCCCAGCGCCGTAGTGGCGGCCTTGATGCCGGCGGGTCCGGGAGTCGTCCCGGCATTGGCGAGCACGCGGCGCATCTCCGCCGCCCGCTCCAGCCCGTCGCGCATACAGGCGAGATCGCGCGGCCCGCCGCGCCCCAGCGTCAGGCGCGACAAGTGCGCGTTCCATATCGGGGCACTGGCGCAGCAGCGCCCGCGCCTCGGTCCGGGTCCGGTCCTCGGCGACGCAGAACTCCACCATGTCGAGCCGTGCCGCCGATCTCCCGAGGATCGGTCGAGGGAGCGGCCAGCCATCCCGCCAGCAGACGGGCGCCGGGGCCGGTGACCGTGCGGTCGATGGCGGCCAGCAGGCTGCCCTTGCGCTCGCCGGTCAGGGTGCGGGTCAGTTCCAGGTTGCGCCGCGTCGCGGCGTCGATCTCCATGACCGAGCCCTGCGCCATCTGGCGCGGCGGATTGAGCCGGGGCACCCGGCCTTTCTGCGTCAGCTCGACATAGTCCACCAGCGCGCCGGCCGCCGCGATCTCCGCCCGGCTGAAATTGCCGAAGGCGTCGAGCGTTCCGACCCCGAAAAGATCGAGCAGGCGCTTGCGGCCATTTTCGCTATCGAAACGACTGTTGGGCTGGACCGTCAGCCGGCTTTTCCATTCGCCGAACAGCTCGAACAGGTCCGGCTGCTGGACCAGCCGTTCCGGCAGCACCAGTTCCTGCGGGTCGAGCCGCTGGAGCGCCGCCGGCAAGCCTCGCGCGTTACCGGCTGAAGGGTCATTTCGCCGGTGGAAAGATCCAGCCACGCAAGGCCGGTGCCGCCCGCCGTCTCCGCCAGCGCGCTCAGGAAATTGTTGGAGCGGGCGTCGAGCAGGCTGTCCTCGGTCAGCGTGCCGGGGGTCACGACCCGGATGACCGCGCGCTTGACCACCGACTTGCCGCCGCGCTTCTTGGCTTCGGCCGGGTCTTCCATCTGTTCGCAGATGGCGACCCGGTGGCCGTGGCGGATCAGGCGCAGCAGGTAGTTCTCGTGGGAATGGACGGGCACGCCGCACATGGGGATGTCTTCCCCGTTGTGCTGGCCGCGCTTGGTCAGCGTGATGTCCAGCGTCGCGGCGGCGGCCACGGCGTCGTCGAAGAAAAGCTCGTAGAAGTCGCCCATCCGGTAGAACAGCAGGCAGCCGGGATGGGCCTGCTTGATCTCCAGGTACTGGGCCATCATCGGAGTCGATGGCGCGGGACAGCCGGAGAGGGTTCGGTCGGGGCTGTATTGGCAAGTGTGGTATCGGGCACGGCAACCGGTTCGCTGTCGGAAACTGTCATGGCGGCGCCACCCTAGCACGCGCTATGCATCATGGCCTAGGCACGAGGCGGTGCTGCGGGTAGACTGACCTTCGCGGAGTAACTGCGATCATACTAGAATAATCACAAAACCACGGGATTGCACGGTCATGGCCCAAAACAAAAAAGTGCGCGAAATCGTGGCGTTGTTCGAGAACCGGGTGGACTTCGACCGTGCCGTGGCGGCCTTGATCCGGGCGGGCTTCGAGCGCGCCGACCTCAGCGTCCTCTCCAGCCACCAGTCGATCGACGCCGCCGGCCGCAAGGGCAAGCCGTATGATGAGGCGCTGACCGGCCTGCTGGGCGAGTTGAACTACGCCTTCCCCCTGACCACCGCCGGCCTGATCGCCATCGTCGGCGGCCCGATCACCGCCCCCATCGCGGCCCTGGTCGCGGCCGGCGTCGGCGGCGCCGCCGTCAAGGAATACCTGGACGAGGTGACGTCCCACCCGCAGACCGACGAATTCGCCCGCGCCCTGGAAGCCGGCGGCGTCATCCTGTGGGTCTCCATCGGCGACGATCCGGCGAAGGAGATGAAGGCGCAGGAGGCCCTGACGCTTGCCGGAGGCCGCAACGTCCACGTGGCGGAGCGGGAGAAGGTGCTGGGGGAGTGAGGGAGGCACATCTCGCCCCCCTTATGATCGGATAAGTCGCCCGCTGCTTTCGCGCAGCCGCCTCTGTCGAGCTTTTTCTTTGCTCCCGCTGTTGAACCGTTCTTGATGGCGCCGCTCCGGCGCCGCGCACAACGGTTTCACCGACAGCGGGGGCTTGATCATGCCATCCTCGAACTCGGCGCCGATGCTGACGCGGGTACCGACGGGCCGCCGCTTCAGCGGTCGATCGGCATGGTGCAGATGGCGTTCTACGGGCTGGGCAGCATGCTGGGCGCCGGCATCTATGGCCTGATCGGCAAGGCGGCGGGCGAGATGGGCAATGCGATCTGGCTGGCCTTTCTGGTCAGCATGGTCGCGGCGATGCTCACCGGTCTCTCCTATGCGTCGATCGCCAGCCGCTATCCGAAGGCGGCCGGGAGCCGCCTATGTGACGCAGCGGGCGTACCGGCAGTCGATGCTGACATATGTGGTCGGGCTGGCGGTGATGTGTTCGGGCCTCACCTCCGTCGCGACGCAGTCGCGCGTGGTCGCCGCCAACCTGCAGCAGTTGACGTTTCTGGACGGCGTGCCGGTCACCCTGATCGCCCTTGGCTTCCTGCTGCTGCTGGCCGGCATCGTCTTCCGGGGCATCCGGGAATGCATGTGGCTGAACGTCGTCTGCACGACCGTCGAGGCGTTCGGGCTGATCCTCGTCATAGCGGTCGGCATGAGCTACTGGGGCTCCGCCGATCTGCTGGAAACGCCCCCTCCGACCGACGGAGGCGTCGGCGGCATCACGGCCTTGCTGCTGATGCAGGGCGCGGTCCTGACCTTCTTCTCCTTCATCGGGTTCGAGGACACGCTGAACGTCGCCGAGGAGGTCAAGAACCCGCGCAAGGTGCTGCCCTGGGGCATCATCCTGGCGATGGTCGCGGCCACCCTGATCTATATCGCCGTCTCGATCACCGCCGTCTCCGTCGTCCCCTGGCAGGAACTGTCCTCCGCCGCCGGCCCGCTGACCGAGGTGGTGGCGCGCGCCGCACCCTGGTTCCCGCCCATCGCCTTCCTCGGCATCACGATCTTCGCCGTCACCAACACGGCGCTGCTGAACTACGTCACCGCGTCAAGGCTGGCCTACGGCATGGCGCAGCAGGGACTGCTGCCGCGCTTCCTGCGGAAGGTCCACTCGACCAGGCGCACGCCCCATATGGCGGTGCTGATGCTGCTGGCGCTGATCACGGGCCTGGCGTTGATGGGCGACATCACGCAGCTGGCTTCCGCCACCGTGCTGCTCCTGCTGCTGGTCTTCGCCATCGTCAACAGCGCGCTGGTGATCCTGAAGCTGCGTCCGGGCGAACCCACCGGCGGATTCGAGGTGCCGGTCTTCGTGCCGGTCCTGGGCGCCGTCGTCTGCGCCGTTCTGCTGGTCAACCGGTTCATCACCGGCGACTGGCAGGCTCCGATGATCGCGGCGGGTCTGCTGGTCGGCATCCTCGGCCTTTACGCCCTGATGCGGCCCGAGCATGTCGAGGAAGACGATCTGGCGGCGGCGCAGCAGGCGGAAGCGGCGGAATAGCCGAGCCAACGGCCAGCGCCGTTCCCGCTCACTCCTGCTGATACCCTTTGTCGCGCATGCATTTGGCGAAGATCTCGCGGCGGTATGAGTACTGTGGTGTTTCGGGGCTGGGACGGCGCGGATATCCCCGCAATTGCATTTTGATGTCCACCTGCTCGGCGCATTCGCTTTCGGCGACGGACTGCGTCCCGGCGGTCGGTTCCCACCGCGGCTGATTGTCGCTGGTGGAGCAGGATGAGAGCAGCATCAGGGTTGCCAAGGCGGGTATGGCGGTTCTCAAAGTCATTCGTGGCACCCTTCAAATGCAGATCGCCGCAGCCATTAACGCGTTAATGGTTAATTGCTGCTTTGCACAAGCCAGTTATGCAAATACAAGCGGGTTGCGCGGCGAATTCACTATGCTACCGTCCACCCTAACATAACAGGGTTTCTCCAACCCACCCGGCTCTTTGGCCGGGATGGCCGGACAAGGAACCCTCACCACCGATTGCCCGCCGTCCCCAGATAGCCGGTTCGCGGGTCATCCAAGAGGAAACGTATGGCCGACCAAGATAAGCGCGTCACTGACGAAGAGGCTCTCCTTTTCCATTCGAGTGGACGCCCCGGCAAGCTGGAAATCGCACCCACCAAGCCGCTGACCACCCAGCGCGATCTGGCGCTGGCCTATTCTCCCGGCGTTGCCGCACCCTGCCTGCGCATCCAGGAAGACCCTTCGACCGTCTACGATTACACCGCCAAGGGCAATATCGTCGCGATCATCTCCAACGGCACCGCCGTGCTGGGGCTGGGCAATCTGGGCGCGCTGGCGTCGAAGCCGGTGATGGAAGGCAAAGCCGTCCTGTTCAAGCGCTTCGCCGACGTCGACGGCATCGACCTTGAGGTCGATACGACCGATGTGGACGAGTTCATCAACTGCGTGCGCTTCCTGGGGCCGTCGTTCGGCGGCATCAACCTGGAAGACATCAAGGCGCCGGATTGCTTCATCATCGAGCAGCGCCTGCGCGAGATCATGGACATCCCCGTCTTCCATGACGACCAGCACGGCACCGCGATCATCGCCGCCGCCGGCCTGATCAACGCGATGCACCTGACCGGCCGCCGGATCGAAGACATCAAGATGGTGGTCAATGGCGCCGGTGCCGCCGCCATCGCCTGCGTCGAGCTGTTCAAGTCCATGGGCCTGCCCCATGAAAACGTGATCCTGTGCGACACCAAGGGCGTGATCTACCAGGGCCGCACCAACAGCATGAACCAGTGGAAGTCGGCCCACGCCGTCAGGACCGAGGCCCGCACGCTGGCCGAAGCCCTGGAAGGCGCCGACGTGTTCGTAGGCCTGTCGGCCAAGGGCGCCGTCACGCAGGACATGGTCAGGTCGATGGGGCCGAAGCCGCTGATCTTCGCGCTGGCCAACCCCGATCCGGAAATCACGCCGGAAGACGTGCGCGCCGTCCGTTCCGACGCGATCATCGCGACCGGCCGGTCGGACTACCCGAACCAGATCAACAACGTCCTGGGCTTCCCCTACATCTTCCGGGGCGCTCTGGATGTCCGGGCGTCCACCATCAACGACGCGATGAAGATCGCCGCCGCCCGCGCCATCGCGGCGCTGGCGCGTGAGGATGTCCCGGACGAGGTCGATGCCGCCTATTCCGGCAGGCGTCTGCGCTATGGCCCTGAATACATCATCCCGGTGCCGTTCGATCCCCGCCTGATCGTCACCATCCCGGCGGCGGTCGCTCAGGCCGCGATGGAAAGCGGTGTGGCGCGGAAGCCGATCATCGACCTCGCCGGCTACCGCAACTCGCTCCGCACCCGGCTCGACCCGACGGCGGACAGCCTCCAGCTCATCTTCGAGAAGGTCAAGGCCAACCCCCGCCGCGTCGTCTTCGCCGAGGGCGAGGAAGACCGGTCGATCCGGGCGGCTCTGGCCTACCGCGCGGCGGGCTACGGCACGCCGATCCTGATCGGGCGGGAGGAGATCATCCGCGAGCAGTTGACGGCGCTCGGGCTCAAGCCGGATCAGGACGGGCTGGAAATCCACAACGCCCGCCTGTCCGACGCCAACCGCCGCTATACCGACTACCTCTACCGCCGGCTCCAGCGCCGGGGCACGCTGCAGCGCGACTGCCAGCGCATGGTCAACCAGGACCGCAACGTCTTCGCGGCGCTGATGGTGGCGCAGGGCGACGCGGACGCCATGGTGACCGGCCTGACCCGCAGCTTCGCCACCTGCTACAAGGACATCACCACGGTCATCGACACGCGCAACCACCAGCGCGCTTTCGGCGTCTCGGTCGTGGTGACGCGGAAGCAGACCGTCTTCATCGCCGATACGACGGTGAACGAGATTCCGACCTCGGAAGAACTGGTCGAGATCGCGATCCAGACGGCGGCGAAGGCCCGGCAGATGGGCCATGAGCCGCGCGTGGCGTTCCTGTCCTTCTCCAACTTCGGGCAGTACATGCGCGGCCGGGCGGAACATGTCCGCGACGCCGTGGCGCTGCTCGACCAGCGGCGGATCGACTTCGAGTATGACGGCGAGATGTCGGCCGACGTGGCGCTCGACCACGACCTGATGAAGCGGCTCTACCCGTTCTGCCGCCTGTCGGGACCGGCCAACGTGCTGATCATGCCGGCGCTCCACGCCGCCAATATCGGCGCCAAGCTGCTTCAGAAGATGGGCGGCGGCCAGTTGATCGGCCCGCTGCTGATCGGCCTGGACAAGCCGGCGCAGGTCGTCCAGATGGGCGCTTCCGTGTCCGACATCGTCAACGCGGCGGCGCTGGCGGCGCACGACTCGCTTCAGTGGTGATATCGGGGAAGCCCTCCGCCCAACGTGGCGGGGGGCTTCTCCGCTTCCACATTAATGTTTTGTGACGCGTGCTGGAACGGGTCTGAACTGGTGTAGTGTCGATCGGATAAGAAGTCGATAATGACCAGGAAACGAACTTGCTTGTGCGATCATGCAATCAAAGGTAGTTCCAGCCACCACACCCTTCCTGCTCGGCAGCCCGCTTCTGCTGGCGCTCGCCGGCTTGCTGGCCGCGCTCGCGGCTTTTGGCGTGATCACGATCGGCGCCGCCGTCACAGGCGTCCTCGCGGCACTGGCGGCGGGTCTGCTGGCGACTCGCATCTACCGGCGCGATGTGACGGCGGTCGCATCCTACATCGAGTCCCTGAAGGAATCCGAGGACGGGCTTAGCGCTGCCGCCCGACGCGTCGCCGACCGCGCGCCTGCTGGCGGCCGGCGTGGCGCGGATTCATAGCGACTGGGTGGAGCGGAACGACCGGTTGCGGAACGGCCTGGAAGCCAACGAGCAGATCCTGGAAGCGCTCCACGATCCGCTGATCCTGCTGGATCAGGACCGGGGCGTCATCAGGGCCAACGCCGCCGCGCGCACCCTGTTCGGCGACCGCATGGCCGAGCGCGATCTGGCCGCCACGCTGCGCAACCCGCATCTGCTGGGCGCCGTCGATGCGGTGCTCGGCGGCGCCGCGTCCCGTATCGTCGAATTCAGCCTGCCGGTCCCCGTCGAGCGGGTGTTCGAGGCGCGCGTGACGCCGTACCGGAGGCCGGGGCAAGGCAGCGCCGATACGGTCGGCGATCCTGACGTTCCACGACATGACCGCGATCAAGCGGTCGGAACAGATGCGCGCCGATTTCGTCGCCAATGCCAGCCACGAGCTGCGGACGCCGCTTGCCACTCTGCTGGGCTTCATCGAAACGCTGCGGGGGCCGGCGCGCGACGATCCGGAAGCGCGCGACCGCTTCCTGTCGATCATGCATGACCAGTCCGGCCGCATGTCGCGGCTGGTCAACGACCTGCTGTCGCTGTCGAAGATCGAGCTGGACGAGCATACCCCGCCGACCGGCCGGGCCAATCCGCTGCGGATCGCGCGGAGCGCCGTCGCGGCGCTGGAACTGAAGGCGGCCGCGCGCCGGATCAGGCTTGTCCTGACGGCCCCCGAATCGCCTTCCCGCCGTCGTGGGCGACGACGACCAGCTTGCCCAGGTCTTCCAGAACCTGATCGACAACGCGATCAAGTACACCCGCGACAACACCGAAGTACGGATCACCCTGTCGCTGGCCGGCGGGCGGCGGAGCACGCCCATGGTCTCGATAGCCGTCGCCGACTGCGGCGAAGGCATCGCCCGGACCCATCTGCCCCGCCTGACCGAACGCTTCTACCGGGTCGATCCGGCGCGCAGCCGCGCGCTTGGCGGCACCGGGCTGGGGCTTGCGATCGTCAAGCACATCGTCAACCGGCACCGTGGCCGCATGACCATCGAGAGCGATGTCGGCAAGGGAAGCACCTTCACCGTACATCCTGCCCGTCGCGGCGGATGAGGCGCTGGAAGCGGACGATCCGATGCGGGCCGGCGGTTCGGCGGCGTAATACCGCCGTAACCCGTACCTGATCCCGGACACAAACGGCGCGTGTCACGAAACTGTCATCTCCCTGTAGTAATTGTATCGCCGTTGAACGCTATGGTCCGCCGCAAGCCCGCCGGTCAGTCATAAGGCCGCGGCAAATTCAGGCTTTTGGCCCGCATTTTGGCGAATTCGTCGGAGGACTACATCGTGATCAACAAGAAGCTTGCCGTGGCGGCACTGGCCGCCGTCGCTTCGACCGTCGCATTGATGGGTGGGGCGCAGGCTCAGGGCCGTGACCAGATCCGCATCGTCGGCTCGTCCACCGTGTTCCCCTTCACCAGCGCCGTCGCCGAAACCTTTGGCCGTGGGGGCAAGTTCAAGACCCCGGTCGTCGAATCGACCGGCACCGGCGGCGGCATCAAGCAGTTCTGCGCCGGCGTCGGCGTCGGGCATCCGGACCTGACCAACGCGTCGCGCCGGATCAAGAAGTCGGAGCTGGAAGGCTGCGCCGCCAATGGCGTGACCGCCGTCAGCGAGCTGGAAGTGGGCTTCGACGGCATCGTCTTCGCCAACTCCAAGAGCGCCGCCCACACCGACTACACGATCAAGCAGATCTGGCAGGCTCTCGCCAAGCAGGTCGTCGTCAACGGCAAGGTCGTAGCCAACCCCTATAAGAAGTGGAGCGACATCGACCCGTCGCTGCCGAACAAGGAGATCGAGGTTCTCGGCCCGCCCCCGACCTCGGGCACCCGCGACGCCTTCGTCGAGCTGGTGATGGATGTCGGCTGCGCCCAGTTCCCGGAAGTCAAGGCTCTGCCGGCCGATCAGGCCAAGGCGGTCTGCAGCCAGATCCGCGAGGACGGCGCCTATGTGGAAGCCGGCGAGAACGACAACCTGATCGTCCAGAAGCTGGTCGCCAACAAGGACGCCTACGGCGTCTTCGGCTACAGCTTCCTTGAACAGAACCTCGACAAGCTCCAGGGCGCCAAGATCAACGGCGTCGCCCCGGATCTGGACACCATCGCCAGCGCCAAGTACCCGGTCGCCCGGTCGATGTACGTCTACGTCAAGAACCAGCACGTCGATGTCATTCCCGGCATCAAGGAATTCCTGGCCGAGTACACCAGCGAGCGCGCGTTCGGCGAGGAAGGCTATCTGGAAGCCAAGGGCCTGATCCCGCTGCCCAAGGAGAAGCGCGAGAAGGTCCGGACCAGCATCCTGAACCTGACTCCCGTCACCATGTAATCGGCGCCGCACCGGCCGGGGCGTCTGTGCGCCCCGGCCCGGTGCGGTTGAGCGATGCCGTGTCCTGTAACTTCGTCCCTGCAAATTCCGAACGGTCCCGATGCCAGTCACAACTTTCCTTTTGGTGCTTCTGCTTCTGTCGTTCGCGGGATTCCAGCTCGGCAAGACGACGGCGGTATCTTCCGCCGGCGGCAGGCTTTCCAGACTGCACTCGGTGCCGTCATATTACGGGCTCTATGTCGCGATGTGGGTCGGGCTGCCGGCCCTGATCCTGTTCGCGCTGTGGACCGGCCTGGAAGGGATCATCGTCAACAACATGGTGCGGGCGAGCCTGCCGGCTTCGATCGCGTCGCTGTCGGCGCAGGAAATCAACCTGATCATGGTTGATATCCACAATCTGGCCTATGGCAACATCACCAGCCGCGTTCCCGACCCGGCATTGACGGCGGCGGCCGGTTATTACAATCACCTGCGCGAGATCGGCAACGGGGCGCTGGCGGTCGTCATGCTGGCCCTGGCCTGCGCCGGTCTGTTCTTCGCCAAGAAGCGCATCCATCCGAAACTGCGCGCACGCAATCAGGTCGAGCGGGTGGTCAACGTCTTCCTGATCCTGTGCTCGCTGGTGGCGATCCTGACCACGATCGGCATCGTGCTGTCGCTGCTGTTCGAAGCGATCCGGTTCTTCACCAAGGTGCCGCCGGCCGAGTTCCTGCTGGGCCTGCAATGGAGCCCGCAGACGGCCATCCGCGCCGATCAGGTGGCGTCCGACGGCGCGTTCGGCGCCGTGCCGCTGTTCACCGGCACGCTGCTGATCGCCGCCATCGCCATGGCGGTCGCCGTACCGCTGGGCCTGATGAGCGCCATCTACATGTCGGAATACGCGCCCCCCAGGGTGCGCGGCACCGGTCAAGCCGGTGCTGGAGATCCTGGCCGGCATCCCGACCGTCGTCTACGGCTTCTTCGCGGCCCTGACCATGGCGCCGTTCGTCCGCGATGTCGGCCAGAGCCTCGGCTTCGGCGTCAGCTTCGGAATCGGCGCTGGCCGCCGGTGTCGTCATGGGCATCATGATCATCCCCTTCGTCAGCTCGCTGTCGGACGACATCATCAACGCGGTGCCGCAGTCGCTGCGCGACGGCTCCTACGGCCTTGGCGCCACCAAGTCCGAAACCATCCGCCACGTCGTCCTGCCGGCCGCACTTCCCGGCATCGTCGGCGGCGTGCTGCTGGCGGTCAGCCGGGCCATCGGCGAGACCATGATCGTGGTGATGGCCGCCGGCCTCGCCGCCAACCTGACCGGCAACCCGCTGGAAGCGGTCAGCACCGTCACCGTGCAGATCGCGACGCTGCTGGTCGGCGACCAGGAATTCGACAGCGCCAAGACGCTGTCCGCCTTCGCCCTCGGCCTCGTGCTCTTCACCGTCACCCTCACCCTGAACATCATCGCCCTCCGGGTGGTGCGGAAATATCGGGAAAAATATGACTGATATCATCAGCACTCCGCGCGCGGCGCCGTATCAGTCCGACGATTTCGCCGCCCGCCTGCGCAAGCGCTACGCCGCGGAACGCCGCTTCAAGCTGTACGGCGTGGCCGCCATCGGCATCGCGCTCGGCATGCTGGCGGTCCTGCTCGCCAGCATCGTGTCCCAGGGCTACACCGCCTTCGCCCAGCACGATCTGGCGCTGGAGATCTACTTCGACCCGGCGGAGATCGATCCCGCAGGGCACCCGCGATCCGGCCGCCCTGTCGGGCGCCAATTACGCGGCACTCGCCCGGCAGTCGCTCCAGGCGGTGTTCCCGGAAGTCGAAAGCCGGACCGAGCGGCGGCGGCTGAACTCGCATCGTCAGCAACGGCGCCGGCTTCGAGCTGCGCCAGATGGTGATGGACAATCCCGGTCTGATCGGCACCCGCCAGACCGTGCGCCTCGCCCTGGCGAGCGACTATGACCAGTTGCTGAAGGGCAATATCGACCGCGACGTTCCGGAAGCCGACCGCAAGGTCACCGACCAGCAGATCCAGTGGATCGACAAGCTGGTGGCCACCGGCAACATCGTGAACGGCTGGAACTGGCGTCTCTTCCTGAACGGCGACAGCCGCGACCCGGAAATGGCCGGCCTCAGGGCGCGGCATGGTCGGCTCGCTGCTGACGCTGGCCGTGACGCTGGGGCTCGCCATCCCGATCGGGTTTCGGCGGCGATCTATCTCGAGGAATTCGCGCCCAAGAACAGCTGACCGACCTCATCGAGGTGAACATCAACAACCTCGCGGCCGTCCCGTCGATCGTCTTCGGCCTGCTGGGGCTGGCGGTCTTCCTCAACTTCTTCGGCCTGCCGCGCTCCGCCCCGCTGGTCGGCGGCATGGTGCTGGCGCTGATGACGCTGCCCACCATCATCATCGCCAGCCGCGCGGCGCTGAAGGCGGTGCCGCCGTCGATCCGCGAAGCGGCGCTCGGCGTCGGCGCCTCGCAGCTCCAGATGGTGACCCATCACGTGCTGCCGCTGGCGATGCCCGGCATCATGACCGGCACCATCATCGGCATGGCGCATGCGCTGGGCGAGACGGCGCCGCTGCTGATGATCGGCATGGTCGCCTTCATCGTCGACATTCCCAGCGGCTTCACCGACGCCGCGACCGTCCTGCCGGTGCAGATCTTCATGTGGGCCGACAGCCCGGAGCGCGGCTTCGTCGAGCGGACCTCCGCCGCGATCATGGTGCTCCTGGCGTTCCTGATCGCGATGAACGCGATCGCCGTTGTCCTGCGCAAGCGATTCGAACGGCGCTGGTAGTATGACCGCACAGGACATCAGCATGACGGCCGGACGTCGCCGTCGCGCCCGCAGATGCCGCGCACGCGGACCGGCATCGCCGTCAAGATGGATGCGCCGCGACGTCAACGTGTACTACGGCGAGAAGCAGGCGCTGAAGGACATCGACCTCGACGATCCCCGAGCGTCAGGTGACGGCGCTGATCGGCCCGTCCGGCTGCGGCAAGTCGACGTTCCTGCGCTGCCTCAACCGCATGAACGACACGATCGACATCGCCGCGGTCGAAGGGCTGATCACGCTCGACGGCCAGGACATCTACGACCGGAAGCATCGACGTCGGTGCAGCTCCGCGCCCGCGTCGGCATGGTGTTCCAGAAGCCGAACCCGTTCCCGAAGTCGATCTACGAGAACGTCGCCTACGGCCCGCGCATCCACGGCCTCGCCAGCCGAGCGGGAGGAGATGGACGAGATCGTGACGAAGAGCCTGCAGCGCGCCGGCCTGTGGAACGAGGTCAAGGACCGCCTGAAGGAGCCGGGCACCGGCCTGTCCGGCGGCCAGCAGCAGCGCCTGTGCATCGCCCGCGCCATCGCGGTCAGCCCCGAAGTGATCCTGATGGACGAGCCCTGCTCGGCGCTCGACCCGATCGCCACCGCGCATATCGAGGAGCTGATCGACGAGCTGCGCGCAGAACTACACGATCGTCATCGTCACCCATTCCATGCAGCAGGCGGCGCGCGTGTCCCAGCGCACCGCCTTCTTCCATCTCGGGCGAGCTGGTCGAGGTGGGCGACACCGACGAGATCTTCACGACCCCGCGCGACAAGCGGACCCAGGACTACATCACCGGCCGGTTCGGCTGATCGCGCAGTCCAGCGACACGCCTCGGCATAATGTCTTTCAGGAAAGCGGCGCATGAGCAACGAGCACATCGTCAAATCGTTCGCGCAGGAACTTCAGCGCCTGTCGAACCTGATCACGCAGATGGGCGGGGTGGCGGAAGCCCAGGTGGAGGCGGCCGTCCAGGCGCTCGTCCGCCGGGATACCGCCATCGCCTCCCAGGTGATCCAGTCGGATCTCCGCATCGACGCCTATGAGCGGGAAATCGATAACGAGACGCTGCGCCTGCTGGCGCTCCGCCAGCCGATGGCGTCCGACCTGCGGGAGATCGTCTCGGCGCTGAAGATCGCATCGGATCTGGAGCGGATCGGCGACTACGCGGCGAACATCGCCAAGCGGTCGCTGGCGCTGGCCCAGTTGCCCGCCGTCCGTCCGGTCGGCGCCATTCCGCGCATGGGCCGGCTGGTCCAGGAGATCATGAAGGAAGTGCTCGACGCCTTCATCGAGCGCGACGTGGACAAGGCGGTGGCGGCCCGCCGCCGGGACGAGGAACTGGACGATCTCTATACCAGCCTGTTCCGCGAAGTCCTGACCTACATGATGGAAGACCCGCGCAACATCACCCCCTGCACGCATCTCCTGTTCATTGCCAAGAACCTGGAGCGGATCGGCGACCATGCGACCAACATTGCCGAAACGATCCATTTTCTGGTAATCGGTCATCCGCTGACATCGGAACGGCCAAAAGGCGACGAAAGCAGCTTCACGGTCGTGACGCCGCAGCCGGAACTGCAGAGTTAACAGCCAAGCCTTGGAACAGACGAACCCATGAATTCGGCGCTCAAACCCCTCGTCCTGATCGTCGAGGACGAGGCGGACCTCGTAACCCTCCTCAAGTACAATCTTGAAAAGGAGAACTTCCGCACGCTCTCGGCCGGCGACGGCGAGGAAGCGCTGCTGCTGGCATCCGAGCAGGTGCCCAACCTCGTCCTGCTCGACTGGATGCTGCCGCTGATGTCGGGGCTGGAAGTCTGCCGCCAGATGCGGCGCAACCCCAAGACCCGCGATATCCCGATCATCATGCTGACGGCGCGGGGGGAGGAAGCCGACAAGGTGCGCGGCCTCAATTCCGGTGCCGACGATTACATCGCCAAGCCGTTCTCGCCGACCGAACTGGTCGCCCGCATGCGGGCCGTGCTGCGCCGGTCAAGCCCCGGTCTGGCGGAGGAGCTGCTGAGCTTCGGCGATGTCATCATGGATCTGGCGGCCCACCGCGTCCGCCGCCAGGGCCGCGACGTGCATCTGGGGCCGACCGAGTTCCGCCTGCTGCGCCACTTCATGCAGCACCCCGGCCGCGTCTTCTCGCGCGAGCAGTTGCTCGATCTGGTATGGGGCCACGACGTCTATGTCGAGCCGCGGACGGTCGATGTCCATATCCGCCGCCTGCGGAAGGCCCTGAACGAGGTCAACGACAACGACATCATCCGCACGGTACGATCGGCGGGCTACGCGCTGGATGAGAAGGGTGGCGTCAGCGCCGGATGAGCCGCGTTGGCATCACCCGGTCACATCCTTCTCCGGATTGAAGTCGCAGTCCTTGCAGATCGCGGCGTCATCCGGGCAGGAGGTCAGGCCCAGGCCGCACAGGTTGCTGTTCCGGATCGTGGCCCCTGTGAACCGGGTCGGCAGATCGCCGCCGCCGCGCAGCGCCAGGGGCGAGAAATCGGCGCCGGAGAAATCGGTGAAGACGATCGTGGCACCGGTGAAGTTGGCTCCCCGCAGGTCGGCTTCGCGTGAAGTCGGCGTACTGGATCGTGGCGCCGGTGAAATCGCAGGCGCTCAGCACGGCCTGCCTCAGCTTCGCTCCGGACAGGTCGGCCCCGGCGAACGACATCGCCGCCAGGGTCTTGCCCGTCAGATCGACGCCGCGCAACGAGCGGCCGGCAAGATCCAGCCGATTGCCGGCGACCCCATGGGAGTTCACCCACTTCTCGTGATCCCGCAGGGAGTTGTGGATTTCCCGGACGCCATCGACATGACGCACGAAGTCGTCGTTGAAGCGCAGGATATCGATGACCTCGCGCGTCAGGTCGAGAACGGCATCCTTGACCTGCACGTTCACCATGTTGGCGCCCTTCAGGCAGGCGCCCTGAAGATTGGCCCCTTGCAGGTCCGCCCCCTTCAGATTGGCGTTGGTCAGGTTGACATTCCGCAGATTGGCGTTGCGCAGGATGCAGTTCGACATGTGGGCGCCCTGAAGGGATGCGCCCTCGAAGTTGGAATTGGACAGGTCCGTGACCTGCACCACCGTCCTCGCCTGCTGGCTGACCGGCGCGCCGCCACCCCCATCGCTCTTCGGGAAGATCATCAGCGAGCCCTGGCGCATGCTCGTGCTGTCCAGCTTCGCGTCCCGCGCGTCGGTGAAATGGAACTTCACGCCATCCAGGATAGCGCCGGAGAAGTCCGCATGGGTCAAGATTGGTCCGGACAAACAAGCTGTTCGTGAGGTCGGCGTCGCGGAAGCGGGCGTGTTGAAGATTCGAGTATGAAAGATTGCAGAACAGCAGCGACGCCTTGGAGAAATTGAACCCCTCCAGGACGAAGTTGGACATGTTGTTCGCCATCAGGTTCAGTCTCTTGCCACCTTTACCGGCGGCGAACAGAAGATGATTGCGAAGCGCTTGACGAAGCTGCGCCAGCTTTTCCTCATTCAGGTCCGGCGAACCTGTCATGCGTCCCAATCTCCATCACTGCGGCTGCGGCAGTGTATCGGCTAGTACGGTTGAGGCTCAACATCGATCGCTCAGGCGCTCCGTTAAGATGAATAAAGCTTTGTTAATATGTCACATCCATGTGAATTCGCCCCAACGAACATTTTTGCCGACACGATGTCGGCTCCTGGGCATACTTCTTCGTCCTTTGGTAAGACCGGGAGAAGGAAGACCCATGCTTTACGCCATCCTCTGCTACGATTCCGAAGACGTCGTCGGGGCCTGGACCAGGGAGGAGGACGATGCCGCGATGGCCAGGCTGGCTGTCGTGCAGGAGAAGCTCGACCGGGAAGGCCGGCTGGGCCCTGTCGCCCGCCTGTTGCCCACGACTGCGGCGACGACCGTCAGGAAGGGCATTGAACCTCTGGTGATCGACGGTCCGTTCGCTGAAACCAAGGAGCAGCTCCTTGGGTTCTACATCGTCGAGTGCTCGTCGCTCGATCAGGCGATCGAGACCGCCGGCGATCTGGCGCGCGCCAGCAGTTCGTCCGGGGCTTATGAGCTTCGCCCGCTGGCCCTGTTCAGGCCGGGGAGCATGCCGGACATCGACGTGAGCGACATGGCCTGGATCGATGCGGCTCTGACAGCAGCCCGTCCCCAGGCGCTGGGCGCGCTGCTGCGCTATTTCCGCGATCTCGACACCGCCGAGGAAGCGTTCCAGAACGCCTGTCTGCGGGCGTTGAGCAACTGGCCCCGGAACGGCCCGCCGCGCGATCCCGCCGCCTGGCTGATCCTGGTCGGGCGCAACACCGCGATCGATGAGGCGAGGCGCCGGAGCAGGCAGGAGCCGCTGCCGCCGGACGACCTGATCTCCGACACCGGACGATGCGGAGGAAGCCGTCGCGGAACGGCTCGACGGGGCGCATTACCGCGACGACATCCTGCGCCTCCTCTTCATCTGCTGCCATCCCGATCTGCCGGCGACCCAGCAGATAGCGCTGGCGCTGCGCATCGTCTCCGGCCTGTCGGTCAAGCAGATCGCGCGGGCGTTCCTGGTGAGCGAGAGCGCCATGGAGCAGCGCATCACGCGGGCCAAGGCCCGCGTCGCCAGGGCCGATGTGCCGTTCGAAACTCCGGGGCCGGAGGAGCGGGCGGAACGGCTCACCACCGTCATGGCGATGATCTACCTCGTCTTCAACGAAGGCTATTCCGCGAGCGGTGGCGAGGCCCCGGCCCGAGCGCCCCTGTGCGAAGAGGCGATCCGGCTCGCCCGGCTGCTGCTGCGGCTGTTTCAGACGGAGCCGGAGATCATGGGGCTGACGGCGCTGCTTCTGCTCCAGCATGCGCGGGCGCCGGCGCGATTCGATGCCGATGGCGCCATCGTGCTGCTGGAGGACCAGGATCGCGGGCTCTGGAATCGCGGGATGATCGCCGAGGGGCTGGCGCTGGTCGACAAGGCGATGCGCCACAGGCGTCCCGGACCCTATCAGGTGCAGGCGGCGATTGCGGCGCTGCATGACAGGGCGGCCCGGTGGCAGGATACGGATTGGGCGGAAATCGACCTGCTCTACGGCGTGCTTGAGCGCTTGCAGCCTTCCCCCGTCGTGACGCTCAACCGGGCGGTCGCCGTCTCCAAAGTGCGCGGTGCCGGCAAGCGGCGCTGGAGATGATCGAGCCGCTGGCCCAGCGCCTTTCCGGCTATTTCCACTTCTTCGGGGTCAGGGGAGCGTTCCTCATGCGGATGGGCCGCGCCGATGAGGCCCGCGTCGCCTTCGACCGGGCGATAGCGCTCGCCAATACTCCGGCGGAAGCGGCCCATATCCGGATGTGTCTGGATCGGCTGATCAAGGACGACGTGCTCAATGAGAGCGGTTTCATACCAGGGAGTTAGATATGACCGATCAAGCACAGGGCGTCATTCCGCATCTTGTCGTCAGGGACGCCGCCGCGGCACTTGAGTTTTACAAGAATGGGATGGGTGCGACGGAGACGATGCGCTGCCGGCGGAGGACGGCAAGCGCATCCTGCATTCGGAAATCCAGCTCAACGGAGCAAGGGTCTTCGTGAGGGACCATTTCCCCGAGCACTGCAGCGCAGGGGAAAACCGCCAGGCACCACCTAACGAGTTGGGCGGCACGCCGGTAACGCTGCACCTTGAGGTGCCCAACTGCGACGACGCTGTCAAGGCCGCGCGGCCGGCGCCGAAGTGATCATGCCGCCGATGGACGCTTTCTGGGGCGCCCGCTACGCCCAGATCGTCGACCCCTTCGGCCACTCCTGGAGCTTCGCCCATCCGCTGCAAAGCGGGCAGGAGTAATTGACGCGTTGTCAGACGAACAGCGTCCGCCCGGCGGCGGGGTGTCGTTCAGGAAGGTGACGACGCCGCCGGGCACCACCGGCACATCGTCGCGCAAGGCTGATGCCTCCAGCCCGATCGCCTTCAGCGCCATCTCGCACACCATCACGGTGACGCCCAGGGCGACGCAGGCTTCCAGCAATTCCTCGAACTCGGCCAGGCCGCTGCGGCCGAAATGGGCGTTGCGTTCTTCCGGCGACGATCCGTCGTCGGCGGGGTCAAGCTCGCGCCAGCCGTTGCCGGCCTTGAGCGCCAGGACGGCGCGGCCGGTGAAGAACAGGGTCGTCTTCCGGTTGGTCGCGGCGGCGGCGCTCGCCATGACCAGGGCGTAGTGGACGCGGTCGAACCCTCCGGCGAAGACGACCAGGGACAGGCTGTTCTGATCGCTCATGACGGTGGCCTCATGGGCGGAGAGATCGGTGATGCTCGGATGGCTGCCGCACAGCGGGCATTCCGGATCGGGTTTCACCCGCACCTTATGGAAGCTGGTATTCAGCGCGTCGTACATCAGCAGATTGCCGGACAGGCTTTCGCCGATGCCCAGCACTTCCTTGATCACCTCGATCGCCTGAACAGACCCGACGGCGCCCGCCAGCGCCCCCAGCACGCCGGCTTCGGCGCAGCTTGGGATCAGGCCGCGCGGGGGAGGTTCGCGGAAGATGCAGCGATAGCAGGGATTGGGGCCGCCCAGGTGTGATTTGAAGGTCGATAGCTGCCCGTCGAACCGCAGCATGGCGGCGGAAACCAGCGTCCTGTGGCCAAGATGGCAGGCGTCGGCCAGCAGGAAGCGGGTCGCGAAATTGTCCGTCCCGTCGGCGACGATGTCGTATTCCGCGATCAGGCCCATGACATTGGCGGCGGTCAGCCGGGTCTGATGCGCTTGGAGCCTGACTTCCGGGTTGATCGCCTTCAGCCGCGCTTCGGCGCTCGCGACCTTGGGCATGCCGATGGTGCCGGTGTCGTGGACGATCTGGCGCTGAAGGTTGGACAGATCGACCACGTCATTGTCGATCACCCCGATCGTGCCGATGCCCGCCGCCGCCAGATAAAGCAGCAGCGGCGAACCGAGACCTCCGGCACCCACCACCAGCACGCGGGAATTCAGCAGCTTTTCCTGACCAATACCGCCGACTTCCGGAAGGATGATGTGGCGGGCGTAGCGTTCGACCTGAGCGTCGGTGAAATCCATCGGTCCTGACCTGAGTGCGCGGGAGGGCTCCGGAAATGGAGCCCTCCCGCGGTATCGCAGCTTATTCCAGCCCTTCGAACAGGGCGGTCGAGAGATAGCGTTCGGCGAAGGACGGGATGATCACGACGATCAGCTTGCCCTCGTTCTCCGGCCGCTGGCCGACCTCGATCGCGGCGGCCAGTGCCGCACCCGACGAAATGCCGACCGCCAGACCCTCGACCCGAGCCACCTTGCGGGCGATCTCGAAGGCGCGCTGGTTGGAGATGCGCAGCACCTCGTCGATCAGCTCGGACTTCAGGATGTCCGGCACGAAGCCGGCGCCGATGCCCTGGATCTTGTGCGGGCCGGGCAGGCCGCCGGACAGGACGGGGCTGTCTTCCGGCTCCACCGCGATCACCTTGAAGTCCGGCTTGCGGGCCTTGATGACTTCGCCGACGCCCGTCAGCGTGCCGCCGGTGCCGACGCCGCTGATCAGGATATCCGCCTTGCCGTCGGTATCGCGCCAGATTTCCTCGGCGGTCGTGTTGCGGTGGATTTCCGGGTTGGCCAGGTTCTTGAACTGCTGGGTGATGAAGGCGTTGGGAGTGGTGGTGGCCAGTTCTTCCGCCTTGCGGATCGCGCCCTTCATGCCTTCGGAAGCCGGGGTCAGTTCCAGTTCGGCGCCCAGCAGCTTCAGCATCTTGCGGCGCTCGACCGACATGCTTTCCGGCATGGTCAGGATCAGCCGGTAGCCCTTGGCGGCGGCCACGAAGGCCAGCGCTATGCCGGTGTTGCCGGAGGTCGGCTCGATCAGGGTGGTCTTGCCCGGCTCGATCTTTCCTTCGCGTTCCGCCGCCTCGATCATGGCGAGGCCGATGCGGTCCTTGACGCTGGAGAGCGGGTTGAAGAACTCCAGTTTGCCGACGATGTCGGCCTTCACTCCGAACTCGGCCGCCAGACGACGCACGCGGACCAGCGGCGTGGCGCCGATGGTGTCCAGGATGCTGTCATAGATCTTGCCGCGAAATTCGGGCACGCGCTCGGTAGCCGCCATTTTATTCCACCCTTCGGAATTGTGAAAATTTCAAAAGCACAGATAAATTTAATCTATGCCCTCCCATTGGGGAATTAAATGCTGAAATCGATTTTGCTGTGGGATTCGCTTTCGATTCCAGCCTGGTTGGCGCGCAGGCACAGATCCTCGATGGTGATCTCGTCCAGGCGCGCCATGCAGTCGTCCTGCAATTGCATCCAGATCGGACGCACCACTTTCAAACCGAGGATGGAGCCGGTTGGTTCCTCCACCGGATCGGACGCCGTCTCCATGGCGCGGACGACGCGGACGATCTCGCCGATATTGATGCGCCGCCGCTCCCGCGCCAGCCGGTAACCGCCGCGCGGCCCGCGCACTCCCGCCAGCACACCGGCGCGGACGAGCTGCTGGAGCACCTGTTCCAGGTAGCGCTTGGGGATGCCCTGCCGGCGTGTGATCTCTCCGCTCTGCACCGGCTCGCTGCCGGCATTGTAGGCGATGTCGAGCACCGCCTCGATTGCGAACATCAGTTTCTTGGAGATGCGCAGCATCACTTTTGTCCTCGGGATTCGGTGCGCGTTTCAGTGCCGGTCGAACCGAAACCGCCTTCGCCGCGGGTGCTTTGGTCAAGGCTTTCGGTCAGGTTCCAGGCGACGCGGGTATAGGGGGCGACCACCATCTGAGCGATGCGCATGCCGCGCTCGACGGTGAAGGGCTGGTCGCCGTGATTGATCAGGATGACGCCGACTTCACCCCTGTAATCCGCGTCGATCGTGCCGGGGCTGTTGAGCACCCCGATGCCGTGGCGCAGCGCCAGACCGGACCGGGGCCGTATCTGGGCCTCGAACCCTGGGGGAAGCGCCAGCGCGATCCCGGTCGGGATCAGGGCTCTGGCGCCCGGCTCCAGCACCACCGGATCGGTGACGGCCGCCGCCAGATCCATGCCGGCGGCGTGCTCGGTCGCATAGGCTGGCAATGACAGCCCATCGGCGTGGGGCAGGCGGGTGACGGCGACTGTAAGATCGGGTTGGGAATTGGTCGGGGCTTCGGTGCTGGACAAGATAGGGGGATCGCCACAGGTGATGGTTATGCGCTGTAGATAGCGCATATATCACACAATGTAATAGGAGAATGAGCCCCTGATTTGAAAAAAGTCAGCCCGTTCCGACCAGATGCTCGGCGATCGCCATCGCCAGACGCTGCGCCACCTCTTCCTTGGACAGCGGCGGCCAGTCTTCCAGGGTGTCGCCCCGCAGCAGGTGGACGGTGTTGTTCGTTCCGCCGAATGTCCCGCTGGACGGCGACACGTCGTTGGCGACGATCCAGTCGCAGCCCTTGCGCGCCAGCTTGGCGCGGGCATGGGCCACCACCTTCTCGGTTTCGGCGGCGAATCCCACCACCAGGGTCGGCCGGTTCCGCCCAGCCCGCGACAGTGTGGACAGGATGTCCGGGTTCTCCGCCAGTTCGAGCGCGGGCAGGCTGCCGCCTTCCTTCTTCAGCTTCTGGGAGGCCATGGCCTTGACCCTCCAGTCGGCGACCGCCGCGGCGCAGACCGCCACGTCCACCGGCAGGGCGTCCTGACAGGCCGCCAGCATGTCGCGCGCACTCTCGACATGGACGATGGAAACGCCTTCGGGCACCGGTTCCTGCGTCGGCCCGCTGACCAGGGTCACCGATGCGCCAAGTCGCGCCAGCGCCGCCGCGATGGCGTGCCCCTGCTTGCCCGACGAGCGGTTGGCGATATAGCGGACGGGGTCGATCGGCTCGTGGGTCGGCCCGCTGGTCACCAGCGCCCGCCAGCCGCGCAGGGGGCCGAGCGCTTCCAGCGCCTGGGTCGGCGACGCCGTCTTCTGGAAGAAACCCGCGATGGCGGCCAGGATCTCCATCGGCTCGCTCATCCGGCCGCTGCCGGTCTCGCCGCAGGCCATGTCGCCGACGCCGGGACCGATCCGGACGACGCCGCGCGATTCCAGCGTCGCCATATTGGCGCGGGTCGCGGCGTGCGACCACATCATGATGTTCATGGCCGGCGCCACCATGACCGGCTTGTCGGTCGCCAGCAGGGCGGTGGTCGCCAGATCGTCGGTGATCCCGGCCGCCATCTTCGCCAGGATGTTGGCGCTGGCGGGAGCCGACCACGACAAGATCCGCCTCCCGCGACAGCCGGATATGCCCCATTTCCGCTTCGTCGGTCAGCGACCACAGGTCCGTGTAGACCTTCTCCTCCGACAGGGCCGCCACCGACAGCGGTGTCACGAACTTCGACCCGCCCTCGGTCAGGATGCATCGCACCCGAGCCCCGCGCTCCTTCAGCCGCCGGATCAGATCGAGACACTTATATGCGGCGATCCCGCCGGAGATGATCAGCAGGATGCGCTTGCCGTCGAGGATGGGGAAATCGGAAACAGGGATCGGACATGGGGTCAGCCGGGTGCCTGCGGAAAAGGGGTGCTCGGGTGCTGGCGCGCATCCTGCCACCGCCGCCCTCGCGGGGGAAGTGACGGCGGCCACATGCCTGCTTCGTCAGTTGTGAAGATGCGGCCGCCGCTCAGCGCACCGCCAGCACCAGCACCGTCAGGAACGCCATCGTCGCCAGCCACATCGACCACATCAGCCGCTGACGCCGGCGCATGGACCCGTCGAGCAGTTCCCTTCACCGTCTCCGAGTGAAGCCTGATGCCGCCTTCAACCACCATGTTCGCCGCCGTTTCCGTCGCCTTCACGACCCTGGGAAGGGTGCGCAGCGCGTTCATGACAGCTTCAAGCTCGTCCACCACGCGGGCCTCGGGGCCACGGTGTTCGCGCATCCAGTCCTCGATCAGCGGGCGCGCCAGTTCCCACATGTTGATGTCGGGGTTGAGCGCGCGGCCGACGCCCTCGGCGGTCAGCATGCTTTTCTGGAGCAGCAGAAGCTGCGGCTGGGTTTCCATCTCGAACTGTTCGGTCACCGCCAGAAGCTGGGCCAGCAGGCGGCCGATGGAGATTTCGTGCAGCGGCTTGTTCAGCAGCGGCTCGCCGATGGCGCGGCAGGCCTGGGTGAAGTTCTCGATGTTCTGGTGGGCCGGGACATAGCCCGCCAGGAAATGCACTTCCGCCACCCGGCGGTAGTCGCCGTTCAGGAAGCCCAGCAGCATGTCGGCCAGATAGTACCGGGTGGCGCGGTCCAGCCGGCCCATGATCCCGAAATCGACCGGCGCTATGTGGCCGTTCTCGTTGACGAACAGGTTGCCCGGATGAAGGTCGGCGTGGAAGAAGCCGTCGCGGAACACCTGATTGAAGAACGAGCTTGATGCCTGCGCCAGCACGTCGTCCGGGTCGAACCCCGCCGCCCGGATGCGGTCGACCTCGTCCACCTTGATGCCCCGGATACGCTCCAGCGTCAGCACGCGCTGGCTGGTGCGGTCCCAGTCCACCCGTGGCACGTTGAAGGCGTCATCGCCCCGGAAGTTGTCGGCAAGCTCCGATGCGGCGGATGCCTCCATCCGCAGGTCCATCTCCATCCGCACCGTGTCGGCGAAGATCTGGACCACCTCGCCCGGCCGCAGCCGCTTCAGCCTGGGCTGAACCGTCAGCGCCAGTTCCGACAGCCAGCGGAACAGGTCGAGGTCGCGCCGGAACGCCAGCTCGATCCCCGGACGCAGCACCTTGACCGCGACTTCGCGGGAGCGCGGGTCGTTCGGTTCACCCCGCCCGTCATGACCCCGCGCGTAATCGCCGCGCGGATCGGCGCCGTCCGGGCGCTTCGCGATGATGGCGAAATGCACCTGGGCGATCGAGGCGGCGGCGATCGGCTTCTCGTCGAAGCTCTCGTAAAGCTCGTCGATCGGGCGGCCCAGTTCCGCCTCGATGATGCGGCGCGCCTCTTCGGCGGGGAAGGGCGGCAGCTTGTCCTGCAACTCGGCCAGATCGGCGGCGATGGCCTCGCCCACCAGATCGGAGCGGGTGGACAGGATCTGACCGAGCTTGATGAAGCTGGGGCCGAGATCGCGGAGTGCGGCGGCCAGCCGCTGGCCGGGCCGTCCCGGAACGTCCTTCGCCGAGATCAGGCGGGCGAATGTGGCCACTCCCGGCACCACATCCCGCAATTCGTGCGAGAAAAGCGCGTCGTGACGGCCGAGCGTGCGCATGATCACGATCAGGCGGGCAAGGTTGCGGATCGTGCGGATCATCGGGACTTTTGAACCGGTTCAGGAAAGGGAATCAGAGCCGCCAGCCGGAATGGATCGCGGCAACCCCGCCGGTCAGGTTGCGGTAGCGCACCTGACCGAACCCGGCCGCTTCGATCCTTCCCACCAGACTTTCCTGATCGGGGAACTGGCGGATGCTCTCGACCAGATACTGGTACGCTTCGCGGTCGCCGGCCACCATCTGACCCAGGCGGGGCAGGACGGTGAAGGAGTACTGGTCATAGATGTCGCGCAGAACCGGCAGGACAACCCTGCTGAACTCCAGGCAGAAGAAACGGCCGCCCGGCTTCAGCACGCGCCGGGCTTCGGCCAGCGCCGCGTCGATCCGGGTCACGTTCCGCAGGCCGAAGGCGATGGTGTAGACATCGACCGACCGGCTCTTCAGCGGCACCTTCTCGGCATCGCCGACGATCCAGTTGACCCCGTCCAGCACGCCCCGGTCGATCGCGCGGTCGCGCCCGACCAGGATCATCTGCTCGTTGATGTCGCAGACGAAGGCATTGGCCCCGCCGCCCGCCGCATCCAGGAAGCGGAACGAGATATCGCCGGTGCCGCCGGCCACGTCGAGCAGCGTCATGCCCGGCCGGGGCTTGATCATCTCGATCAGGGTCGATTTCCACAGACGATGGACGCCGCCCGACATCAGGTCGTTCATCAGGTCGTAATTGGTCGCGACGCTGTCGAACACCTGACGCACCATCGGCGCCTTGGCGTTGGGATCGACCTCGCGGAAGCCGAACCAACGGGCTTCAGGCGCCTCGCCGCGCTCCGGCATGCCGGCGTGGAGGGACGCGCCGCGTCGGGGGCGGGCGGAACGGACGGATCGCGCGTCGGCGCGCTGGGGGATGCTTCATCGGCCATGCCCCGCAACATAGCGGCTGGAGCGTGCCCTTGCCAGTTGCCAGCGCCACCTTTCCGCATGGATCGGCACGGCAGGCTTGGCGGCAGTCCTTTTTGTCGCGCCCCGGAGCGGCTATGTTCTCATCCGGACATCCGTCTCCCGCCTCCATTACCGTCATGGCGCTACATGCCCGAACTGCCTGAAGTCGAAACCGTCTGCCGCGGGCTCGCCATGAAGATGGAGGGGCGGGTGCTGACCAGGGTCGAGCAGCGCCGGCCCAATCTGCGCATCCCGTTCCCCGAGCGCATGGTCGAGCGGCTGACCGGCCGCAGGGTCGTCACCATCCGGCGGCGCGCCAAGTACATCCTGATCCATCTGGACGACGATCAGGTGCTGATCGTCCATCTCGGCATGTCGGGCCGGATGACCATCGGCCAGGATCTGGGGCCGCCCGGAGCGCACGACCATGTCCTGCTGACCACCGACGACGGGTCCGACATCCGGTTCAACGACGCCCGCCGAATTCGGCCTGATGGCGATGACCGGGGCCGATGCGCTCGACAGCCATCCGCTGCTGGCGTCGCTGGGGCCGGAGCCGCTGGGCAACGAGTTCAACGCCGAAACGCTGTCCCGCGCGCTGAAATCGAAGATCACGCCGATCAAGTCGGCCCTGCTCGACCAGACGGTCGTGGCGGGCCTGGGCAACATATATGTGTGCGAGGCGCTGTTCCGGGCCGGGATCAGCCCGAAGCGGATCGCGGCGACCGTGGCCGGACGTCGCGCCGAGCGGCTGGTGCCCGTGATTCGCGAGGTGCTGACCGAGGCCATCGCCGCCGGCGGCTCCACTTTGCGCGACTATGTCCAGGCGTCGGGCGAGTTGGGCTATTTCCAGCACCAGTTCGCGGTCTATGACCGCGAGGGCGAGGCCTGCCCCGGCTGCACCTGCGACATATCCAGCACCGGAGGGGTGGCGCGGATCGTTCAGGCCAACCGCTCGACTTTCTATTGTCCACGACGGCAGCGCTGATGTACCAGTTCCGCATGCCGCATCATCCGGTCCTCACATCGGCGGTCCTCGCCGCCCTCCTGCTCGCAGCATCGCCGTTCGGCGTGCGCGTTCCCGGTATCAATCCGGCCCAGGCCCAAGCTCGGTCTGGCATGAGCGGCGCCTTCGTCGAAGGGATCGACGACCTGCCGCTGATGCCGGGCCTTGTCGGCATGGCCGACCAGAGCCTCGTGTTCGACAAGCCGGATGGCAGGATCGTCCAGGCGGTGGCGACCGGCCGGGTGCAGGCCTCCGCCGTGAGAAGCTTCTACGCCGATACCGCTCCCCAGCTCGGCTGGAAATCCGCCGGGCGAGGGGCGCTTCACGCGCGACGGCGAGTCGCTGCGGATCGAGCTGATCGATCCTGGCGCGCCGGGCGGCGCCCTGACCGTCCGCTTCCTTGTCAATCCGCAGTAGCGCAAGTTCACGCAAGTAATCCTAATCACCGGTTTTCCGGCGCGGCCCGCTCCTGGCGGTGGCCGCGCCCATCCAAGGGGAGAGAGACATGCCTTACGAAAACATCCTGGTGGAAACCCACGGGCACGTCGGCCTCATCAAGCTCAACCGGCCCAAGGCGCTGAACGCCCTGTCCGACGCGCTGGTGACCGAGCTTGCCGCCGCCGTCGATGCCTTCGAGGCTGACGACGAGATCGGCTGCATCGTCCTGACCGGCAGCGAGCGGGCTTTCGCCGCCGGCGCCGACATCAAGGAGATGGCCAGCCGCACCTACATGGACGTCTATCTCTCCGACTTCATCACCAAGAAGTGGGGCAGGGTGGCGACCGCCCGCAAGCCGGTGATCGCCGCCGTGGCGGGCTACGCGCTGGGCGGCGGCTGCGAGCTTGCCATGATGTGCGACTTCATCCTGGCGGCCGATACCGCCAAGTTCGGCCAGCCGGAAATCACCATCGGCACCATCCCCGGCGCCGGCGGCACCCAGCGCCTGACCCGGTTCGTCGGCAAGTCCAAGGCGATGGAAATGGTCCTGACCGGCCGCACCATCGACGCCGCCGAGGCCGAGCGCTGCGGTCTGGTCAGCAGGATCGTCCCTGCCGCCGACCTGCTGGAGGAGGCCCTGAAGGTGGCCGCCCGCATCGCCTCGCTCTCCCGCCCCGTCGTGATGATGGCGAAGGAGTCGGTCAACCGCTCCTACGAGACGACGCTGGAGGAAGGCATCCGGTTCGAGCGCCGGCTGTTCCACTCCACCTTCGCGACCGAGGACCAGAAGGAAGGCATGGCCGCCTTCACCGAGAAGCGCGAAGCCAACTTCCAGAACCGCTGATCCATCCGCCGCTGGGAAGAGACTCGGGTGGCAAGTCGCTCGCACTGACGACCGGGACGGTCTGCCGCAGGCCGGCCGTCTCAAACGCCGCAGATTGTGACTCTCCCGCCTTGACTCTATCCCCAGCCCCCCCTATAAAGCGCGCTCGCATTCGGCACAGGTGTGTCCGCAGAAGGTTTAGTTATGGCTAATCACAAGTCCGCAGAGAAACGTATCCGCCAGACCGAGCGGCGCACTGCCGTCAATGGCGCCCGCGTCAGCCGCATTCGTACCTTCGTCAAGAAGGTCGAAACCGCCATCGCGACCGGCGACAAGTCCGCCGCCGCCGAGGCTTTCAAGCTAGCCCAGCCCGAGATGCAGCGCGGCGTGTCCAAGGGTGTCCTTCACCGGAACACCGTTTCGCGCAAGCTGTCGCGGCTTTCTTCCCGCATCAAGGCGCTCTGAGCCTCCTCGCGGTGAGATCAAGCCGCGCCGACGACGGCGCGGCTTTTTTATTCCTAAGCTGACTAATACGGTTCTTCTCTCTTGTGGCGTCCCGCCGCAGGAACCGTGAACTATTGTGCGCTCGTCCCAAGCCTTCCCTTGGTTGATCTTCGGGTTAGTTCGGGAACGAAGTTTGCTTTTTCGGTCGTTCTCTTTTCGATCCTGTTGTCAGCCAGACCAGGGCCGATTAACATTTCCCGATGCCGTGATTGTCGAGATGCGGGGCTGAAGTATAAGCTTCGTCTTGTGACGATCGCAGGCAGCCGGTGATGAAAATTGGGTGACCGACGGAAGAGTACTTGCAGTCTTCCTCCGCGGCATCCGGTTACTCGAAAAATGTGAATTGTGAACGGCAAGGGTTTCAACTTTGCCGATAGGGAGAGGTTTTGCCCAGTGCATCCAAGCCCTGGCCTGTACATTGTGCCCCTGGGACAATGCGTTACAGCGCTGCGGCCAAAATGTTCATGGCTGATACGGGCCGATATCCGGCATAGTCCCACTTTCTTTCGAGATGGTGTTGGCTGTGCATGGCCTGTGCGTTGTTGACGGGGTAACCCGTTGACGGATTGCCATGGGCGGAGATGACCGCCGGGGCAACCGCCACCGGGTCGGACAAGACGATCGAATATTTACCGGCAGCCGCACCGCGGAGCCGGCAGGACGCTGTAGCAGGAGCTGATGGGCATGTCGGTGGGCGGTTCGTTGGATCAGCAATGGGCGCGGGTAAGTGGCCGCCTCAAGGACGAAGTGGGTGAGACGGCGTACCGGAGCTGGTTGAAACCTCTGACGATCGGCGAGTTGAAGGGCGGTGAGATCAGCATCACCGTGCCCACCCGATTCATGCGGGACTGGGTCCTGACACACTATGCCGACCGCATCCGGGCGCTCTGGTCGGGTGAAAACCCGCGCGTCCAGTCGGTCGATATCGTGGTGGCGCCCAGCCGGGTGGAAGTCGGCTCCTCCGCCAACGACGACATCGGCAATGCGCGCAGCGATCCGATTCCGTCGGACGAGGTCGAGGAGGAGCGCCCCGTCGCCGGCACCCAGCTTGGGCTGGACGGCCGCGACGAGCATTTCGCCCATCTCGATCCCGCGCTTCACGTTCGAGAACTTCGTCGTCGGCAAGCCGAACGAGCTCGCCCATGCCGCGGCCCGGCGCGTCGCCGACGCCGCCACGGTCACCTTCAACCCGCTGTTCCTCTATGGCGGCGTCGGGCTTGGCAAGACCCACCTGATGCACGCGATCGCGTGGCAGATCCGCAAGAAGGACCCCAACCGCGCGGGTGCTGTACCTGTCGGCCGAGAAGTTCATGTACCAGTTCATCCGGGCGCTCCGCTTCAAGGACACGATGGCCTTCAAGGAGCAGTTCCGCTCGGTCGATGTGCTGATGATCGACGACGTGCAGTTCATCAGCGGCAAGGACAGCACCCAGGAGGAATTCTTCCACACCTTCAACGCCCTGGTGGACCAGAACCGGCAGGTCGTGATCTCCGCCGACAAGTCGCCGTCCGATCTGGAAGGCATGGAGGAGCGGCTGCGCTCCCGCCTCGGCTGGGGGCTGGTCGCCGACATCCATCCCACGACCTACGAGCTTCGGCTGGGCATCCTGCAGGCCAAGGCCGAGTCGATGAATGTCCAGATCAACTCCAAGGTCCTGGAGTTCCTGGCGCACAAGATCACGTCCAACGTACGCGAGCTGGAAGGTGCGCTGAACCGCATCGTCGCCCACGCCGAACTGGTCGGCCGCGCCATCACGCTGGAGTCGACCCAGGAGGTTCTGCACGACCTGCTGCGGGCCAACGACCGCCGCGTCACGATCGACGAGATCCAGAAGAAGGTGGCCGAGCACTACAACATCCGGCTGGCCGACATGCATTCCGCCCGCCGCGCCCGCGCCGTCGCCCGGCCGCGTCAGGTCGCCATGTACCTCGCCAAGCAGCTCACCGCCCGCTCCCTGCCGGAAATCGGCCGCAAGTTCGGCGGCCGCGACCACACCACGGTCATGCACGCGGTCAAGAAGGTCGAGGAACTGCGTGACGTCCGACCAGAGCTTCGCCGAGGATGTCGAACTGCTCCGCCGCATGCTTGAGGGCTGAGCGCGCTACGCGCGCCCTATTCTCAATTGCTGGCCTGAAATTCCGTCCACGTGACGGAATCGGTTAGATTTTTCGTTCGCTGTGCTATATTCGGCCCCCGTTTCGCGGCATGCATAGTCATGCGCGCGCAAGCGGGGACCAAGTTTGGAACCGGCTCCAAGCCCCACGAGAATTGCAGCGGACCAGAATGAAAATCACGATCGAACGCGCAGCCCTCCTCCGCTCCCTCGGGCATGTTCAAAGTGTGGTGGAACGCCGGAACACCATTCCCATCCTGTCCAACGTCCTGCTGAAGGCCGAAAACGGCGAGCTGGCGCTGACCGCCACCGATATGGACCTGGAGATCGTCGAAACCGTCCCGGCGGAGGTCACTCAGGCCGGCTCGACCACCGCGCCCGCGCACACGCTCTACGACATCGTGCGGAAGCTGCCGGACGGCAGTCAGGTGGAACTGGACAGCTCAGGCGACAATGGCTTGCTGACGCTGCGCTCCGGCCGCTCCAACTTCAAGCTCGGCTGCCTGCCGACCGAGGACTTCCCGCAGATGTCCGGCGGCGATCTGGCGCACCGCTTCTCGCTGTCGGCGTCGGACCTGCGGATGCTGGTGGACCGCACCCGCTTCGCGATCTCGACCGAGGAAACCCGCTACTACCTGAACGGCATCTATCTGCACGCGACCCGGTCGCGCGCCGGAGAGACGGAAGTGCCGGTGCTGCGCGCGGTCGCGACCGACGGCCACCGCCTGGCGCGGGTCGAAATCCCGCTGCCCGAAGGGGCCGGCGAGCATGCCCGGCGTGATCGTGCCGCGCAAGACCGTCATGGAAATCCGCAAGCTGATCGACGAGGCGGCCGACCGGATCGAGGTCGGCTTGTCGGAAACCAAGGTCCGCTTCGGCTTCGACGCGGTGACCGTGACCTCCAAGCTGATCGACGGCACCTTCCCCGATTACGAGCGCGTCATCCCGACCGGCAACGACAAGGTGCTGGAGGTCGACAGCAAGGTCTTCGCCAGCGCCGTCGACCGCGTCGCCACGATCTCGACCGAGAAGAGCAGGGCGGTCAAGCTCAGCATCGACCGGGGCAATCTGGTGCTCTCCGCGACCAGCCCGGAAGCCGGCAGCGCCACCGAGGAGTTGGAGGTCAGTTATGACAACTCCCCCCTCGAAATCGGCTTCAACTCTCGCTATCTATTGGACATCACTCAGCAGATCGAGGGTGACGGGGCGCGGTTCACCATGGCCGATGCCGCATCGCCCACGATCGTTCGTGACGTGGCCGATCCTTCGGCCCTGTATGTTCTGATGCCGATGCGCGTTTGACGCGCGCTGTTGCCGAAGCGCTGGGAAAGCGCGGCCACGCCGGACGCGTGGCCCCTCCGGTATGGCCCCTGACGGGCCATATCGCGGGTATGGCTGGAGTTTCGATGCCGTTGCGCGATGCGCCCACTGCTGAATACCCGGACAGAAGACGACTATCCGGACGGATCAAGGTCCTGCTTCGAAGCTGGCGGTGACGCGTCTCACCTTGACGCGTTTCCGCTGCTACGAGGGCGCGCGGCTGAACGCCGACACGCGTCCCGTCGTGCTGACCGGGCCCGAACGGCGCCGGCAAGACCAACCTGCTGGAAGCCGTCAGCTTCCTGTCGCCCGGCCGTGGCCTGCGCCGCGCCAAGCTGGCCGATGTGGAGCGGATCGGCGGCCGCCGGATGAGGTCGACCAGGGAGCCGGCTGGGCGGTTGCCGCCCGCGTCGAAACCCCGTTCGGCCCGGTCGATATCGGCACCGGCCGCGACGTTACAGCCGAAGGCCCGTCGGAGCGGCGGCTTGTCCGGATCGACGGCCATCCCGTCCGGGGCCAGATCGCCCTTGCCGAGCACGTCGCCTTGACGTGGCTGACCCCGCAGATGGACCGGCTGTTCATCGAAGGGGCCGGCGGGCGGCGCCGGTTTCTCGACCGTCTGGTGTTCGGCTTCGACCCGGCCCATGCCGGGCGCCTCAGCCGCTACGAGCATGCGCTCCGCGAACGCGGGCGCCTGCTGCGCGACGGGCGCGGCGACGATGCGTGGCTGTCGGCGCTGGAAGACGAGATGGCGACATCCGGCGTCGCGGTGGCCGCCGCGCGCCGCGACATGGTGGCCCGCCTTCAGCAGGCGTGCGAGCAGGCGATCGGCCCGTTTCCGCGCGCCGATCTGGCGGTCACCGGCACGGTGGAGGACTGGCTGGACGAACAGCCGGCTCTGGCGGCGGAGGACGATCTGCGCCGCCGTCTGGCCGACTCCCGCCGCTTCGACGGCCACGGTTCCGCTTCAGGCTCGGGCGAGGGCGGCGGCACCGTCGGCCCTCACCGCAGCGACCTGTCGGTCCGCCACCGGACCAAGAACATGCCGGCGGAGGTCTGCTCGACCGGCGAACAGAAGGCCCTGCTGATCGCCATCATCCTGGCCAACGCCCGCCTGATGGCGGCCGAGCGCGGCCAGCCTCCCCTGATCCTGCTGGACGAGGTCGCGGCCCACCTGGATGCCGAGCGGCGCACGGCGCTGTTCGGCGAGATCCTGGATCTGGGCGCTCAGGCGTGGCTGACCGGCACCGATTCAGCCGTCTTCGCCGAACTGGGCGATGCGGCCAATTTCTTCCGAGTGGAGGACGCTCATGTCACACCGGCCTGATTCATACCGGCATGAGGCCGCCCGCGACACGAATAAGCCCGCCGTGAGGATTAATCCTCCGGCACGTAACCCGAAACTCTGATAGTATCGACCGATGGCACAGGAAGCTTTCAAGACCCCCGATTCCGCACCCGAAGAGTACGGCGCCCACAGCATCAAGGTGTTGAAGGGCCTGGACGCGGTGCGCAAGCGGCCTGGCATGTATATCGGCGACACCGATGACGGCTCGGGCCTGCACCACATGGTCTACGAGGTGGTGGACAACGCCATCGACGAGTCGCTGGCGGGCTACTGCGACAAGGTCGAAGTCGTGCTGAACGCCGATGGATCGGTGACGGTGCGCGACAACGGCCGCGGCATCCCGGTGGACATGCATATCGAGGAAGGCGTGTCGGCGGCCGAGGTCATCATGACCCAGCTCCACGCCGGCGGCAAATTCGACCAGAACTCCTACAAGGTGTCCGGCGGCCTGCACGGCGTCGGCGTATCCGTCGTCAATGCGCTGTCGGAGCACCTGTTCCTGCGCGTCTGGCGCGGCGGCCGCATCTGGGAGATGGAGTTCAGCCACGGCGACCGCGTCTATGCCCTCAAGGAAGTGGGCGAGGCCCCCGTCGTCAACGGCAAGGTGCTGAGCGGCACCGAAGTGACCTTCCTGCCGTCCAAGGGGACCTTCACCAAGGTCGATTTCGATATCGGCACGCTGGAACACCGCCTGCGCGAGCTGGCCTTCCTCAATTCCGGCGTCTATCTCCAGCTTGTCGACTCCCGTGGCGTCGAGCCGAAGGTGGTCGATCTGCATTATGAAGGCGGCCTGGAAGCCTTCGTCCAGTATCTCGACCGCTCCAAGACCGCCCTGCACAAGCCGGCCATCTCCCTGACGGCGGTGCGGCCGAGCGAGCTTGGCGGCGAGATCACGGTGGAAGCGGCGTTGCAGTGGAACGACAGCTATCACGAGACGATGCTGTGCTTCACCAACAACATCCCCCAGCGTGACGGCGGCACCCATCTTGGCGGGCTTCCGCGGCGCTCTGACCCGGACGCTGAACAACTACGCCAACGTGTCGGGCATCGCCAAGAAGGAGAAGGTCACCCTGACCGGCGACGACATGCGCGAAGGTCTGACCTGCGTGCTGTCGGTCAAGGTGCCGGACCCCAAGTTCTCCAGCCAGACCAAGGACAAGCTGGTCTCGTCCGAAGTTCGCCCGGTCGTCGAGAACGCCATCGGCGAGGCGCTCGCCACGTGGCTTGAGGAGCACCCGCAGGAAGCCAAGCGCATCACCGGCAAGGTGGTGGAAGCGGCGGCGGCCCGCGAGGCCGCGCGCAAGGCGCGCGAGCTGACCCGGCGCAAGGGCGCGCTGGACATCACGTCGCTGCCGGGCAAGCTGGCCGACTGCCAGGAACGCGACCCGGCGCTGTCCGAACTGTTCATCGTCGAGGGTGACTCGGCGGGCGGCTCCGCCAAGCAGGGGCGGTCGCGCCAGTATCAGGCGATCCTGCCGCTGCGCGGCAAGATCCTCAACGTGGAGCGGGCGCGCTTCGACAAGATGCTCGGCTCCGCCGAGATCGGCACGCTGATCGCCGCGCTCGGCACCGGCATCGGCCGCGAGGAATTCGACGTCGCCAAGACGCGCTACCACAAGATCATCATCATGACGGACGCCGATGTGGACGGCTCCCACATCCGTACGCTGCTGCTGACCTTCTTCTACCGCCAGATGCCGCAGGTGATCGAAAACGGCTACCTGTACATCGCCCAGCCGCCGCTCTACCGGATCAAGCGCGGCAACGCGCGCGAGCGGTACCTGAAGGACGACAAGGCGCTTGAGGATTACCTGACCGACGAGGGCATCGACGACGTCTCCTTCAGCCCGTCGTCCGACGGCGTGCTGATCATGGGCGACCAGCTCAAGGGGCTGGTCGGACAGGCCCGCGTCGCGCGCGGCCCGATGGAAACCCTGACCCGCAAGGCCGGCAGCCTGCGCGTGGTCGAGCAGTCCGCCATCGCCGGCGCCTTCGACATCGCCTTCCTGAACGACCCGGAACGCGCCAACGCCAAAGCCGCCGAGATCGCCACCCGCCTCAACACGCTCAGCGACAGCGACGGCATGCTGGGCGGAGGCTGGACCGGCGAGGCGACCACGGACGCCCTGATCATCGCGCGCACCCGCCGGGGCGTGACCCACCGCCACGTCCTGGACCGCGACGTGCTGAAAAGCGTCGAAGCCCGCACGCTCAACGGCATGGCCGCATCCCTGAAGGCCAACTACGACGGCATCGGCCGCCTGACCCACAAGGACAAGGACCTCCGCCCGATCACCGGCCCCCTGGCCCTGCTCGACGCGATCATGGAACTGGGCCGCCACGGCGTCACGATCCAGCGCTACAAAGGCCTGGGCGAGATGAACCCCGAACAGCTCTGGGAAACCACGCTGGACCCGACCAAGCGCTCGCTCCTGCAGGTGAAGGTCAACCACGCCGACGAGGCGGAGGAAGTCTTCAGCACCCTGATGGGCGACATCGTGGAGCCGAGGCGGGAGTTCATCCAGGACAACGCGCTGAAGGTGGCGAACCTGGACGTTTGAGAGGGTGGTACGGTGTTTGGCGGAAGCTCTGCCGGATGGATCATCGCATTGGGACTTCTGGCAATGGTCGGCCTGACCGGTCAGGCGGAAGCGCATGGCAAGCTGAAGCAGGCATCGCCTGCCGCCGAAAGCACCGTCAAGACCGCACCGGGGGAGGTGATCATCACGTTCACCGAAGCGCTGGAGCCGAAGTTCAGCAAGATCGAGGTCCAGGATTCCAAAGGGCAGCGGGTCGATCAGGGTGCCGCGCAAGCGGTGCCGGGCGAACCCACCCGGCTCGCCGTCGCTCTCAAGCCGCTGGCCGCCGGAACATACCGGGTCACATGGCGAGTCGTTTCGGTCGATACCCATCGGAGCGAAGGCTCGTACCAGTTCATCGTCGCCCCTTGAGCGCTCCGGCATGAGCTTGGAAACAGCGGACTGGGTGCGGGCGATCGAGCGGGGCCTGCATCTGGCGGCCTCATTTTCCGTTTTCGGCGCGATCCTGTTCCGCACAGTGCTTGCGCGTCCTGTCGTCAGGCATCTGTCGGACGAGGCGGCGGAACGATTCGATCGGGCCTGCGCCGGGCTTGTCTGGTTCAGTGCCGAAGTCGCGCGTGTTCGCCGCCGCCGCGTGGCTGCTGATGCAGGGCGCCTACATGTCGCTTTCCGACACGGTGGGCGGCACGTTCGAGGCCATTCCCGCTGTCCTGTTCGGGACGGCGTTCGGCCAGCTTCTGCTGTTCCGCTTGCTGCTGCTGGGTGCCGCCGTTGCGCTTTCAGAACTGTACCGGCATGGCGGGCGGGCATGGTCCCTCCTGCTGGCGGGTGCCAGCGTGGCGCTTCATGCCGGATCGGGACACGGAGCGGCAATGGAAGGCGGGTTCGGCACCCTGCTGACCGCGGCCCTGGCGCTGCACCTGACGGCGGCCGGCGCGTGGCTCGGCAGTCTGGCGCCGCTGTTCCTGCTGCTGCGCGATGCTCCGGAGGAAGCGACCGACATGGCAAGGCGCCGGTTCGCTCCGTTCGGTCTCGCCTGCGTGGTGACGCTGGCCGTCACCGCGCTGTTCCAGGGGCAAACGATCATCGGCGGCTGGGAGGAGCTGTGGCGGACGGAATATGGTCTGTGGGCTGTCGCCAAGACTGCTGCTGTTCGCCCTGCTGCTGGCATTCGCCGCCGCCAACCAGTTCCTGCTGGCCCATACCCAGCTCCGCATCAGCGTCGCCCTTGAAGCGGCGACCGGTCTGCTGGTCGTCCTGGCGGCCTCCATACTGGTGAACCTGCCGCCGCCGATGCATGGCTGACCGGCTGCCTCAGCCGAAGACCACGGTGCAGTCGCCATTGATGAACACCCGCCGCTCGACATGCAGCTTCACGGCCCTTGCCAGCACGACGCTTTCGATGTCGCGGCCGATGGCGGTGTAGTCCTCGGCCGACATGGCGTGGCTGACCCGCGACAGGTCCTGTTCGATGATCGGCCCCTCGTCCAGGTCCGGCGTCACGTAATGCGCCGTGGCGCCGATCAGCTTGACGCCCCTCCTATGCGCCTGATGGTACGGCTTGGCGCCCTTGAAGCTGGGCAGGAACGAGTGGTGGATATTGATCGCCCGCCCGGCCAGCCGGCGGCACAGATCGTCCGACAGCACCTGCATATACCGGGCGAGCACCACCAGATCGACCCGTTCGGCCTCGATCAGGTCAAGCAGCCGGCTTTCCTGCTCCGCCTTGGTGTCGCGGGTGACCGGCAGATAATGGAAAGGCAGGCCGTGGCCGGCGGTGAAAGCCTCGAAATCCCGGTGGTTGGACGCGATGCCCACGATCTCCACCGGCAGCGCTCCGATGCTGTAGCGGTAGAGCAGATCGTTCAGGCAATGGCCGAACCGCGACACCATGATCAGCAGGCGCGGCTTCTCCACGGGGTTCCAGACGTTCCATTCCATGGCGAAGCGCGCGGCGATCGGCTCGAAGGCTTGACGCAAACCGTCCGGATCGCCCTCGCCGGCTTCCGTCTCGCACGACAGCCGCATGAAGAAGCGCTGCCGGTCGCGGTCCACGAACTGGGCGCTTTCGATGATGTTCCAGCCGCGCTCCGAAAGGCATGTCGAAACCGCGGCGACGATGCCGATAGTGCTGGGGCAGGCGAGAGTGATGATGACTTGCCGTGGGCTGCCGCTGTCCATGCCTGAGCGCTCCGCTTTGCTGTCCATTGCTGAAAACCAGCATGAACGCGGCGGCGACACCGGACTTTCCCGACGGCGACAGAGCCGCGCCGCAGACAGAACGATTACGGTCTTTCCGCCATCAGCGAAGGGACGGAAGCCAGCGGGCAGCCGAACTCCTCGTCACGGTCCAGGGCCGCCGCAAGCTCCTCCACCTGATCGCGCCCGACGCACCAGACCTTGCCACGGAACCGGCGCCGCCAGCCGGGAAAATCCGGCCCCAGCAGCCCGTCGCGGACCATCGCGAGGGTATCGGCGGCGGCATGGCAGGGGCAGGCGCCGGAGTTGACCAGGATCAGGCGCTCCGCCCTCAACTCCACCGCCAGCCAAGCGGCCAGGCTGTCGGAACTCATGTCCCAGTCACCGACCAGATCCGGCCGCTCCCGCACCAGCCCGCCCGGCATCCAGACACTGGCTTGCCCTGCCGCCGCGTTCGCCCAGATCGCGGCAAAGTCGGCGGCGGTCGCGATATCGGAGCGGATGCCGTGGAGCAGCAGGGCGTGGCTGTCCATTCCCAGCAGCATCATCCGCCGCACGATGGCGGGAGACAGCCGCCACATGTCCTCCGCCTCGCGCACCGTCTCGGCGAAGGGGCCGCCGGTCGGCACGATCACCGTGGGGGCCTTGGCCGCCAGCCGGCCGGCCAGAGTGAGCCAGTCCGCCATGGCCACCCAGTCGGCGAGATTGCCGCCGATCTGGATGACGCAGGCGCCGGCCTTGGCGGCAAGAGCGTTTTCAGGCGGGTTGAAGAGAGTGTCCATGGCTGAAATCCGGTCGGGGGAACGGTCGTAGCGCACCCTGGTTGACCATTCCTTAGGCGCGCTTACAAGGCAACATATGCCTTTTTGCGACAAATTCCGCTCAATGAACCGGATTTTCAGCCGACCCGCGATTTCAGGAAAGCTTCAGGTGCTTCCGGACCGCCGCCAGACCTTCCTTGCCGTCCACGGTGGTGACGCCGGCCAGCCAGGTTTCCAGCACCTTCGGATTGGCCTTCAGCCAAGCCGTCGCCGCCGCTTCCGGCTGCTGCTTGTCGTCGATGATGGAAGTCATGACCTCGTTCTCCATGTTCAGGTCGAACACGAGGTTTTCGAGGAACTTGCCGACATTCGGGCAGGTCTGCCGGTAGCCGGTGGGCACGTTGGTGTAGACGGTGGCGCCGCCCAGGTTCGGCCCGAACCAGTCGTCGCCGCCGGTCAGATAGGTCATGTCGATCGACTTGTTCATGGGGTGCGGTTCCCAGCCCAGGAAGACCGCCCATTGCTTCGACCGCGCCGCCCGCTTGATCTGGCTCAGCATGCCGGCCTCGCTGGATTCGACCAGCTTGAAGTCCTTCAGGCCGAAGGCGTCGCCCTTGATCATGTTGTCGATGATCACGTTGCCGTCGTTGCCGGCCTCGATCCCGTAGATCTTGCCGTCAAGCTTGTCCTTGAACTTCGCGATGTCGGAGAAATCGCGAAGACCCCCCTCGGCGACATAGGTCGGGACCGCCAGAGTGTACTTGGCACCTTCCAGATTGGCGCGCACGACCTCGATCGACTTGTCTTCGATATAGGGGCGGATGAAGGTTTCCATCGTCGGCATCCAGTTGCCGAGGAAGACGTCGATGTCCTTCTTCTTCAGCCCTAGGAAGACGACCGGCACGGAGGCGATCTGGGTCGTCGTCTTGTAGCCGAGGCCCTGAAGCACGACCGATGCCGTCCCGGTGGTCGCCGCGATATCGCTCCAGCCGACATCGCCGAAGCGCACGGTCTTGCAGGAATCCGCCTCGGCGGCCGCAGCCGTTCCGGGCGATGCCGTCATCAGAGCCGCCGCCGAGACCGTCAGGGCCAGGGCGAAAGCGCGAGTGGCGTTGGCGAAATTCAGGGTGGGGGTGCTTCTCGGCATCACGTAACTCCCAGAGGTTATGCCCATGATGCCGAACAGACATATCTTATTTCGATTGAACGTCCAATTAAAAAAAGATACCCTCCCCATTCGAGAAAACCAAATGGTGAGGAACAACGCATGCCGAAAGTCGGGATGGAGCCAATCCGTCGGCAGCAACTGATCGAAGCGACCATTACGTCGATCAGCCGGTATGGCTATGCAGACGCCACGATATCCCGGATCAGCAAGGAAGCGGGAGTCTCCACCGGTATTGTTCACCACTATTTCGGCAGCAAGGACGATCTCCTTGAAGCGACGATGCGAACCCTGTTGCAGCAGTTGCGTCAGGACATGGTGGACCGGCTGGCGACCGCCACCACGCCGGAACAGCGGCTCTACGCCATCATCGACGGCAACTTCGCCGACACCCAGTTCGACCGCCCGGTGATCGTGGCATGGCTGGCCTTCTGGGCACAGGTGCCCCACGTGCCGGAACTCGCCCGCCTCCAGCGCGTCAACGCCCGCCGTCTCCGCTCCAACCTGCTGCATGAACTGCGGAAACTGGTGCCATCAGCGCTTGCGGTGGAAACCGCCACAGGGCTGGCGGCCTTGATCGACGGGCTGTGGCTTCGGGCCTCGCTCGACGGCGTCGAGAACGCCGCGACCGCCCGCGCCATCGTCCGCAGCTACCTCGCGAGCCAGCTCAGGGACCGGCTGGAGCCAACCCACTAAAAAATCGCCTCCGGCATTTTTTGTTGAACGGCTCAATCAACTTTTTTGGTTGAACGTCCAATATAAAATGTTTACATGGGTATGACCAACGGGAACGGTAGGTCTATTCACGAGGAGGAGGGCGCTATGGCGAGGTTCGGACAGCAGGGGCTTTACATCCACGGCCGCCCGGCACCAGCCGACAGCAGCGAGACCTTCTCCACCGTCAATCCCGCGACCGGCGAAATCCTGGCCGAAGTGCAGCAGGCATCCGCCGCCGATATCGACCGCGCGGTAGCCAGCGCTCGGGAAGGTCAGCGCGTATGGGCCGGGTTCACCGCCATGCAGCGCTCCCGCATCCTGCGCCGCGCCGTGGAAATCCTGCGCGCCCGCAACGACGAACTGGCCGAGCTGGAGACGCTGGATACCGGCAAGCCGCTCAGCGAAACGCAGGCCGTCGATATCGTCACCGGCGCCGACGTGCTGGAATATTACGCCGGCCTCGTCCCCGCCATCGAAGGCCAGCAGATCCCCCTGCGGGCCTCGTCCTTCGTCTATACAAGGCGCGAGCCGCTGGGCGTGGTCGCCGGTATCGGCGCCTGGAACTACCCGATCCAGATCGCCCTGTGGAAGTCGGCCCCGGCTCTGGCCGCCGGCAACGCGATGATCTTCAAGCCCAGCGAAGTGACGCCGCTCAGCGCGCTGAAGCTGGCCGAAATCTACACCGAAGCCGGCCTGCCCGACGGCGTCTTCAACGTCGTCCAGGGCGACGGCCGGGTCGGCGCGCTGCTGGCCGAGCATCCCGGCATCGAGAAGATCTCCTTCACCGGCGGCGTCGAGACCGGCCGCAAGGTGATGGCGACGGCCGGCGGTTCCTCCCTGAAGGAAGTGACGATGGAACTGGGCGGCAAGTCGCCGCTGATCGTCTTCGCCGACGCCGATCTCGACCGCGCCGCCGACATCGCGATGATGGCGAACTTCTACAGCTCCGGTCAGGTCTGCACCAACGGCACCCGCGTCTTCGTCCACCGCTCGGTCATGCCGGACGTGGAAGCCCGGCTGCTGGAGCGGGTGAAGCGCATCCGCCTCGGCGACCCGCTGGACCCGGACACCAATTTCGGCCCGCTCTCCAGCTTCGCGCATATGGAAAAGGTGCTCCGCTACATCGCAATGGGCCGCGAGCAGGGCGCCCGGCTGCTGGCCGGCGGCGGCCGTGTCCAGCGCGCCCCCTTCGACAAGGGCGCCTTCGTCGAGCCGACGATCTTCACCGACTGCCGCGACGACATGGCGATCGTGCGCGAGGAAATCTTCGGCCCGGTCATGAGCCTGCTGACCTTCGACGACGAGGAAGAGGTGATCCGCCGCGCCAACGCCACCTCATACGGCCTCGCGGCGGGCTTGGTGACCGAAAGCCTCAGCACCGCGCACCGGGTGATCCACCAGCTCGAAGCCGGCATCTGCTGGATCAACAGTTGGGGCGAGTCCCCGGCGGAGATGCCGGTCGGCGGCTACAAGCAGTCGGGCATCGGCCGTGAGAACGGCACCAGCACGCTCGAACACTACACCCGGATCAAGTCCGTCCAGGTCGAGTTGGGGGCTTTCCAGTCCGTTTTTTGATCAGCCCGTTCGTCTTTGAACGCCCGGGTTTTCCAGGAGGAAATTGAACTCATGACGACCATCAAGGAGTTCGACTACATCATCGTCGGTGCCGGTTCGGCCGGCAATGTCCTGGCTGCCCGGCTGACCGAGGACGAAGGCGTCAGCGTCCTGCTGCTGGAGGCGGGCGGCCCCGACTACCGCCTGGATTTCCGCACCCAGATGCCGGCCGCATTGGCCTTCCCGCTCCAGGGCCGGCGCTACAACTGGGCCTTCCTGACCGAACCCGAGCCTTACATGAACAACCGCCGCATGGAATGCGGGCGGGGCAAGGGGCTTGGCGGCTCCTCGCTGATCAACGGCATGTGCTATATCCGCGGCAACGCGCTGGATTACGACAACTGGGCGCGCCAGCCCGGCCTTGACGACTGGACCTACCGCGACTGCCTTCCCTATTTCAAGAAGGCGGAAAGCCGCGACATCGGCCCCAACGAATATCATGGCGGCGACGGCCCGGTCAGCGTGGCGACGCCGAAGAACCACAACAACCCCCTGTACCACGCCATGATCGAGGCGGGCGTTCAGGCCGGTTACCCGCATACCGACGACCTGAACGGCTACCAGCAGGAAGGCTTCGGCCCGATGGACCGGACGGTCACGCCGAATGGCCGCCGCGCCAGCACGGCGCGGGGCTATCTCGACATGGCGAAGGGCCGGCCGGGCCTGACCATCGTCACCCACGCGCTGACCGACCGCATCCTGTTCGACGGCAAGCGGGCCATCGGCGTCGCTTACCTGCACAAGGACGAGCCGGTCACGGTCCATGCCCGCCGGGAAGTGCTGGTCTGCGCGGGCGCCATCGCCTCGCCCGCCATCCTTCAGCGCTCCGGCCTGGGCGCTTCGACGCTGCTGAACGAACTCGGCGTGCCGGTGGTGGCCGATGTGCCGGGCGTCGGGGCCAATCTCCAGGATCACCTGGAGATGTACCTGCAATATGAATGCACCCAGCCGGTCTCCCTGTACCCGGCGCTGAAATGGTACAACCAGCCGGCCATCGGGGCGGAATGGCTGTTCCTGGGCACCGGCACGGGAGCCAGCAACCAGTTCGAGGCGGGCGGTTTCATCCGCTCCGACGAGAGCTTCGAGTGGCCGAACATCCAGTACCATTTCCTGCCGGTCGCGATTAACTACAACGGCAGCAACGCGGTGAACGCCCACGGCTTCCAGGCCCATGTGGGCTCCATGCGCTCGCCCAGCCGGGGCCGCATCCGCGCCAAGTCCAGGGACCCGCGCGAGGCGCCGAGCATCCTGTTCAACTACATGTCCGAAGCCCAGGACTGGCAGGAATTCCGCGCCGGCATCCGCATCACCCGCGAGATCATCCAGCAGAAGGCGCTGGACCCCTATCGCGGGCGGGAGATCAGCCCCGGCGTCGATTTCCAGTCCGATGCCGAGCTGGACGAGTTCGTCCGCCAGCATGGCGAAACCGCCTACCATCCGTCCTGCTCCTGCCGGATGGGCAACGACGACATGGCCGTGGTCGATGGGCAGGGCAGGGTCCATGGCGTGGAAGCGCTGCGGGTGATCGACGCTTCGATCATGCCCCAGATCACCACCGGCAACCTCAACGCCCCGACCATCATGATGGCGGAAAAGCTGGCCGACGTCATCCGGGGGCGTGAGCCGCTGGCGCGGGCCGATGTGCCGTATTTCGTCGCCGGCAATACCCCGGCGCGGCGGCAGGGCGCGTTGCCGGCCTATCGTTCCGCCGGCTGATAGCAGCGATTTCGGATGATGCTTGCGGCGCCTCTTGCTTTTGAGACGCACAGAAGATGAATGTTTCGAGACAGAACTAATCGGTGATCCACACGTACTGGAAAGGTCTCTTGATCCATGGGCCATGTCGTGAGCACGCCTGAGACTGTGGGGTTTCTGCTGATTCCCCGGTTCTCGATGATCGCGTTCACGGCCGCCCTGGAGCCGCTTCGGCTGGCCAACCACATCAGCGGCCAGCAACTGTACCGCTGGGCGCTGATCTCGCCCGAGGGCGGGGTGGGGGAGGCCAGTTGCGGCCTCCGCATCGCGGTGGATCACGCGATGGATGCGGCACCCTCGTTCCCCACCGTCATCGTGTGCAGCGGCGTCGATGGGCACTGGTACGACGACCGGCGGGTTCTGTCCTGGCTGCGCCGCCGGGCGGCGGAGGGCGTGGAGTTGGGATCGCTCTGCACCGCCAGCCATATCCTTGCCCGCGCCGGGCTGCTCAACGGCTACCGCTGCACGATCCACTGGGAAAACCTCGCGGGCTTCACCGAAACCTACCCGGAGATCGACGCGACCGGCGAGCTGTTCAACATCGACCGCAACCGCTTCACCTGCGCCGGCGGCACCGCCGCGATGGACATGATGCTCTACCGCATCGCATCCACCCATGGCGAGAAGCTGGCGGTATCCATCGCCGAACAACTCCTCCACGACAAGATCCGCCAGGGATCGGTGCGCCAGCACGTGGCGATCCAGCCCAATCCCGGCATCGACCGCGAGGAACTGGCGGCAGCCGTCAAGCTGATGCAGGAGAACATCGAGGAGCCGCTGGACCTGCTGGCCCTCTCGGCCCAGCTCGGCCAGTCCCGCCGCAATGTCGAGCGGCTGTTCCGCAAGTTCATGAACTGCTCGCCCGCCCGCTATTACCTGGGCCTGCGGCTTCAGCGGGCGCGTCAGCTTCTCTGCCAGACGAAGATGTCGGTGATGGAGGTCGCGATAAGCTGCGGCTTCGTTTCCGCGACCCATTTCAGCAAATGCTACCGCGACTACTTCGGCGTGGCGCCGCGCAACGACCAGAGCAGCCACCGCGTCCGCCACCTGATCGAGCCGGTCCGGCAGATGGCGGGCGTGAAATGAACGCCATGATGGATGGAAGCCACGAGCGCGCCGGTCTCTCGGTCGGGTTCATCCTGACCAACAATTTCACGCTGACCGCCCTTTCCACATTCATGGACGCGCTGCGGCTCGCCGCCGACGATGGCGACGGCAGCCGGCAGATCCGCTGCCGCTGGACCATCATGGGATCTTCGCCCGAGCCGGTGAAGTCGAGCTGCGGCATCCCGGTCGCCCGCTGGGAGCCTTTCCAGGACCCGCGCCAGTTCGACTATATCGTCGTGGTCGGCGGCCTGCTCCATGCGGGGCCTCAGTTGGACGCGCAGGCGGTTGACTACCTGCGCTCGGCGGCGGCTCAGGGCGTCGGGCTGGTCGGAGTCTGCACCGGCAGCTTCGTCCTCAGCCGGGTCGGGCTGATGCGAAGCCGGCGCTGCTGCGTGAGCTGGTATCATTACCGCGACTATCTGGAGGAATTCCCCGACCATCAGCCGGTCGCCGATCAGCTCTACGTCGTGGACCGCGACCGCATCACCTGCGCCGGCGGGGCCGGGGTCGCCGATCTGGCGGCCTTCCTGATCGAGCGGCATCTGGGCGCCGCCTGTGCCCAGAAGACGATGCATATCATGCTGATCGACAAGGCCCGCCCGCCGGGACAAAGCCAGCCTCAGCCGCCGACCTCCAGCGAAACCGGGGGCGGCGCCATCGCCAACGACCGCGTCCGCCGGGCCTTGCTGCTGATGGAGCAGAACCTCAGCCCGCCCTTGTCGGTCGAGCAGATCGCCCGAAGGCTCAGCGTCAGCACCCGGCAGTTCGAGCGGCTGTTCCGCGAGGCGACCGGCATGAACCCGACCGGCTTCTACCGCATCCTTCGCCTGCGCTACGGCCATTGGCTTCTGCGCAATTCCGCCCGCTCGGTCACGTCGATAGCGCTGGAAACAGGCTTCGCCGACTGCGCCCATTTCTCCCGCCAGTTCCGCGAGGTCTACGGCATCAGCCCGTCCGAACTCCGCCGCGACGGCCCCCCGCCGGAGCCTCGCCGCCCTGACGGAGGGCTTGAGCGCCGTGGAGGCGCTGGCGCTGGACCGCGATCTGGTGCCGCCGGACCGGCGCTTGTTCGAATAACCGCCCGTTCGGGCGCATGCAATCCCCAGCGCCACGCTGTGGAACCCGGAACAATCCACGCCGCTGCCGCTTTTCCAAGTGGGCGCGGTAACAGGAGAGGTGCGTGCAAAAAATGGCAAGTCGGCCGAACATACTGATATTGATGGCGGATCAGCTTACTCCCGGCGTGCTCGCGGCCTATGGCGGCGGGCCGGCGAAGACGCCGAACATCGATGCCCTGGCGGCCGGCGGCGTCACGTTCGAGTTCAGCCTACTGCAACAGCCCGCTCTGCGCGCCGTCCCGCTACGTCTTCATGTCGGGCCGGCTGCCGTCGGCCATCGGCGCCTATGACAACTCGGCCGAATTCCCGTCCGATGTGCCGACTTTCGCCCATTACCTGCGCCATGCCGGCTATCAGACCATCCTTGCCGGCAAGATGCATTTCTGCGGGCCGGATCAGCTTCACGGTTTCGAGCAGCGGCTGACGACCGACATCTACCCGGCCGATTTCGGCTGGACGCCGGATTGGGACAGGTTCGGCCACCGGCCCTCCTGGTACCACAACATGAGTTCGGTCACCGATGCCGGGCTGTGCGTCCGGACCAACCAGATCGACTTCGACGAGGAGGTGGCCTTCGCCTCGCGCCAGAAGCTCTACGATATCGCCCGAGGGCGCGACGAGCGGCCCTTCTGCATGGTCGTCTCGATGACGCACCCGCACGATCCCTATGCCATCACGCGGGAATACTGGGACCGCTACAGCGACGACGAGATCGACCTGCCGCGCGTCACGATCCCGCAGGACCAGTACGATCCCCATTCGCTCCGGCTCCGCTATATCTGCGACATGGACAATGCGGAGATCACCGAACAGCACATCCGCACCGCGCGGCACGCCTATTACGGGGCGGTGTCCTTCATCGACGACCAGATCGGCCGGGTGCTCCAGGCGTTGCGCGATACGGGCCAGGATGACAACACCATCGTCGTGCTGCTGTCCGACCATGGCGAAATGCTGGGCGAGCGCGGGCTCTGGTACAAGATGAGCTTCTTCGAGCCGGCCTGCCGCATCCCGCTGATCGTCCATGCGCCCAAGCACTTCGCGGCGCACCGGGTGGCGGCTTCGGTATCGTCGGTCGATCTGCTGCCGACGCTGGCGGAACTGGCCCATGACGGCGCCACCCCGGATTACGCGACGGCGATCGAGGGCCGCAGCCTGCTGCCGCATCTCCAGGGCACCGGCGGCCATGACGAGGTGATCGGGGAATATCTGGCGGAGGGCGCCATCGCCCCCATCGTCATGATCCGGCGCGGGACGGAGAAGTTCATCCACTCGCCGGTCGATCCCGACCAGTTCTACGACCTCGAGCGACGACCCGGACGAGCTGGTCAATCTGGCGGCGGTTCCGGCGGCGGCCGAAACGGTGGCGGCCTACCGGTCGGAGATCGCCCGGCGCTGGGACCTGGAAACGCTGCGCGCCGACGTGGTCGCAAGCCAGCGCCGCCGCCGGCTGGTCTTCGAGGCGCTGACCAGGGGTGGCCGCCATTCCTGGGACCATCAGCCGCCGCACAATGCGGCCGAGAAATACATGCGCAACCACATCGACCTCGACGATCTGGAGGCGATGGCGCGTTTCCCGGCGGTGCGGCGGGGCCCGATAACTTCACGGCTTAACAAGGGGAACAGACCGATGAAGGCATCCAGACTTGCGGCGGGCATCGCGACCGGCGGGCTTATGGGGTTGCTGCTGCTAGGCTCCTCCGCGCAGGCGGCCGATCCCGAAGCGTGCCATACGGTGCGCATGTCCGACCCCGGCTGGACCGACATCACGGCGACCAACGCCGTCGCCGGCCTGCTGCTGAAGGCGCTGGGCTATGAGCAGAAGGTCGAAACGGTCGCGGTGCCGATCACCTTCCAGGGCCTGAAGACCGGCCAGATCGACGTCTTCCTCGGCAACTGGATGCCGGCGCAGAGCCATCTGGCGAAGCCGCTGCTGGAGAACAAGGAAGCCGACCTGATCCGGGCCAACCTGGAGAACGCCAAGTTCACGCTGGCCGTGCCGAACTACGTGGCGGAAGGCGGGAGTCCGCAGCTTCGCCGATCTCGGCCGCTTCCCCGACAAGTTCGACCGCAAGATCTACGGCATCGATCCCGGCGCTCCCGCCAACACCAACATCGACCGGATGATCAAGGAAGGCGCCTTCGATCTCGGCAACTGGGAACTGGTGCCGTCGAGCGAGCAGGGCATGCTGGCCCAGGTCAACCGCAAGTCCCGGCGGCAGGACTGGATCGTCTTCCTGGCATGGGAGCCGCACCCCATGAACAAGAAGTTCGACATCACGTACCTGAGCGGCGGTGACGAGTATTTCGGCGCCAACTACGGCGGCACCACCATCAACACGCTGGCCCGGCGCGGCTATGCCGAGCAGTGCCCCAATGCCGGCAAACTGTTCAGCCAGCTCGTCTTCAGCACCGAGATGGAAAACGCCATCATGGAAGGGATCGAGGACAAGCGTCAGGACGCCTCGGTCGCGGCCACGGAATACCTGAAAGCCAATCCCGAGCCGATAGCGGCATGGCTGGACGGCGTCACCACCCTCACCGGCGAACCGGGCCTCCCGGCGGTACGCAAGGCGCTGAAGCTGAACTAACGGTCGGCGGCGTCAGGTGGAAACGGCATCCACGGACAATCCCAGCGCTTCTTCGGCCTCTTCTCTCTACCGCTCCTCCGTGAGGCGCATCCCGGAGGATACGCGCGCTTCCAGACGCGGGTGATCCGCTTCACGGCGAGACCACGTTTGCCGGCGTGGACGAAGTATCTAAGTGACTGATGCATCGAGGCCTAGACCAACGGTGGAGCTTGCCGGCTTGTCAAAGTCGTCAGCCGACAGGCTCCAGCAGCCGGCTGACCGCGTCGATGACTTCCTGCGGCGCGAAGGGCTTGCGCAGGGTGGCGCTGGCGCCGAACTGCTCGGCGTGGCGGAGGAAGTCGCAGTTGCCCAGCCGCCCGCCGCCCGAGATCGCGACGATCGGCAGCGTCGGGCGGGTGCGGTGCAGTTCGCGGATCGTTTCGATACCTTCCTTCGTCGGCATCAGGATATCGCAGATCACCAGATCGGGCGTGGAACGGGCGACGGCCTCGAGACCCTGTTCGCCGTTCGTCGCTTCCACGACGGTATAGCCGGCGCGCGTCAGTATCCGGGACAGCGTGACGCGCACCAGCATCTCATCGTCGATCAGCACAATGCTCTTCGTCGTCATCTCGCCTCTGCATAACTCTCGATCAAAAGGCATTCTGCGTCATATTCCTTTCCAGACTGTAACCAAACATTGTAACTACAGTTGTGTTCGAGCCACCTGGAGAAGATCGCTAGATAAAATTGCAAGGTTTCGCAATTTCAGCTTCCGGGCTGGAGACGGCTACGCCGGCAAGGGGCAAAGCCACCTCGAAGACCGTCCCGGCATCCGAGTCGCTGCGCACATCGATCCTGCCGCCATGCCCCGTGACGATCCCGTGACCACGGCCAGTCCAAGGCCCGTCCCTTCGCCGACCGGCTTCGTCGTGAAGAACGGTTCGAAGATCCGTGCCCGGGTCGCCTCATCCATGCCGTTGCCCGTATCCGCCACGGACAGCAGCGCCTCGTCGCCGATCCGTGCCACGGAAATGACGATGGCGCCCGGACAATCGCCGATCGCCTGGGCGGCATTGGTCACCAGATTGACGATCACCTGCTGCAACTGGGACGGATCGGCCATGACGATGGCTCCGAGCGTGGCGCTGCATTCGACCCTGATGCCGGGCGGCAGCGCACGCCGCAGCAGGTCCCAGGTGCTGGAAACGATCCTTCCGACATCGACCGCATGGCGCGTCGGGGCTTCCTTGCGGCTGAAGGCCAGGATCTGGCGGACGAGGTCGCGGGCGCGGGCTGCACCCCCCACGACTACTTCCAGGTCGGCGCGGTCCCTGCTTCCGGCGGGAAGGTTCTCCAGCACGCATTCGGTCAAGCCCAGCACGGCACCAGCGCGTTGTTCAGGTCATGGGCGATTCCGCCGGCCAGCGTGCCCAGCGCCTCCATCTTGAGAGACTGCTGAAGCTGCCGCTCCAGTTCGAACCGCTTGGCCTCCGCCTGCCGCATTTTGGTGACGTCCTGCAAGGTGCCGACGACGGCTGCCACCTGGGAGCCGAACATCATCGGTTCGCACTTGCACCGGCAGCGCCTGATCTGTCCGTCCGGACGGACGATGTCTATCTCGATGCCGGGCGGAACCGTGCCGGACAATGCCGCATCCAGGAGAGGCTGGAGCAGGGATCGGGTTTCCCGCGAAATCAACCCCGTGATGCTCTCCAGGGTGAGTTGGAAGAGCGCGGCTGGGCGAAGATCTCGTACATCATCTCCGACCACACGATACGGCCGGAGCGCGGGTCCAGCTCCCAGCTTCCCACATGGGCGACGGCCTGGGCGCGGATCAGGTGCCGCTCGTTTCGCCAAAGGCGCTGGGTCGTATCTTCCAGCGCCAGCACCGCCCGGTCGCGGCGGCGCATCTGTTTCAGCAGCAGCAGGGTCAAGGCCACTACACCCGCAGCCGCCGCCGCCCAGGCGACGAATAGCCGCGCGCGTCGTGATGCCAGCGGGAGAGGGCTTCATCCGTCGAGATGCCGACCAGCACGACCACCGAAAGGTCGTCCGGCTTGCGGTATCCCACGATCCGGTCCACACCATCCAAGGGCATCTCGATCCGGAATGCTCCCGACGGCGCGTCCAGCCGCCTGTCGCCGAACAGGGCCTGTGCGGGATGGCGCTGTTTTTCGGGATCTCCCGTCCTGGCGTCTGAAGCACCATCACGGTACCGCCCGACGCGATGGCGACGATGCCCTGCTCGCCGACCTGCAAGGCCTTGTAGAAGCTTTCCGACCGCATGGATTCCATGACCGCCACGATGATGCCGGCGAAGCTGCCGTCCACCGCGGATTCCACCGGTATGGTCATCGGCACGATCGGAGCGCCGGAAAACAGGCTGGGAACGGCGACCCCGATCAGCATCCTCTTTTCTCCGGCGGCATGGGCACGGAAATAGTCGCGGCCCGACGCATCGAACCCGTTCGGTCAATGTCCTGAGGGAAGATGCCACCATCCTGCCGTCAGCGTCTATGAAGGATAAATGCTTTCAGGTAGGGCAGGCTGTCGGGCATTGGCGATCAGCACGTTCCGGATCGTATCCCTGTCGGCCGTGCCGGCCCCGTCCAGGGTGCGGAGATGAAGAGCCGTGGCGCTAGCACGGCGTTGACCGACGCAGCCGTTTCCCGCGTGTGCTCCTCCAGCACCTGGGCGAGCCGTTCCGCCGTCGCCGTGGCCGCCGACAGGGAGGCGATCCGGTCCTGGCGGAGCTGGAACAGGAACATGATGCTCGAGAAGGCCGAACATCGCCAGTCCGAAGACAGGCAGGCGGCCCAGCGTTTCCGGGCGGCGGCGCGCGGGCTTCCCAGATTGTCGCGCGGTCGCATGGCGGCCGGATCTCCTCGTCTTCCAGAAATCGCTTTCAATTCGAATGGAAAGATCGGTCTACTCGGTAGTCGTTAAGATTTGGCTGACATATCCGCCTATTCACATTCCGGCCTGGATCAACCGGGCTCCCGCTTTGTTGGTGACCATAGGGATGCTCCAGTCCATCCGGGCCGCACCGTTCCGCGAGAAACGCTCCATGAGAAACGCATCATGAAAAACCCGTTCGCCGGTCTGCTCCTTATCCTGACCGTGGCGGCCTCCCGTCCTGCGGAAGCGTCGCGCAGCCGGGCCGTCGGAGCAGGATCGCCGGTTCGTCGAGGCGGCGGCGCGGGCGGAAGCGTCGCGGATCGAAGCCGCCGAGCAGGCGCTGACCAAGGCCAGCGACAATCGCGTCCGCATCTTCGCCGAACGCATCATCGAGGATCACCGCCCGATCAACGAGGAATTGACGGTTCTGGCATCCGACGCCGGGATTCGCCCTTGTCCCCGATGCGGCGTCTGATCCGTCGCCCAAGGATCTGTCCTCCCTGTCCGGCAACGCCTTCGACCATGCGTGGCTCGATGCCGAGGCGAAGGCCCATCAGGAACTGATCGAGCTGTTCAGCCAGCAGGCGGACAAGGGCGAGAACCAGCCGCTCAAGACCTTCGCCGCCAACCATCTGGCATCGCTGCGCGACCACCTGGAAATCGCCCGCTCGCTGGGCGCCGAACTGCCGCGCCTGACATCGTCGGAGTAATGGGAATGCGGCGGCACGCTGGCTTCTCGCTGTTCCGCTGATCTCGCTCTGGACCGCCGGCACGCGCCGAGGCCGCCGGTTCGCCAGGGTGCGGCCGTCCACCGCCCGCCAGCGTTCCCGATCATGTCATGCTTGAGGGGCGGGAGCGGAACCTGATCGCCGACCTTCCCGCCGGCTACGATCCCCGCCATCCGCACCGGCTGGTCGTGGCCTTCCACGGACGGACCAACGACAATGCCCAGGTCCGGGCCTATTACGGGCTGGAGCAGCCGACGGGCGACCCGACCATCTTCGTCTATCCGCTGGCGCTGCGGCAGGCCGACGGCACCTTCAGTTGGTCCGATCCGGGCGACAAGCCCGACAGCCTGCGCGACTACGCGCTGTTCGACACCATCGTCGCCCGGTTCGCCGAAGTTTACTGCGTCGATCCCGACCGCATCTTCGTCGTCGGCCATTCGCTGGGCGCGTCGTTCGTCAACAGCCTCGCCTGCGCCCGTGGCGACCTGATCCGGGGCGTCGGCAGTGTCGCGGGCGGTGTCCAGCGCTCCCGCTGCCGGGGCAGCGTCGCGGCGCTGGTGCTGCACAATCCGGCGGACAAGCTGGTACCCTTTTCAGAAGGCGAACGGGCGCGCGACTCTCCTGGTCGCCCAGAACGGCCAGGACGAGGCGGCGGCCGAACCCGCCGAAGTCGGCCCGTTCGAGTGCGAGCGCTTCGCCGCTCATGATCCGGCCAACCCCGTCCTGTGGTGCCCGCACCACCAGGACCAGACCTCACGGGGCCGCTACTATCCGCACCAATGGCCGTCCGGCACCGGGGAGGCCATCATGGACTTCTTCGAAACGCTTAAGTGAGCAGCAGCACCATCACCTGGGGCGCTATGATGCGGAGGCACATCACCAGCGGGTAGACGGTGGCATAGGCCAGGGCCGGGGCCTCGCTCGGCGTCAGGGCGTTGGCGAAGGCCAGGGCGGGCGGATCGGTCATGCCGCCGGCCAGCAGCCCGCACAGGCTCAGGTAGTTCATCCGCATGAACAGGTGGCCGATCAGGGCCACGGCCGTCAGCGGGATGATGGTGATCAGCGCGCCGTAGGCCATCCAGGACAGGCCGTCGCCGTTGATCAGCGTATCGATGAACCGGTCACCCGACCGGAACCCGACGACCGCCAGGAACAGCACGATCCCCAATTCCCGCAGCGCCGTATTGGCGACCGGCGGCATGAACCAGACCAGCGGCCCGACATGGCCGATCCTCGCCAGCACGATGGCGGCGATCAGCGGACCGCCCGCCAGCCCCAGCTTGAGGGGAGCCGGCATGCCGGGTATCGCCAGCGGAATGCTGCCGAGCAGCATTCCCAGCGCTATCCCTAGGAACATCGGCACCAGATGGACCTGCTGAAGCCGGCGTTCCGAATTGCCGAGCACGCTGGCGACCTCATTGATGCGTTCCGGCTTGCCGATGACGTTGACGATATCGCCGAACTCAAGCCGGAGCGCTGGATTCGCCACCAGTTCGACGCCCGAGCGCACGACCCGCGAGATGCGGACATCGTGGGTGTCCTCGACGTTCAGGGCCGAGATGGAGCGGCCGAGCACGGAAGCGTTGGTCACGACGACGCGCGCCCAGGCCAGATCGGTGCCCTTGGTGGTGAGCTGCTCGTCGGTCTGCGGACCAAGGACGGTCTGCATCCGCTCCAGCCCCTGCCGGCATCCCACCAGATGCAGGATATCGCCCGCCTCCAGCCGCGTGCCGTTATGGGGAACCCGAAGCTTGCCCTGCCGCATCATGCGCGACACGATCACGCCGGCCTCCGCCAGCTCGCCAAGGTCGCCGATCGTCCGCCCGGCGAGATCGGCGTTGCGCAGCATCAGGTTCATCGTCTCGACCGCCGCGACTTCTCCCCGGCGGCGCTCCTCGAAGGAGCTTGCCGCCGCGACCGGGTCCAGGTTGAACACCGCCCGCAATCCCAGCATGGTCAGCAGGATGCCGGCGATGCCGAAGGGATAGGCCATCGCGTAGCCCAGGCTGGGCAAGCCCAGGACTTCGGGCGAGGCGCCGACTTCCTTCAGCACCTGCTGAGCCGCACCCAGCGACGGCGTATTGGTGACGGCGCCGGAAAACAGCCCGAGCACGACCGGCAGCGGCAGGCCGGCGCCCAGATGGATCGCGACCGCCGTCAGGACGCCCATCACCACCAGACCGGCCGCCAGCAGGTTGAGCGCCAGCCCGGAGCGTTTCAGTGCGGAAAAGAAGCCGGGGCCTACCTGGATGCCGATGCTGTAGACGAACAGGATCAGCCCGAATTCCCGGACGAAGTCGAGCATGGCGGCATCGAGCGTGATCCCCGCCAGCTTGGCGCGCGTGCCCGACCGCGATCCCGGCGAACAGCACGCCGCCGATGCCAAGGCTGATTCCGCCGAATGTGCAGGTCGCCCAGTCCAAGACCAAGCACGGCGACAAGGCACAACATCAGCATGACCTGCGCCACGCTGGGCAGGCCAACGATCAGAGCCGGACAGAATTTCCATGTAATTAAAGCTTTCCGGTGCTTGGAACAAAGCGCCGGAAAGCTAATCTGGTTTGGTTAACAAACTATAGAGAAATAAAAGATATGCAGCAATTTGTCTCGGGTAAGGATTTGTTAATACATCATGAGGGGCGCGTGGCGCGCAGCACGGGCGCTCCCGCACCCGTGTTCCTCCCGCCTCGAAGCTCGGCTCCCGGCGGGTCTCCGCCGTTTCCGCGCGTGAGGCGGCTTCGCTGGTGCGCGACGGACGCCGGCCGCTGCGCCAGAAGGTGAAGCCGGCGAAACCGAAAGCGCCGCCCAGCACGGCGATGATCAGCGAACGCACCCAGGCGGGTGCCGTGAGGCCGGTTTCAGCCGGATCGGGAGCTTCCCGCATCCCTTCCGGCGCCGCCTGACCGACGGAATCGACGCGGGTCCGGGGAGCGGCCTGCGGGACCGGCTCGCCGGGGGCGGCACCTCGGGCGACGGACGCGCGCGGGGCCGCAGCGGTTGCTCATTGGAACTGGTGCGGGGAGCGGGTTCGGACCGTGCGGCGCGGATGGCGCGGGAGCGGCTGAACGCTCAGCGGAGCGCCCGCTTGAATGGCCCCCCGACTGACCTGCCGACTGGCTCACCGAATGCCCGATGACGCCCAGCGCCTGGACGCCCGTTTCCGATCCGTGGGTATCGACTCGGGTGGTCGGCGATGCCAGCGGCTTCGGCGGTTCGACGTTGCGGTTCGTCTGGCTGGGCTGCGGCTTGCCGTTCGGCCCCGCCAGATTGCCCATGGTGGATTGGGTCGTGGACTGGCGCGCGGCCAGCATATGGCCCGATGTGGCGGCGTCGAGCTGCCCGGTCTGCTGCAGACCGGCCGACTTCTGATAGGCGCGCAGGGCCGCGCGCGTCGGCTCGTTGAAGTCACCGTTCGCCCGGCCGCTGTAAAGACCCTTCGCCTTCAGGATCGTCTGCGCCCATTGCACATCGGCGGCCGCCGGATCGGCGGCATGCGCCGGTCACGGCACCCATGGGCGCCGCCATGGACAATCCAACCACCAGGCTCAAAACCGCGAACCGTTGCCCCCGGAAGGACATTCCCATCTCCTTGCCAACTACCTCTTCCTTTCATATCAAGGAATACCCGATCGGTGCCGCATCTTTTTCGCGTGTCTGGACAGGAAGTTCCGGCGTGATACGTTGGGGCAACAATCATAAGCATTTACCGGAGGAAATTATGCGTCATTCCCAAGCCGGCGTGGCCAGCAGGCTCGCCCGGACAGGCGCTTTCGCCCTGCTGCTCGCGGCATTCACCGCTGTCACCTCCGTCCCGTTCCGGCCAGCGCCGCCGATTACAAGGCCGAATACAAGCTCTCGACCGTCGTCGGGGAGGCCTTCCCCTGGGGCTTCGGCGGCAAGCGCTGGGCGGAACTGGTGCGGGAAAAGACGGACGGACGCATCAACGTCAAAATGTATCCGGGTGCGGCCCTGGTCGGCGGTGACCAGACCAAGGAATTCACGGCACTCCGCCAGGGCAGCATCGATTTCGCCGTCGGCTCGACCATCAACTGGTCGCCGCAGGTGAAGGAGTTGAACCTGTTCGCGCTGCCCTTCCTGATGCCGGACCACAAGGCGATCGACGCCCTGACCAAGGGGGAGGTCGGCAAGGATCTCTTCAAGCTGCTCAGCTCCAAGGATGTCGTGCCGCTGGCCTGGGGCGAGAACGGTTTCCGCGAAATCTCCAACTCCAAGCACGCGATTCGCACGCCGGCCGACCTGAAGGGCCTGAAGATCCGGGTCGTCGGCAGCCCGCTGTTCGTCGATACCATGACCGCCCTTGGCGGCAACCCCGCCCAGATGAGCTGGGCCGATGCGCAGCCGGCCATGGCGACCAAGGCGGTGGACGGGCAGGAAAACCCGCTCGGCATCTTCGCCGCCGCCAAGCTCCACACGGTCAGCCAGACTCACCTGACGCTCTGGGGCTATGTCGCCGATCCGCTGATCTTCGTGGTCAACGCCAAGGTCTGGGAAAGCTGGAGCGAGGCCGACCGGGCGGCGGTGCGCGAAGCGGCGGAGCAGGCCGCCGTCGAGGAAATCGCGATGGCGCGCAAAGGCCTGACCGCCGAGGACACCAGCCTGATCGACCAGATCAAGGCGAACGGGGTCGAGGTGGTGACGCTGACCGACGCCGAAAAGCAGCCGTTCCAGGATGCGACCAAGGACGTCTACGCCAAGTGGAAGAAGACCGTCGGCGAGGATCTGGTCACCAAGGCCGAAGCCGCCATAGCCGAGCGCTGACGCGACGTTAGTAGTTCCAGGGAACCGAGAGCAGTGTCCGAATTGTCAAGACAGCCGGTCCCGCGTGAAGCGGGCGAGATCGAACGCGCATTGGCGGCCGTGGTGCTGGGCGTCATCTGCCTGATCACGCTCGCCAATGTGGTGGTGCGCTACTTCACCAACTACAGCTTCGCCGCCACCGAGGAAATCTCCGTGGCGCTGATGGTGGTGCTGGCCTTGCTCGGTTCGGCCACCGCCGTGGCGCGGCGCCGGCATATCGCGATCACCATCCTGGTGGACCGGCTGCCAAGGCCGCTGAAGCGGTTCGCCGAGGTCATCGCCGAAACCGCCACGCTGGTCATGTTCCTGCTGCTGGTCTGGCTGGGCGGGGAACTGGCCTGGGACGTCTACCGGTTCGAGGAAACCTCGCCCGGGATGGGCTGGCCGCAGTGGATCTACACTATCTGGCTGCCGGTCCTGGCGGCCCTGATCGCGGTGCGGGCCGCCGTCATGATCGTGAGGAGCCTGCGGTCATGACGGGGACGGGCGCGCTTGTCCTGCTGGGCATCTTCTTCGTCCTGATGATGGCCGGGACGCCGATCGCGGTGGCGCTGGGGCTGGCCGGCACCGCCGCGATCTGGATCTACGATCTCGGCATCATGTCGGTGCCGACCGGCGTCTATACCGGCATCGCCAAATACCCGCTGCTGGCGATCCCGGTGTTCATCCTGGCCGGCGTGATCTTCGAGCGGGCGGGGGTGGCCGCCCGCCTCGTCCATCTGGCGAGCGCCCTGGTCGGGACGTGGCGCGGCAGTCTGGGCGTGGTCGCGATCCTGGTCGCCATGGTGATGGGCGGGATCTCCGGCTCCGGCCCGGCGGATGCGGCGGCGGTCGCCACGGTGATGCTGCCGGCCATGACGCGGGCCGGATATCCGCCGGCCTTCTCCGCCTCCGTCATCGCGGCGGCGGGCGCCACCGCGATCCTGATCCCGCCTTCGGTCGGGCTTCATCGTCTACAGCGTGCTGGTGCCGGAAGCCTCCGTCCCGGCGCTGTTCGCCGGCGGCGTCATCCCCGGCATCCTGGCCGGCGTTTCGCTGATCGTCCCCGCCGTATGGCTGAGCCGCCGCCATGGCTTCGGCCTTGACGACAAGACGGTGCGCCCTCCCGTCTGGCAGGCGTTCAAGGGAGCGATCTGGGGGCTGCTGGCCCCGGTCATCATCCTGGGCGGCATGCGGAGCGGCGCCTTCACCCCGACCGAAGCCGCCGTGGTGGCGGTGGCCTATGGCGCCATCGTCGGCTTGCTGATCTACCGCAGCATGAGCCTCCGCGATCTCTACGACGTGCTGGCCGAATTCGGCGGAGATTTCCGCCGTGGTCCTGCTGATCATCGGGCTGGCGAGCGTCTTCGGCTATGCGGGGAGCACGCTGGGAGCCTTCGACGCGCTGGCCCACGGCATCCTGGGGCTGAACGTTTCGTCCTGGTCCGTGCTGCTGCTGGTCAACCTGATGCTGCTGGTCGCCGGCATGTTCCTGGACGCGGTGTCGATCTACCTGATCATGCTGCCGCTGCTGGTGCCGCTGATGCGGGCGTTCCAGTGGGACCCGGTGTGGTTCGGCGTGATGATGACGATGAACCTCGCCATCGGCCAGTTCACCCCGCCGATGGCGGTCAACCTGATGGTGACGGGGGCGGTCGCCAAGGTTTCCATGGAATCCACGGTGCGCTGGGTGCTCTGGTTCGTCGCCGCCATGACGGCCGCCTTGCTGCTGGTGATGTCGGTGCCCGATCTGGTGCTGTGGCTGCCGCAGGCGGTTGGGGTATTGAAGATGTAATAATACCGTGTCGCTGATATGGCACACCAAGACGTGGGAGTACCGCTTAGACTTTTGCCCTTCTGGTCAACATTTGACAGCCCCCTGAAACTGCGCTCCAGAACGAACATACGCATTTGGAGCAGTTGGATGTTGTCGGGATCGAAGGCTTTACGGATGGCTTTGCTTGCCGGCGCCGCCGCGGCGGCGCCGGTTTACGGGGCGCAGGCCCAGCTTACCGTCACCCTGGGCGGTTTCACGACGTTTCGGGCCGCGACCTACGACAGCGACACGCCCGGCGCCACCAGCAGGGAGTTCCAGAACGAGACCGAGATCCATATCCGCGCCGACGGCAAGGCCGACAACGGCCTGCTCTATGGCGCGAAGATCGAATTGGAGAACGACGGCCACGGCGGCGGTATCGTCCACGGACGAGGCGTCGGTCTATGCCGGCGGGTCCTGGGGCCGGATCACGTTGGGCGACGATGACGGTGCCGCGGACGAGTTGTTCGTCTACGCGCCGGTCGTCGGCAACGGCCAGATCGACGAGGACTGGTTCGACTTCGCCGGGCCGGGGATCGATACCGACGACCTGCTGTCACCCACCGACACGTCGGATGCGACCAAGATCACCTATCTGTCGCCGGTCCTCGGGGGCCTTCAGGCCGGTGTATCCTACACCCCGCAGTCCGATGACGAGGACCAGAGCGTCGTCGGCTTCAAGGCGGTCGATCCCGATGCGGACGAGAACCTTTACAAGGATCTGGTCGAAGCCGGCATCAACTACACGCGCGAATTCGCCGGAGTTTCGCTGGTGCTTGCCGGCGCCTATGTCCACGGCGACGCCAAGGAGGGCTCGACCGCTCAGGACTTCGACGCCTGGGGCGTCGGCACCCAGATCGGCTGGCAGGGCTTCAAGCTCGGCGGCGCCTATAACGACAACGGCGACAGCCAGATCGAGACGGAGGAGACTGGAACCAAGTCATGGAACGTCGGACTTCGCCTATGAAGCCGACGACTGGGGTGTCGCCGCCCAGTACCAGAAGGTCGATGTGACCGGGCGCGATATCAACATCTACGCCGTCGGCGCCGAATACCAGATCGCCCAAGGCCTGACCTTCGGCCCGGAAGTGATCTTCTTCGACGATGACGATCCGGATGTCGGCAACGGCTACGTCGCCCTGGCGACGCTCAACCTGGAGTTCTGAGGAGGCCTTCCCGGCTTGGGAATGCCCGGCAGCCGGCTCAAGGCCGCTGCCGGGCTTCCTTCAAGCCCTTGCGGGCCAACTCGTCGGCGCGCTCGTTTTCCGGGTGGCCGGCATGGCCCCGGACCCAGTGGAACTCGATGTCATGGGAGGCCTTGGCGGCTTCCAGCCGCTTCCACAGCTCGGCGTTCTTGACCGGCTTCTTGTCGGCGGTCTGCCAGCCGCGCGCCTTCCAGCCGTGAATCCACTTGGTGATGCCGTCCTTCACATACTGGCTGTCGGTGTGAAGGCGGACCTTGACCGGGCGCTTCAGCGCTTCCAGCGCCTGGATCGCGGCCATCAGTTCCATGCGGTTGTTGGTGGTGCCGGGCTCTCCGCCGCACAGCTCCTTCTCCACGCTGCCATAGCGCAGGATGGCGCCCCAGCCGCCCGGCCCCGGATTGCCGCTGCAGGCGCCATCGGTGTAGATGTCCACAACAGTCTTTTCGCCGTCCGCCCGTCCGCCGTCGCGTCGCTCATGAAATCACTCCAGCCCGTAGGCGCCGAGGCCGCTGACCTGTTGGTGGAAGCGCAGCTTGTTCCAGTATTCCAGCGGGTTCTTGGGCTTGACGAAAGCGCCGGGCGGGTGGTTGAGCAGGTCGTACAGGCGGGTCAGCAGGAAGCGGAGCGCGCTGCCCCGCGCCAGCAGCGGCAAGGCCGCCAGTTCCTCGTCCGACAGCGGGCGGACCTTGCGGTAGCTCGACAGCATCACCCGCGCCTTGGTCGCGTTGAACGCGCCGTCCGGCTCGAAGCACCACGCGTTGAGGCAGATCGCGAGGTCGTAGACCAGCACGTCGGTGCAGGCGAAGTAGAAGTCGATCAGCCCCGACAGGGTGCGGCCCCGGAAGAAGACGTTGTCGGGGAACAGGTCGGCGTGGATCACCCCCACGGGCAGCGTACCCTCGGCGGGCCATTGCGCCTCCAGCGTATCCAGCTCCCGCTCCAGCGCTTCCGCCAGCCCCGGCCGGACCTCGTGAGCGCGGGCGGCGCAGGAGTTGAACAGCGGACGCCAGCCGGCGACCGACAGGTCGTTGGGCCGCTTCATGGCGAAGTCGGCGCCGGCCTTGTGCATGGTGCCCATGGCCTCGCCCAAGCGCGGCGCAATGGTAAGGGTCGATTCGCCGGGGCCACATGCCGTTGAGGAACGTCACCAGCACGGCGGGCCGTCCGCACAGCTCCCGCAGGGCTACGCCGTCGTGGCCGTGCAGGGGAACGGGACAGCCGACGCCCTTGGCCGCCAGATGCTCCATCAGCCCTAAGAAGAACGGCAGATCGTCGCGCCGGGTCCGCTTCTCGTAGAGCGTCAGGATATACGGCCCCGTCTCCGTCACCAGCAGGTAGTTGGAATTCTCCACCCCCTCCGCGATGCCTTTGCATGACAGGACGGCGCCCAGCGGGTACTGGGCGATGAAGGTGTTCAGGTCTTCGTCGGAGACTTCGGTATAAACGGCCATGGCGGTGCGGCAACTAGCCCTTTTCGGTTTCACGGTCAAGCATGCCCGCCAATGGCCCTCCGGCTCAAGGAATTCACGCGGGACGGGTCCGATTCGGACCTTTCACGCCCGGATTTCACGCGATGAGGAAGCGACACTTCACCGGCCTTGACGTGTTGAAGAAGTGACCAACTCCGTCCGTCCGATGAGAGCTAAGCCATGGCAACCAAAGAAGCCGCCTTCCATCGCCTTGTGGAAATGGGCCGTGAGCAGGGGTTCGTCACGCTCGATCAGGTCAACGCCACACTGCCGATTGACAGCATGAGTTAGACGGAGCTGGCGCAAACGCTGGACCGGCTTGAACGGGCCGGCGTCTCGGTCGAAGTGGACGAGGAGTTGACGCGCCGGCCGCGTGTTTACGATGGCGATGAAGCAGCCGACGTGCCGGACTTCCGGTTGCCGGAACCGCCCGACGAAACAAGACAAGGTCGTGCCGCTGCGGCCGAAGGCGCAGCCCGGGGACGGATCGCGGCAGGGGCAGCCGGTGGCGATGACCGAGGTGCAGGAACATGGCGGCGTGGGACACGGGGCGGCAGGAGGCGAATCGACGACGCGGATGGCCGTCGTTTTCGGCATCCTGCTGCTTCTGCTCGTGTTCGCCTTCGTCCTGCTGCGCTGAGACGGCCGCCTATTCGGCGGCGGCCGTCGCCGTCAGGACGCGCGGCAGCTTGAAGACGACGTCTTCGCGCGTCAGGGTGACTTCCTCGATCGTCACGTCGAACCGGTCCCTGGCGCCCTGAAGCACTTCCTGGATCAGGATGTCGGGGGCCGAGGCGCCGGCGGTCACGCCCAGGACCCGCACGTCCTCCAGCGCGTCCCAGTCGATGTCGGAGGCGCGCTGGACCAGCATGGCGCGCTCGCAGCCGTGGTTTCGGGCGACTTCGACAAGGCGCATGGAGTTGGACGAGTTGGGCGCACCCACCACCAGCACCATGTCGGCGCGCGGCGCTATCGCCTTGACCGCGTGCTGGCGGTTGGTGGTGGCGTAGCAGATGTCTTCCTTGCGCGGGACCGAGATGGCGGGGAAGCGGGCGCGCAGAGCCGCGACGATGGCGGCGGTGTCGTCCAGCGACAGGGTCGTCTGGGTCACATAGGCGAGGTTGTCCGGATCGCGGACCTCGATCCTGTCCGACATCGGCGACGTTCTCGACCAGGACGACGCTGCCTTCCGGCAACTGGCCCATGGTGCCGACGACTTCCGGATGGCCGGCATGGCCGATCAGGATGACCTGACGGCCCTGCTCGAAATGACGCTCGGCCTCGATATGGACCTTGCTGACCAGCGGGCATGTGGCGTCGAGATAGAACATCTTGCGCCGCTCGGCCTCCGCCGGGACCGCCTTGGGCACGCCATGGGCGGAGAAGACCACCGGCACGTTGTCGGGGATCTCGTCCAGTTCATCGACGAAGACGGCGCCCTTGGCTTCAAGCCCTTCGACCACGAAGCGGTTATGGACGATCTCGTGGCGGACATAGACGGGGGCGCCGTATTTCTCCAGGGCGACTTCGACGATCTGGATCGCGCGGTCCACCCCGGCACAGAAGCCGCGGGGGCTGGCCAGCAGGATGGTCAGAGGCCGTTTGGACATAGTTCAACCTTGCACTGATACCCGTTATGGGTTGGATGGTGGAGGCCGGCTTGTGCCGCCCCGATGCCTTGCTCTAAAGTCGCACTGCACAAACCTACAAGCGAGTCATCACAGTGGCGATGTTTTTCAGAACCGACCGTAATATAGGAACGCCTGTCAGGAAAGCCCGAGGCGCATTGCTGGTTGCCGCCGGTCTGATAGGCTTACTGCCCTTGATGGCGGCCTGCTCGGGCAATGGCGGCAAGGGACCGGGGCAGGAGGCCAATGCCGCCGGCGACACCCCGGCGCTGGCCTGTCCCAAGGTCACCATTCCCGACGAAACCCGCGAAGTGACGCAGTTTCGCAGCGGTGGCGCCCATGACATGACCGATGTCGTATCGCGCGCCGCCGTGCTGAAATACGATGGCGGATGCGAGTACGGCGACAAGGGCGTGACCGTCAACCTGAACCTCCTGCTGGGTGCCGAACGGGGTCCGGCGGCCCGCGATGCCCAGGGGGCGTACCAATATTTTGTCGCCATTACCGACCCTGCCGGGCGGATCATCGGCAAACAGCAGTTCGATACGACTATCGGTTTCTCCCCCAATGTCGGCAAGGGCACCTCGGTCGAGGAGCTGGTGCAGCAGATCCCGCTGGCTCAGGGCTCCAGCGCCGCCGGTTATGGCATCCTGGTCGGGTTTCAATTGACCCCGGAGCAGTTGGCCTTCAACCGCGATCCGAAAAAAAGCTTCTGAGAACTCTCAAAGTTTGAACTGGCCGGGGGATCTGAACACACGGGTGCGTCCCCTGGTCGCGGCTGGGCGCGCCGTGGGGCTTTCCCATGGCGTGGATGCGGCGGCGTGATACAACTCCAAGGCACGCGTCGACTCCGCCGGCTGGCATGAAATGACGGAACTTACCCTCGGCTTCGGCCTGGCTTTCACCGACCTCTACGAGAATGCGGGGTTGGAGAAGCTTGACCGCCGCTTCGTCGAGTGGCTGAGGGAAGCCGACGGCGACTTGGCCTCGCGGCTGCTGGCGGCGCGGGCGCAGCCGGAGGCGCTGGCCGCCGCTGGCGGCGAGAGCCTGCTGCTGACCGATCTGGCGCCCCATCTGGACGATTTCATCGGCGAGTTGTTCGGCATCGGTGCGGCGCTGCGTCAACTCGCCGCACGTCACGAAGCCCTGACGCCGCTTTACGCCGCCAAGCGGCTGTTCGTCCAGCGCCGCGCCGCGAAAGCCTTCCGGCCGGAACAGGCGGCTGAGCTGGACGGGCGGGCTCTGACGGCGGCGCTGGAAGCGCATCTCGGCATCCAGTTCGATGAATTGACCTTCGCGGTGCGGGTCATGGACTGGCTCGGCGATGAGCCCGCCCATGCCGCCGAGCTGGACTTCGCCGCCCGCTACGCCGCCTGGGCGCTGTGGTCGGAGGAGGGGCGGGAACGGCACGGGCATGGCGTGCTGTTCCAGATCCCGGTCAAGACCGACCCCGCCCGGCTGGTGCCGGTCGAAACGGTGGAGAGACGGTAGCGGTGTCGCGGTGATGCGGCTGCCGGAATCCCACCAGCGGCAGCGCCAGGGCTTCGGGCTGACCGACTGCGGCACCGACCTGATCGGCGCGCTGGATGAGGCCAATTACTGCATCGAGTGCCACAACCAGGGCAAGGATAGCTGCTCCAAGGGGCTGAGGGACCGCAAGAGCGGCGAGTATCAGAAAAGCCCGTTCGGCGTGACGCTGGCGGGCTGTCCGCTGGAAGAGAAGATTTCGGAAGCGAACACGGTCAAGGCGGCGGGCCATCCGGTCGGGGCGCTGGCGATGATCGCGGTGGACAATCCCCTGTGCGCCGCGACCGGCCACCGCATCTGCAACGACTGCATGAAGGCCTGCATCTACCAGAAGCAGGAGCCGGTCGATATCCCGCAGATGGAAACCCGCACGCTCAAGGACGTGCTGGAGCTTCCCTGGGGTTTCGAGATCTACAGCCTGCTGACCCGCTGGAACCCGCTGGACCTGCGCCGCCCCATGATGCGGGCGGAGAGCGGCTACAAGGTGCTGGTGGTTGGGCTTGGGCCGGCGGGCTTCACCCTGGCGCATCACCTGATGAACGACGGCCACACCGTCGTCGGCATCGACGGCCTGAAGATCGAGCCGCTGCCGGCCGACCTGTCCGGCGTGCTGCCGATGGGGCGCAGGGTGCATTTCCGCCCGATCCGCCAGATCAAGGACCTGTGGGACCATCTGGACGACCGCATCATGGCGGGCTTCGGCGGAGTTGCCGAGTACGGCATCACGGTGCGCTGGGACAAGAACTTCCTGAAGGTGATCCGCCTGCTGCTGGAGCGGCGGCGGCAGTTCGTCATGGTCGGCGGCGTCAGGTTCGGCGGCACGCTGAGCGTCGAGGATGCGTTCGACGCCGGATTCGACCACATCGCACTGTGCATGGGGGCGGGCCGCCCGACCATAGTCCCGATGAAGAACGGGCTGGCGCGCGGCGTGCGGCAGGCGTCCGACTTCCTGATGGGCTTGCAGTTGACCGGGGCGGCCAAGGAGGACTCGGTCGCCAACCTGGAAATCCGGCTGCCGGTCGTCGTGGTCGGCGGCGGGCTGACCGCGATCGACACGGCGACCGAGGCGCTGGCCTATTACCCGGTCCAGGTCGAAAAATTCCTGCGCCGCTACGAGACGCTGGCGTTCGAGCGCGGCGAGGAGGCGGTTCGGGCGGCCTGGACCGAAGAAGAGCGGCTGACGGCGGATGAGTTCATCGCCCATGCCCGAGCGCTCCGCGAGGAGCGGGAGCTTGCGCGGGCCGAGGCGCGGGCGCCGCGACTTCAGCGGCTTCTGGATGGCTGGGGCGGGGCGACGGTGGCGTATCGGCGGCGGCTGGTCGAGTCGCCCAGCTATACGCTGAACCACGAGGAAGTGGCGCACGGGATGGCGGAGGGCATCCGCTTCCTGGAGAGTGCGACCCCGCAGGCGGTGGAGGTGGACCGCTTCGGCCATGCCGCCGGCTTGGCGGTGACTGTCGCGGGCGATGACGTGGTGCTGCCGGCCCGGACGATCCTGATCGCGGCGGGCACCCAGCCGAACACGGTGCTGGCGCGCGAGGAGCCGGAATGGGCCGTTCTCGACGGCCGGCATTTCCGGGCGCTGGACGAGGACGGCAACCCGGCGACGCCGGAGCGGTCGTGCAAGCCGGCGTCCGCCCATGTGCTGATGAGCCGCCATGCCGATGGGCGGACGGTGTCGTTCTTCGGTGACCTGCACCCGTCCTTCGCCGGCAACGTGGTCAAGGCGATGGCCGGGGCGAAGCAGGGCTATCCGGTGGTATCGCGGGCGCTGGCGCGGCTCCGGCCGACGTGGTGCCGGCTGATGCGGTGATCGACATGGTCAACCATGACATGCGGCCGGTCGTCCATGACGTGATCCGGCTGACGCCCGATATCGTCGAGGTCGTCGTGAAGGCGCCGCGCGCCGCCGCGCGGTTCGAGCCGGGGCAGTTCTACCGGCTGCAGAATTTCGAGACGCTGGCCCATCAGGTGGACGGCACGACGCTCGCCATGGAAGGCTTGGCGCTGACCGGCGCTTCGGTCGATAAGGCGCAGGGGCTGCTGTCGCTGATCGTGATGGAGATGGGCGGATCGTCGGACCTCTGCGCGCTGATGAAGGCGGGCGATCCGGTGATCCTGATGGGGCCGACCGGTTCGCCGACGGAAATCCCGGAAGGGGAGACGGTCTGTCTGGCCGGCGGCGGCCTTGGCAACGCGGTGCTGTTCTCGATCGGGCAGGCGTGCCGGGAGCGCGGCAACCGGGTGGTCTATTTCGCCGGCTACAAGAAGCTGATCGACCGCTACAAGGTGGAGCGGATCGAAGCCGCCGCCGATGTCGTGGTCTGGTGCTCGGACGAAGCGCCGGGGTTCGCGCCCGGACGCCCGCAGGACCGCAGTTTCACCGGCAACATCGTGGAAGCGATGCGGGCCTATGCGGCGGGGGAACTGGGGCCGGTGGAAATTCCGCTTGGCGACGTGGACCGCATCGTCGCGATCGGCTCGGACCGCATGATGCACGCGGTGGCGGTGGCGCGGCATACGGTTTTGGCGCCGTATCTGAAGCCGGGACACGTGGCGGTCGGGTCGATCAACAGCCCGATGCAATGCATGATGAAGGAAATCTGCGCCCAGTGCCTCCAGACGCACCACGATCCGGTGACGGGGGAGGAGTCGGTGGTGTTCTCCTGCTTCAACCAGGATCAGGAGCTTGACCGGGTCGATTTCACCGGGTTGAACGAGCGGCTTCGGCAGAACAGCGTTCAGGAAAAGCTGACGGCCCAGTGGATCGACCGCTGCCTGAAGGAACTCCAGTTGCGGCGGCATTCCCGGTAAGGCGGAGTGCGTGTTGGGCTCGAGGTCGGTCCAGACGATAGCGGCGCCGACATTCGACGCGTCTGCTCGTAGGTTGGGCCTCGCTCGAGCCCGACACGCATTTCATCAAATCTCGATCAGGGCAGCAGCGTCCGCAGCGTCCTCGCCGCACCCTCGATATCCGCCTTCAGCGCCGCGCGCGCCTCAGCACCGTCACCCCGCCCCAGCGCATCCCGAATCCGGCGGTGTTCGGCGTTGGAGGCGCGCAAACCCCCGGCGGCGTTCAGCAGGTCGAAGTAGGGGCCGATGCGGAGCCACAGGGATTCGATGATCGACAGCAGCGTCTCCGACCCCGCCGCGCGGTAGACCGTGAAATGGAAGTCCCGGTTGGCCGGGACGTAGCGCTTGCCGTCACCCGCCGCCTGGGCGGCTTCCATCGTCGCGATCAGATCGTCCAGCTTCGCCAGATCGGCGGCTGAGATCACGCGCGCCGCCCATTCCGTCGCGACACCCTCGATCTCGATCCGGGCGCGGGTCAGGTCTTCCAGGCGGTCGATGTTGAGCGGCGGGATGCCGACCGAGCGGCCGGCGACGACCGTCAGCGCCTTTTCCGCCACCAGCCGATGCAGGGCTTCCCGCACCGGCATGGCGCTGACGCCGAAGGCATCCGCCAAGCTCTGGATCGTCACCGTGCGGCCGGGTTCGATGCCGCCGTTCAGGATCAGCTCTTTCAATTGCCGATAAACGTGGTCCTGCACCGTCTCCCTGGGGACGGGGCGCAGGGGCAGGCTTCTGTTGGTGAGTGCCATGGCGGTGCCGTCCTCTTCCCGGTGCTCAATCGCAATATAGCCCCTCAAGAGCCTTGCCTTCCAGCGTGATATTTGATTTATGATCAAAAAGACAGAACGGTACAGGCTTGCTGAAAAAAGGGGGAGGAACGACATGGCTAATTTCAATGCCGATGGGCAGCGGGTGCTCGTAACGGCCGGCGCTTCGGGCATCGGTCTCGCCATCGCGCGGACGCTGGCCGAGGCCGGCGCCAGGGTTCATGTCTGCGACGTGGACGAAGGCGCGCTGGCGGCCTGCCGCGAAGCGATTCCGGGTGTGGGCACCACGGTCGCCGACGTGTCGGACGAAGCGGCGGTGGACCGGCTGTTCGACGATGTGCAGGCCGCGCTCGGCGGGCTTGACGTGCTGGTCAACAATGCCGGCATCGCCGGGCCGACGGCGGCGATCGAGGATATCTCGCCGGCCGACTGGCGCCGCTGCATCGATATCGACCTGACCGGCATGTTCCTGTGCGCCCGCCGCGCGGTTCCGATGCTGAAGAAGGAAGGCGCCGGCGCCATCGTCAACATGTCTTCCGTCGCGGGCCGGCTCGGCTATGCCTTCCGCACTCCCTATGCGGCGGCCAAGTGGGGCGTGATCGGGCTGACGGAAAGTCTGGCGCGGGAGCTGGGGCCGTCCGGGATCTCGGTCAACGCGGTTCTGCCGGGCATCGTCGCCGGCCCCCGGATCGAGAAGGTGATCAGCGCCAGGGCCGATCAGGTCGGCGTCAGCTATGACGAGATGGAGAAGGAATACCTCGCCAAGACCTCGCTGCGCCGGATGGTCAGCGCCGACGATGTCGCCGCCATGGTGTTGTTCCTGGCATCGCCGGCTGGCCGCAACGTCTCCGGCCAGTCGCTCAGCGTCTGCGCCAATGTCGAGACGCTTTGACTTTAAATATCTGAGCAAATTCAGGGAAACGGGAGGAAACACCGTGGCGAAGTCCAACAAGGTCATCATCACCTGCGCCGTGACCGGCGCCATCCATACGCCATCGCATGTCGCCGCATCTGCCGGTGACGCCGGAAGAGATCGCCGACGCCGCCATCGGGGCGGCTGAAGCCGGGGCGGCAATCGTCCACCTGCATGCCCGCAATCCCGAGACCGGCAAGCCGGACCAGACGCCGGAAGCCTTCCAGCCGTTCCTGAAGGTGATCAAGCAGCGCACCGACTGCGTCATCAACCTGACGACCGGCGGTGCCCCGTACATGACGGTCGAGGAGCGGCTTCGTCCGGCGGCCGAGCTGAAGCCGGAAGTGGCCTCGCTCAACATGGGGTCGATGAATTTCGGCCTCTATCCGATGCTGAACCGCTTCAAGGAATTCAAGTTCGAGTGGGAGCGCCAGCATCTGGAGAACAGCCGCGATCTGGTGTTCAAGAACACCTTCGCGGATATCGAATACGTCCTGAAGACCTGCTCGGAGAACGGCACCCGGTTCGAGTTCGAGTGCTACGACACCTCGCACCTGTATAATCTGGCGCATTTCCGGGATCGCGGGCTGGTCAAGGGACCGCTGTTCGTCCAGACCGTGTTCGGCCTGCTGGGCGGCATCGGGCCGCATCCGGAAGACGTGATGCACATGAAGCGGACGGCGGACCGGCTGTTCGGCGACGATTACCGCTGGTCGGTGCTGGGCGCCGGGCGCAACCAGATGCCGATCGCCGCCATGGCGGCCGCCATGGGCGCCAATGTCCGCGTCGGGCTGGAAGACAGCCTGTGGGACGGTCCCGGCAAGCTGGCGGAGAGCAACGCGGCCCAGGTCCGCCGCGCGCGCTCGATCCTGGAAGGGCTGGGGCTGGAAATCGCGACGGCTGCCGAGGCGCGCGAGATCCTGGACCTGAAGGGCGGCGATCAGGTCGGGTTCTGATCGCGCCCGCATCGTCGAGGCGCAGGTCGGCGTTCACTCCGCCTTGGCGGTCTTCTTACTTCTGCCGTGGACGTTCTTCTTCTCGGCCAGATCCTCGACCTTCTCGCGGACCTTTTCGGTCGGCTGCTTGTCGGGATCGACCTCGATCGTCACGGGCGCCGTGCCGTCGTCGATCATGTCGAGCTTCTTGGCGGCACCCTTGGACACGTCGAGGACCCGGTCTTCCGCATAGGGGCCGCGGTCGTTGATCTTGACATCGACCGACTTGCCGGTTTCCTCATTGGTGACCGTCGCCTTCGAGCCGAGCGGCAGCTCCTTGGAGGCGGCGGTCATTTTGTTCTGGTCGAAGATCTCGCCGTTGGCGGTCTTCTTGCCATGGAAATCACCGCCGTAGTACGAGGCTTCGCCTTCGATGACCACGCGAGTTGTTATCGGATTTGCCGGCTGGTTCCTCCGCCAGGGCGGGAGCCAGTACCAGCGAGGAGAAAGCCAGAGCACTGAAAATAAACGCTGACGGGGACCGCATGTCGATGTCCATCCTTTCAAGATGCCGCATCTAAACCCCGCTTCCATCTCTTGGTTCCTGCTGCAAATAGGGGTAGTTTCGCCTCCGGCCGATTGGACCGGTTCGATTTTCGCACGGAAGGTATTGGGGCATGACGGAACCGTTCGCATTCATCCTCGCCGTATTGGGGCTGCTGGCGACGCCGGGGCCGACCAATACGCTGCTGGCGGCTTCCGGTGCGGCGGTGGGAATGCGGCGGTCGCTCCACCTGATCCCGGCGGAAGTCTCAGGCTACCTCTGCTCCATCCTGGCTCTGGCGCTCGTGCTGGGGCCGGTCGCCCAGAACTGGCCGCTGTTCGGCTCGGCTCTCCGGGTCTGCTGCGGCTTGTGGCTGGCCTTGCTGGCGTGGCGGCACTGGACGGCGGCGGTGCATGGGGTGGAGGCGCGGGCGGTGCCGTTCGCCAAAGTCTTCGTGACGACGCTGCTGAACCCCAAGGGCCTGATCTTCGCCTTCGCCATCATCCCCCATCTGGCGGAAGGAAATCCGTGCGGCGGCGCTGCCCTATCTGGCGGGGCTGGTCGGCGCTGATCGTCGCGGTCGGGACCGCCTGGATCGGCGTCGGCGCCGCCCTGACGGCGGCCGGAGCCCGGCACCGCTGGGTCCAGCGGGTCAGCGCCGCCGTGCTGGGTGTCTTCGCGCTGGTCCTCTCGGGCTCCGCTTTTTCACGGTAAGACGTGACGCAATTGCACCAATGCGCGGTGAAGTGTCGCTTCCTTCGATTTGAAACTTCTATTTCATCGAAAAAAGCCTAAATATCAGCAGTATAGATGCCAGTGTTGTCAGAGGGTCCGGGAGTTGCTGTCCCAGAAAGCCAAGTACGCGTTGCAGGCCCTGTTGGTGCTTGCCGATCTGAACGAGGGCGAGTCGCTGATGATCAGCGATATCGCGGAGCGTCAGCGGCTGCCCAAACGCTTTCTCGAACAGATTCTGCTGGACCTCAAACACCAGGGCGTGGTGCAGAGCTGGCGCGGCAAGAATGGCGGTTACGCCCTGCTGAAGCCGGCGGACAAGGTGACTTTCGGCGAGATCGTCCGCATCGTGGACGGCCCGCTGGCGCCGCTGCCCTGCCTCAGCCGCATGGCCTATCGCCGCTGCGAGGACTGCGTCAGCGAGGAGAAATGCGCGGTGCGCCGGGTCTTCGCCAGTGTGCATGAGGCGACGACCGAGATCCTTGACAACATGACGCTCAGCGCGGCATTGGCCGGTGACGACGTCCCCGTGCGGGAACTGCTGCGCAGCGCGGGCTGACGCCGCCGTAGAGGCACATCGGACATTATCTGGACGGGCGCGTCATGACCTGGGAACAAGGCGCGCTTCTGGCGGTGCTGGCGGGGACACTCGCCATTTTTGTCTGGGACCGCTGGCGCTTCGACATCGTCGCGGTCGCGGCCCTGATGATCTGCGTGCTGACGGGCATCATCAGGCCGGACGCGGCCTTCGCCGGTTTCAGCAGCCCGGCGGTCGTGACGGTCGCGATGGTGCTGGTGATCACCCAGACGCTGGCGCGCTCCGGCCTTGTGGACGATGCGGCCAGACGCTGCACCGACATGGCGAAGACGCCCGCCGCGCAGATCGGGGCCATCTGCGCCTTCGCGGCGCTGCTGTCGGCCTTCATGAACAATGTCGGGGCGCTGGCGCTGATGATGCCGCTGGCGCTCTCCACCGCCCGGCGGAACGGCTATCCGCCCGGTCTGATCCTGATGCCGCTGTCCTTCGCCACGATGCTGGGCGGCATGTGTACGCTGATCGGCACGCCGCCCAACCTGCTGATCTCGGGCTTTCGCGAGCAGGCGACGGGCCATCGTTTCCTGATGTTCGATTTTCTGCCGGTGGGGCTGGCGGTCACCGTCGCCGGACTGGCGTATCTGGCGCTGGCGGGCTGGCGGCTGCTGCCGCGTCACCGCGCTGCTCCGCGCGTCGATATCGAGCGTTTCCGGGTCAGCGACTATGTGACCGAGGCGCTGATCCGGCCCGGCTCGCTCTGGGCTGGGCAGAAGGTCGAGCGGCTGGAGGATGAGCGCGGCGTCACCGTCATCGGCGTCATCCGCGACGGCCGCCGGGTCTTCGCGCGGCCGGGCACGGTCAAGTTCCAGTCCGGCGATATCGTGCTGCTGGAAACCGACACCGCCACCTTGCAGCATCTGGTCGAGCTGGAAGGGCTGGCCTTGCTGGCGCAGGGCGCGGGCGGGCGCGAGTTGCGGCTGACCGAGGCCATGGTGATGCCCAACGCCCTGATCCAGGGCAGCAGCGCCCTGTCGCTGGACCTGCGGGAGCGCTGGGGCGTCAATCTGGTGGCGGTATCGCGGCAGGGCCGGCGGTTCGAGGGGCGGCTGCGCGACGCCAATCTCAGCGCCGGGGATATCCTGCTGCTGGACGGCGATCCGGAGATCGTCGCCGAGGCGGTGGAGGAATTGGGCTGCATCCCGCTGGCCGACCGCAAGCTGGAGTTCGAGCCGCGCCGGACTTGGCTGATCGTCCCGGTCTTCGCCGCCGCCGTGACCGCCGCCGCCTTGGATCTGGCATCCGCGGCTATCGCCTTCACCTGCGCGGTCCTGGCGATGCTGGCGGCGCGCATCATCCGGCCGGCGGCCTTGTATGAGGCGATCGACTGGCCGGTGGTCGTGCTGCTGGGCGCCATGATCCCGCTCGGCACCGCCGTCCAGACGACGGGGCTCGCCAGTTGGATCGGCGAGGCCGTCGTCATGATGGCGCCCACCGCAGGGCCTATGGGCATGCTGGCCGTCGTGCTGATCGCGACCATGGCGGTGACGCCGGTTCTGAACAACGCGGCGACGGTGGTCATCATGGCGCCCGTCGTGATCAATATCGCGCAGCAACTGGGGGTTTCGCCCGATGCCTTCCTGATGGCGGTCGCCATCGGCGCGTCGTGCGATTTCCTGACGCCTTTCGGGCACCACAACAATTCGATCATCCTGGGGCCGGGCGGCTACCGTTTCGGCGATTTCTGGCGGGTGGGCTTGCCGCTGGACCTGATCGTCATCGCGCTGTCGCTGCTGCTGATCCCGCGCGTCTGGGCGTTCTGACGCTTGCTCCGTAGCGCCTGCATCACGATCCGGTGGGGCCGGCCCGGCCCCTCATCCAGGCGACAGCCTGATCTCTCCACAAGTAAAAATCCATTAATCATTAACATCCATTCATAGTAACGAAAACAGAATTACTTTAAGGCGCAAAACAAAGATGCAATCCGTACTTGTTTCAATGGAAAGTACTGCGAAATAATCATTTTGCCTATTAAATACTTAGAAATAAATCTCGTGACATTATTAGGGCAGAGAGCAGCCCGAGGAATAATTGATGACCTACAACCCCATCGCCATTTCGGCGCTGGCAGCGGACGTCGTGTCTTTTCGAGAGCGCCGTCCCCACCAACACCATCTGGGTATCGAACAGCGGCAGTGACAGTAATTCAGGGGGCGAAACTTCCCCCTTCAAGACGATCCAGGCGGCCGTCAAGGCGGCGAAGCCTGGGACTGCCATCATGGTCAAGGAAGGAACCTATACCGAAAACGTCGATCTTCTCGGCAGGAGCGGCACGGCGGACAAGCCGATCTGGATCGTATCGGCGGACGGTCCTGGTGCCGCCAACATTGTGGCCGCCAGTGCAAGCAAGCCGGTTATGTTTGGCTACGGCATCAGTAACGTGGTCATCAAAGGCTTCGAGCTTATCGGTGGGACCGAAGGCATCAAGCTGACGCAGAGCGGCAATAACCTGACCAAGCTCGTCAACAGCGTCGTGATCGAAGACAACATCGTCCACGGCCAGTCGATCGACGGCATAAAGACCGCGCAAACGCTCAATACCGCCATCGTCGGCAATACGGTCTACGATATCAAAACTCAGGAAGGCATCGACAACGTCTATATGCGAAATGGCGTCGTCGCCAACAATGAAGTCTATGATGTCCGGGGCTTGAGCGGAATCGTCGTCAAGGCCGGTTCGTCGAACGTCAAGATCCTGAACAACTACCTGCATCAGGTGCCCGACGGTATTCTCGTCGGCGGTTTCAGCACCGATCAGGGCACCGTCTTCCCGGCCGGACTCAAATACGAAGCCAAGAACCTGCTCGTTCAGGGCAACATGGTGGTGGATGCGTCCAAGCACGCGCTCAACGCCTATGGCGCCGTCAACAGCCTGATCATGCAGAACTCGCTGGCTAACGTCAGCAAAGTGTCCGTCATCAACGCGAGCACGGACAACCTCGGCTACGTCTCCAAAGGCCTGCAACTCGTCGATAACATCGTCTCGAAGACTTACTGGCTGACCGCCAAGGCCGGCGCCGTCGCCGTCTCCTCCGGCAACGGTCTGACGGGCGACTTCGACCAGTCCCATCTCGGTCCTGATGCGGTCAAATACTACGTTCCGGTCGATAGGCTCGGTCCACGACTGGCAGGACAGCGCCGCCTATATCAGGGTCTTCAAGGGCGGAGCCGCCGCCGACAATCTCGTCGGTTCGTCCGAGAACGACTATATCGACGGCGGCTCCGGAATCGACCGGATGGCAGGCGGCAAGGGCGACGATATGTACGTCGTCGGCTCGAAGTATGATGTCGTCACCGAAAAGCCGGGCGAGGGACGGGACACGGTATTCCTCTGGGACACCAAATACACCGTGCCGGAAAACGTCGAGAACCTCGTCATCAAGACGGCGGCGGGTGCGACGGTCACCGACAACGGCCTGGACAACGTCCTGACCGGAGGCGCCGGCAAGGACACCTTCGTCTTCACCGCCAACCACGGCCACGACCTCGTCAAGGGCTTCCAGGTCGGCCAGGATCACCTGATGCTGAACTCGTCGGTCAAGCTGGCGGACCTGAAAGTGGCGCAGACGACAGGCGGAGATATCGTGATCCAGCATGGCGGACAGTCGATCACCCTGCTCGGCGTCGATCCCCACTCCGACCTTTCCACCTTCTTCTGAACGACGGACGGCTTCTGAACGACGGAAGGCTTCTGAACGACGGAAGGCGCCGGGCCGCCGGCCTTACGGCAGCGCCGTAGGATGGATGTGCTCGACGCCAAATCCGAAGCGCTCCGCCAGGGCGTCCGCCACCCGCTGCCGATGGCAGACATGGGGATCGGCCTCGAAGCAGAGCAGGGCGCTCCGCTTCCCGCGCGCGATCTCGACGGCGCGCAGAAGGTCGAATTCCGCTTCCGGCGTGCCCATCCGTTCCTCGACGATGCTCCAGAACAGGGGCATGTCGCCGCGCCGCGCGGCCAGCCGCCCTTCCTTCGGCGTACCCAGCCCCTTCAGGTGGACATACTCGATCCCCCACCGCCTCCAGCGACGCCCGCAAGGTGCTCTTGGAGAAGCCGGCGCGGCGGGACAGCGGCAGGTCGCGGACGTCCATCAGCACCTCGACGCCTGCATCCTTCAGCGCCGCCAGCAGGGCATCGGACGATGCCCGTTCGTAGCCGATGGTCCAGATCTTGTGCAATTCCGCCATGAACTTCCTCCCGCCAGAAACTTCCCGCTCCGATCCCTTCCGCATCCATGGTGTAATGTCCAGGAAAAGAACA
>CAWKET010000059.1:0-63622 GCA_963848585.1 uncultured Alphaproteobacteria bacterium | reverse complement strand
GTTGTGCCTTCGTTCGTCATCATTGCTTGCTGATCGTCGATGAAATCGGCTATCTGCCGGTCATCCCCGGAGGCGGTAACTTGTTCTTCCAACTGGTAAATGCCCGCTACGAGCGCGGTGCGATGATTCTGACCTCGAACCGCGGCTTTGCCGGAATGGGGCGAGGTCTTTGGCGGCACCGTCGTCGCCACCGCGCTGCTGGACCGCCTGCTTCACCATGCCGTCGTCGTTCAGATCGAGGGGGCCAGCTATCGCCTCCGCCGTCATGCCGACCTGATCCCGGACAACACCCGCACTCGACCCATCAATAATTCTCAACCTCAACCACGCCGACGGGGACGACCACCGAAAATGACCTCCACTCAGACAGACACCGATCTATAACCTGACAAACCGTCTGGGGATTTTTCACTCGCCACATCTGAGGAAGCTTCATCCGCCCTTTACAGGCGGTCGGGGCGTTCGAGCTGCACCCAAACGGCGCGCACCACCCGGCCTTTCAGGAAGCGGGCCGCCACCAAGGCGGTGCGGTAGCGCACGACCTCAAGATTACCGTACAGGATTTGGGCGCTGCGCTGGAGCGGCAGCGCCTCGATCCGGCTGCGGGTGACGCGCTCGCCGTACTTGCGCGGCCGCCCGCGCCCGCACCGGGCCGGCCTGGGCACGCTATAGAGTGCCAGGTCGCGGCGCACCCGGCCGATCACGGTGTGGCCGTCGGCGACCGTGGCCAGGATCAGCCAGCCGCGCATGAACCAGGCGTCGAGCAGGACGCGGACCTGGCCGAGCCGGTTGCCCAGCAAACGCAGCAGGAAGCGCGCGCTCCTCAACTTGCCCCGGTTGGCGCCGCGCCGGACCAGCCGGAGCATCAGCGGCACCGCGCCGACCTTCCAGTCCCGCTCGACCACCGCGGCCAGGCACAGCCAGCCCTGGCCGCGCAGGAAGCGCGGCCGGTTGGGTTTGGCGGTGTGGTTGTGGTGGATCAGCGAGCCGGGCGCCCGCGCCGAGATCCGCTCGACCACCGTGTCGTCGATCACGACGTACCAGACGGCGGCGCGAACAGCGCCGTCAGGACCGCCGGCAGCGCCTGCCAGACCGCCAGCCAAGCCCAGCGGCCGTACTCGATGAACCAGTAGTAGGTCGTCCAGGACCGCGTCAGCCCGGCCGCCAGGATCGCGTCGGTGACGTGGCCGCCGCGCGTCGTGGCGGCGCCGACCAGCAGCTCGGTGAAGGTCGTGCGGGTGCGCGCCGGCACGGCGGCGGCGAGGTGGCCGATGAGGGCGGTCAGCAGCGGCGGGATGGTGATGGGCGTGGCGGACATCTGTTGAACCAATGACGGGGGACGCGGCAATGCGACTTGCTATCGCAAGTCAACTGGGTCCGCCACCCACCCCTCACGCCCGCCAGGAGATCGCGCGATGCCCGCCGACCCCGGCATCCTCAAGCGGATCCGGCGCTGCCCGTTCGCCCGCGGCGGCCGGGTCACCGTGCGCTTCCGCGCCAATGGCTACAGCCTGTACTCACGCCGCTCCAACCTGCCGCTGGCGCGCCTGCGCCTGACCGGCGAGGCCGACGAGGTCGTCGTGCTCTATCCGTCCCACCGCGGCGGCTGGCAGCCACCGGGCGACTTCGGCGCCATCGCCATGCCGCTCGACCAAGCCCTCGAAACCATCAGCACCAATCCATACTTCCTGCAACTGCGCCAGGACTTCGATTGAGCTGATCAGATCAGCCCGGAGCAGTCATCCAGGCACCCAGTTCCCTGTAAACTTCAGGTAGATAAACCATGCTCGCAAAGACCAAAAATCAACATCAAATCTCTCCAAAGGCTTATCTTTTTAGATACAGTCAATGAGGTCTGCGAGTTCAACGCTGTTGATATCTTGCGGCCCACTGCCGCACGTTATAGAAGCATTGTATAACGAGCTAATCATCTTATTGCATTCATACCAAATTCAGAAACTGGTGACTCTCACAGCAGCTGCTTTGGTTGAGATGCGTGGTGCGACTTAGGCTTGCGGTGATCTGCTGGTCTAGTATCGGGGGCAGTGCTGCAACGTTTTTGTGTGTTGATACCGCTGTCGGCCTCGCTCCGTTCTTCGGTAATCATGGTTGCCCTTCAATGCACGTTTTGATACTCTGACGAAGGCGTAGCTTAACTCCTTCATCCGTCCACCGACAAGATCCGTCTGGGCGAAGTCATTCCCCTTGAACAGGAGTGATGCGCCGCGCGTTTTCGCCAGCGCGTAGGAGAAGCAGTCGCCGTAGTTCAAGCCTGCGGGATGCCGGCCTTTGCCGTATTGTCGCCACGCTATGCGTGCGACTTCGGCCTGTTCCTGGTCCACCGGCACGATTTCGATACCGGCGCGATAGATGAACAGGTCCAGTTCCTGTCCTCCGGCTTCTCCCTTGCGCGTCTCGATCACCATGGAGGCTTCGAGAAGGGTTGCGGCGGACATCAGCCTGGGCGTTCCGTTCTCTATCGCTTCGGCGAATAGCGGGGCATCAGGTTCTCTCAGCAGGATGGCGATGATGGCTGACGTATCGATGACCATCAGTGCGGCAATCCATGTTCGTCATACCCCAGAATGTCTTCGGCGCTTCGCGTGTCGAGATCGGGCAGGGCACTGCATCGTGCGCCGATAGCAAGCAACTCATCGGCGAGCCTTCTGCCGGATTTGTCGCGTCGAATCCGTTGAAGCCGCTCCTCGGCGGCTCTTCGAACCGCTGTGGTGACTGCCTCGCCCGTGATGGCAGCCAGTTCACGGACGACCTTTTCGGTGTTGGGGTCCTTGATGTTCAGCGGCATCGCTTGGGTTCCTAGGCAGAAATTTTATGCCTATGAAGATAAGCGACATCGTTGAAATTTACTATAGCCTTGTGGCTGCGGCGCGATGGACCACGGATCATCCTCCGGTTTCAGATGATCTCGTTACCGACTGGTCGCCTTCCATCCATGGCTGGTCGATCTTCGGAGCGGGGGCCGTTGGGTCGCACTTGGCTAGAAGTTCATCCAGCGTGTAGCGCCTGCGCTTGATTGGCTCGGCGGCAATGCCGCCGCTTGCCTCTGGATTGGCTGGAAGCTGATCGGTCCCGGACGTCATGGCGCATGCCCGTCCAGCAGCCCCGGCGACAGCTCCATCAGCCTCGGCCCGTCCGTCCACAGCAGCACGCACCGGATCGGGCGGTCCGGGTAGATCGCCGACAGCGCCGCGCGGTAGGCCGCCATCTGGCGCAGGTAGACCGGCGAGACTTCGGCTTCGACCAGCGGCGGGGGGCGGTTGGTTTTGTAGTCTACGATCCAGACGGCTTCGTCGGTCACCAGCAGGCGGTCGATCTGGCCGGAGAGGGCGCGGCTGGAGACTACGCCGACGACGGGGACTTCGGCTCGGCTGCCGGGGCCGAACAGGGGGGCGAAGGTGGGGTCGCGGAGGACGGCTAGGGTTTCGTTGGTGATGAGGGCTTGGCCCTCCGGCGTCAGGTTGTGGGCGGAGCGGCCGAGGAAGCGGCGGCAGGCGGCTTCCTGCAATGCTGGGTCAAGGTCGGGCAGGGTTTGGAGCAGGCGGTGGATCAATGTGCCGCGCAGGAAGCGGGCGCCGTTGTCGTTGCCCATGGGGGAGCGGACGGCGGGTTCCGGTTCTTCCGGGCGGGACGGGGTCAGGGGGCGGGACGGGGTCGGCTCGTCGGGGGCCGGGGCTCGTGCCCATTGCGGCAGGGATGAGGGGGCGGTTTCGCGGTCGGCGTCGAGGTTGTCGTCCTTGGCCGGCATGGTCTGCGCGCCGCGCAGGCGCCAGCCCTCGCCGGACCAGCCGTCCTGCGGCGACAGGGCGGTGAAGTCGTAGTTGCAGGGTTCGCCGATCTCGCGGAGGGCCTGTTCGGCCAGGCGGTACCAGCAGGACGTCGTTGGGGTCCTTCTTGCCCTGCCAGCCGCAGATGTAAAGCCGGTCCTCGGCTCGGGTCAGGGCGACATACAGCAGGCGGCGGTATTCCTGGTCGCGCCGCTGGTCGGCGATCCGGCGGGCGCTGTTGCACGTGCCGTCCTCCTGGGCGCGGCGGGGGGCGAACAGGGGGACGCCGTCGGATTCCTCGGGCCACAGGATGCGCGGGCTCTGGGTCGGCACGCCCATGCTGTCGGGCAGGAAGACGATGGGGGCCTGTAGGCCCTTGGAGCCGTGGACCGTCATGATGCGGACGCGGTCGCTGCCCTGTTCAAGCTCGCGCTTGATCTCCGCTTCGCTGGCCTCCAGCCAGTGCAGGAAGGATTGCAGCGACGGCGCATGGCTGCGCTCGAACGCCAGACACGCGGACAGGAACTCGTCCAGCGGGTCCTGCGCGTCGGGGCCGAGGCGCTTCAGGATCGCGCGCCGGCCGCTGACTTCGTCGGCGGGGCAGGGGGCGTTCAGGACGCGGGCGAACAGCTCGAACGGGCGGATGAAGTCCGTCTCGTTCAGCAGCCGGCGCAGATAGTCGTGGACGGGGCGCAGCGTCGTGGCGGTTTCGGCGTGTGTCCGCAGGGCTTTCCAGAGCGTGCCCTTGCGGGGGTGGGCGAGGTCGAAAAGCTGCTCCTCCGTCAGGCCGATCAGCGGGCTCTTCAGGATGGTCGCCAGAGTCAGGTCGTCTTCCGGCAGAAGCAGGAAATTGGCGAGCGCCATCAGGTCCATGATGCTGAGCTGCTGGGTCAGCACCATGCGGTCCACACCGGCCACGGGAACGCCGCGCTCCTTCAGGGCGCGCACCAGTTCCTCGACGAAGCCGGTGCGGCGGCGGACCAGCACCATGACGTCGCCGGGGCGGATCGCGCGGCCTCGGGCCGGCAGTTCCTCGCGGTTCTCCAGCCAGTCGCGGATCGTGTCGGCGATCACGGCGGCGAGGCGGGCGGGAGGGCTGTCGGTGCGCTGGCGCGTCAGCGGCGGCTCCCACGGGGCGGGGGCTTCGCGTTCCTGCGGGGTGACGGGGGGCCAGAGTTCCACGAGGCCGGCGTGGCCCCGGCGGAACGCCACGTGGCGGATGGTCGTGGAGGACTCGAACGCGACGCCGTCGCGGGCGGTCTGGAGCGCGAAGACGGCGTCCACCGCGTCCAGCACGGCGGCGGTGGAGCGGAAGGAGATTTCCAGGTCGATCTTGTGCCAGCGGCCTTCGGCCAGCTCGACTCGGGATTGGAAATGGCCGCGCATGCGGGCGAACTCGGCGGGGTCGGCGCGCTGGAAGCTGTAGATCGACTGCTTCTCGTCGCCGACCGCGAACAGCGTGCGGATTCGGTCGGAGCCGGCGGCGTTGGCGAAGAACTCCTCGGCGAGTGCGGCGACCACCTGCCATTGCTCCGGGTTGGTGTCCTGCGCCTCGTCGATCAGGATGTGGTCGAGGCCGCCGTCCAGCTTGAACAGCACCCAGGGGGCGACGCCTTCCTTGGTCAGCAGGTGCTGGGCGGCCAGGATCAGGTCGTCATAGTCCAGCCGGGAGCGGTCGGCCTTGAGCTGCGTGTAGGTTTCGATCAGCGCTTCGGCCAGGATCAGCAGGGCGGAGGTGGAGTTGGCTACTCCCGCCGACTTGACCCGGTCGAGGATCTGGCACAGGCGTTCGGCCTCGGCCATCAGGGCCTGGAGGGCTGCCGGGAAGGCGGTGGCGGGCTTCTTCGTCAGCAGGGTCTTGCGGGGGACGCCCTCGGTGGTGAGGAAGTGTTTGACGAATTCGTGGAAGCGCTCGATCCGGGTTTCGGCGGCGTCAAGCCACGCCTGGATGCCGATGCCGCGTTCCTGATCGGTGTTGCTGCCGGACGACAGGGCGCGGCAGGCGTCGCGGAGTGCGGGCACGTCGAACATGTCGTCGTGGCAGGCTTGTTTGAGGATCGAGGTTTCGTCGGCGCCGGGCGGCACTTTCAGGAGGTCGAAGACGGCGGCGATGGTGGCGTCGAGGCCGCCGTGGTGGTCGATGATGCGGCGGATTCGGCCGCGCTCCATCGCGATGGACTTCAGGATATCGGCGAAGTCGTCCTGCTGGATGTCGCGGGTCAGGCGGGTGACCGCCTTGCCGAGCTCGCTTGTCCGGGTCGAAGCGCGAGCGGGCGAGGACGGTGTCGCGGGCTGCTGCCAGCAGCTCGTCGGCGGTGCGCTCGTCCATCACGTCGAACTGCGGGGCGAGGTCCGCTTCCAGGGGGAAGCGGCGCAGCAGCGATTGGCAGAAGGCGTGGATGGTCTGGATCTTCATGCCGCCGGGGCAGTCCACCACCTGGGCGAACAGCCGGCGGGCGCGGGTCCGCATGTCGGCGTCGGGGCGGTCGCCGGTCAGGTCGGTGAGGTTGTCTTCCAGGCGGGCGTCGGGGAGCGTCGCCCAGCGGGCCAGCGTGTTGTTGATGCGGATCGACATTTCCGCCGCCGCCGCCTTGGTGAAGGTCAGGCAGAGGATGCGCGACGGCTGGGTTCCGGCCAGCATCAGGCGCAGCACGCGGTCGGTCAGCACCTTGGTCTTGCCGGTGCCGGCGGAGGCTCCGACCCAGACGGAGCATTCCGGGTCGGATGCGCGGCGCTGCTTGACGTTGGGGTCGATCGCGCGGGAGGACAGTTCGATGACGCTCATGGGAGCCGTTCAGTCTTCCCTCGAGGCTGGGGCACCGAGGCGCTGCGACCCTCGACCCCTCCGGCGGTGCGAGGTACGGAGGGTCTGCTCATTCCACGGGCTCCCCGCCGCCGGCGGACCATTCCTGGACGCGGGCGAGATGGCCGTAATCGGTGTAGCGCGGCGCCCAGTCCGGGCGGGGGCGCGAGCGGTAGGGGGTGGCGGGGTCGTCGAAGGTGCGGATCAGGTCGATCAGGCCGGAGCGGGCCTGTTCGGCCAGGACGGCGAGGTCGCCTTTGATGGGGATTTCGGAACCGGCGGGGTCGCCGCCGCTCAGCTTCCAGAAGGCCATGGCGCCGACTTGGGCCGCATCGACCGTCTCGAAGCCGCCGGCTGCGGCCATGACCGCTTCAAGGGGGAGCTGCGGCGCGAAGCCCAGGGCTACTTCGGTGCTGGAGGGGGGCGTGCCGGTCTTGTAGTCGATGATCGCCAGGCCGCCGTCCGGCAGCTTGTCGATCCGGTCGGCCTTGGCGCGGAGCGTGAAGGGGCCGGCGGGGCCTTCCAGCACCAGCTTGCCTTTCACTTCGGTGGCGAGCGGGCGGATGGTGCGGCGGCGCTCCGTTTCGAACAGGACGAACCATGCGGCCACCCGCTCGAACCGGGGCCACCAGAAGGCCCAGACTTCCGGCTGCGCCAGCAGCTTGCCGAAGGCGTCCTGGCCGAAACTTGTCAGCTTTTCCAGCGCGTCGGCGGGGAGGGCGTGGGGGTGGGCTTTGACGAAGGCGTCGAGCGCCTGATGGATGAACTGGCCGCGCTCGGCCGCACCCGGATCGGCGGCGATGGGTTCCAGGGCTTCCAGCCTCAGCACGCGGCGGGCGTAGATCGCGTAGGGGTCGCGCATCCACGTTTCGATCTCGGTGACGGACAGGGTGCGCGGGCGGGCGGAGAGCGGCGGGCGCGGCTCGGGGGCTTGGACGGGGCGGACTTCCTCGGGGCGGTCGAGTTGTTCGACCCAGGACAGCCATTGCTCCGCCTCGGCGTCGATGAGGCCGTGGAGGTTGAGGCCGCGCAGCACGGTGTCCAGGCGCAGCAGCCAGCGGGAGGGGACGGTGGGGGTGCCGTCCACGCGCTCGGCTCGGGTCAGGACGACGCGGGCGCCGCCGGCTGCCTGGACGAAATCGTGGGCGGCGACGCCGACCTGACGTTCCGGGACGGGGAGGCCGAAGGCTTTCCGCATCGGGCGGGAGAGCCACGGGTCCGCGGCGGCGTCCGGCGGCCATGTGCCCTCGTTGAGGCCCCCCAGGATCATCACGTCGGCGTGCTGGAGGCGGGCTTCCAGCAGACCCAGGATGCTGAGGCGCGGGTGGCGGCCATAGCGCGGGCGGACCACGGTAGCCGCCATCAGGGCTTCGAGGAAGGCGGGATACTGCGAGGCCGAAATGGGCGGGAAGTCGCCTGCGGCCTGCATCATCTCGTTGACGAAATTGGCGGCGGCTTCGCCGTCCTCGTGCCGCCACAGGCGGTCGGGGCCGCTGAGGTCGTCGGTCGCGGCGAGCGACTCGGCGAAGGCTATGTGGAGGCGCAGCCAGTCGGCGGGCTGAAGGGCGTTGGGGCCGGACATGGCGTCGAAGAAATCCGCCGCGCGGTTGTGCAGCTTCTCGACGAACTGGATCAGCTTGGCGCGGCCTTCCTCGCCGATAGTCGAAGCGCCGTTCGTCGGCTTCCTTGAGCGCGGTGAGCAGGCCACGGAAACCGGGGGCGGGGCGGGGGCCGCGCAGGATGGCGCGTTCAAGGTGGCGGGCGCGGTTGCGGAACTTGATCAGCTCCAGCCGGCCTCCCGCCAGGGGGTGCTTCAGGAGGGCCAGGAGGCGGAGCGGGTCGGCGTTCTCGACGGCGCACTCCGCTGTCAGGCGCAGATAGGCGCCGACGGCGGTATCGGCCAGCGGACGGCCGCCGGAGTCGTCGACGGCGATGTCCCAGCGTTCGAGCGCGGTGGCTACGCGGCGGGCGAGGTTGCGGTCTGGCGTGATGAGCGCTGCGGTGCGGCCGGGGATTTCCAGCGCCTGCCGCATCATCAGGGCGATGACGGCGGCTTCTTCCTGCGAGGTCGGGCAGTCGATCCGGGTGATGCCGTCGAGTGCCAGTTCATCGAACGAGTTCGAGCGCCCGCCATGCCTCGGTCGTGGCGGCGGGGCGCATGGCTTCGGCGATCAGGCTGGTACGGGCGGGGTTGGCGGGCTGGAGGCTGCACTCCCACGGCTGGACCTGGTCGCGGGGCAGTTTGAGCTTGGTCAGCAGGCTGGCGAGGCCGTGCTGCGGGTGGCCGTCGTCGGTGGACGCTGCTGCCCAGCTATCCTCGTCCATCTCCTGATCCAGGCCGGGCAGCACGATGCAGCCCTGGGGGAGGTTGGCGATCACTTCGAGCAGGTCGGCGGTCGCCGGGATCGTGCCGGTCGATCCGGCGGCGATGATGGGACCGGCGGGAGGGTTGGCGCGCCATGCGTCGGCCTGCGCCTTCAGGACCAGATTGCGCCGCCGGGCGGCGTCGATGGCGCCTTCCAGCTCCAGGATGGTCGGCCAGATCTCGGTCAGGATCTTCAGGAATTCCAGCGTGATCTGCCAGTGCTGGGCGTATTCCTCGGGCACCAGATTGGCGAGGCCGTCGAAGGGCACGCCTTCCGTATGCACCTGATCCAGCAGCCGCGCCAGTTCGGCGGCCAGACGGGCGGCCTGATCGGCTGTGATGCCCTTGCCGTCTTTCGCCAGGATGGCGCGGCCCAGGAGCAGTTGACGGCGGAGGGTGGAGAGGGCGGGGGGCAGGTCGAGCGCGCCGGCCAAGCCGGGGATTTCCTCCAGCGACAGGCTCAGTTCGTCGGCGTCGATGTCGCCGAGCGGGCTCATGCGCGGCAGCAGTTGCGGCGCTCCGCCCGACAGGCGGAGGAACGCTTCGCGGAGCGTGCGGCAGGCGCGGCGGGTCGGCAGCAGGATGCTGTACTGGGCGAGGGCCAGGGGGCCGCCTTCGGCCTCCGCGCGGGCGAGGATGCCGGTCGCCAGCGCGTCCACGAAGGGCACGCCGGCTGGGATGGTGAAGACTTGTGGAATAGGGTGGGCCATATGGGCCATCATTCCCCGAGCATGTGAATACCGGCAGGTTCAGCGACCACCTATACTACAGCTCGGGGTCGGGATGCAAATTCTTCCCAGATGTTGTATGTGGGGTGTTGGCGGTTACGACTCGGCGTGGTGCGGCTGGACTTCCAGACGCTCTTCGACCTCGGCGATGCTGGCGGGGGTTCCGACGTGGAACCACAGGCCGTCGTGGCGCATGCCGTAGAGGCGTTCGCTCTCCAGCAGCCTGTCCCAGATCAGGTTGGTCGAGAACGCGCCTTTGGGCGTGTCGGCGAACAGTTCGGGCTTGAGGATCTGCACGCCGGCGAAGACGAAGGGGGCGATCTCGCCGCTGCGGCGGCGGGTCAGGCGGCCGACCGGGTCCATGTGGAAATCGCCCTTGCCGTCATAGCCATAGGCGCTGACGGCGGGGTGGAGCAGCAGGAGCGCGTCCATTTCCTTCGGGTTCCAGGCCTGCAACAGCCGGTCGATGGCGGAGGTGGGACCGTCCATCCAGAGGATGTCGGCGTTGACCGACAGGAACGGGTTGGTGCCCAGTTCCGGCAGGGCTTGCTTGATGCCGCCGCCTGTCTCCAGCAGATCGGCTTCCGGTGACAGCACGATGCGCGGGGCCGTGCGGTCCTTCAGGTGAGCGGCGATCATCTCGCCCTTGTAGTGGGTGTTGACCACGGCGGTGCCGATGCCGGCCGCCGCGACTCGGTCAAGCGCGTGGTCGAGCAGGGGCTTCCCGGCAACGGAAATCAGCGGCTTGGGCCGCTCCAGCGTCAGCGGACGCATGCGCAGGCCGAGCCCGGCGGCCAGCACCATGGCGTGGGTCAGGGTCGTCATCAATCAATTGCTTTCGAATGGAACAGGGGGGCGCGGGCTTGCGGGTGGGAGTATCCGGTCGAACCAGTCCCGCACGGGGGCCAAGTGCTGGTTCGGCCAGCTTCGCTTCCAGCAGGCGCCAGACGCGGGGGAGGTGTTGCAGGTATTCGGGCCTGCCGTCGCGGAGGTACAGGCGGGCGAATACCGCCACGATGCGGGTGTGCCGGACGGCGCCCAGCACGGCGTAGGAGCGCCGGAACGCGTCGCGGTCCAGGTCGGGGAACTTGCTCAGGTAGTGGTCGATCATCGCGGTAGCCAGGGATCGTGGGGACATCCCGGCGGGCGTCTTCCAGCAGCGACACCAGATCGTAGCTGATGGGGCCGAGGCCGGCGTTCTGGAAATCCAGCAGGCCGCAGGCTGCGGGGCCTTGGCGGTCGGGCAGCCGCATCAGGTTGTCCACGTGATAGTCCCGATGCATCAGCGACGTGCCGATTTCCACCGCGTCGGGGACCACTGAGCGCCATGCCTGCTCCAACTCGGTGCGCTCGGCGGTGGTCAGGTCGCGGCCCAGGGCTGCGGGGATATAGACGTCGGCCAGCAGCATGACCTGATCGATGAACAGGTCGGCGTCGTAGCGGGGCAGGTCGATGGAGGCGGCTTGTTCCGGCCGGAAATCGCGGTGGATCACGGCCAGCGCATCGACGGCTAGCTGGTAGAATTGCGGTGGTATCGGCGCCCTGCGCGATCAGGCGGGTGAAGGTGCCGTCGCCGAAGTCTTCCAGAAGCAGCAGGCCGTCGTCGGGCTTTGCCGCTTTGATTTCAGGGGCGGAGAGGCCGAGGCCGCGCAGGATGTCGGCGATGGCGATGAAGGGGACCACGTCCTCGGCGGGATTGGGCGAGTCCATCAGGATGGCGCGCTCGTCTCCGCGCGCCAGACGCAGGTAGCGGCGCGCGGAGGCGTCCCCGGCGAGAGGGGTGCTGGCGGCTGCTCCCCAGCCGTGATCGGTCAGGAAGCCCGATATCGTCGCGGCGCGGTCGGTCACGGCTTCTCCAGGGTGTTCAAGCCGGGCGGCCCAGCCGCCATGGCCGGTCAGCGTGGCGCGGCGGGTGCCGGGTGTGGCGCCGAACGAGATCGCGATGTCCAGCCGGTCGGGCGGGCAGCAGGGGGCCGAGGCGGTCCGGCCACTCGACAAGGGCGATGCCGTCGGCCCGGACTTCGTCCCAGCCAAGCTCGATCACCTCATCGGCGCCGGAAAGGCGGTAGAGGTCGAAGTGCCAGATCGAGCCGGCGGGGGTTTCGTAGGTTTGGACCAGCGTGAAGGTCGGGCTGGGCACTTCGTCGTCGGGGTCGCCCAGCGACTGGATCAGCGCGCGGGCGAAGGCTGTCTTTGCCGGCGCCGAGGTCTCCGCGCAACGCCACCACGTCGCCGGGGCGCAGGAGCGATCCGACGCGGGCGGCCAGCGCCGCGGTCGCCGCCTCGTCCTCCAGGTCGATGATCAGGTCGTGCTGGCGTGGAGCCGTCATTGACATGTTTGCTCAGGAGATGATACCGGGGGTTTGATCCCGGCCGGAAATCCGGTACATGAAGGGAATCAGTGCAACACCCTTCCTAGCTTTTCCGGAGTCACCATGTCGAGCCCCGAGCAGCATACCGATGTCGCCATCATCGGTGCCGGTCCCGTTGGTCTGTTCGCCATCTTCGAATGCGGCATGCTGCGTATGAAATGCCACGTTATCGATGCCCTCGACGTGATTGGCGGGCAATGCGCCGCGCTTTATCCGGAAAAACCCATTTACGACATTCCTGGTTACCCGTCCATTGACGCGGCCGATTTGATCGAGCGTCTTAACGAACAAACCGCACCTTTCTCGCCGGTTTACCATCTGGGACAGCAGGTCGTCAGCCTCAGCCGGGCGGAGGGTGACCGCTGGCTGGTCGAAACCTCGGCGGGCACCCGGATCAACGCGCGCGCCGTCATCGTCGCCGCCGGCGTCGGCGCCTTCGGCCCCAACCGCCCGCCGCTCGACGGGCTGGAACTGTACGAGGGCAAGTCGGTCCATTATCTGGTGCGCCGCCGGTTGGATTATGCCGGCAAGCGCGTCGTGATCGCGGGCGGCGGCGACAGTGCCGTCGACTGGGCGAACAGCCTTGCCGAGGTCGCGGCCCATATCATGGTGGTCCACCGCCGGCCCAAGTTCCGCGCCGCTCCGGAAAGCGTGTCGCGGCTGGAGCAACTGACCAAGGAAGGCAAGGTGGAGATGGTGGTGCCGTACCAGCTCGCCGGCCTTGAAGGGAGCGACGGCACTCTGACGGGCGTGCGCGTCGCGACCCTGGACGGTGAGGAGAAGGTGCTGGAGGCCGACGTGCTTCTGCCGTTCTTCGGCCTCGCCATGAACCTGGGGCCGATCGCCGACTGGGGCCTGAACCTGGAGCGCCACCACATCAAGATCGAGCAATCGACCTGCGCCACCAGCCTTCCCGGCATCTTCGCCATCGGCGACATCGCGACGTATCCCGGCAAGCTGAAGCTGATCCTGTCCGGCTTCGCGGAAGCCGCGGCGGCGGCCTATTCAGCCTTCCCGCTGGTCCATCCGGGCGAGGTGCTGCACTTCGAATATTCCACCACCAAGGGCGTGCCGGGGGCCGCCGAGTAGCAGGCCCACGAAACCCTTGCGCGTCTGAGCTGTTCTCCATGGTAACCAACGGAGGACAGCATGAAGCAGCCGCACACCGAGCAGACGGTCAAGCACACCGACGATCAGCAGAACACCGGCAACCACCGCAAGCCCGACGCGCCGGACGCCGGCGGCCCCGACAAGTTCGGCGGCACCCGCAAGGGCGCTGAGAATGTGGAGCCTGCGGACGGGAAGAAGTAGTATGGTGCGGCCTTAGGGCCGCATCGCTGACTGGATGGAAGAGGAGTGTTAGCGCATGATCACCGACTCTGACATTCTGGCAGCCGTTCGGCGAGGTGACTTCTGGAAACCAAAGTGCTACCGGCCCATGGCCGCTGCCGCTTGCGAAGAATGGGTTGCTGGCCGCGATCTGGACGCTCGCGTCGTGTTGGATCGTCAAGCAAGACCGTCGGCTGGACAGCAGGACGAGGAACGTCGGCGCTTGACGCTGGAGGCGCTGGACGATGTGGATACTGGCGGATCATCCGACATCAGGCCGTGCGAGGTCTGGTCCGATAGTCCTCGACACGGAATGATCGCGATTTGCAATCGCCAGCGATTGATGGAACTGAAATGGACCGGCATAGGCCCTTGATCCGACTCTGTCGCGCCAACAGACGGTTTCTGGCGCTCAGTCAGACCGGCTCAGACGTCTTACAAGCGTTGTGCGGTCCGTGCGGAGTACCAGAGCGATCTCGAAGCTACCCGCCATCGGATCGCAGGACTCGAGATCGAGTCTTCGCGATGTCCGCCGCATTTACGATTGGACAGTCATGAGATGACGCGATCGACTTCAGTTATCGAGACAGCTACGTGTGATGGCTTGCTGGACACGCAGAAATCATTTGCTTGTCGCAGTGGCAGAGCCTGGAAAGTTTCGAATACTGTGCGCAGTCGATGTCGGGCTGAAGAGTGCCCGACCTACGACGTCGAAGGCATCTGGCGGATCGGCTTCTTCAGCCCGACATCGACGCGCCGACAAGTCGGAACTTTCGGCCGGATCTGGTCCTACTGGAACGCCACCTCGGCGAAGCTGCGCAGCTTGCGGCTGAATGCAGCTGCTCCGAGCCCGTTGCGGCGCAGCAGCTCCATCGCGCGGATGCCGATGCGCAGGTGCTGGTCGACCTGCTCGCGGTAGAAGTCGTTGGCCATGCCGGGCAGCTTCATCTCGCCGTGCAGCGGCTTGTCGCGAGACGCACAGCAGCGTGCCGTAGGGCACGCGGAAGCGGAAGCCGTTGGCGGCGATCGTGGCGCTTTCCATGTCGAGCGCGATGGCGCGGCTCTGGCTGAAGCGCGCTGGACCGGTCTCGGTGCTGGTCGCGCAGCTCCCAGTTGCGGTTGTCGATGGTGGCGACGGTGCCGGTGCGCATGATGCGCTTCAGCTCGTAGCCCGGCAGGCCGGTCACCTCGGCCGACGGCGCCTCTCCAGCGCCACCTGCACCTCGGCCAGCGGCGGGATCGGCACCCAGAGCGGCAGGTCGTCGTCGAGCACGTGGTCCTCGCGCACATAGCCGTGGGCCAGCACGTAGTCGCCGAGCTGCTGGCGTGTTGCGCAGGCCGGCGCAGTGGCCGAGCATCAGCCAGGCGTGCGGGCGCAGCACGGCGATGTGGTCGGTGATCGTCTTGGCGTTGGACGGGCCGACGCCGATGTTGACCATCGTGATGCCGCGTGCCGTCGGCGCCGCTTCAGGTGGTAGGCCGGCATCTGCGGCAGGCGCGCGCGGCGGCGTGCCCGTGCGTGTCGGCGCCGCCGCAGGCGCTGGTTCGGGATGACGAGTTGCCCGGCTCGACGAAGGCGGTCGTAGTCCGCGCGTCCGGCCGTCGGCCATCATCTCGTGGCCGAGCCGGACGAACTCGTCGATGTAGAACTGGTAGTTGGTGAACAGCACGAAGTTCTGGAAATGCTCGGGCGATGGTCGCCGGTGTAGTGGCGCAGCCGGTGCAGCGAATAGTCGACGCGCGGCGCGGTGAACAGCGCCAGCGGCGTGCGGCTCGCCGGCGCCTGGCTCGATGCGTGCCGTTGGCGATGCTGTCGTCCATCTGCGCCAGGTCGGGCAGGTCGAACAGGTCGCGCATCAGCCGCCAGCCGCTCCGGCGTCAGGTCGCCTTCGACATGCAGGCCTCTCGGGGAAGGCGAAATGCATCGGGATCGGCTGGCGGCTGACGCCCACTTCCAGAACGACGCCGTGGTTGCGCAGCAGCAGCCCGAACTGCTCCAGGAAGTAGTGCGACGAACAGGTCCGGCCGCGTCAGCGTCGTCGCATAGGTGCCGGGGCCCGCGACGAAGCCGTAGGACAGCCGCGTGTCCACCCGCGTGCCGATCTCGGTATGGACGCGGACGAAGGGATAGCAGGCATGGACGCGCTGCTGAATGTTCTCGCCGGCGGAGAACCGCTTGAAGCAGTCGCGGAGGTAAGCGGTGTTGGCGTTGTAGATCTCGCGCACGCGCTCGACCGCCGCCGCCGGATCGGTGAAATGTTCCGCCGCGAAGGGCAGGCCGATATGGCTGGTCGAGTTCTGCATGATCTCCTCAGCTCTCCCCTTAGCTCTCAAGGCCCATCAGGGAGCGGGCGAACGACTCCGCCTCGAAAGGCCGCATGTCTTCCAGGCTTTCCCCGACGCCGATCAGATGGACCGGCAGGCCGTATTTTTCCGCCAGCGCCACCAGAACGCCGCCACGGGCCGAGCCGTCCAGCTTGGTCACGATCAGGCCGGTGACGTTGACCATCTCGCCGAACACCTCGACCTGGCTGATGTGCATTCTGCCCGGTTGTCGCGTCCAGCACCAGAAGCACCGACTGCGGCGTCTCCGGGTCCATCTTTTTGATCACGCGGATGATCTTCTGAAGCTCGGCCATCAGGTTGGCCTTGTTCTGAAGCCGTCCCGCCGTGTCGATCAGCAGGATATCCGCTTTCTCGCGCTTAGCCCGCTCCAGCGCGTCGAAGGCCAGACCGGCGGCGTCGGCTCCGGTCTCCTTGGAGACGACGGGGCAGCCCGAGCGCTCGCCCCAGACCTGAAGCTGCTGGACGGCCGCCGCGCGGAAGGTGTCTCCCGCCGCGATGATGACCGACTTGCCTTCGTTGCGGAACTGCTTGGCCATCTTGCCGATGGTCGTGGTCTTGCCGGCGCCGTTGACGCCGACCACCAGGATGACGTGCGGCTTGGCGTCCGGGTCGATCACCAGCGGTTCGGCGACGGGCTTGAGGATCTGGGCGATGCTGGCGGCCAGCGTCCGGCGGACCTCGTCGGGCGAGACCTCCTTGCCGAAGCGGGTGCGGGCGAGTTCGGCCGTCACCTTGGCCGCCGTGACGGGGCCAAGGTCCGCCGTGATCAGCAGTTCCTCAAGCTCCTCCAGCGCCTCGTCGTCCAGCTTGCGCTTGGTGAAGATGCCGGAAATGCCGTCGGTCAGCTTGGTCGTGGACTTGGTCAGCCCTTCGCGCAGGCGGGAGAGCCAGCCCTTCTTCACCGGCTGTTCGGGCTCGGGAACGGGGGTGGGTTCGGCTCCGGTTCCGCCAGCGCGACGACAGGCTCGGGTTCGGGCTCGGTTCCGGCTCCGGCTCGAAGACCGGTTCCGCTTCCTGCCGTTCCTCCTCAGCCTCGATTTCCGGTGTGTCCTGCCTGACTTCTTCCTGCTCGGGTTTAGTCGGCTCCTGCTTATTGCGGCGCCAGAATTTCAGCATGCGATGCTCCGGTCGATCCGGCCGATCAGGTGTTCCGCATCGACGCCGATGATGGCCGCCCGTACGACCGAACCCGGTTCGACGGGTTGATCCAGGCGCACTTCGGCGAATTGCTCGGTTCGGCCGAGGGTTTCTTTTTCCGCCAGGACGGCGGCGTGTGTTCCAATGCGTCCGCTCAGGAAGCGGCTGACGGCTTGAGAGCCGGCATCGCGCAGGCGTGCCGCCCGTTCCTTGCGGACCAGTCCGTTGACTTGCGGCATCTTCGCCGCCGGCGTGCCGGGGCGGGGGGAGTAGGGGAAGATATGCAGCCAGGTCAGGCCGCATTCGTCCACCGCCCTCAGCGTGTTCTCGAACATCTCGTCGGTTTCGGTCGGGAAGCCGGCGATCAGGTCGGCGCCGAACACCATGTCGGGCCGCAGCTCGCGGGCGCGGCGGCAGAACGCGATGGCGTCGTCCCGCAGGTGCCGGCGCTTCATCCGCTTCAGCACCATGTCGTCGCCCGCCTGAAGGCTGACATGGAGATGCGGCATCAGCCGCGGCTCCTCGGCGATCAGGCGCCACAGGTCGTCGTCGATCTCGACCGGGTCGAGCGAGGACAGCCGCAGCCGCTTCAGTTCCGGCACCTGGGCCAGCAGCCGGCGGATCATCTGCCCCAGCGTCGGCTTGCCGGGCAGGTCCGGGCCGTAGGAGGTGATATCGACGCCGGTCAGAACGATCTCGTTATAGCCGGACTGGACCAGCAGGCGGACCTGCCGGACGATCTCGCCGATCGCGACCGAGCGCGAATTGCCCCGGCCATAGGGGATGATGCAGAAGGTGCAGCGGTGGTCGCAGCCGTTCTGGACCTGGACGAAGGCGCGCGCCCGGCCTTCCAGCCCGCCGATCAGGTGGCCGGCCGTCTCCTTGACCGACATGATGTCGTTGACCAGGACGCGTTCGGTCGAGCTGTCCAGGCCGAAGCTTTCCGGCTTCAGCTTCTCCTCGTTGCCGAGCACCTGATCGACTTCCGGCATGGCGGCGAACTTGGCCGGGTCGATCTGGGCGGCGCAGCCGGTCACGATGATGCGGGCGTTGGGATTTTCGCGGCGCGCCTTGCGGATCGCCTGCCGGGCCTGACGCTCGGCTTCCGACGTGACGGCGCAGGTGTTGACGATGACGGCGTCGGTCAGCCCGGCGGCGGCGGCGTTCTCCCGCATCACTTCGGATTCGTAGGTGTTCAGCCGGCAGCCGAAGGTGATGAACTCGGTGCTCATGCGGTCACCAACGGGGCCGCGACTGGATGGCTCCCCGACCAGGTCCGGTTGCAGCACGCCGGTGAAGCTGAGCGCCACCGGGCCGGTCATCAGGACATGCCCGTCCTCGCGCCACTCGATCGTCAGGCTGCCGCCGTCCAGCACCACTTCCGCCCGCCGCTCGACCAGCCCGCGCCGGACCGCCGCCACCTGCACCGCGCAGGCGCCGGAGCCGCAGGCGCGGGTGATGCCGGCGCTCCGCTCCCAGACGCGCATGCGGAGTTCGGTGCGGGAGAGCACCTGGACGAACTCGATATTGGCGCGCTGGGGGAAAGCGGGATGGTGTTCCAGGATCGGCCCGACCCGCTCCAGCGGCACCGCATCGACGTCATCGACGAAGAAGACGATATGCGGATTGCCCATGCTGACCGCGACCGGCCCCGACCACGGGCCTTCCGCCACGTCCAGCCGCAGCGTGTCGGCGGGACCGGCCAGCGGGATATCGCGCCAGTCCAGCCGCGCCGGTCCCATGTCCACCGTCACCAGCCCGCCGGGTTCCGCCTTGGCGGGCAGAAGGCCGGAGATGGTTTCGACCACCGCTTCGCCGGTGCCGGATTCCTCCATCAGCAGATGCGCCACGCAGCGGGTCGCGTTGCCGCAGGCGCCGGCCTCGCTGCCATCCGGGTTGCGGATATGCATGAAGGCGGTGGCGCCCGGCGTCTTCGGCGGCTGGATCACGATGAACTGATCGAAGCCGACGCCCGTGCGCCGGTCCGCGATGGCACGGACCTGCGCTTCGGTCAGGGACAGGTTGCTGCTGCGGGCATCGATGACAACGAAGTCATTGCCGAGCCCGTGCATCTTCAGAAACGGGATGGTCATGATGCGCGGTTATATGGCGATTCCCCCTCTCAAGTCCATGGGCTGCGGTCCATGGACCTGAGAAGGGCTGCCAACGAGTTATTGCGGCATCACCCGGCGCGCACCCGCGCCATGAAGGTGCCGACCTCGTGGTTCAGGCTTTCCGACTGCTTGGAAAGCTGACCGGCTTCCGCCAGCACCTGATGGGCGATCCGGCTCGCCTCGTGCGCCGCTTCGGAGACGCCGGAGATGTTGGAGGAAACCTCCTGGGTGCCGCGAGCCGCCTGCTCGACATTGCGGGCGATCTCGCCGGTCGCGGCGCGCTGCTGTTCGACCGCCGACGCGATGGCGGCGGAGCTGTCGCTGACGGCCGAAATGGTCGCCGTGATGTCCTGGATGGCCGTCACCGCCTGCCCGGTAGCGCCCTGGACGGAGGAAATCTGGCTGGCGATCTCCTCGGTCGCCTTGGCGGTCTGGTTCGCGAGATTCTTGACCTCCGACGCCACGATGGCGAAGCCCTTGCCGGCTTCACCGGCGCGCGCCGCCTCGATCGTGGCGTTCAGCGCCAGAAGGTTGGTCTGGCTGGCGATATCGTTGATCAGGCTGACGACCTGACCGATCTTCTCGGCGGCGTCGGACAGACCGGCGACGATCTGGTTGGTGCGCTCCGCCTTGATGACGGCTTCCCGCGACGTTTCCGACGCCTGAGTGACCTGACGGCCGATTTCCGTGATCGAGGCCGACAGTTCCTCCGCGGCGGATGCGACGGTCTGGACATTGCCGGAGGCTTCGTCCGCGGCGCCGGCGGCGGCCGAGGATTGCCGTGTCGCCTGCTCCGCCACCGCCGACATGCTGCTGGCGGTCGCCGACATTTCCGTCGCGGCGGAAGCGACATGCTCCACCACGGCCTTGACATGGGATTCGAAGTCGTCGGCCAGATCCATGATCTGCTTCTTCCGCAGGGCCTCGCCCTCCGCCTTCATTCTTCGCCTGCTCGTCGCGCAGGCGTTCCACGGCAAGCCCGTTCTCCTTGAAGAACTCGACCGCCTTGGCGATCTGGCCGATTTCGTTGGTGTTGGCGGTAAAGGGCACGACGGCCGAATAATCCTGTTTGGCCAGCCGTTCCATGACCTCGCGCAACTGGCCGATCGGTCCCCTGATGCTGCGGGTGATCGCCCAGGCGATGGCGAGGCCCAGAACGATCATGACGGCGAGCGCCGATGTCACCAGGGTCTTGGCCTGCGCTCCCGTCTCCGTCGCCGACGTCGGCGAAACTGGCGGCGCGCTGCTTGACGCCCGCGACAAGCGCGTCCATCCGCTCGGCGATCAGCTTGACCTGTGCGGCACCCTTGGTCTTGGTGATCGTCGCTCCGGTTTCCCGGTCGCCGGCCTTCATGGCGCGGATCACATCCGCCCGGATCGGCTGCCAGTCGCGGATCGCCTTCAGGGTTTCATCAAATTCGTTCTTGTCACCCAGAAAACGCTCCTGGGCGACGGCCATGGCGGCGAACACCTGCTTTTCCGACGCGTCCACCGCCTGCGCCGCGCTGTCGATCCCGGCGGCGTCCTGAGCGAGCGCCACGTCCTTCATGGAGCGGTGCATGGCGATGATGCCGGCGTTCGCTTCCAGCACCGAAGTCGCCACCGCCAGGGAATGGTCGTGGAGATCCTCGGTCAGTCCACTGACCGTCTCAAGCTTTTGAAGGGCGATCAGGCCGAGCAGACAGGAGAGCGCGAGGATGGCGCCGAACCCTGTCAGAAGACGGGTCAGCAGACTTGTGTTCGTCAGTTTCATTGTCAATCCCTCCCGGCGGCATCCGCTCCGAAACCCAGCATGGGTTCGGCCCTGGGAGGCCTTAGCGCTGCGACTATGCGACAGAAATGTTTAGGATTTCTTGATTTGGCTCAACCAACGGCAATTCCGCGCGGTTCGGACGCCTATCTTCTGGCGATGTCGCGCAGGATCAATTCGTTGTAGAACGAAATCAGTTCATAGCACACGGTCACCGCCGGTCCGGCTTTGTCGTAGAAGGCGTTCGCCGTCTCGCGCCGCAGTTCCTGAACCGGATCGTCAGGTCGCCCGGCAGCTTGAAGCTGGTCCCTATGTCGCGCGCGATGGCATTTATCAGCCCGGATTCGTGCAGCAGTGAGGAGACGTAGCCGTGCGCCGGGTCGGGCGCTTCGAATTCGAGCGAGATCCGGCTGTCGCGTTCGGCGCGCGACTCGACCGGGTTCATGTGGGGAGCCAGCAGGCGGGTCCATCCCGCGCGGGCTTGGGAGTAATCGTTCGGGCAGGTCGTGCGCCGGTCCGACGGCAGGCTGACGCTTTCCGCAAGGTCGGTGAAGCCGGCGGGATCGCTGCCATACATCAGGCAGACGACGGAATAGAACCGCTGCATGTCGAGCGCGTGCTCGCCCCACCATGCCGGTTCCGCGTTACCGGCTTCCTGCTGCCAGAGATTGCCGAGATACCAGCCGTCCGCGGCGGCTATGATCAACTCGTCCATCATGGGATCGGCCTGTTCGGGGATCATCATGATGCTGGCGAGATTGTCCGCCGCGTCCTCCTCGTGTCCCAGGACGGGCAAGCCGAGCTGGTCGATCAGCGCATGGCCCAGTTCGTGGTACAGGATGAAGACGGTATTGCCGAGGACGAAAAGGTCGGCTTCCTCCCGCTCCTCCGCGCTTAGCTGGCGGGCATGGAGGGGGGAGGCGAGACAAATCAGGACGACGGCGACCAACGCTACCAGACAGCCGAAGCCGCCCCGCACCCGCACCATTCCCGGACCTCCCCTGAAGGGCAACGATGCCCCATACTCCGCGCGAAAGTATTACGGGGAGATCCGGAATTACTCAAGGCCTCTCCGGAGGGACACGATGTTATCCCGCGTGCATTATCGTGGGCGGTGTTGCAGTCTCAGCGCACCGCTGATCAGCGCACCGACAGAAACGCCAGCATGACCATGCCCAGCGACGATGCGGTACCAGCCGAACGGCGAGAAACCGTAGCGCCCGACGAAGGCGACGAGGCTGCGGACCACCAGCAATCCCGCCAGGAAGGCCGCGATGAACCCGACCGCGATGACCAGGGAGCCGTCCGACGTCAGGGTGCCGAAGTTCTTGTAGGTGTCGTAGACCACGGCGCCCAGCATCGTCGGGATCGCCAGGAAGAACGAGAACTCCGCGGCGGTGCGCCGCTCGACCCCCATCATCAGGGCGCCCAGGATGGTGGCGCCGGAGCGCGAGACGCCCGGCACCATCGCCAGCGTCTGGACCAGACCGATGCCCAGCGCCAGCCGGGGCGAAAAGGCTTCCACCTCGAAATGGCGCGGGCGGGGCAGGTTGCGCTCGATCAGCAGGATCGCGATGCCGCCGACGATCAGTGCCACGGATACGACATAGGGCGAGAACAGCACGCTCTTGATGAAGCCGTGGGCCAAGACGCCGATGACGACGGCCGGCAGGAAGGCCAGCAGGATCGCCAGCACGAACCGGCGCGCCTCCGGACTGCTCGGCAGCGAGATGACGATGTTCAGCAGCCGCTGGAAATAGACGACGCAGACGGCGAGGATCGCGCCCAACTGGATCACCACTTCGAACAGGCGGCCCGGCGGCCCCTGGAATCCCAGCAGATCGCCCAGCAGGATCAGGTGGCCGGTGGAGGAGACGGGGATGAATTCGGTCAAGCCTTCGACCACGCCCATCACCAGGGCGCTGATGAGAGTGCTTTCGTCCATGCTTTAAAATACCTGTGTCAGGCTGCCGGTACGCGATTTCCGCCCGGAAGGGCGGGGCATCATGCGCGGCGGAAGACCAGCTTCTTCGAAGCGGTGAAATTGAAGAAAAGGCCGGAAAGCGATCCTGCCGCCACCGCCAGCGCCGGATGGGCCGTGAAGGGATCGCCCGAGGCTACCAGAGCCGCATAGACCGCGTAGTTGACGGCGCCTCCAAAGGCATTGACCGCGACGAAGCGTGCCCATTGATGGTGGATCTTGCCAGCATGATTGCCGCTGAAGGTAAACGCCCGGTTAAGCGCCCAGGTCGTCGTCGCGGCGGCCAGATACGACACGACGCGCGATGCGTACAGACCAAGCCCGCTGATGTCGAGGCAGAGGTACAGCACGGCGATATCGACGCCAAGCCCGACCACCCCGACGATGCCGAACTTGATCAGTTCGGCCGAAAACAAGCGGCGGATCATCTTCCGGTCCCGGTATCGCGTGTGTCGGCCGGTGCGCGCGAGCGGCACGCCCGGAGCCGGAATCCTCAGATATTGCATGCGCTTTATCTCCCGCCGGCCGCGCGTCACCGTTTCCAGGATCAGGCCGCAGGTCAGGCTGAGGAAGGCCAGCAGCATCAGACCGGTCGACAGCACCGCCGTCGGCAGCCGTGGCACCAGACCGGTCTGGAGGAAGGTCATCAGCACCGGCCATGCCAGCACCAGCGCGATGAAAGCCATCGCGCGCCGACAGCAGGCTGAAGAACTGGAGCGGCCGTTCCTCCTTCACCAGCACCAGGATCAGCTTCAGGATGCGGAAGCCGTCGTAATATGTCCGCAGCTTGCTGGCGGAGCCGGGCGGGCGGTCCTTGTAGGGCGTATCGACATCGGACATCGGCATGCGCAGTTCCAGCGCATGGACGGTCAGTTCCGTCTCGATCTCGAACCCGCCGCTCAAGGCCGGGAAGCTCTTGACGAACCGGCGGGAGAAGACCCGGTAGCCGGACAGCATGTCGGCGACCCGGTTGCCGAAGATCTTCGCCACGATGCCGGTCAGCATCATGTTGCCGAAGCGGTGGCCGGGGCGGTAGGCCTCGACGATCTCGGTCACCCGCGCGCCGTTGACCATGTCGAGCTGTTCGGTCACCAGCTTGGAAATCAGCAGCGGCGCGCTGGGGGCATGGTAGGTGTCGTCGCCATCGACCAGCACATAAACGTCGGCCTCGATATCCGCGAACATGCGGCGGACCACGTTGCCCTTGCCCTGGAGCGGCTCGGTACGGACCACGGCGCCGGCTTCCCGCGCCAGTTCGACCGTGCGGTCCTTCGAGTTGTTGTCATAGACGTAGATCGTGGCGCCGGGCAGCGTGGCGCGGAAGTCCCGCACCACCGACGAGATCGATGCTTCCTCGTTGTAGCACGGGATCAGGACGGCGATTTCCAGGCCCGACAGGTCGCCCGGAAGATCGCCCGGAGGCAGATCCGGCACCGGCGCTCTCATGGACGGCCCGGGAGCGGCGGATCGCTTCGCATCCTGGGCAAGGTCTTGGCTTGCGTCGGAGAATTGATCTATCAAAAGTCACCTGATTTCGAAGTAAATCACTGACGATCCACCGTTTACCGGCGGACCGCGCAGAAGCTGTGCGGCTCGCCGAGATTGTTATGGAGGATCTGGCAGCTATCCCAGTCCAAGGTCAATCCATAGAACGCGGCGGCGTCGGCCGCGATATCTGTATCGGGGACCGTGGCGATCATAAAGTAATCCCCGTGATGTTCCATCACCCTACGCCGAAGCACTTCCGAATACCCGTTGTCGGTCGAATCCGGCTGGACGAAATTGCTCTGCAACCTCACGAAGGGGATCTGTGGCGGAAAAGCCGGGATCAGATGCCCGACCGGCTGATATCCGCCGATCAGCACCATCGTATGATCCGGGTCGGGGATCGCCGGCATGTTGAATTCAACCACATTTCTTGCCCAGTCCGACCGGCCCCAGGTTCCCCAGACCGTCGTCGCCTGAAGCACGGCCAGGACCAGCGCCGCGGCGCTCCAGCGGAGTTTCGGCGAAAGCGGCAGCAGTCCCAGCGCCAGCACGATGCCGAGCGGCGCCAGCATCTCGATCGGCACGGCGTAGCGGTAGATGCAGAACATCCAGGCCCAGGCGGCATATGACAGCGCGATGACGGTCAGCAGCCAGCGGGTCGGTCCCGGAGCCGAAAGGGCGGCGCCGGGGTGGCGCGGCGTGATCAGGCTCACCAGCGCCGCGACCGGCAGGACGCACATAGAGCGTGACGATCCGGAAATCGCGGAACACGATCTCGCCGACGATCTCGGGGTCGATGCTGAAGCGGAAGGGCAGCGTCAGCCGGTCCAGCGCCGTCTTGGGATGGTAGTGCAGATCCTTGTAATCGCTGATGGCGCCCAGCGGCGATTTGAAGATGTGGTTGTAGTAGGGGTGTAGGGGATTGCCGTGGGTTTCCCACAGGAACCACATCCAATGTCCGGACAGCAGGGCGAATGCCGCGACGATCCCGAGACCGCAGGACAGGATGAGCAGGAACCGCCGTTTCGGCGCCACCGGAACGACGGCGAAGGCGAAGCAGACGCCGATGCAGTAGATCACGGAAGGCTGCTTCAGCCCCATGGCGCGTGCCGGCCAGCACACCCGCCAGGAATGCCAGTCCCAAGGGCCGGACGATGCCGGGCCGGCCGTGATCCGGTCCCACTGGCGCACCACCAGCAGCATCGCGCCGAAGACGCCCAGGCTGACCGTGTTGTCGTGAAAGGTCGTGCCGATCTGGGAGAGGTTGCCGCCTCCGGCCACGCCGACCAGCGCTATCGCCGCCGCCGCCCAGACCTTCACCAGGGGACGGTCGATCCGCAGCACGGCATGGGCCAGGCGAACAGCAGGACGAAGTTCAGCGACTGGACCAGCGCCAGCACGCTGTAGGCCACCGGGGCCGGCACCGCGTTGCCGAGCAGGAAGAACGGCACATCCAGCGTCGGGTTATAGAAGCTCGGCGTCTGCGCCGGGACGACATCGAAGAAGAAGCGTCCGTTCAGGAAGCTGTAGGGATTGTACCAGTGATAGTTCCGCAGATCCCAGTTGGCATCCTGCCCCATCGCCAGATTGAGCAGGACCAGCCCAAGCGGAACCGCGACCGCCAGCGCTATGGCGGTCAGCCGGACGGATGGGGCGGTGGGGCGGCTGGTCTGCCGGATCGGGATCGAGAGCGTCAAGGTATGGGCATCGGCAGGCTGAGCCCGGTCGGGCGGTGCATGTTGTTATCGCCCGACCAAGGCTTAATCAAGGCGGCGCTGCCATGTCCGGACATACCGCTCCGGTCAGCTCGCGGTCGATCGCGCGCCAGCCGATGTCGCGGCGGCAGAAGCCTTCCGGCCAGTGGATGCGGTCCACCGCCTCATAGGCCAGCGCCTGGGCCTCGCGCACCGTCGGCGCTATGGCGGTGACGCCCAGCACCCGCCCGCCATCGGCCAGCACATGGCCGTCGGCCGACAGCACCGTGCCGGCGTGGAAGATCGAGACGTCCGGCAGGACGCCGGCCTCGTCCAGGCCCTGGATCTCCGTGCCCTTGCGGTAATCTCCGGGATAGCCCCGCGCCGCCATGACGACGCACAGCGCCGAGTCGTCGTACCAGCGGAGCTGAAAGTTCTTCAGGACGCCGTCGCGGGACGCCACCAGCGCCGGCAGCACGTCGGACATCAGCCGCTTCATCAGCACCTGGGTTTCCGGATCGCCGAAGCGGGTGTTGTATTCCAGCAGCTTCGGAGCCGGGCCTTCCGGTGTCTGGACGATCATCAGCCCGGCGAAGAGCACGCCCTTGAAGGGCCGTCCTTCCGCCGCCATGCCGCGCACGGTCGGCTCGATCATCTCGCGCATGACGCGCGCTTCCAGCGCCGGGGTCATCACGGGCGCCGGGGAATATGCGCCCATGCCGCCGGTGTTGGGGCCGGTGTCGCCGTCGAAGGCGGCCTTGTGGTCCTGGGCGGAGACCAGCGGCAGGGCGGTGGTCCCGTCCACCAGCGCGAAGAAGCTGACTTCCTCCCCGTCCAGGAATTCCTCGATCACCAGTTCGGTGCCGGCGGAGCCGAATCGGGCATCGACCATGGCCTCGTCGATGGCGGCCAGCGCTTCATCGACCGTGCGGGCGATGGTGACACCCTTGCCGGCGGCCAGCCCATCGACCTTGACCACGATCGGAGCGCCGCGTTCCCGCACGAAGTCGCGGGCGGCTTCGGCGTCGGTGAAGCGGCCATAGGCTGCGGTGGGGATGCCGTACTTCGCGCAAAGGTCCTTCATGAAGCCCTTGGAGCCTTCCAGCGCCGCGGCGGCCGCCGTCGGGCCGAACGCCTTGATGCCGGCCGCCTCCAGCCGGTCCACCAGACCCAGCACCAGCGGCTGTTCCGGCCCGACCACGACGAAATCGATGGCGTTGTCGGCCGCGAATTGCACGAGACCGTCCAGATCGTCGGCTTTGATCGGCACGCATTCGGCCTCGCGCCTGATCCCGGCGTTGCCCGGCGCGCAGTAGAGCTTTTCGCAAAGAGGAGACGCGGCGATTGCCCAACAGAGTGCGTGCTCGCGTCCGCCCGAGCCGACCACCAGAACCTTCATTGAGAGACCCTTATCCCTTACGGACTTGTTGCCATGGCGCAGGCTTGTATCATGCCGACGCCATGACACAAGACCAACCCCTAATGGACCGGGACCCCCGGTCGGACCGTCCGGGAAGCAATCTTGCCGAACTCAGCGTGACCGAATTGTCGCGGGCGCTGAAGCGTACGGTCGAGAACGCCTTCGGCTATGTGCGCGTACGCGGCGAGATTTCGCAGCCTAAGCTCCATAGCTCCGGCCATCTTTACCTGCGCCTGAAGGACGAAACGGCGGTCATCGAATCGGTCTGCTGGCGCGGCACCGTGTCGAAGCTGTCGGTGCGGGCCGAGGACGGGATGGAGGTCATCTGCACCGGCCGCCTGACCACGTTCCCCGGCCGCTCCGTCTATCAGCTCGTCATCGAGTCGATGGAACTGGCGGGCGAGGGCGCGCTGCTGAAGCTGCTGGAGGAGCGGAAGCGCCGTCTGGCCGCCGAAGGGCTGTTCGACGCGTCGCGCAAGCGCCCGCTGCCCTTTCTGCCCGCCGTCATCGGCGTCATCACCTCGCCCACCGGGGCGGTGATCCGCGACATCCTGCACCGGCTGGCCGACCGCTTTCCGCGTCACGTGCTGCTGTGGCCGGTCGCGGTGCAGGGGGAAAACGCCGCGGCCCAGGTGGTCGCCGCGATTCGCGGCTTCAACGGCCTGGCGCCCGGCGGACGGGTGCCGAGGCCGGACCTGATCATCGTGGCGCGCGGCGGCGGATCGCTGGAAGACCTGATGGCCGTTCAACGAGGAAATCGTCGTCCGCGCCGCCGCGGCCAGCGATATCCCGCTGATTTCCGCCGTCGGCCACGAAACCGACACGACCCTGATCGATTTCGCCTCCGACCGCCGGGCGCCGACTCCGACCGCCGCCGCCGAAATGGCGGTGCCGGTGCGCGCCGACCTGATAGCGCAGGTATTCGACTGCCAGCGCCGGCTGGTCGGGTCCACCGGCCGCATGATCCAGGAGCGGCGCAACTGGGTGGACGGGCTGGCGCGCGGTCTTGGCGATCCGCATAGCTTGCTGGAGGGCTGCATCCAGCGGCTGGACGACCGTGCCGAACGGCTGGGCATGGCGATGGCCGGCACCCTGGACCGGCGGCGCGACCCGGACAGCCGAACTGGGCGCCAAGCTGCGCCACCCGCGCGAGGTGCTGACTGCCGCCCAGGGACGTCTTCAGTCCGAAGCCCGCGCGCTGGGCGCCGGTCTCCGGCAGGTGGTCGCGGCGGAGGAGGGGCGTCTGGCGCGAGTCGGCTCCCGCCTGACGCTGATGCCGATCCGCATCCGGGTCAGCGAGGGCGACCGCCGGCTGACCGATCTGGGGGAGCGGATGGACGCCGGCTATGCCCGGCTGCTGACCGAGCGGACCAGCCGCCTGCGATCCGGGGCGGCCTTGCTGGAGAGCTATTCCTATCGCGGCATCCTGGAGCGCGGCTTCGCCCTGGTGACCGATCAGGAGGACCAGCGGATCACATCGGCCGCCGACGCGAAGGCCGGCACGCCCGTCACCGTGGAGTTCCACGACGGCAAGGTCGATGCCATCGTCGGCCATGGCGGCGTGGTGCGGAAGCCGGAGGCGGGCGGGGGAAGCCGGTCGCGGAAGCCGCAAACCAAGAGCGGGCAGGGGGTTCTGTTGTAGGTCCTTCGCCGCCGGATCAATCCGGCCAGCGCCGGTGCAGCCACAGCCACTGCTCCGGCCGGGCGCGCACCCGGTCCTCCACCATCTGGTTGATGCGGACCATCAGCGCCCGCACGTCCGCGGCCCGGTTGCCGGATTCGATCAACTCCAGCGGCGGCGAAACCGTCAGGCGGAAATGGGCGCCCTCAAGACGCTCGACGAAGACCGGCACGACCGCGCAATTGTATTTGAAGGCGAGTTGGCCGAGGGCCGGGGCGGTCATGGCGTCACGGCCGAAAAACGGTACGGGGATGCCGTCGTTCATCTTCTGGTCGATCATTATGCAGACGGCCCCCCGTTCGCGCAGGGTCGCCACGACTTCCCGCGCGCCGTCGCGGCCCTTGGGCACCAAACGGCTGCCGATGACCGAGCGGGCCCGATTGATCAGCCAGCTTGTGGCCGGATTGTTGGGCCGGCGATAGACCGCCGTGACGGGCAAGCCGTGGCGGGCGGCGCCCAGCAGGCCGACTTCCCAGTTGCCGGTATGGGCCGAAAAGAACAGCGTCGGCGTTTTGGTAGGCGGCGATTTCGTGGACGATCTCGGCGCCGATCATTTCCGTCCGCGTCCAGATCTCGTCCAGGTGCGGATATTCCGCCATGACCCGGCCCAGATTGTCCCACATGCCGATTACGATCTCCTCCCTGCGCTCCGCTGAGAGTTCCGGCATGGCGCGTTCCAGGTTGCGCCGGGCCTTGCGCGACGCGCCGCAGGCGCGGGCCGATGGTCCGGCCGATCCAGCCGCCGAGGGCGGATGCCGTATCCAGCGGGAGCACCATGAAGATGCCGTAGATCAGGTACAGGAATGCCGCTTCCAGCGGATAGCCGAGGTAACGGCGGCGTCGCCGGGCGAACTCGCTTCTATTGGACATCGTTATGAATCGGGTTTATTGGGCATTGGGCAGGCTGGACGTCATGTAAGGGGTAAGCAGGTGGCGGATCGCCGCAGGGTCGTCCCAGGTGACCGAAACCGGCAGCACATGGACCATCGCGCGGGCGGCTTCCGACAGGCGGACGGCGTCCTTGGCGGTCGTCACCGGAACGGCGCCCAGGCTGTCGGCGTATTCCACCAGCCGCATGATCTCGTCGGGGTCATAGGGGTGATGGTCGGCAAAGGCAAGCCGGCCGACCAGTTCGGCCCCCAGTTCCTCCAGCGTCGCGAAGAACTTGGCCGGCCGGCCGATCCCGGCGAAGGCGACGATCCGGCGGCCCCGCAACGCGTCGGCGACGTTTCGGGCGGGGGTCAGACGCGCCGACAGCACCGGCAGCCGGCCGGCCACCAGCGCCTTGATGCCGGCGTCGTCCCGGCCCAGCACCACCACGGCATCGGCGCGGGCCAGCCCGGCATCCACCGGTTCCCGCAGCGGACCGGCCGGAATGACGTGCCCGTTGCCGAAGCCGGCGCCGCCATCGACCACCAGGATCGACAGGTCCTTCGCCAGACGCGGGTTCTGGAAGCCGTCGTCCATGACGATGGTCTCGGCCCCGGCCGCCGTCGCCGCCTTGGCGCCGGCGATCCGGTCGCGGGCGACCCAGGTCGGCCGGGACGCGGCCAGCAGCAGCGCCTCGTCGCCGACATCCGCCGAGTCGTGCCGCGTCCGGTCGACCTGGAGCGGTCCCCGCTCCCGGCCGCCATAGCCGCGCGTCAGGAAATGGACGCGGCGGCTTCGCAGCACCTCGGCCACCGCCAGCGCCACGGGGGTCTTGCCGGCGCCGCCGGCGACCAGATTGCCGACGCAGATCACCGGAACCCCCGGATGCACCGGCCGCGCCGACGCGATCCGGGCGCGGCCCAGCGCCGCGAACAGCGATCCCGCCGGGCTGAGCAGGCGGGCGGCGTTCCCCGGCGGGGCGTACCAGAACGCGGGGGCCTTCATGGGCAAGCCGCTATCCCGGCATCGGCCAGGGTCGGCGCCAGGGCGTCGAGCACCGCATCGACCACGCGGCGGTTGCGCTCCGCCACGTCGCGGGCGGCGGCTCCCAGCCGCGACCGCTCCGCGCCGTCGGTCAGCAGCCGCCCGACCGCCTGACTTAAATCCGGCGCCGTCGGCGACGCGCAAGGCGGCGGAGCCGGCTTCCAACTGGGCGGCCACTTCGGAGAAGTTGGTCATGTGAGGGCCGTAGATCACGGCGCAGCCGAACTGCGCCGGCTCCACCGGGTTGTGGCCGCCGATCGGGGCCAGCGAGCCGCCGACGCAGACGACCGGCGCCAGCCGGAAGAACAGCCCCAACTCGCCCATGGTGTCGGCGACATAGGCTTCGTGCTCCATGCCGGGCAACTGGCGGGCCGAGCGCAGCGCCGCCGTCAGGCCGCGTCCGCTGAGCATGTCCCTGACCTCGCCGCCCCGTTCCGGATGGCGCGGGACGATCACGGTCAGCAGGCCGGGCAGGAGCGCGCGGAGTTCGGCATGGACATCGGCGGCGATGGCTTCCTCGCCCGGATGGCTGCTCGCCAGCAGCCAGACCGGCCGGTTGCCGAAGGCTTCCCGCATCTCCGCCAGCGCGCCGGCATCGGCGGGCAGGGGCTCCGCCGAGAACTTCAGGTTGCCAAGGCAGCGCACGTCGGTCGCCCCCAGCCGGCGCAGGCGCTCGGCCTCCGTCTCCGTCTGGGTCAGGCAGAGCCGGAAGACCTTCAGCAGCGGGCCGATGAAGCCCGGCACCCGCGACCATTTGCGGAACGATCCGGCCGACATCCGGGCATTCACCAGGGCCGACGGGATCTTCCGCCGGCCGATCTCGTGCAGCAGGTTCGGCCAGATCTCGAACTCGATCCACAGCGCCATGTCGGGCCGCCAGTGGTCGAGGAACCGGCGCACCCAGGGCATCCTGTCCACCGGCACGTAATGGTGCAGCGCTCGCGGCGGCAGGCGTTTCGCCATCAGCTCGGCCGAGGTGACGGTGCCGGTCGTGATCAGCACGGACAGGTCGGGATAGCGGTCGATCAGGCGGTTGATCAGGATCAGGACGGAGAGCGATTCACCGACGCTGGCGGCATGGAACCAGACCAGCCGTCCGGACGGACGCGGGCATGACGCCAGCCCGAGACGTTCCAGCCGGCGAACCGGGTCTTCCTTGCCTGCGGCACGGCGGCGGGCCAGATACAACCGTATCGCAGGCCCGCCGATTTCCGTCAGCCCGCGATAGATCGTCTGAAGCATTTAGAACGGTGACCAGTCCCGGCGTGAAAAAGCGGCGCACCTTACCACGATAGTCGGAGAGGGCTAAGGCTTTTCGACCGATGACCTGGGACAAACCCCGGACATGCGCTCAAATAGCCCTGAGATGGTCGGCGGTTTGATCCAAAGGCCTGAGATTGCTCAGGAACTGCTCCGCCGAGGCGCGCCAGGAATATGTCAGCGCATGTTCGCGGCAGCGCTCCGGCGGGATCGTCAGGGCTGATATGACCGCGCGGGCAAGGTCCTCGTCCATGCAACCGACCGGGGCGGCGCCATCCGGCACTTCCAGCACGTCGAGCGGACCCGGCACCGGATACGCCGCGACCGGAACCCCCGACGCCAGCGCTTCCAGCAGCACCAGCCCGAAGGTATCGGTCCTGGATGGAAAGACGAAGACATCGGCGGCGGCATAATATTGCGCCAGTTCCTCGCCATGCCGCGCACCTTCGAACTTCGCTTGGGGATAGCGCCGCCGGTATTCCTCCATCTGCGGACCGTCGCCGACGACGACCTTGGTGCCGGGGATATCCAGCTTCAGGAAGGCTTCCAGGTTCTTTTCCACCGCGACGCGGCCGACATACATGGAGATCGGCCGGGGGTATGTCAGGAAAGACTTGTCGCGCGGCCGGAACAGGTCCGTATCGACGCCGCGCGACCAGCGCCGGATGTTGCGGAAGCCCTTGGCCTTCAAGCGCATCCTCGATCGACTTCGTCGCCACCATGACGGCGAAGGCGGGCGCGTGGAAGCGGCGGACCAGCGCGTAGCTGAGCGCCAGCGGGATCGGCGCGCGGTCGCGGACATATTCCGGAAAGCGGGTGTGATAGGCGGTCGTGAAGGGAATGCCGTGCTTCAGGCACCATGCGCGGGCGGCGAAGCCCAGCGGGCCTTCGGTCGCGATGTGGATGGCGCCGGGATCGATCGCTTCGATCAGTTCCGCCATCTTCCGGCCCGGCTCCGAGCGCCAGCCGGATTTCCGGATATGTCGGCATGGCACGGTGCGGAAGCGGTCGGGGCCGATGATTTCCACCGAATGGCCGAGCTTGATAAGCTCATCGCGGACGGTCGCGAGGGTTCTGACGACGCCGTTGACCTGCGGGTACCAGGCGTCCGATACGATCAGGATCTTCACGCTGCCGCCCTGGCTGGCAGCAAGCGACGTGAAGCCGCCCAGTCGACTATCGACTGCCGTTCGCCAGCTCGACCAGTGCTGCCAGGATTCGACCCAATCGCCGTCGTTGCAATAGAGCACCCCTTCCATCTCGACGGCATTCTTGACGCGGTGCTTCAGATAGGCCGACAGCGACCAGTATGTGAAGCCCAGCTTTTCGGCGCACATGGTTGAGAGCCATTTGGCGTATTTGACCACGGCGTCGAACTGGTCGCCGTGGATCACCAGAGCATCGGAGATCCGGATCTGCGGATATGCCGCACACCGTCATGGGTCCGCATGCGCCAGCTCCTGCAAAGCTTGCGAAGTGGTGCGGGTATACAGGTCGAGGGTGAGCGGCAGGCAATAATTACAGTTGCCGTGTATTTAAATATTCTTGGGATTGTAATAATAAATACTCTAAGGCGACATGCTTTGTTCATGCCTCAATCGTCATGCCACGTCGTATCTGGTGCATGACACCCTCACGTCAGATGGTCGGCCTCCAGATAATCCTCCGCCTGCATCTCCATCAGCCGGCTGACCGTCCGCTGGAACTCGAAGGCGTGCAGGCCTTCGGTATAGAGGCCCTCGGGCGCGCACTGGGCGGAGATGATGGTCTTCACCTTGTGCTCGTACAGGGCGTCGATCAGCGTCATGAAGCGTTTGGCTTCGTTGCGCTGGGCTTCCTTCATCTTCGGCACGTGGTCGATGATGACGGTGTGGAAGTGGGTGGCGATCGCCAGATAGTCGCCGGCTCCCAGCGGCCGGGCGCATAGTTCGTGGAACGAGAACCACGCCACACCCCGGGCGGCCTTGGGCACATCGACCTTGCGGCCCTGGGCCGTCAGGCTGCAATGGGTGCTGGGGCTGCCTTCGGTCAGGGTGTTGAACAGGTCGTGCAGCGCCCGTTCCGTCGCGGGGCCGTGGGGGCAGTAATAGACCTGCGAGCCCTTCAGCCGGTCGCGGCGGTAGTCGGTCGGGCCGGAAAGCTCGACGATATCGACCTTCTCCTTCAGCAGCCTGATGAAGGGCAGGAACAGGTCGCGCTGGAGCCCGTCCTTGTAGAGGTCGTCGGGCGGCCAGTTCGAGGTCGCCACGACCACGACGCCAAGGTCGAACAGGGCGGTGAACAGCCGGCCCAGGATCATGGCGTCGGCGATATCGGTGACGTGGAACTCGTCGAAGCACAGCAGCCACGCCTCGTCGGCGATGGCGCGGGCCAGATCCGGGATGGACTCGTCGCCGTTCTTCTTGCCGCCGCCATCCGCTTCCTTGGCGGCTTGGCGGTGCTGGTGCAGCCGTTCATGCACTTCGATCATGAAGGCGTGGAAATGCACCCGGCGCCTGTTCTCCACCGGGGCCGTTTCATAGAACAGGTCCATCAGCATGGACTTGCCGCGCCCGACATCGCCGTAGATGTAAAGCCCCTGCGGAGCGGGGTCCGGGCGGCGGGTGAGGCCGAAGCGCGCGCGCCAGCCGACCTTGCCCATGGCCGGCCTGTATTCCCGCAGCGCCTGGAACAGCGACTGCAAGCGCTCCGCCGCGTATTCCTGCGCGGCGTCGGCCTTCAAGGTGCCGGTGCCCCGGCGGGAACGGTAGAGTGCTAGAGGTCCGTTTGGCATGGCGGGGCGGTGACAGCCGACAAGGGATGCGGGATTGACCCGCATTCCTTAGCGGAAACGCTCACCGAACGAAAGCGGTGAGACGCCGCGCCTCTTGCCGGCTTATCCCGTCCAGCTACATCAGCCGTTCAGGAATTGGCCAGACTGTTGGCCAGTTCCCGCCACTTCTTGGCGCCGTCGGCCTCAAGCACGTAGTTGTCGTCGGCCACGGCTCCGGGGAAGGCTTTTTGGACCTTCTCCTCCTCCAGGTTGGACAGCGGCGTTCCCTCGATCGCGGCGCAGCCGGATTCCTGCCACGTGTCCAGCGGCAGCGAGTTGACGAAGCGCTTGGTGTCCAGCATCTGCTCGTGGGTTTCGCCCGGCAGGCCATAGGTGAAGGTGCCGTGGACGGTCATGCCCAGACGCTTGATCTCGTGGACGGCCTTGGTCGCGTATTCCAGGTCCAGGTGCTTGTTGACGATGTTGTCCACGACCCACTGGTTGCCGGATTCGAACCCCAGCTTGACGCCGTAGCAGCCGGAATCCCGCATGATCTTCCAGCTTTCCATGCGCGAGGTGTCGGCGCGGCACATGGCCGACCACGGCAGGCCGATCTTCTTCATCACCTCCGACATCTTCAGCACGTGGCGAATTGCCGATGTTGAAGGTGTCGTCGTCGAAATAGATCGAGCTGTAGCCGTACTTGCCGGTCAGCTCGGACAGGAAAGCTTCCATGTATTCCGGGGTATAGTGGCGCACCGACCGCTTGCCCGTGCCGTCCGGATCGTTGCCGGTCATGGTCGCCGGCCAGACGCAGAAGATGCACTTGAACGGGCAGCCGCGGCTCGACCAGACCTGGGCATGGGGGGCGGACTGGCCGCGCGGGTTGTCGTCCCAGTAGCGGTGGGCGATGACTTCGTCATAGTAGGGGAAGGGAGCGCTGTTCATCTCCTCCAGGGTCAGGAGGTCGTGCTCGATGATACCTTCCTCGCCTTCCAGGACCCGGACGGAACCCTTCTCGTACTCGCCCTTGATGACCGCGTGGACCGGGAAATTCTCCATGATTTCCTTGGCCTTGGCGGCGATCGGGCCGGTCACGACGATGCGCGCCTCCGGCACCACCTTCTTGATCGCGAAGATGATCTGGCCGTCATGCTCCCAGCTTGGCGAGGCTGACTCGATGAAGATGTAGCGGTAGTTCGCTTCACGCAGATGGTTGAAGTAAGTCGCATAGCTTTCGCGCAGCGCCAGACTGTCGCGCATCACCACATCGGCGCCGGTCGCCCGCGCGGCGTAGGTGGTGGCGTATCCCATGAAGAACGGGTAGGGCAGGTAGCCGCCGAAGATGAATTTGTCCGGGGTCGAATGGGTATGGATCGTGTGCGGCCAGCGCGATCCCGCGCGGATGCCGGCCAGGCACATATCATGCGAAGCCCCATTGTCATTGATCGTGAATTGCTCAAGCCACCAGGGCGGATTGCTGAACAGAACTTTCATGGGGCTTCTCCTCCTGCGGCAAGTCGTCGCTCTGCCGGATTGCCGAAGCGTAAATGGCAACGGATAAGGAATCGTTAATCCTGATTTGCGCGGCCGCGCGTGAAACCGGCTGATCGGGTCAGCGCAGGATCGGCTGAAGTTCCTCGGCATGGGCTTCCAGCCAGTCGAAGATGTCGTCCACGATCTTCTCGACGCTACGCGTGGGCCGCCATCCCGTGGCCGCGGTCACTTGCGCGTTGTCCGTCACGTACCACGGGATATCCGCCGCGCGCGTTTCCGGATCGCTGCCAAGGGTGGTGACCCGCTGGCAGCGCCGCACGCACAGGTCGGTCAGTTCGGCCAGCGATACGCTGACTTCGGCACCGCCGCCGACATTGTAGGTCTTGCCCGCATGCAGCCCGATATCGTCGACCTGGCGGCGGATCAGGTCGTACAGGTCCGCCACGTGCAGGATGTCGCGCACCTGCGCCCCGGTGCCGCCGAAACCCATATAGGAGAGGCCGCCGCCGAACAGGTGCCGGGCGGCCCACAACACCATGAAGCCCTGATCGACCTTGCCCATCTGCCACGGCCCGGTCAGCACGCCGCAGCGGTTGACCACGGCGCGCAGGCCGTACATCGCGCCGTATTCCTCGATCATCAGTTCCGACGCCAGCTTGGTGGCGCCGTAGATCGACCGGCTGCCGGCCATGGGAAATCCGGTGCCGATGCCGGCCGCCGACCAGCCCGGTCCGGCGGCTCCCTCTCCCAACGCCAGCCGCTGGCCGGCGATGTTCAGGGGCAGGGCGCGCAGGCCGGCGATGGGATAGACGCGGCTGGTGGACAGGAAGACCAGTGCCGCACCGCACCGGCGCACGGCTTCCAGGCAGTTGATGGTGCCCGTCAGGTTGGTGTTGATCACATAGGCCGGCGAAGCGCCGTATCCGGCATGGACGGAGGGTTCGGCCGAGCACTCGATCATCAGGTCGAAATCGCCGGCTTCCGCCAGATCCTCGGCATTGCGCACATCGCCGTGGCGGAACTCGACCCCGGCGGCGCGCAGCCGGGGAAGCGCCAGCTCGCTGCCCCGCCGCCGCAGATTGTCGAATGCCACGACCGTCGCGTCCGGACGGTCGCGCTTGAAGAACGATGCGAGGTTCGACCCGACAAACCCCGCCCCGCCAGTCACCAAGATCCGCATCACACCACCAGAGGTAATCCTAATAGTGAAGAAAGGCGTAAGTCGGGGCGGCGGTCAAGCTGTAAATACGAGGTCTCCAGCCCTGGCAGATGGGTAAGCATTCCTTAACCAAATCATGCGGAAGTTGCCGAACGAATTTCATAACGCGAAGCGGATAGCCGATCGTGCAGGATGCCAATTTCTCCCAGGCGCAGATCAAGGCCATCCGCCGTGCCGACGTCATCTTCGTCGCGGCCGACGGCTATACCCTGGCTCCCAGCAGGATCCGCGCCTACTCCTTCGCCAAGGCATGCCGCGACCGGGGGCTGAATGCCGAGGTCGTCTCCTTCTATGATCATCTCGGAGCGCCGGGGCAGGGGTCGTCGGCCTACAGGATGGACGACCAGACCAAACTGCGCCTGATCGCTCTTGGCGCCGATGTCCTGAAGCTCAATCCGACGGCGATCTTCTATATGCAGAAGGTCTCCTATCACAGCCTGTCGGTGGCGATCGCGGCCGGCGCGAACGGCAATCCGGTCGTGCTCGACTATGACGATTTCGACTTCCACGCCAATTCCCTGCCGCGGATGTCCCAGTTCCTGCCCGGCGTTCGGCGCCGCTTCCGGCTGACGGCGGAAATGGTGAAGCATGCCGACCTGTGCGTCTGCGCAAGCCGCGGCCTGATGGAGATCGTCAAGCAGTTCAACGAAAAATGTGAATTCATACCGACCGGCACCGACCTTTCGGTCTTCGACGTGGCGCTGAGGGATCAGGCGCGGGCGGAGCGGCGGGCGGGCGACCCGGTGGAACTGATCTGGCTGGGCGACCTGTGGGGCGCGCAGATCGTTTCGGATGTGATGATGGCGGTCGATGCCTTCGCGGCTCTGCCAGCGTCGATCCGCGATCTGGCGCGCCTGACCGATCGTGGGATTCGGCGATTGCTGGGGCGAGTTCAAGGAGATGATCGCGACCAGATACGGCGACATCGCCAATCTGGTCATGCGCGAGCGGATCGAGCCGGCCGAAGCGCCCGCTCTCCTGGCCCGGTGCGACATCGGCCTGCTTCCCCTGGCGGACAACGTCTTCAACCACTGCAAAAGCCCGACCAAGATGTTCGAGTACATGGCCATGAAGGTGGCCGTGCTCGGCACGCCGGTGGGGGAGGTGGCGCAGATCATCCGCGATGGCGAAAGCGGCATGCTGGCACAGGATGTTGCCGGCTATATGCGGCGGATGGGGACGCTGATCCTCGATGCCGGCCTGCGCCGCTCCATCACGGAGCGAGCCTATGCCGAGGTGCTGAAGGGCTACCATCTCGGCCCCATGGGGGACAGGCTGGTCGAACTGCTGACCCAGGTGCGCGATGGCCCGCGCCGCAAGGGCCTGGAGCAGTTGATCGCCGAGGCTTAACCAAAACTTTCCGAAAACCGGTTTGTAATTGCCATCCAGCGCGTCAAGCTTCTTCAAGGAATTACGGTCATGTCGATTGCCATCGTAACCGGGTCCGCCGGCCTGATCGGTGCGGAAGCCGTCCGCTTCTTCACTGAAAAAGGCATGGATGTCGTCGGCATCGACAACGACATGCGGCAGTATTTCTTCGGCGAGGGCGCCAGCACCAAATGGAGCCGCGAGCGGCTGTGCCGCGACATCCCGACCTACCGCCATGAATCGGTGGATATCCGCGACGCGGCGGCGATCGACGCCATCTTCCAGCGCTACGGCGGCGAGATCGCGGCGGTGATCCACACGGCGGCCCAGCCGTCCCACGACTGGGCGGCGCGGGAGCCGGTGACCGATTTCACCACCAACGCCAACGGCACCCTCAACCTGCTGGAAGCGACGCGCCGCCATGCCGAACGGGCGGTCTTCATCTTCACCAGCACCAACAAGGTCTATGGCGACACGCCCAACGCCCTGCCGCTGGTCGAGCTGGAAACCCGCTGGGACTGTCGCCCGACCATCCCTGGGCCGCCCACGGCATCCCCGAAGTCCATGAGCATCGACCAGACCCTGCACAGCCTGTTCGGCGCCTCCAAGGTCGCGGCGGACGTGCTGGTGCAGGAATACGGCCGCTATTTCGGCATGAAGACGGCGGTGCTTCCGCGGCGGCTGCCTGACCGGGCCGGGCCATTCCGGGGCCGAGCTTCACGGCTTCCTGTCATACCTGATGAAATGCGCGGTCAGCGGCAACCGCTACACGGTGTTCGGCTACAAGGGCAAGCAGGTCCGCGACAACATCCACTCCCATGACCTCGTGTCCGCGTTCTGGGAAGTCTTCCAGGCGCCGCGCTCCGGCGCGGTCTACAACATGGGCGGCGGCCGGTTCTCCAACTGCTCCATGCTGGAAGCGATCCGGATCTGCGAGGAACTGGCCGGCCGGCCGATGAATGTCGGCTATCAGGACGACAACCGCGTCGGCGACCATATCTGGTGGATCAGCGACATCCGGGCCTTCCAGCGCGACTACCCGGACTGGCGCCAGCAATACGACCTGCGGCGGATCATGGAAGACATCCACGAGGGCTGCCGCGAGCGTGAGCCGGCGGTCTGATAGTGGCGTCTGACGCCGCCGCGCCGATACGGGCTCCCGCTGCTATCCCGGTCACGCGCCTGGAAGGCCATACAGGTTGATGCCTTTGGCCGTCATCAGGAAGCGGTACCATTTCGGCAGTTCGGTGATCAGCCGGGTCGGGCCGTGCCAATCCGGCACGTCGTCGAACACGATGTAGCCGCCGGGCGCCACGAAGGGCGACCAGAATTCGAAGTCGCGGCGGACCGCTTCGTAATTGTGGTCGGCATCGATGAACAGCAGGCCGATCTGCCGGTCGGCCGGCCAGCCACGGGCGGCCTCGACGGTCGAGGAGCGGATCGGTTCGACCTGATCGCCCAGGCCGGCGCCCATGATGTTGCCCCAGAACTCGTTGAACAGGTCGTCCGGCCCATAATCCGCCAGAAGGGTCTGGTGTTCCGGCTCGTGCGGGGTGCCCTGCCATGTATCGACCGCATGGACCTGACCTTCACCGCGATCCAGTATGCCTGCCGCCAGCCAGATCGTGGAGCGGCCACGCCATGAGCCGAGTTCGACCACCGTCGGCACCGGGGCGATGAAGCGGGCCAACTGGTAGAGCAGCGCGCCGGCATGTTCGTTGATGAAGCCATGGACCGATTGGGCCACCTGGGCGACTTCGCGCAGCCGCTCGTTCAGGGCTTCATGTTGCTCGGTCTCCATCGGGGCGATCCTCTTTGCTGTCCGCCCGGATTTAGCCGCTTAATTCATCAGAATTCCGTTAATCAACCGGAGCGGTCGGCTCATTTAGCCGCCTGTCCCGCCTGAAGCCGTTTCAGGTTGTCGGAAGCGGCGCGGGCGTTGGCGGTGTCGGGATCGACTTTGGTGACCATCTGCCAGTCGGCCCGCGCGCCATCCTGGTTGCCATCAGCCGCCCGCAGGTTGCCGCGCAGCAGCAGCGCTTCCGGGTTGGACGGCTCCAGCGCCAGCGCATGATCGACATCCTCCAGCGCCTTGCTCTGGTTGCCCAGCGAGCGGTAGGCGCCGGCCCGGTACAGATACGGCTCGGCCTTATTCGGCGCCAGTTCGATCGCCCGGTTGAGATCCGCGACCGCATCCTGGTGACGCCCGGCTTCCGCCCGCGCGAAGGCGCGGTCGATCAGCAGTTCCGGGTCGCGCGGGGTGCGTTCCAGGGCCGCGCCATAGGCACGCTCCGCCCGGTCGGTATTGCCGGCGCGCAGCCACGCCCAGCCGGCGCGGGCGAGCAGGCTGGATGCTCCCTCCGCCGTGTTGGAGCCCAGCGTCGGCACAAGATCCTCCAGCCGCGTCGCGGCGGCCTGGAACTGGCCCTGGTGGAACAGCGCCATCGCCTGACACAGCCGGGCCATGTCGCCGCCGCCGCGATCCTCCCAGGTCAGGGCGCTGTCGAAGGCGGCGTCGGGCGCCCGTTCCGCCAGCTTGAGGCAGGCGGTGGACTCGCGCGCGTGATTGACCGCCTCCCGGTCGGCGGGAGCCGTCTGGGGTTCGGGTTTCGCCGGATGCTTGCGGTCGGCGGCTCCGGCCGGACCGCCGGCAGCAGGCAGCACGGAGAGGGCGAGCGCCGCCGGAAGGAGAGGGGCGAAAGCCCGGTGGACATTGTTTCTGGTCATGGTGGCTCCTAAATTCGGCCCTGGAGTTCCCGAGCGCAAGGCCAACATCATGCAGCGACCATCCGCGCCCCGTCTGTTCTGCTTCGGGCTCGGCTTCAGCCCGCTGGCCTTCATCGATCTGGTCGGGCCCGAAGGCTGGCGGATCGCCGGCACCACCCGCAACCCCGAAAAGGCTGCGGCATTGCGGGAGCGGGGGATCGAAACCTTCCTGTTCGACCGGGGAAGGCCGCTTGACGATGCGGCGACCGCCCTTGCCGGCACGACCCACCTGCTGACCGCCGTGCCGCCCGATGCGCGACGGCGACCCGGTGCTCGACCATCACGCCGACGACATCGCGGCCTTGCTGCCCGGTTTGCAATGGGTCGGGTATCTTTCGACGACGGGTGTCTATGGCGATCACGGCGGCGCCTGGGTGGATGAGGCGACCCCGCTCCAGCCGACGGGACGGCGCCAGAAGCAGCGCGCGGCGGCGGAGGAGGCGTGGCTGACGCTGTGGCGGGAGCGCGGCGTGCCCGTCCACCTGTTCCGCCTTGCCGGTATCTACGGTCCCGGCCGCAGCGCCATCGACGCCGTACGCTCCGGCACCGCGCGGCGGATCGACAAGCCGGGACAGGTCTTCAGCCGCATCCATGTGGAGGACATAGCGCGGGTCCTGCGCGCCTCGATCGACCGGCCCGAATCCCGGCGCCGCCTATAACCTGTGCGACGACAACCCGGCTCCGGGCCACGAGGTCACGGCCTATGCCTGCGAGCTGCTGGGTGTCGAGCCTCCTCCCCTGGTTCCCTTCGAGCAGGCCGACCTGTCGCCGATGGCGGCCAGCTTCTATGCCGACAACAAGAAGGTCCGCAACGACCGGATCAAATCCGAACTGGGGGTGATCCTTGAAATACCCCGATTACCGGCTGGCGTTGCGGGATCTGCTGGAGCGGGAAGGAGGCAGCGCCTGCCCGGCATGAGTAACGCCGGCCATCGACACTGATCCAGCTCCGCCTGATATAGTCCCGAATATGCGGCAGCGTGCCGCATGGCGTTAAACCGATCGCCAAAATGAAAATTGTCACAATTGTACGTTAAGCTAGCCGGACTCGTGTGGAGGAAAGCCAATGAAAGAAACGGTACAACCCGTGTTCCTGATCCTCGGTGCCGCTGGTGAGCACGGTGCGGTCGATCATACCATCGTGGAACTGCCGAGCAGGGTTGCGGGCGATATCGTCGGCCAGGCTCTGTCGGCCCGGCTCAAAAGCGGCGGCGTCGCGGACCGCACCTATTTCCGGGTCGTATCACCATCGGCCTGACATCGCCCTATGATGCCCTCTCTTGAAGAGCGGCGATTTCGCCCTAAGCTTGAAATCGTTGCGCTATGAGGGTGGATTATGGCCAGCGCCGCTCAGGTGGTCGCCCTTCTCGGAGGCGAGAAGGTTGTCGGAAAGCCGGTGACGTGCGATCTCGATATCGCCCGCCTTATCCGGGACGGGTTGCCGGTGGACGTGATCGACACGCTGATCGGCGACAAGACGGTCACGCCCGATGAAGTGAGCCGTATCATCATGCCGCCCAAGGCCGTGTCCGAGCGCCGCCGCAAGGGCGGCCTGACGCCCGAGCAATCGGACCGCGTCATCCGTGTCGCCCGCATCTTCGCCGAGGCGCTGGAAACCTTCGGCTCCCGCGAGAAGGCGCTGACCTGGATGCGGCGCGCCTGCGCCGTGCTGGGCGGGAAAGCTCCGATCGATCTGCTGGACACGGAAGAGGGCGCGCGGCTGGTCGAAAGCCTGCTCGGCCGCATCGCCCATGGTCTGGCCGCCTGATGCGTGTCTGGAGGCTGACACGGCTGCCGTTCGCCGATCTTTCCGGAGCTGGCGCCGAACTGCTCGGCGGGCGCTGGACCTCGCCGCGCATCCCCGTCGTCTATGCCGCCATCGACGCCGCATTGGCGGCGCTGGAGGTGCGGGCGAACCTGGATCTGGATTTCGCCCTGCTGCCCGACGACTATGTCCTGCTTGGGATCGACACGAACTATCTGGGGTACGAGGATGCCCCGCCGCTGACCGATGGCGACGAATGCCGCGCTTTCGGCGACCGCTGGCTGAGCGAAGGGCGCTCGGCCCTTCTGCGCGTTCCTTCCGTCGTCATGCCGGAAAGCCACAACATCCTCATCAATCCCCGCCACCACGACGCCCGCCACGCCCGCATCGCCTGCCAGCGCCCCTGGCGCTATGCGGCCTGAAGGTGGACGGTTGCGGACGGCTTCTCACTTACGGCCGCGAATCCGTCATGCAAGACTTGATCTCGGCGAGCTCCTGGCGGCAGCTCAGAGAGTCGTCAGGCGCTTGACGTCTGCACGCATCGCGCCGGAGATGCCAAGATCGAGTCTTGACGACGTTCGGCAAGTCTCATTTGGATCCTTCGCTCAGTTGTCGTTCATCTTCAGGGCGGCGATGAAGGCGCTCTGCGGGATTTCGACTTGGCCGAACTGGCGCATGCGCTTCTTGCCTTCCTTCTGCTTGTCCAGCAGCTTGCGCTTGCGGCTGATGTCGCCGCCGTAGCACTTGGCCAGCACGTCCTTGCGCATGGCGCTGATGGTCTCGCGCGCGATGACCCGGCTGCCGATGGCGGCCTGCACGGCGATCTTGAACATCTGGCGCGGGATCAGCTCCTTCAGCCGCTCGCACAGCGCGCGGCCGCGCTTTTCGGCTGCCGCCCGGTGGACGATGGTGCTGAGCGCATCGACCGGCTCGGCGTTGACCATGATCGACAGCTTGACCAGATCGCCTTCGCGGTACTCGTCCCACTGGTAGTCGAAGCTGGCATAGCCGCGGCTGATGCTCTTCAGCCGGTCGTAGAAGTCGAACACCACCTCGTTCAGCGGCAGGCGGTAGATCATCATGGCGCGGCTGCCGGCATAGGTCAGCTCGATCTGTTCGCCGCGCCGGTCGGTGCAGAGCTGAAGGACGCTGCCGAGATATTCGTCCGGCAGCATGATCGTCGCCTTGATCCAGGGCTCCTCGATCTTGGCGATGCGGACCGGGTCCGGCATGTCGGCCGGATTGTGCAGTTCCATCACCGAACCGTCGTTCAGGTGGATCTTGTAGACCACCGACGGCGCCGTCGTGATCAGGTCCAGGTCGAATTCCCGCTCCAGCCGCTCCTGGATGATCTCCAGGTGCAGCAGGCCCAGGAAGCCGCAGCGGAAGCCGAAGCCCAGCGCCGCCGACGTCTCCGCCTCGAAATGGAAGCTGGCGTCGTTGAGGGCCAGCTTGCCCAGGCTGTCGCGCAGATGCTCGAAGGCGGCGGCGTCGGTCGGGAACAGGCCGCAGAACACCACCGGCACGGACGGCTTGAAGCCCGGCAGCAGCTTGTCGGCGGGGCGCTTGTCGTCGGTGATGGTGTCGCCGACCTTGGTTTCGGTGATGTCCTTGATGCCCGCCGTGATGAAGCCCATCTCGCCGGGGTTCAGCACGCCGGTCAGCAGCGCCTTGGGCGTGAAGACGCCGACGCGGTCGATCTCGCGCGCGGCGCCGCTGACCATCATCCGCATCTTCATGCCGACCTTGAGCTGGCCATCGACCACGCGCACCAGGATGACGACGCCCAGGTAGGGGTCGTACCAGCTATCGACCAGCAGCGCCTTGGTGGTGGCGTCGGGATCGCCCTTGGGGGCGGGCAGCCGCTGCACGATGGCTTCCAGCACGTCGCCGATGCCGAGGCCCGTCTTGGCCGAGATCATGACGGCGTCGCTGGCGTCCAGGCCGATCACGTCCTCGATCTGCTGCTTCACCCGGTCGGGCTCCGCCGCCGGCAGGTCGATCTTGTTGAGGACGGGGATGATCTCGTGGTTGTTGTCCAGCGCCTGATAGACGTTGGCGAGCGTCTGCGCCTCGACCCCCTGGCTGGCATCGACCACCAGGATCGAGCCCTCGCACGCGGCCAGCGACCGGCTGACTTCATAGGCGAAGTCGACATGGCCGGGAGTGTCCATCAGGTTGAGCTGATACTGCTCGCCATCCTTGGCGGTGTAGAGCAGCCGGACGGTCTGGGCCTTGATGGTGATACCGCGCTCGCGCTCGATATCCATGCTGTCGAGCACCTGTTCGCGCATCTCGCGCGCGTCCAGTCCTCCGCATAGCTGGATCATGCGGTCGGCCAGTGTGGACTTGCCGTGATCGATGTGCGCGATGATGGCGAAGTTACGGATATTCTTGAGCTCGGACATGCCTGACGCCACTAACCTGAAAATTAGCTCGCACCATAGGGCCGCTGCGGGTTGGGCGCAACGGAGTCATGGAAATCATGCCTGCGGCACGCCATACACTTGATAGCGAAAATCGCTGATAACGAAAATTGCCGGGGAACCTCATGCAGTCGATCAAGCTTAATGAAGCGATCATGTATTGTTTCGGAACGCCGCTGTTCAAGGCGCGAATCCGCGACCATGGTCCCATGAACGCCGAACTGGCGAAATTCCTCCAGAAGGAACGCTCCCTCGATCCGGACAAGCACATGTCCGCGGTGGGCGGCTGGCAGGGCCGCAAGGAGCTGTTCGAGGAGGACCATCCCGCCCTCAACCGCCTCAAGGGTCATGTCACCAAGGCCGTGATCGCCGTCACCTCAACCTATTTCGGCCAGCCGCTCGACCCCGCCAAATGCACGGTGAACGGCGAGATGTGGGGCAACATCATCCCCAATGGCGGCTATACCAAGCTGCACAACCACTCCAAGTCCCACTGGAGCGGCGTCTATTACATCGACGTGTCCAAGATGGACGAAAACCGGTCGCCGGAGAACGGCTGCATCGAGTTCGTCGATCCCCGCAGCTTCCCGACCGCCTTCCATCACCCCAAGTTCTCGATGCTGCCGGGGCTGACCGTCAAGCCCGAGGACGGGCTGATGGTGCTGTTCCCCGGCTGGCTCAACCACTACGTCCATCCCTATTACGGTCCGGCCGAGCGGATCTCCATCGCCTTCAACATGATGATCCGGGTGGACGAATAGGCCTTACTCAAGAGCCAAGCGAGACATGCGCGGATGACCGGGCGGAACCCGGTCATTCGCCGTCTGCCCGGTCACTCCGCCTGAGCCGGCACGTTGCGGTTGGGGACCGTGGCCGGCACCACTGCCGGCTGCGGTGGGCGGGCGGCGCCGCGACATTTTGAACAGGACCACGATCGCGATCAGGAAGGCCGCCAGCATCAGCAATCCGAAGCCGGTCGCCAGATCGCCCAGCACGTGCTGAAGCGCCATGCCGGCCAGATATCCCGCTCCGGCGAAGCAGACCGCCCATACGCCCGCCGCGATGAAATTGAGCATCGCGAAGCGCGACCATGCCAGCCCGCTCATTCCCATCGCGAACGAACTGAAGTTCCGCACGCCATAGATGAAGCGGAAGCTCAGAACAAAGCCCGTGCTATATTTTTTCAGCAGGTTCAGCGCATGATCCACGCCCGGTTTCCAGCGCGGAAAGCGCAGCAGAAGTCTGGCGCCATAGCGGCGCCCGATCAGGAAATAAAGCTGGTCGCCCAGGAAGCTGCCGAGCCAAGCAAAAGCGATCAGCGTCGGTAGATCCAGAATACCTTCGCGCGCCGCAACTCCTGAGAATATTACGAATGTTTCGCCTTCCAGAAAGGTCCACATGAACACAATGGCATAATAATAGTTACCGTAATCCTTGATGGTCTTCGAGAATATCCACCGCGCGCTCCTGAGACAGGCCACTTTCTTATCCGTTGGCCGCAGTCTATCCGGAATCGTAGCGATTGCATACCGCTATGGTGACATTTTGGGTCGACCACTCCGTCCGGCGCATGTCATGCCGCCTGCCGGGGTAAGTCCTGGGATCTGGTCTGAGTTACGCGGATTTCCGGGCCGCGGCGAATTCGGCGACCTTGCCGTCCGATCCCTTGATATGGCTCTGCCACCAGTTACCCAGCAATCCGATCACGTCGATCCCCCGGATTGGCGCTCCCGTGCGGTAATCCTCGGCGAGCGCGTCCAGGCGCTCGATGAAGATCTGATGCTGGTGTCGATGCTCGGCGGCGTCCGGGTACCCGATGCGGGACATGAAACCTTCCTCATCGGCGAAGTGCCGGGAGGCGTAGGAGCGCAGTTCGGTGAATGCCGCGATCAGGACTTTCGGATCGTCCACGGTCTTGACCATGGCGTAGACGCGGTTGGCCAGATCCATCAGCCTCTTGTGCTCATCGTCGATGGCGGGAATGCCGAACTCCAGATCCTTGCCCCAGGTCACCAGAGGCTTCACTTCATTCTTCGTCTTCGAACCGCACCTGCCGCAGGAAGGCGTCGACCTTCTGCTTCAGCGTTTCCGCCTGCTCGCCCAGGGTCGTGGCGGTATAGTCCAGTTCCTCGGTGGCCGACGTCGCTTCGATCGCGGCCTGTTCGACCTTGCCGATGGCGCTGGAAACGCTGGCGGTTCCCGCAGCTCCCTGTTCCGCGTTGCGCGCGATTTCGCGGGTGGCGGCGTGCTGCTGCTCGACGGCGGCGGATATGGCGGTGGCGACGCCGCTCATGTCCTGATTGACCTGCACGATCGAGGAAATCGCCTCGACGGACGAATGCGTGCTGTCCTGAATTTCGGAGATCTGGCGGGTGATCTCCTCGGTGGCGCGGGCGGTCTGGTTGGCCAGTGCCTTGACCTCGGATGCGACGATGGCGAAGCCCTTGCCGGCGTCTCCGGCCCGCGCCGCCTCGATCGTGGCGTTGAGCGCCAGCAGGTTGGTCTGGTTGGCGATATCGGCGATCAGTTGGACGACGACGCCGATGCCGGCGACCTTCTCCTCCAGCACCCGCATGGAGTCGGTGGTTACCGCCGTCTCCCGCACGGCGCGCGACGCCATGGTTGAAGCGTGGTTGGCCTGCCGGGCGATCTCCTGGATGGAAATGCTGAGTTCCTCGGCCGCCGCGGCGACGGTCTGGACGTTGTTCATCGCCTCTTCCGACGCGGCGGCGACCGTCGTGACCTGCTCCCTGGTCTGGGCGGCGTTGGTGGACATGCGCCGGGAATTGCCGCGCATCGCATGGTCGGCGGCGGCCAGCCCGTCCAGCACGCTGACGACGGTCAGTTCGAACTCCTGGATGAAGGCATCCAGTTGCTTCTGCTTCCGTTCCTTCGCTTCGACCTCGATCGCTCTGCGCTTCCGTCAGGTCGCGGGCGCGGATCAGCCCTTTCTTGAAGACCTCGACGGTCTGGGCCATGGCGCCGATTTCGTCCGTCCGCGTCGACGGCGGGAATCTCCACATCGATCGAGCCCTCCGACAGCCGGGTCATCACGCCGCGAAGCTCCGCCAGGGGCCGCACGATCGAGCGGGTGACCAGAAGTGCCGCACCCACCACCACCATCAGGACGACGCCGAAGATCCCCGCCTGCTGAAGCGCCTTGCGCTGGAACACGGCATCGACATCGTCCACGTAGATCCCGGTCCCGATCACCCAGTCCCAGCCGGGAATGCGGGTGACATAGGAGATCTTCGGCGATGCCTCCGTCGCTCCCGGCTTGACCCAGTTGTAATGCACGAAGCCGCCGCCCTGGGTGCGGGCGATTTCGCAGAACGCCACGAACATCGCCATGCCGTCGGCATCGCGAAGGTCGAGCACGCTCTTGCCGATCCGGTCGGGCATGTTGGGATGCCCCAGCAGAATGCCGTCCAGGCCGTTGACCCAGAAATAGTTGCTGCCGTCGTAGCGCAGCATCGCGATGGCATCGAGCGCCGCCTGCTTCGCGGCATCCTCCGTCATGGCGCCGCTGGCCGCCTTGGCGGCGAATGTCGTGGCGATGCTGGCCGCGGCATCGACAAGGTCCTTGGTCTTCAATTCACGGTCATGGAGCAGTTCCGCCCGCAGGCTGGCCAGCGCGATGACGCCGATGATGAGCATCCCGGCCAGCGCCAGGGACACCATGGCAAACAGGCGGCCGCGCAACTTCAAATTAATCGACATCAATGCCTCGCACCCAACCCCAGGACCAAATCGTCCGATAGAGGTAAGATTATAGTGTTAGGCATATTAAAAATTTACGCCATTTTGGAACTTGTTCTAACCTTTCGGCGTGAGGCGAATTGACGCGGAAAAATCGCAGCCTCTTCCAACAATCGTATGCAATTATATAAAATTATCATAGCAAATAGATTGATACTTGACGCTGGTTGCAGACATGAAAAATGGGCGGAGGTCGACCTCCGCCCATTCACATTTCGCGCGACCGAGCCGAGCGATCCGGAAAATACCGTCAGGTCCGTTGCGCGATCCCCGGCGGGATGATGCGCCAGATGGCGCAGGGGTTCATGTGCGGGTCCAGATGGACCTGCTGGAACTTGCCGTACCAGAAGAAGCGGCCGCCGGTGAGCAGGTCCTCCACCTCCACATGGGCGCTGTCCGGCAGGCCCAGTTCCCACAGCGGCACTTCGATGGTGGCGCCATGGGCGCGTGCGGGTCGAGATTGACGGCGATCAGGATGAAGTTGTCCTTCGCCTTGGTCATCTTGCCGTAATACAGGATGTTGTCGTCGTAGGCGCCGTAGAAGCGCAGGTTGTCGTACTCGTGCAGGGCGGGGTTCTCGCGCCGGATCTTGTTGAGCCGCGTGATGTAGCCCCGGATATTGCCCGGCCGGTTCCAATCCCACGCCTTGATCTCGTACTTCTCCGAGTTCAGGTACTCTTCCCGGCCCGGAATCGGCGTGCCCTCGCACAGCTCATAGCCGCTGTAGAGGCCGTAGACGCTGGACAGGGTGGCCGCCAGAACCGCCCGCATCTTGAACACGGGCGGCGCCCCGGACTGGAGGATCGGCGGGTTGATATCCGGCGTATTGGCGAAGAAGTTGGCCCGCATGTACTCCTTGGGCTCAAGCATGGTCAGCTCGACCAGATAGTCGGTGATCTCCTGCTTGAAGTTCCGCCACGTGAAGTACGAATAGCTCTGGGTGAAGCCGACCTTCGCCAGCCGCTTCATCATCTTGGGCTTGGTGAAGGCTTCGGCCAGGAACAGCGCGTCGGGATAGCGGTCCTGGACCTCGCGGATCATCCATTCCCAGAAGGGCAGGGGCTTGGTGTGCGGGTTGTCCACCCGGAAGATCCGGACGCCCTTTTCGCACCAGAACAGCACGATATCGCGCAGCTTGTACCAGATGTCCGGGCATGGCGCCGCGGTAGAAGTGGACGTTGACGATGTCCTGGTACTTCTTGGGCGGGTTCTCGGCGTATTTGATGGTGCCGTCAGGCCGCCAGTCGAACCATTCCGGATGCTCCTTGATCCAGGGATGGTCCTGCGAGCACTGGATGGCGAAGTCGATCGCGATCTCCAGCCCATGGTCGCGCGCGGCTCTCACCAGCCGGGCGAAGTCCTCGAAGGTGCCGAGCTGGGGATGGAGCGCGTCATGGCCGCCCTCGGGCGAGCCGATGGCGTAGGGGCTGCCGACATCGTCTTCCTTGGCATCCAGCGTGTTGTTCTTGCCCTTGCGGAAGGACTTGCCGATCGGGTGGATCGGCGTGAAGTACAGCACGTCGAAGCCCATGTCGCGGACATAGGGCAGCTTGGCGATCACGTCGTCGAAATTGCCGTGCCGGTTGACATCGTCGCTCATGGAGCGCGGGAAGACTTCGTACCACGCGGCGTAGCGGGCCGCGGTTCTATCGACGAAGCATTCCAGCACCGTCTTGTAGTGGGACAGGTTCGTCCGCTCGCCCGACCGGCGCATGGCGATATGCAGGTCGTTCGAAAGCAGAAGCCGGGTCGCCAGAGCCTCGTCGGCGCTGTCGCGCGACAGCCGCTCCAGCGTCGTTTCCATCACCTCGCGGTCGGCCCCGCTCGCCTTCTTGGCCGAGCGCTCGACCAGTTCGCGGCCTTCGATCAGTTCCAGCGACAGCTTCTGGCCGGCTTCCTGCTTCTTGAGGAAGTCGCTGCGCCATGTCTCGAACAGGTCGCGCCAGGCGTCGATCGTGTAGAAGTACCTGCCGTTCTGAGTCAGCGGAATGCGGCCGACCCAGCGGTCGTTGTCGGGCCGAGCGCTCCACCAGCTCGCGGCCTTCGATCAGCTCCAGCGACAGCTTCTGCCGGCTTCCTGCTTCTTGAGGAAGTCGCTGCGCCACGTCTCGAACAGGTCGCGCCAAGCCACGATCGTGTAGAAGTACCTGCCGTTCTGGGTCAGCGGAATACGGCCGACCCAGCGGTCGTTGTCGAAGAAGGTCAGCGGCTCCTCGCGCCACTTGTCTTCGCCCTGGACCCTGTATCACCTTCGCAGGCAGGCGTTGATCTTCTCGTGGCCGTCGGTGAAGACGTCGGTCCAGACCTCCAGCACGTCGCCGACCTCGCGCTTGATCGCGAAGCGCCCGCCGTCCAGTTCCGGATAGACGCCCTCGATGGCGATCCGGTCCTTCGCCAGCGTCTCAAGAAGCTGCCGGGATTCCTGCTGCCGCTCCGCGCTGTCCACGCCGCGCGAGATATTGGCGCGGGCTTCCGGATTGCCCCGGAAAACGCGGAGTTGCAGCGGCTCCAGGGTGATCATCTCGCCGGGGCGGAAAAGCTGGGGCGAGCATTGCGGCGTCACATCGCGGAAGCCGTCGAACAACCCGCCGGTTTCCGCCAGCAGCGGCCCCGGATCGATCGTGTGCGCCCGGTTCTCATCCGGATTGATCAGGATGATGGCGCAGTCCTCGACATCGCCGGTTCCCTGCCGGCACAGTCCCACCACCGGGCTGTGGGGCGCCGTGATGCGGAACTGCGGCCCCTCGACATTGAAGGCGGGTGTCGCCGCCCGCATGGAATTGACGTCGGCGACGAACTGGCTGATATCGAGCTTCGGCTCTTCCCAGTCCTCCGGCGTTGTCTTGACCACGTCCATCTTGCGGGTGAAGCCGTATTCGTAGCCGATCGGCATCATCACGCCTGAGGAGAAGCAGGCCGAGAACAGGTAGCGCATCTTCAGGTGTGCCGCCAGCCGCTCCCGGTCCTGACTGCCGACATCGGCCGCCAGCCGCTCGGTGTCGTGGCTTTCGGGGAAGGCTACCGAGGGTGCGATGTGGCGGAACTGGTTGTACTGGTCCAGCAGCCAGGGCTCATGGAAGTCCCACCACTTGGCGCTGTTGAACAGGTAATCGAAACCGGCATCGCCCAGCGCATCGACCTGCTCGATGGTGCAGCCCAGCGTTTCGGCGTAGAATTCGACCTCGCCGTCGACATCGTGCGCGGCGTCGATCAGGTCGCGCCAGACGGGGGCCGGCACCTGATACGCGGCATCGCAGCGGAAGCCCTTGACGCCCCAGCCCGACGTAATGCTGCACGTAGCGCCGCCAGTAATCGACCAGACCGGCGCGGGATTCGGGGTTTTCGTAGTCCAGTTCCGCCAGATCGCCCCAGATGGTGACTTTGCTGGGATCGACCGGATCGACCGCGCGCGGGCTGTAGAGGGTGCCGTCGGCCTCCCGCCGGAACCATTCGGGATGCTGTTCGGCCAGCACCGAATCCTTGGCGGTATGGTTGACCACCAGATCCAGCATCACCCGCATGCCATGCTCTTCCGCCCGGCGGCAGAAGCCGCGGATCAGATCGTCCGGGCTCTCGGATGCGCCGCCCTGGAACCGGTCATGCAGCCGGTAAGGGTCCTTGACCGCATAGAGGCTGCCGGAGAATCCCGGATAATGGATGGGGTTGAGGAAGACCCAATCGAACTGCATTCCGGCAATACGCGCCAGATGCCCGGACCAATCCTGGACCGATCCGACCAGCAGCGGAAAGAGGTTGTAGATGCGTGGTCCGAGAGTCACTAGCCCATCCTCGTAACGTTGACTTCCTGACGGCGATTGATTTTCACGACAAGCTGCGGTTCGATTATCCCGTGCTTGAGCCGCACGCCTGCGGTCGTGCGCCCAATCGGCCCGACTCAACGTTTAACCAGTGCGACCAAGCTAAGGTTCCACACGCCAGAGGCGACCCATATGCCCCGTACCGAGATCAAGCCCGACAAGTCGAAGATCCGCCTGCGCAAGCTGGATCAGAACGCGGAGCGGTTCAGCCGACAAGTCGGCATACGAGAAGCGGCTGAAGAACCTTCAGGAGGAAATGCTGCACATCCAGCAGACCTACTGGCACGAGAAGCGCCGGGCGGTGCTGGTGTTCGAGGGCTGGGATGCCGCCGGCAAGGGCGGAGCCATCCGCCGCATCACGGAGCAACTGGACCCGCGCGGCTTCCACGTCTGGCCGATCAGCGCGCCCACCGCCGCCGAGCAGGGCCGGCACTATCTATGGCGCTTCTGGCAACGGATACCGGAGCCGGGCACCTTCGCGATCTTCGACCGCTCGTGGTACGGCAGGGTGCTGGTGGAGCGGGTCGAAGGCTTCGCCAAGCCCAAGGAGTGGAAGCGCGCCTATGACGAGATCAACGAGTTCGAGCGCCTTCTGATCGACGACGGCGCCCGCATCGTCAAACTGTTCTTCCACATCACCGAGGACGAACAACTCGCCCGCTTCCGCGAGCGGCTGACCAACCCCTACAAGCGCTGGAAACTGACCGAGGAGGATTTGCGCAACCGCTCGCGCTGGAACGACTACGTGGATGCCGCCGAGGACATGTTCGACAAGACCTCGACGGTCGCGGTGCCGTGGCACCCCATAGCCGCCAACAGCAAATGGCACGCCCGCGTCGAGTCCCTGGAAATCATCACGGCGGCGCTAAAGGACGGCGTCAACGTCGCCCCGCCGCCGGTCGATCCGAAGGTGATCGAAACCGCAGCCGAACTGCTCGGCATCCATGTCAGCGGACATGAGGAGGAGGCGATGAAGGGGTAGGGGGGATTGGCGGCTGGAGAGAATTCAGGGAGGTATGCCATAGTCGATAACCGCCTCAATGGCTCCTGTCCACCGTCTGCGTCGCCATCGGGCGGTCCATCAGCGGCTGGATGATGTGGGCCAGCGACTTCAGCAACTGGGCGGGCAGGGCGCTGGTGAATTTGTAGCGGGCGGCTTCCGGGCCGGCGACGTGGGCGGTGATGGTGCCGAAGAAGCGGTCGCCGATGAAGAAGACGAAGGTCGCGGTCCGGGCCATCACGCGGTCGGCGTAGCGGTGGTCGCCGGTGCCGGTCTTGCCGCCCATTATCAGGGGGGAACCGTCCGGTCCCGTGAAGGCGCCGCGCACGCGGCGGGCGGTGCCGTTCTCGACCACGTCCTGTAGAGCGCGCCGGACGGTTGCCGGTGATCTCCGGGGCCAGCACCCGCTCGCCCGGCTTCTGCTCGAAGCCCAGGACCGCTTCATAGGGCGTGCCGGTCGCGAAGTGCATGCGCTCGACGCGCAGCGTCGGGACCCGGATGCCGTCGGAAACGATGATGCCCATCAGGTCGGCCAGCGCGCCGGGACGGTCGGCGGAGCTGCCGATCGCCGTCGCATAGGAAGGCGTCAGGCTGTCGAACGGATAGCCAAGCCGCGCCCAGGATTTATGGATGCGCTGGAAGGCTTCGGCTTCCATCAGGATGCGGATGCGGGTGTCCTGCGCCTGCTTGCGGCTGGTCTTGAACAGCCATGCATAGGTTTCCTGCCGCTCGTCGGCGCTGGCCAGAAGGACCTCGCTCCGCTTGGCTTCCGGGTGGTCCTGGAGATATTCGACCAGCCAGAGCTGAAGCGGGTGGACGCCGGTGATGTAGCCGCGGTCGGCCAAATTCCACTTGTCCTTGGCGTATTTGTCGAACAGCCGTTCGAGGATCTGGTCGTTCAACTCCGCCTTTGGCAGCCGCTCGCTCATGAACTTCTTGAACTCGGCAAGGCTGGCCTTGGGCTTGACCGACAGGAAGGCGGTGGCGAGGCGGTGCGGCACCGGGACGCACGCGGGTCGCCAGCAGGGCCAGAGCCTCGTCCGGGGACTTCTCGCGGTAGTCGGTGTAGAAGCGGTTCAGGAAGTGGCTGCCTTCCTTGTCGGCGAACTGCTCCAGATAGGCCTGCCGGGCCGGATTGTTGGGGTCGGTCAGCAGGGTGCCGCCGGCATCCTCCGCACCTTCCGCCACATAATACTGCGCGATATCGCGCATCATGCGGATGAAGGGCAGGTTGATCGAGCTGCGCAACGCCTCGGTCACGGTCGGGATCGAGCCGTTGTCCTTGTCGTCGAAATTGACGAAGGAATGGACGCCGCCGCCGGTGAAGAAGCGTTCGCCGGGATTGGCGGAATAGCGGCGATCCATGGCGGCGTTCAGCAGGGCTGTCAGGCTGCGATCCGCCGCGTCCGACAGGTAGGTGGAAACCCAGCGCGTCAGGTTGTCGGTCGCGTCCGCCGCCACCGAGCGGAGCTGCGGGCGCGGCAGGTGGGCGTAGCGGCCGTGCAGTTCGGTGATGATTTCCAGATACGTGATCAGCGTGCGCAGCTTGGCGGTGGAGCCCAGGTCCAGCTTGGCGCCCTCGTTGATGTCCAGCGGCCGGTCCAGGTTGTCGGCCTGGATGCGGACATAGTTCGCGTTCATCCCGCGCTCGTACAGCATGACGCTGTAGATCACCCGGTGCAGGTCGTTCTTGCCGGCGTCGAGCAGGCGGAAGCCCGCCATGCCAAGGCTTTCGATGAAGCTCGGCTCGTTCAGCTTGGACAGCACTTCGACCATGTGCGACTGGGTCGGGCCGTCCAGGCTGGTTTCCGCCGTCAGGTCGTAGCGGTCGAGCTGGTAGAGGCTCGGCACGTTCAGCATGCCGAGCAGCCGGGCACGGATCGCGTTGGCGGCCTTCTGTTCCACGAACGAAACGGACGGCGGCAGCGGGGCATCGTTCCGGAAGCGCAACTTGATGCTCAGGCCGCGTCCCGCAGTTCGGGCGTGATCGTCCCCTGCGACGCCAGCAGGCGCAGATGGCTGTCGGCAAGGTCGTTCAGCGAGTTGCGGTCCGCGATCAGGTAATGGGTCGGGCGGCGCTGGGCCAGCAGCAGGCTCAGCACCTGCTTATAGATTTCGGCCTGTTTCAGGCGCTCTTCGGCGTTGCGCGCCGGCTGCTTCAGGATCTCGTTGGCGTCTTTGAAGTCGGTGCCGTACCACGCCCACAGCCCGTCGCCCAGCCCGTTGACCTCGCCGAAGCCGAGGCGTGCTGTCAGCGGCGTGGAGTTCAGGTAATCGACGAGGATGCGGCGGCGGGCGTATGTCGTGTCCTTGCCGTCCAGATAGGCCCGGACGCTGGCCGAGATCATCTGGCGCAGCTTTTCCGTGGCGCCGGAGGTCTGGCCGTCCGGCGAGTGGCGGTACTTCTCGATCTGGGTCGCCAGCGTGCTGCCGCCCGGTATCCGCATGCCGGGATTGAGCCACTGGGCCGGCAGCCCCAGGATGGCATAGGCGAAGCGGTCCCACTCGACCGCCGGATTGCGCATCGGGAAGGTCGGGTCCAGCAACTCGCGGTTCTCGATGAACAGCAGGGTATTGACGACCATCGGCGGGACGGAGTCGAAGTCGTCGTAGACCCGCTCCGGATAGCGCGCGGCGTAGAGGATGGAGCCGTTGCGGTCCTTCAGCGTCAGTCCGGCGCGGGTCTTTTCCCGGAACACGGCGAAGCCGCCATATTCGACGAACCCGGCCAGTTCCGGAGACGTACGGGCCTGCTGCTCGATCCGGTAGCCGCTGCCGGTCAGGGACTTAACGGCTTTCGGGATCTCGGTATATCCAAGCCGCTCGTTATACGGCCCTTGGGTCGGATATTTGACGAGTTCGCTGGGGCCGGACTCGACCTGATATGTCAGCTTCTCGCCGTACTTGGTCAGAAACCCGGCCTGCAACCAGGAGGTTTGCATTTCCTGATGGCCGACCCAGGCGGTACCCGCTGCTGCCGCAATCAGAACTCCACCGATCAGCCAACGCTCCCAGCCGAAGCGACGCATCAAGCCATGCCTTCCGGAATAAGGATACCGATCCGAAAAGACCGCTGGATCGGCTTCCCTGAAGGCTAGGCTGACGTGGTTAATAAAGGGTTTTCGACGTTGGTTGCGCTGGCGAAAACATCCGGTGTTCCAATTATGCGACACCTCATGGATTGCCCGGAAGTTAGCTGTCCGGGGGAGGTGGCAGCCCTAAGGACTCATGTGGAATGCTCTTGATCGGGATGACACGGCTGACCGGGAATCGCCGGATCTCTCTTCTGCGGCACCACTGCCCGGTACAGCCAGAGAGTGCAGGATTATGTGAACGCGTTCATACCCTGGTCTGCGGTTTTGAGGCATGATGCATCTCAGTTGCCCAACGGCAGCACGCGGGAACGATCTTGGATCGACCGGGACTGTGACCCGGTTTCCTCGTCAAAGAGGTTCCCGGATTGTGCAAGGCTCCACCTCCGCTTCGATCCTGCCCTGGCCGGCGGCGGTGGAGCCTTGTCGATCTTTACTTCAATCACGGATCAACGCGAAGCACAGCAGAGTGTCGCCGCCGGTTCTTACCAGTCAACAGATGTTGCCGGTGGTCACCAGTCCAGACCATTGGCAAGGACCACCATGACCGGCAGCACCCCTCCCTCCTGGTTTCACCCCCTGGTCGGAGCCGACCCGAAGACGCTGCGCTGGGCCTTGTCCTCCCACGGTCCCATCGCCAAGCAGCGCCGGGCGGCGGTGTGGGCAACCCGGTTCGGTGCGGCGTACCGCCGGCCTTTCATGGCGCTGGAGAAGGCGCGGGTGGCGCGCCGGCTGGCGACGGCTCCGCCGATGCCGGCGCCGGTCTTCATCGTCGGGCACTGGCGCAGCGGCACGACCCATCTCTACAACGTGCTCAGCCGTTCGCCGGCCTTCGGCTGGGTGCCGCCGTTCGCCGCCGGGCTGCCGTGGGACTTCCTCGGGATCGCCGGGCCGATCCGCACTGTTCTGGAAAGCCATCTGCCGCGCGACCGGCTGATCGACAATATCCCGGTGACGCCGGACAGCCCGCAGGAAGACGAACTGCCGCTGGCCCTGATGTCCACCGTCTCCTATTACCACGGCCTGTTCTTCCCCAGCCGGTTCGAGGATCATTTCGACCGGGGCATCTTCTTCGACGGCTGCACGCCGGAAGAGATCGCGGGCTGGCGGGACACATTCTCCTACTTCCTCCGCAAGGTGGCGCTGATCCAGCCCGGCCGCCCGCTGCTGCTGAAGAACCCGGTCCATTCCGCCCGCATCCCCATGCTGCGCGCGATGTGGCCCGATGCGCGCTTCATCCACATTCACCGCAATCCCTATGTCGTCTATCCCTCCACCCGCAGGACCTTCGCGCACGCTGCTGAAGAGCTTCGCGCTTCAGGACTATGGTCATGTCGATCTGGACCGGTTCGTGCTGGATCTCTATCCGCGCCTGATGAACCGGCTGGTCGAAGACTCCAGGGATCTGCCCCCATCCCACTATGCCGAGATCCGGTTCGAGGATTTCGAGCGCCAGCCCATGGCGGAGCTTGAGCGGGTCCACCGGGCACTCGATCTGCCCGGCTGGTCCGCCGCCGAGCCGCGATTCCGCGACGTATCTGGACAGCATCCAGGGCTACCGGAAGAACAGCCACCGCCATCCGCCCGACGAGATCGCCCGCGTCGAGAGGCACTGGGAGCCTCTGATCCGCCGCTGGGGCTATGCGCCGCCGGGGCGTGATTTAAGTGAGCGCTTTCGCCGGCCCGGCGGTTTAAGCTGTTTGTCCCTTGTCCCATTCGCCCCGGCCGCCATGACCGACCCGCTGCTCCGCCTGCATACCGAAACCGTCCGGCCCGAGTGGATCGACTATAACGGGCACATGAACGTCGCATGGTACGTCCTGGCTTTCGACCATGCCACCGACAGGCTGCTGGACCATGTCGGCCTCGGCGCCGCCTATGTGAAAGCGGAGAACCGCTCGGTCTTCGTGCTGGAGATGCATGTGACCTATGAGCGGGAGGTCAGGGAAGGGGACCCGCTCGCCTTCACCACCCGCATCCTCGGCGTCGATGCCAAGCGGGTCCATCTGTTCCACGCCATGCACCACGCCACCGAAGGCTGGCTGGCGGCGACCAATGAACTGGTTCTGATGCACATCGATCTGGATGTTCGCCGCTCCTGTCCCATGCCGCTGCCGGCGTTCGAGGCATTGGCGGAGACCAACCGGGCACAGGCGGCGCTCCCCATGCCGCCGCAGGCCGGCCGGGTGATCGGCCTGAAGCGGCGCTCATCCTCCTGAGACCCGCTAAATGGGTGTTTTGGTTTGGTATTGGCGGCCATGTGACCTATCTAGGACATCATGAAGCGTGCCCACTCCGCCGCGTTCGCGGCAGTCCTCCTCGCCCTTTCCGCTCACACCGCCCTCGCAGCCTGCACCGACTCCGCGGAGCCTGGGGTCAACTGGCGCCGCTGCTACCATGATGGGCGCGAGTTGCATGGCGTCAATCTGGAGGGCGCCATGCTCCGGGACGCGACCTTCCAGCGTTCCGCGATGAAGGACGCCAACCTGTCCCATGTGGACGGCTATCGCGCCAAATTCGTCAGCGCCACCATGACCGGCGTGCGGTTCGACCACGCGCGCCTGATCGAGGCCGACCTGACCCGCGCGGACCTGACCGGGGCGTCTTTGGTGGAAACCGATCTGCGGAACGCCAAGCTGGTCAACGCCATCCTGCGCGACGCCAACCTGACCGGCGCCAAGGTCCAGGGAACGGACTTCCGCAACGCCGATCTGAGCGGGGCGACCTGGGTGGACGGCAGCCGCAAATGCGCCGAGCAGTCGATCGGGCAATGCAACTGATCGGCGGCGACCGGCGGCAATCCCCGGTCAAGCTACTTAGCTTCTTGCAATTTCGTAGGATTTAAGCCATAGACTACCCCTTTAGGTGTAGGTCTTGTGGCGGTGTGCTCGATGGATCAGGAAAGCGGCTGGGCCGATCAGGCCATGAAGCGGATGGCGGAAGAAGCGCTGTCGCCGACGCCGCATCATTTCGCCATCTGGTACGGCTACTACAGCGGCGTGCCAACGTACGGCACTTCGCCCGCTGTAGTCGGCCGTACCAGATGGCGAAATGATGCGGCATGGCGACGGCGAATCTTTTCGCCATCCGCTTCATGGCCTGATCGGCCCAGCCGCTTTCCTGATCGTCGAATACACCGCCACGAGGCCTACCCCAAAGATATGGCAGTCTCAGAGGCTTAAATCCTCACGAAATTGCAAGAAGCCTGGGGGGCCTGACCCAAGTAGCTGCCCCCGGCGGGCTTGCCGCCGGTCAGTTTCGTCGTCCGATCGACTGCTCGGCGCCGTTGCCCCCGCCATCCACCCACGTCGGCCCCCTCAGATCGGCGTTGCGGAAGTCCGTTGCTTTGGACCTTGGCGCCGGTCAGGTTGGCATCGCGCAGGATAGCGTTGAGCCAACTTGGCGTTCCGCAGATCGGTTTCCACAAGAGACGCCCCGGTCAGGTCCGCGCGGGTCAAGTCGGCCTCGATCAGGCGCGGTGGTCAAACCGTACACTGGCCATATTGGTGCTGACGAATTTGGCGCGATAACCGTCCACATGGGACAGGTTGGCGTCCTTCATCGTGGAACGCTGGAAGGTCGCGTCCCGGAGCATGGCCCCTCCAGATTTACGCCATGCAACTCGCGCGCATCAAGGTAACAGCGGCGCCAGTTGACCCCAGGCTGCGCGGCGTCCGTGCAGGCTGCGAGGGCGGTGTGAGCTGAAAGGGCGAGGAGGACTCCGCGAACGCGGCGGAGTGGGCACGCTCCATGATGTCCTAGATAGGTCACATGACCACCAACACCAAACCAAAACACCGATTTAGCGGGTTTCAGGGAGGAGAGCGCCGCTTCAGGCCGATTACCCGGCGGGTCTGCGGGGGCATGGGGAGCGCCGCCTGTGCCGGTTGGTTTCCGCCAAACCTCGAACGCCGGCAGCGGCATGGGACAGGAGCGGCGAACATCCAGATCGATGTGCATCAGAACCAGTTCATTGGTCGCCGCCAGCCAGCCTTCGGTAGCGTGGTGCATGGCGTGGAACAGATGGACCCGCTTGGCATCGACGCCGAGGATGCGGGTGGTGAAGGCGAGCGGGTCCCCTTCCCTGACCTCCCGCTCATAGGTCACATGCATCTCCAGCACGAACACCGAGCGGTTCTCCGCTTTCACATAGGCGGCACCGAGGCCGACATGGTCCAGCAGCCTGTCGGTGGCATGGTCAAAGCCAGGACGTACCACGCGACGTTCATGTGCCCGTTGTAGTCGATCCACTCGGGCAGGACGGTTTCGGTATGCAGGCGGAGCAGCGGGTCGGTCATGGCGGCCGGGGGCGAGGGGAAAGGGACCAACAGCTTGACCGCCGGCCGGCGAAAGCGTAGCACCTGAAATCACACCGGCGGCGCATAGCCCCAGCGGCGGATCAAAGGCTCCCAGTGCCTCTCAACGCGGGCGATTTCGTCGGGCGGATGGTGGTGGCTGTTCTTCCGGTAGTCCTGGATGCTGTCCAGATACGCGCGGAATTGCGGCTCGGCGGCGGACCAGCCGGGCAGATCCAGTGCCCGGTGGACCCGCTCAAGCTCCGCCATGGGCTGGCGCTCGAAATCCTCGAACCGGATCTCGGCATAGTGGGATGGGGCCAGAGCCCTGGAAGTCTTCGACCAGCCGGTTCATCAGGCGCGGATAGAGGCCAGCACGAACCGGTCCAGATCGACATGACCGTAGTCCTGAAGCGCGAAGCTTTTCAGCAGCGTGGCCGAAGGTCCTGCGGGTGGAGGGATATACGACATAGGGATTGCGGTGGATATGGATGAAGCGCGCATCGGGCCACATCGCCCGCAGCATGGGGATGCGGGCGGAATGAACCGGGTTCTTCAGCAGCAGCGGGCGGCCGGGCTGGTGGATCAGCGCCACCTTGCGGAGGAAGTAGGAGAATGCGTCCCGCCAGCCCGCGATCTCTTCGGCATCGCAGCCGTCGAAGAAGACGCCCCGGTCGAAATGATGTTCAAACCGGCTGGGGAAGAACAGGCCGTGGTAATAAGAGACGGTGGACATCAGTGCCAGCGGCAGTTCGTCTTCCTGCGGGCTGTCCCGCGTCACCGGGATGTTGTCGATCAGCCGGTCGCGTGGCAGATGGCTTTCCAGAACAGTGCGGACCGGCCCGGCTTATCCAGAGGAAGTCCCACGGCAGCCCGGCGGCGAATGGCGGCACCCAGCCGAAGTCGGCGAGCGGCTGACACGTCGTAAGATGGTCTCGTGCCGCTCCGCGAGTGCCCCACGACGAAGACCGGCGCGGCATCGGCGGAGCCGTCGCCAGCCGGCGCGCCACCTGCGCCTTCCCAGCGCCATGAAAGGCCGGCGGTACGCCGCCCCGAACCGGGTTGCCCACACGGCACCCCGGCGTTGTTTGGCGATTGGACCGTGGGAGGACAAGGCCCGGCGACAACTCTCGGATGGCCCGACCAGGGGGTGAAACCAGGAGGGAGGGGGTGCTACCGGTCATTGATGGTCTTTGCAAATCGTTTGGACTGGTAACCCCGCCAATCCCGCTTGTTGGGACCGATGCTTTCAAGCGACCTGGCTTCAACTGCTTGTCCTGATTAGGGAAGATCACAAGGCTCCACCGCCGCCGGCCAGGGCGGGATCGAAGCGGAGGTGGAGCCTTGCGAACTGGGACTCTCTTTGACGAGGAAACCGGTGCACAGTCCCGGTCGAATCCAAAATCGTTCCCGCGTGCTGCCGCTAGGGCGACTCGAGATGCATTATGCCTCGAGACCGAGGACCAGGGTATGAACGCGTTCACACAATTTTGCACTCTCTGGCTGTACCGGGAGTGGCGCCGCCGAAGAGAGGTCCAGCGATCTCCCGGTCATCCGTGTCGTTCCGGATCAGAGAGCATTCCACACTAGTTCTTAGGGTTTCGGCCTCCCTCGGACCAGCTAAATTCCAGGGCAATTCCATGAGGTGTCGCATAGTTGGAACACCGGATACTTTCGATATCGCAACTAACGGCACAA
>CAWKET010000058.1:0-97162 GCA_963848585.1 uncultured Alphaproteobacteria bacterium | reverse complement strand
GCGGCCGTTGACCATGCCGCGGCCGGTCGTCCGCTCGCTGATGCGGGCGCGCTTGCCGCGCAGCTCGCGCAGGTAGTACAGCTTGGCGCGACGGACGTCGCCCTTGCGGACCAGCTCGATGCTGTCGATGCGCGGGCTGTAGAGCGGGAATACGCGCTCGACGCCTTCGCCGTAGCTGATCTTGCGGACGGTGAAGCTGGAGTTCACGCCGGCGTTCTTGCGGGCGATGCAGACGCCCTCATAGGCCTGGACGCGCTCGCGCGTGCCTTCGACGACCTTCACGTTGACGCGCAGCGTGTCACCGGGAGAAAACTCCGGCACCGGCCGCTTCTCGACCAGCTTCTGGACCTGTTCGGCCTCAAGTTGCTGAATGATGTTCATCGCACTCACCCCTTACATTCAACTGTGGCGCGCCGAAGTCCTGAAAGGCAGCCCGGCGGACCCGTTTATCATCTATTCCATCGTCGCGATGCGGTCGCGCCGCCGGCGCTTCCGCGGTTCTTCCACCTCGCGGGCGGCCTCGTAGAGCGACCACAGGTCCGGCCGTCTGGCCTTCGTGATCCGCTCCGCCTCGGCCAGCCGCCAGGCGCGTACCTTTTCGTGGTGACCGGAAAGCAGGACTTCCGGCACCATGCGGCCCTGCCAGTCGGCCGGCCGCGTATAATGGGGATATTCCAGCAATCCCCGTTCGAAGCTTTCTTCCCCGGCGGTCTCTTCGTTGCCCATGACGCCCGGCAGCAGCCGGACGACGGCATCGATGAGAGCCAGCGCCGCCGGCTCGCCGCCGGACAGCACGAAATCGCCGAGGCTGACCTCTTCGGCCCCATGCGCTTCCAGGACCCGCTCGTCCACCCCTTCGTAACGCCCGCACAGCAGGGTCACGACCGGCTCCACGGCAAGCTCCCTGACGAGAGCCTGATCGAGCAGCCTGCCGCGCGGCGACAGGTAGATCACCCGGCCGCGCCCCGCACTTTCCGGACCGCCGGTAACGGCGGTCAGGGCAGCGTCGAGGACGTCGGCCCGCATCACCATGCCGGGACCGCCACCGAACGGAGTATCGTCAACCGTACGGTGCTTATCGCGTCCGAAGTTCCGGATGTCCACAGTTTCCAGGGACCATATCCGGTTCTCCAGGGCGCGGCCCGCGAGGCTGAGACCCAGCGGCCCCGGAAACATTTCCGGGAACAGGGTCAGGATGCGGACGGTCCAGACCGGGTCCATCACCCGGCCTCGCCAGTCGGTCGCCGAACCGGCCCGCTCGGCCGCCGCTTTCCGCCGCCTGTTCCCGCGCCTGCTCGGCGGCATCCGGAGGTGCCAGCAGGTCGTCGGTAAGGTCGGCGACGATACGGCCGCCGGCGACATCCACCACCGGCACGAGCGCCTTGGTGAAGGGCACCATGACCGTCCGGCGCTCCGGCAGGTTGACTTCCAGCATGTCGCCGCCGCCGAAGTTATGGAGAGCTATCACCGTGCCGATACCCGAGCCATCCGGCCTTTCGACCGAAAGACCGATCAGGTCGGCGTGATAGAACTCTTCCTCGTCTTCGGGAGGCGGCAGCCGGTCGCGGTCCACATGCAGCAGAACGCCCCGCAGAGCTTCCGCGGCGGTCCGGTCTGAGACACCCTGGACCCTGGCGAGCCAGTAGTCCTTCATCGCCGACTGGAGTTCGACGGTGAAGCTGCGGGTGCCCGTCGGGTCCATCAGCGGGTTGTAGCCCGCGATGGCCGCAGGGTCCTCGGTGAAGCTCTTCAGCTTCACAAGGCCGCGCACGCCATGAACGCCGACGATCTGGCCGACGCACACCGTGCTTCGCGCCTTGCCTGCGGTCCTGGGCTGGCTTGCGCCTTTGCCTGCGGATTGGGTTGCCATGGGGAGGTACCGGGCCTGTCAGCGCAGCAGCTTATTCGGCGGAGCCGGCGGCTTCGGCTTCGGCGCGCTTGGCGGCGGCAGCCTGCTCGGCCTTGATGCGCTCCTGGGCCTTCGCCTTGGGGGCGGCCTTCTTCGGGTTGTTCGACTGGGCCGGAGCCGGGACGATCTCGGCGCGGCCGAGGAACAGGGTGACGCGGTCGGTCGGCTGGGCACCGACGGACAACCAATGCTTGGCGCGCTCGCCGTTCAGCACGACGCGCTCCGGATGGTCCTTGGCCAGCATCGGGTTGTAGGTGCCGATCTTTTCGATGAAACGGCCGTCGCGCGGGCTGCGGGCATCGGTGACGACGATGGAATAGAACGGGCGCTTCTTGGCGCCGCCGCGGGTCAGACGAATCTTCAGGGACATTGCTGAATTACTCTCTTCACTCAGGTTGCAGTCGTATCGGCTAAACTCTCAGCCCGGCAGATGGCACTGGGCTTCGATCGGAGATGCCTGCGGGAACGATCCCGAAGGCGAAATTCTATGTAGACAGGCGGATCACGGGAAACCTTTCCCGCCGCCGCCACCCGGCAGAAGACCGGACAGACCCTGGCGCATGAAGCCCTTCTGGCCCATCTTCTTGACCTTCTTCATCATGGTCTGCATGTCCTGGAACTGCTTGAGCAGCTTGTTGACGTCCTGGACCTGCACACCCGATCCCAGCGCGATGCGGCGCTTGCGGGATGCCTTGATGAGGTCGGGATTGCGGCGCTCCGCCTTGGTCATCGACGAGATGATCGCTTCCTGCTTCTTCAGGATGCCTTCGTCGATATTGGCGTCCTTGAGCTGGTTCTTGATCTTGCCGATGCCCGGCAGCATGTTGAGCATGCCGCCCATGCCGCCCATCTTGCGGATCTGCTTGAGCTGGTTCGCCATGTCGTCGAGGTCGAAGGTCCCCTTCTCCATCTTCTTGGCGAGCTTTTCAGCCTCCGCCTTGTCGATGTTCTCGGCGGCCTTCTCGACCAGACTGACGACGTCGCCCATGCCCAGGATGCGGCCGGCGATGCGGTCGGGGTGGAAGGCTTCGAGCGCGTCGACCTTTTCGCCGACACCCAGCAGCTTGATCGGCTTGCCGGTGATCTGGCGCATCGACAGGGCGGCGCCGCCGCGCGCATCGCCGTCGATACGGGTCAGCACGATGCCGGTGATGCCGACGCGGTCCTGGAAGTTGGTGGCGACCGTCACCGCGTCCTGGCCGGTCATGGCGTCCACGACCAGCAGAGTTTCGGCCGGCTTGGTGGCGTCGCGGACGGCCGCGACCTCCGCCATCAGCTCGTCGTCGATCGCGAGACGGCCGGCGGTGTCGAGCATGACGACGTCATACCCTTCGGTCCGGCCCATCTGCATGGCGCGCTTGGCGATCTCGACCGGCTGCTGGCCGGGGACGATCGGCAGCGTCGCGACCTGGACCTGCTCGCCCAGGATCTTCAACTGTTCCTGAGCCGCCGGGCGCCGCGTGTCGAGCGACGCCATCAGCACTTTCTTGCGCTCCCGCGTCTTCAGGCGGAGAGCGATCTTGGCGGTGCTGGTGGTCTTGCCGGAGCCCTGAAGGCCGACCATCAGGACCGGGACCGGCGCCGCCGCCTCAAGGTTGATGCCCTCGCTGACGGAGCCCAGCATCTCGACCAGATGGTCGTGGACGATCTTGACGACCATCTGGCCGGGCGTGACCGAGCGCAGGACTTCGGCCCGACGGCCTTTTCCTTGACGCCGGCGATGAACTGCTTGACCACGGGCAGGGCCACGTCCGCCTCGAGCAAGGCGATACGCACCTCGCGCAAGGCGGCGCCGACGTCTTCCTCGCTCAGCGCGCCACGCCGTGTCAGGCGATCGAAGATGTCGCCCAGCCGTCCGGTCAGCCCTTCAAACATGCATCACTCGATCAAGGTTCGAAAATCCGAGCCGCTCCATTCCCATGCGCCGCAACGCGCCCAAACGAAAATGCGCCAGTGCGCGAAACTCGCGGACCGGCGGGCACCCGTAGGCGCATTGCTTGCTCATGGGATTGAGCGGTGCTGGAACCTAGGGGAGCGGCGGCCCCAAGTCAACGGGAAGATGCCCGCGAAACCGTGTGCCGCCGCTCCATAGCCTGAATACCGAGCCCTGTTAATCGAGCCCGATTACTGACCGCTTGGCTGCTGCTGGGTGATGCAGTGGATGCCGCCGCCGCCCTTGACGATGTCCAATGCCGGCACCTGGATCACCTCGCGGTCGGAGAAGACCTTGCGCAGGGTCCGGAACGCTTCGTCATCCGCCGCGTCCTCGTAGGCCGGCATGACGATGCCGCCATTGGCGATGTAGAAGTTGGTGTAGGAGAGCGTCAGGCGGACGCCGTTGTGATCGCGCCGTTCCGGCTGGCGGAGCGTGACCACTTCGATCTCCCGGCCATTGGCGTCGCGGGCGGCCTTCAGGCGGTCCAGGTTGTCCTGGAAGATCTTGAAGTTGGTGTCGCCGGTATCGTCGGTCGTGAGCGCCAGCACCAGTCCGGGGCGGGCGAAGCAGGCGATCTCGTCGATATGGCCGTCGGTTTCGTCCTGCTCATAGCCCTGGCCGAGCCAGATCACCTGGCGGATGCCCAGATAGTCCTTCAGATGCTGCTCGATCTCCGCCTTGCTCAGATCGGGATTGCGGTTGGGATTGAGCAGGCATTCCTCGGTCGTGATCAGGGTGCCCTCCCCGTCCACATGGATCGAGCCGCCTTCCAGCACCAGCGGAGCGCCATAGCGCTGCATGCCGAGATGGTCGAGCATGCGCCGCGCCAGTTCGGCGTCGAGCTGATGGTCGGGATAGTTGTTGCCCCAGGCGTTGAAGCCCCAATCGACGCCGGCGACCTGTCCGCCGCCCGGCATTGCCGACCACGAAGGTCGGGCCGGTGTCGCGGACCCAGCTATCGCTGATCGGCATGGGCAGCACTTCGATGCCGGCGCCGCATGCCAGCGATACCTCCGCCACGTCGGCCTGATTGCAGACCATGGCGACCGGCTCGAACTGGGCGATGGACTGGGCCACCTCGGCATAGGCGGCGCAGGCGGCGTCGATGCCGTTGGTGAATGTTTCAGGGCGGCAGGGCCACGCCATCCAGCAGCGGCTGTGGCGTTCCCATTCCGCCGGCATGCGGAACCCGTCCGCGACAGGGGTGGACATGGTCTTGAAGCCCTCTCAAAAAATACGCCCCGGCGACACTAACCACCGGGGCGCTGACTTGGCAACCTCTCGGAACGGACATGATCCGCCTCCGGTAAAACCCTGAGTTTTCTATAAAATTCGAAAAGAGGGAAAAACGAAGGGAGGCCGCTGGCGCTCTATCGACGGCGCCGGGCCGGAGGGTGCTGCACCGGGGCATCCGAAATGGGATATTCCGGCTGGTAGAATCGGGTCTGGGCGGCAGAGCCGAGACGGACAAGGCCAAGGAACACGAGGAAATTCATGATACGCCTCTTCAGCAGTTTCACCTGATGAAGAAGATATTCTTTTCGGCACGGGCCGGCAACCCCCTGCGCAAGGCCGCCGGGGCGGCCATGCATGGCAAGCATGCAATGAAACCGCGCCCGGATCAGGCCAGGATAAAGAAAAAGCGAAAAATTCAGGTGCTCGACGACGCCGCCATCTGTTCGTCGATCTTTCTGATTCTTTCCTGCCGGGCCATGAAAACTCCAGCGGCAATGATGCCGGTCGTCACGAAGGCCACGATGATCGTCGCCAGCGCGTTGATCTCCGGCGTCACGCCCAGCCGCACGCTGGAGAAGATCACCATGGGCAGCGTGGTGGAAGCGGGCCCCGACACGAAGCTGGCGATCACCAGATCGTCCAGCGACAGGGTGAAGGCCAGCAGCCAGCCCGACACGATGGCCGGCGAGATGATCGGCAGCGTGATCACGAAGAAGATCTTGGCCGGCCGGGCGCCCAGGTCCATCGCCGCTTCCTCGATCGATTCGTCCAGGCTGACCAGCCTGGACTGCACGATCACCGCGACGAAGGCCATGGTGAAGGTGACGTGGGCGATGGTGATGGTCGTCATCCCGCGCCCTTCCGGCCAGCCGATGAACTGTTCGAGCGAGACGAACAGCAGCAGCAGCGACAGCCCGGTGATGACTTCCGGCATGACCAGCGGCGCCGTGATCATGCCGCCGAACAGCGTCCGCCCCCGGAACCGCCCGAACCGGGCCATCGCCATGCCGGCCATGGTCCCCAGCACGACCGAGAAGGTGGCGCTGAGCGCCGCGATGCGCAGCGACAGCCATGCCGCCGACAGCATCTGCTGGTTATGCAGAAGCCCGACATACCATTTGGTGGACCAGCCGCCCCAGACGGTGACCAGACGGCTTTCGTTGAAGGAATAGATGATCAGCAGGATGATCGGCACGTAGAGAAACGCGTAGCCGAACGCCAGCATGGTCAGCACGAAGCCTGAACGGCGCATCATTGCTTTGCGGCCTCCTGCTGCTTGCCCTGGTAATACTGGAACAGCATGATCGGCACGACCAGGAACAGCAGCAGCGCTATCGCCACCGCCGACGCCACCGGCCAGTCGCGGTTGGCGAAGAACTCGTTCCACAGCACGGCGCCGATCATCAGCGTGTTGGGTCCGCCCAGCAGCGACGGGATGACGAACTCTCCCACCGCCGGGATGAAGACCAGCAGCGAGCCGGCGACGATGCCGGGCATCGACAGCGGCAGGGTGACCGCCAGGAACGCCTTGATGGGTCTGGCGCCGAGGTCGGCCGCCGCCTCCAGCAGGGTGTCGTCCAGCTTTTCCAGCGTGGCGTAGAGCGGCAGGATCATGAAGGGCAGATAGGAGTAGACGATGCCGATATAGATCGAGACATCGGTGTAGAGGATCTGGAGCGGCGTATCGATCACGCCCAGCCAGATCAGGAAATTGTTGAGCAGGCCTTCCGGCTTCAGGATGCCGATCCAGGCATAGACCCGGATCAGGAACGAGGTCCAGAACGGCAGGATGATCATCATCAGCAGCGGACCGCGCCACGACGGCGGCGCCTTGGCGATGCCGTAGGCCATGGGATAGCCCAGCAGCAGGCACAGCACGGTCGAGACGAAGGCGATCTTCAGCGAATTGAGATACGCCACCGCATACAGGCTGTCGGTCAGCAGGAACATGAAGCTGGCGAAGTTCAGCTTGACGGTCAGCATCCCTCCCTCCGCCCATTCCAGCAGGGCGGTATAGGGCGGGATCGCGATGTCGGCTTCGGCGAAGCTGATCTTCAGGACGATCGCGAAGGGGATCAGGAAGAACAGCAGCAGCCAGACATAGGGCACCATGACCACCAGCCCGCGCCCGGACAGGCCGAAGCGGCTCAGCAGATCCAGGGTCAGGCGGACGGGAGGGAGGCGGCTCAGGCTTGGGCTCAGGCTTGATGCGGGTTGGCTCATTGAGTCAGGACCACGCCGGCGAAGGGTTGCCATGAGACATAGACGCGGTCCTCCCAGGTGATCGGCATCTCGGTCAGCCGGCTGAAGTTCGGCTGGGTGACGCGGACCATCTTACCGGACTCCAGTTCGATCAGATAGATCGACAGATTACCGAGGTATGCGATCTCGCGCACCGTGCCGCGTGCTCACGTTGCGGCCGCTGCCGGCGGCCGGCGGCTCGCGGGAAATCGCCATCTTCTCCGGCCGCACCGCGACCGATACCGGCGTGCCCAGCGGCACCGGAACGCCATGGTTGATGTAGAGGTCGCAGCCGGCTTCCTCGCTCTGGATCAGCACATGGTCCGGCTCGTCCTCCAGGATGCGGCCGGCGAACATGTTGACCGACCCGATGAACTCGGCGACGAACTTCGTGGCGGGGTATTCGTAGATCTGCGCCGGGGTGCCGACCTGGGCGATCCAGCCGCTGTTCATCACGGCGATCCGGCTCGACATGGTCATGGCCTCTTCCTGGTCGTGGGTCACGATCACGAAGGTGATGCCGACCTGCTCCTGGATGTTGACCAGTTCGAACTGGGTCTGCTCGCGCAGCCGCCGGTCCAGCGCTCCCAGCGGCTCGTCCAGCAGCAGCAGCTTGGGCCGCTTGACGAGACTGCGGGCGAGCGCCACGCGCTGGCGCTGACCGCCGGAAAGCTGGTGCGGCCTGCGCTTGGCGAAGCGGCCGAGCTGGACCAGTTCCAGCACTTCCGCAACGCGCTGGCGGATCTGGTCGCGCGGGACGCGGTCCTGCTTCAGGCCGAAAGCTATGTTCTGCTCGACCGTCATGTGCGGGAACAGAGCGTAGCTCTGGAACATCATGTTGACCGGGCGCTCATAGGGCGGGATGTTGGACATATCCACGCCGTCGATGAAGATCCTGCCCGAAGTCGGCGTCTCGAACCCGGCCAGCATGCGCAGCAGCGTGGTCTTGCCGCTGCCCGACCCGCCGAGCAGGGAGAAGAACTCGCCCCGGTAGATCGACAGCGACACATCGTCGACGGCGGTGAAATCGCCGAACTTCTTGGTGACCTTCTCGATCCGTACGTAGGGCTGTTCCTTGGGGTCCTGCCAGGGTTCGAGTTTGATCTTGCGGCCGGACTGGGTCATCATCTGAGCCATCGGGTTCTCCCTGCGATCACGTCTTCTGGCAAAGAGAAGCCCCGGCCGTCAATGGGCGGCCGGGGCATCGTCTGCTGAGCGTCACCGCCCTGCTTCTTCAGCGGGGGCTTACTGGCCGGTCTTGATCCTGGTCCAGGACCGGGTCCGCAGCCGTTCAGCCGCCGGCGCCACCGCCGACACGGTGAACATCTTCTGCTTGGCCTCCTCCGGCGGGAAGACCGACGGATTGGACTTCACCGCCTCGTCAACCGTCTCCAGGGAGGCCGGGACCGCGTTGGCGTAGTTGGTGAAGTTGGTGATGCCGGCCATGGTTTCCGGCTTCAGGATGAAGTTGATGAACTTGTGCGCGGCATCGACATTCGGCGCATCCTTGGTGATCGTCATCATGTCGAACCAGAGCTGCACGCCCTCCTTCGGCACGACGTAATCGACGGTCACGCCGGCATTGGCCTCCGCCGCGCGGGCCTGGGCCTGGATCACGTCGCCGGAATATGCGAGCGCCACGCAGGCGTCACCGGCGGCGAGGTTGTTGATGTTCTGCCCCGTGACGAAGTTCTTCACGTAGGGGCGGATCTTCATCAGCGCTTCCTCGGCCTTCTTCAGGTCTTCCGGCCTTATCCGAATTGGGATCGAGGCCGAGATAGTGAAGCACGGTCGGGAAGGTGTCGGTCGCCGAATCGAGGATGGTGATGCCGCAGGGCGCCAGCTTCTTGGCGACTTCCGGATCGAAGATCAGCTTGAAGCTGTCGAGCGGCGCATCCGGCATCAGGGCCTTGATCTTCTCGGCATTGATGCCGATCCCGATGGTGCCCCACTGATAGATGACGCCGTACTGGTTGCCGGGGTCCGACCGCTCGACCTGCTTCATCAGCGCCGGATCGAGGTTCTTCAGGTTCGGGATCTTCGACTTGTCGAGCTTCTGGAGAGCGCCGGCCTTGATCAGGCGGCTCATCGTGGGCTCGGCGGTCGGAACCGTGATGTCGTAGCCGGAGCGGCCGACAAGCAGCTTCTGCTCCAGGATTTCGAGGTTGTCGTAGATGTCGTAGTTGTACGAGATACCGGTTTCCGCCTTGAAGTCCTCAAGGGTGGTCTCGCCGATATAATCGTTCCAGTTGTAGATATTGACCGTCTGTGCCGACGCCAGACCCGGCGCCCCAACGGCACTGGTTGCGGCGACCGCGGCATGGCGCCGATCAGGCTGCTTACGATCCTCTGCTTCATCCCGCTGAACCCCGACCTTGTAGGAAATTTCGTAATTCGGCCAAGCCGACACGGCACCGACCGTCTATCGGATCTGATAGCCGCATCGCGGGCTATTGCACCTATGGGCATGGGGGTTGTCAACGGCGGCGCATAAACTTTTGTGCGATATTTATTCGATTTCAGCGACGACCGTCTCCGGCACCGGGAGATGGAAGGGGGGCGGAACTCGATGGCTTGACCCTGCCATCGCTGGAAGGTTTATCGTACCGGCATACGGTTTCAGGTCCAACTGGTTCAAGCGGGAGATCGGCATGGCTGCGGGATGCTGCGGCGGCGGGTGTTCATCATCCAAGCCGCCCGTGGATAAGACGTACCGGCGCGTCCTGTGGATAGCGCTTATCGTCAACGCGGGCATGTTCCTGGTGGAACTGATAGCCGGTGCCGCCGCCGGATCGGTGTCGCTTCAGGCCGACGCGATGGATTTTCTGGGAGATGCGGCCAACTACCTCATCTCGCTTCTGGTGCTCGGCATGGCGCTTCAGTGGCGCGCCCGCGCGGCGCTGCTGAAGGGGTTGTCGCTGGGAGCCGTGGGGCTCTGGGTGGCGGGGCAGACCGCCTGGAACGCGCTCTACCAGACGGTGCCGCAGGCCGAAGTCATGGGCATCGTCGGGGCCATGGCGCTGGCCGCCAATGTCGGCTGCGCGCTGATGCTGTACTTCCACCGCGATGGCGATGCGAATCGCCAGTCGGTGTGGATCTGCTCCCGCAACGACGCCATCGCGAACATCGCCGTGCTTGCCGCAGCATTGGGCGTGTTCGGCACCGGCACCGGCTGGCCCGACATCGCGGTCGCCGCCATCATGGCGGGCTTGTCCGTTTCGGGCGCCACCCAGATCGTCCGCCAGTCGCTGGCGGAGCTTCGCTCCGTTCCGGCGACGGCTGGGTGAGAAGCGGTTCGGATCGTTCCTTGTAGGTTGCCCCCTACACGTTCAGCAGCAGGTTCTCCCGCTCCCAGGAGCTGATGACGCGCTGGTAGGCGTCGTATTCGGCCTGTTTCACATGGGTGACGGCGGCGATGAAGCGTTCGCCGAAGATCTCGCGGAGCGGCTTGCTGGCGTTGAACTTGTTGATCGCGTCGGACTGGTGGCGCGGCAGGGTATAGGCCAGCCGGTGGGCGCTGCCCTTGACCGGGTCGGTCGGCTCCAGGTCCTGGATCATGCCGAGATAGCCGCAGGCGAGTGACGCGGCCAGCGCCAGATACGGGTTGGCGTCGGCTCCGGCCACGCGGTTCTCGACACGGCGCGATTCGGGCGGCGACACCGGCACGCGGAAGCCGGTGGTGCGGTTGTCGTGTCCCCAGTGGACGTTGATCGGCGCATCCGACCCGGCGATCAGCCGGCGGTAGGAATTGACGTTGGGCGCCAGCAGCGGCATCGCCGACGGCAGGTATTTCTGAAGGCCGGCGATGTGGCTGAGGAACAGGGGCGTGTCCTCGCCCTCCTCGGTCGAGAACAGGTTCCTGCCGGTATCCTTCTCCACCACGCTCTGGTGGACGTGCATGGCGCTGCCCGGCTCGCCCTGCATGGGCTTCGCCATGAATGTCGCGTAGACGTTATGGCGGATGGCGGTTTCGCGGACGGTGCGCTTGAACAGGAAGACCTGATCGGCCAGTTCCAGCGGGTCGCCGTGGTTGAAGTTGATCTCGATCTGGGCGGCGCCGGCCTCGTGGGTCAGCGTGTCGATGTCGATCCGCTGGGCCTCGCAGTAGTCGTAGACATCCTCGAAGATCGGGTCGAACTCGTTGACCGCGTCGATGCCGTACGCCTGCCGGCCGCTCTCCGTACGTCCCGAGCGGCCGACCGGCGGCACCAGGGGATAGTCCGGGTCCTTGTTGACCTGGACCAGGAAGAACTCCAGCTCGGGCGCCACGATCGGCTGCCAGCCGCGCGCTTCGTACAGCTCCAGCACCCGCTTCAGCACCCAGCGCGGCGAGATATCGACCGGGCTGCCGTCGGCGTAGTCGCAGTCGCTGATCACCTGGGCGGTCGCCTCGGTGTACCAGGGCACGAGGCGGATCGTGTTCTCGTCCGGCCGCATGTAGATGTCGGAATTGGCCGGGCTGGTCACATCCTCGTCGTCGGGATACTCCCCCGTCACGGTCTGGATGAAGATCGCCTCGGGCATGCGGAGACCGCGCTCGCGCAGGATGCGGAGGAATTTTTCAGCCGGCAGGATCTTGCCGCGCGCGATCCCGGACATGTCCGGGACCAGGCATTCGACTTCGGTGATCTGATGGCGCTGAATGAAATCACTGAGCAGGTTCATATAAATGACGGCGCGGGCGCACCCCCCGCCGGCTCCGCGTTGTTGCGCTCGATGTAGTGCATTATGGGTCGTACCGGCAAAACGCGCCAGTGGGTGTATGCATTTTGTCCAGCCCTGAAAGATGTGGCTTTCAGGAGACTGACGGCATTTGGTGCTTGCGCCGGGAGCACCTTGGCTTTAGCGCAGGGGGCGATATGAAACGGGGGGATTGCATGCGCATCGTGTTCCTGGCTTTACCGGCGCTGCTGATGCTGTCGGGCTGCGGCGTGGTCGGAATGATCGCCAGCGGCGTCAGCGACGGCACCAAATACGTCATCAACCGGGTGGAGCGGGACCCGGAGATCCAGGCCCGGAGCCAGCAGGGCTACGGCCCGGCCGGTGGCGACAGTTCGGCGGCGGCGCCGCAGGAGCAGACTTATCCGAGCCAGACCTACCCGCAGCAGTCCTATCCAAATCAGACCTATCAGACCGATCCTATACCCGACCCAGCAGTATCCGGCGGATCAGAGCGGCGGGGCCACGGGTGCGCCGGCTCCCCTGACGGCGCGGGTTCAGCCCGTCACCCGCGGCGAACCGTTGAACTGAGCTGCGCCGCGCAGCTCTGACGCGTTGTATCGCGACACCGGAAAAGGCACTATGCCGCCCCAAAGGGGTGCCAGACAGGCTTCCACCAAGAGAGGCGACATGAAAAGACGTCAATTCCTCACCACGGGCGCCATCGGCGGAGCGGCGGCGCTTGGGGCGGCATCATCGTTCCCGGCGCCCGCGATCTCGCAGGGGCGGCAGCAGTGGACGATGGTCACCTCCTGGCCCAAGAACGCGCCCGGAGTCGGCGTCAATGCGCAGCGCGCCGCCGACATGATCACGGCGCTCAGCGGCGGGCGTCTTTCGGTCAAGCTCTATGCGGCGGGTGAGCTGGTGCCGCCGTTCGAAGCCTTCGACGCCGTCGTCAGCGGCACCGCCGACATGCTGCACGCGACTCCGTACTACTGGCAGGGCAAGAGCCCGGTGTTCCACTGGTTCACCGGCGTGCCGTTCGGCCTGACCGCGACCGAGCACGCGGCATGGCTCTATTTCGGCGGCGGCCAGCAGCTTTGGGACGAGGCCTACGCCCCCTTCGGCGTCAAGCCGTTCTATGCGGGCAGCAGCGGCGTTCAGGCCGGCGGCTGGTTCGTGCGGGAGGTCAAGAGCCTTGCCGACCTGCGCGGCCGGAAGTTCCGGATCGCCGGCCTGGGCGGCGCCGTGATGCAGAAGATGGGCGTCAACGTCGTGCTGACGCCGCCGGGCGAGATCTTCGCGGCGCTCCAGTCCGGCGCCGTCGATGCGGCGGAATGGGTCGGTCCCTGGAACGATCTGGCGTTCGGCCTCCACCAGATCGCCAAATACTATTACCTTCCCGCCTTCCACGAGGGCGGACCGGCGCTGGAAATCAGCGTCAACAAGCAGAAATACGACGCGCTGCCCAAGGACCTCCAGCAGATCGTCGCCGCCGCGGCACAGGCCACCGCGACCACGACGCTGGCCGACTTCAACTGGCACAACTCCATCTCGCTGGAGCCGCTGGTGCGCGACCATGGGGTCCAGCCGCGCACATGGCCCGACGACGTGGTCGCCGAGATGGGCCGGGCGACCAAGGAAGTGCTGGCGGAAATCGCCGCATCCAGCGAACTGGCCGGCAAGGTCCATGCGTCCTTCACCAACGCCCTGGAGAAGTCGCGGGCCTGGAGCAAGTGGAGCGATCAGGCCTATCTGACCATCCGCGAACAGGCCCTCGGCGCTTGATCCGAATCGTGAACGGGCCGCGATTGGTCGCGGCCCGAAGGAATCATGCACTGGACAATCCTTCCGGTTTACCCCATAAGGCGTAGTCATTGCTCGATGGAACGGATCTGGATTGATGCCGATGGCATCTGACAAGCAGAAGCCGGATGCCGACGGTCCCGGCGGCTTTCCGCTCATCGCGGGTACGGTGGAGCATCCGGATCGGGCTGGCGATCCTGGTCATGCTGGTGCTGGTCCCGGCGATCGACCTCAATGTTTCCAAGCTGTTCTACGATCCGGCCACGGCTTCATCTGGCGCAACCAGCCGGTGCCGGAGTTCCTGCACAACGCGATCCAGATCCTGGCGCGCGTCATCGGCACCGTCACGCTGCTGGCCTTTCTCTACACCGCCGGCCGGTCCGTCTGCGGTCGAAAGCACCCGCGACGCTGCTGCGGCTGGGCCGAAGAGTTGGGCCTTCCTGTTCCTGGGCCTCGTGCTTGGCCCCGGACTGGTCGCCAATGTCGTGCTGAAGGACATGTGGAACCGGGCAAGGCCGGTTCAGGTGGAAGAGTTCGGCGGCCACCAGTATTACAGCCCGCCGATGGTGCTCAGCAATCAGTGCGAGAAGAACTGCTCGTTCGTGGCCGGCGACGCCGCCATGGGCTTCTATCTCCAGATCGTGGCCTATGTGGTGGCCCGGCGCTTCTCCGGACCGCTGCTCGCGGCGGGCATGGCAGCCGGGCTGGCGGCGGGGCTTCTCAGGATCGGGATGGGCGCCCATTTCTTCAGCGACGTGATCTATGCCGGAGTTTTCATGACCTTGACCATCGCCGGGCTTCACGCCGCCATGTTCGGACCGGCGCAGACGCTGGATCGCTGGCGAAGATGGACGCCCTGGTGCGACAGCCGCTGGCCGGTCCTGGGCTGCCGGAGCCCCGTATCCGGCGGCAGGAGCCAGCCTTAAGTGGCCGGCAGGCTGCATCCCCGTTCCTGGTATACCGACACCGCCCTGCCCCAGCCCGATCATCCGGAACTCGCCGGCGAGATCCGGTGCGATGTCTGCGTGGTGGGCGGCGGCTATACCGGGCTTTCAACCGCCCTGCATCTGGCGGAGCGGGGCTATGACGTCGTCGTGCTGGAAGCGGAGAAGATCGGCTGGGGAGCATCGGGGCGGAACGGCGGCCAGATCGTCACCGCCTATAATCCCTCCATGGGCACCATGGCCGGCTGGGTCGGCAAGGACGACGCGCGCCTGCTGTGGGAGTTGGGCGAGGAGTCCAAGACCATCCTGCGGGACCGGGTAGCCCGCCACCGGATCGACTGCGACCTGCGCTGGGGCTATGTGCATGGCGGCCCTCAAGCAGCGCCAGATGGCCGGCCTCCGCGATATGGAGGCGGAATGGCGCCATGACTACGGCTATGGCGAGGCGCGCCTGCTGGACCGGTCGGAGATCCGGTCCATGGTCGCGTCCGACGCCTATGTCGGCGGGCTGTTCGACGGCGGCAGCGGGCAGCTTCATCCGCTCAACTACGCGATCGGCCTGGGGCGAGGCGGCGGCGGAAGCGGGTGCGCGCATCTTCGAAGGCTCCAGGGTGCTGCGGATCGAGACCGGTGCCGCACCAGCCGCGCACACCGCCGCCGGCACGGTGCGGGCCCGGCATCTGGTGCTGGCCGGCAATGCCTATCTCGGCCGTCTGGTCCCGGAACTGGCGGCCAAGATCATGCCGGTCGCGACGTACATGATCGCCACCGAACCGCTGGGCGAGCAGCGCGCGGCCGAGCTGATCCCGTGCGGCCACGCCGTCGCCGACGTCAATTTCGTCCTGAACTACTACCGCCGGTCGCCCGACCACCGGCTGCTGTTCGGCGGCGGCGTCAGCTATTCGGCACTCGACCGGCCGGACCTGAAGCGGCTGCTCCGCCGGACCATGCTGCGCTATTTCCCGCAACTGGCCGATGCGCGGATCGACCATTGCTGGGGCGGCAATGTCGCGATCACCATGAACCGCACGCCCCATTTCGGCCGAATCGGCGGCAATGTCTTCTTCGCCCATGGCTATTCCGGCCATGGCGTGGCGCTTGACCGGGTTGGCTGGAAAGCTGATCGCGGAAGCGGTCAGCGGAACGGCCGAACGGTTCGACGTGTTCGCCCGCCTGCCCCATGCCAGCTTTCCCGGCGGCGTCGCCCGCACGCCGCTGCTGGTGCTGGCGATGACGTGGTTCAGGTTGCGCGACCTGCTGTGACATGAGTGCGTGACACAGCGGCTGGAGCGGGCTAACTCGAAAGGATTGGAAAATTGCCGCATTTGCTGTGAAGAATGGAGCGGTCATTCATCACATCAGTGCGTCCGTCCGTGTCCATCAGGTTCCCGCTGTCAGCCGTCATGGCGCTGTTTCTTCTGGCGCTTCCCTGCTCCGGTCCGGCATCGGCCCAGACCTGCTCGGCGCGTCCGCCCGCCGCGACCGTTACGGTGAAGACCAGTCAGAACACGCCGGTGTCCCGCGAGGAGCGCACCTATAACGAATTGACCCGTCTGTTCAAGAAGCCCGGCACCCACCCCGCCGGCCTCTATGTCGGGGCCTTCACCGTCGCCCAGCAGGCCCGCTACCGCTGGACCAGCAATGGCCGTGAAATCTGCGTTTCGGTCGAAGCGGTGGAGGTCACGGTCACACTGACCGATCCGAAGATCTATGTCGGCAGCGAGTTGGCCGACGACGATTGCGCCCGCGAGTTCGGTCTGGCAGCACGAGGTTCTGCATTACCGGATCGATCAGGATGTGCTGGAGCGCTTCACGCCCACCATCCAGCGCACGGTGGAGTTCGCCGTGAAGCAGGCCGGCTCCCAGACCGCCAAGCGCGAGTCCGACGTGGAGCGGATCGGCGAGCGGATGGCGCGCACCATTCGCCAGCACCTCGACCGTGTGTCGCGCGATATGCAGAGCGAGCGCGACCGCCTGCACGACCGCCACGATTCGCGTGAGGAGTACGCGCGCACCGGCAATGTCTGCGCCCACGGCAGGCTCGGCAATTCCAAGCCCGTCCTGTGCGCGTCGGAACCCCGGCTGTGCACCAACCTGGAGCAGCCGTGAGGTTGCGTTCAAGTGGTGTTGGGCCACGGCCCAACCTACGAACCTTGTAGGTTGGGCCGTGGCCCAACAAACTTCCGCTTGACGTCTACTCGATAGTCGCCAGAACCTCGCGGATGGTCGTGAAGATCCGGTCGATCTCCGCCTTCTCGATGATCAGCGGCGGCGACAGGGCGATGATGTCGCCGGTGGTGCGGATCAGCACGCCGTCCTCGAAGCACTTCAGGAACGCCTCGAACGCGCGCTTGGTCGGCTGGCCGGGGAGCGGCTCGAGCTCGATGCCGGCGACCAGGCCGAGGTTGCGCAGGTCGATGACGTGGCGGGCGTCCTTCAGGCTGTGCACCGCGTCCTCCCAATAGGGCGCCAGATCGGCGGCGCGCTGGAACAGGCCCTCCTCCTGATAGGTGTCCAGCGTGGCGAGCGCCGCGGCGCAGGCGACGGGGTGGCCGGAATAGGTGTAGCCGTGGAACAGCTCGATGGCGCCTTCCGGGCCGGTCATGAAGGCGTCGTAGATGTGCTTCCGCACGAAGACGGCGCCCATCGGCATGGTGCCGTTGGTGAGGCCCTTGGCGGTGCAGACGATGTCGGGCATCACGCCGAAATACTCGGTCGCGAAGCTGGCGCCCAGGCGGCCGAAGCCGGTGATGACCTCGTCGAAGATCAGCAGGATGCCGTGCTTGTCGCAGATCTCGCGCAGCCGCTGCAGATAGCCCTGCGGCGGGATCAGCACGCCGGTCGAGCCCGCCACCGGCTCGACGATCACGGCGGCGATGTTCGACGCGTCGTGCAGCGCGACGATGCGCTCCAGCTCGTCGGCGAGGTGGGCGCCCCATTCCGGCTGGCCGCGGCTGAACGCCTGATGCGCCTTGTCGTGGGTGTGCGGCAGGTGATCGACGCCGGTCAGCAGGCTGCCGAAGAACTTGCGGTTGGTGACGATGCCGCCGACCGAGATGCCGCCGAAGCCGACGCCGTGATAGCCGCGTCTCGCGGCCGATCAGCCGCTGGCGGGTGCCCTCGCCGCGCGCGCGCTGATAGGCGAGCGCGATCTTCAGCGCGGTATCGACCGATTCGGAGCCCGAGTTGGTGAAGAAGACGTGGTCGAGATCGCCCGGCATCAGGTTGATCAGGCGGCGACGCCAGTTCGAACGCCGCCGGATGGCCCATCTGGAAGGCCGGCGCGTAGTCCAGCTCGAACACCTGCCGCTGGACCGCCTCGACGATCTTGGGACGGCGGTGGCCGGCGTTGACGCACCACAGGCCGGCGGCGCCGTCGAGGATCTTCCGCCCGTCCTGCGCCGTGTAGTACATGCCCTCGGCCGACACCAGCATGCGCGGCGCCTTCTTGAATTGCCGGTTCGCGGTGAACGGCATCCAGAAAGCTTCGAGGTTGTTCGGCTGACTGGTCATGATGCCGTCCATGACGGGCTCTCCTTCAATGATCGAGGATGATGACGGGGCGGCACAAACGGACAGCTCGGTCTGTTCGTGCGGTTGCCAGCAGCCTAAGCCACGCTCAAGAAAATCGACAAGCGCTTTCCAGCCGCAAAATAGGACAATAAGGTGGCTTGCGCGGAAGCCACTTGCCTGTTCAATATATTCAACAGGTTTAACAGCCGGTTTCGGGTAAAATCCCCATGGAATTCGATGTCGGCGCCCGGCTCCGGGCGATCCGTGAAATGCACGGGCTATCCCAGCGGGAGTTGGCGAAGCGGGCGGGCGTCAGCAACGCTTCCGTCTCCCTGATCGAGCAGAACAGGTCCAGCCCGTCGGTCGGCTCGCTCAAGAAGGTGCTGGACGGCATCCCGATGAGCCTCGCCGACTTCTTCTCCATGGAGCAGGCGCCGCGTGAGCAGGTCTTCTTCCGCGCCGAAGACCTGACCGTCATCAGCGACGGCGCTATCCGCTACGCCCAGGTCGGCCGCGACCCGGCATCGCGAGCGCTTCAGATCCTGCATGAGCAGTACCAGCCCGGTGCCGACACCGGGCAGAACATGCTGCGCCACGCGGCGGAGGAAGGCGGCGTCGTGCTGCGCGGCCGGCTGGAGGTGACGGTGGGGGATCAGCGCCGGGTGCTGGGTCCCGGCGACGCCTATTACTTCAACAGCCGCCTGCCCCACCGCTTCCGCACCGTCGGCGAGGAAGTCTGCGAGGTGGTCAGCGCCTGCACGCCGCCGAGTTTTTGACGGTACTGCCGGTCGCGGCCGTTCAGGCCGCCGGCTCGACCAGATCGCCCAGCTTGTTCAGCAGGTAATCCAGGTCTTCCGAGGACAGGTCCTCGTACTGCGTCAGGATGCGTTCGATCATCTTGCGGCGATGGCGGTCAAGGTCGCCGGGTTCGCCGTCCAGCAGGGTTTCATGGGAAACATCGACCGCCACGCGGAAGGCCGGCAGCAGCCTTGTCGGCAGTCCCGCCCGCTCGTAAAGCGATTTCAGGCCAAGCCGTCCGGCGTCGTGGATCAGCAGGCGGGCGTTGGTCAGCGGGACCTTGCCCAGCAGCGACAGGCTGGCTTCCAGGATCGCCACATCGCCCATGCAGAGCGCCCGCAGCATCAGCGACGGCGTCAGGCGGCCGTTGCGGCGCAGATGCTCGACCAGACGCTCCACATCGGCGCTGTCCTGGCCATCGGTGAACAGCGAGACGGTAGCACGCTCGCGGCTTTGCAGGACCAGATCGCTGGCGATACCCGCCGGCAGATCGTGATGGGTCACCAGATAGTCGCGCAGGGTGTCGGACACCAGCGCCACCAGCCGCTCCGCGACCGTCACCGGCAACTGGTCGCGATGGACCATGGGTTCCTGAATGGCGGGGCTGTCGCCGAAGCGGTCCAGCACGCGGCCCAGGCTTTCGGGCGCTATCTTGGCGCCGGGATTGGCGACCAGCTTGGCGACGGCCTGCTCGGGCGCCGATTCCACCAGCACGTCGGCAACTTCGGCGCTGACTTCCGGCCGGCCGGCGATGGCGGTCTGCTTGGCGACGGTGCCGGTTCGCACCAGTTCGATCAGGTCGGCGTCGGTCAGGACCGACGAGGCGCCCAGCACCGGCAGGGCCACCGCCTCGACATCGCGGGCGAGCGTCAGCGCCACGTCGCGCGGCAGGCTCTGCGATGATTTGAGATTCTCGGCCAGCGCCTGCCTGACGCGCTCGGCGGCATCGCGGGCCATGACGCGCACGATGCCTTCGGCAAGCTTCCGCTCCCCGTCGGTCAGTCTGACGCTCTCAAGACTTGCCGCGACTTTGGCGGCCATTTCGGCGCGGGTTTGCGGAGAAGGGTCCGCCAGCAGCCGTTCGACATCCCGTTGGGTCAGGTGTTCGGTCATGTTTCCAGTCGTATTCCGGCGCTGCGGGCGGCTTAAGCTCAGGCCTGAAACCACCTCATGCTTCACCACGATTGTCCGACCGCAATGCCTAATCTTTAGTTAATTTACTCCACTGCTTTTCAGCAAACTTCGCGGGCGGCCGACGCCTCGCGCCTGCGGGCGCGGGCCAGCGCCAACTCGATCCGGGCGATCTGGTCCTCGATCGACACGCGCATCTCCGACGCCACTTCCAGGTCGCGGTCCTCGAAGACGTTGATCTCCGGCGCGATGCTCCGCCGCCGATGGATTTCGGCGTCGCGGGCATGCAGCAGTTCGATGATCTGCGGGCGGAACATCCGCATCAGCGCGGTGATCCAGCGGTTGGCCGGCCATGACGGGCGGGCATGGTCGATGACGAAGCAGTCCAGCATGCGGACCACATCGCCGGCCGCGTACCATGTTTCCCCGGTGACCCAGCGGTTGGTGGTGAACAGCCGGATCGGCAGGCCCGCCCTGTCCATCGAAATGCCGACCAGATGGCTGAGCGCGTCGTTTTCGGACGCCGGCTCCTTCAGGTCCGGCACGGGTGCCGGAGCGACGCCCGGCGGCATGCCGAGAGGCCGGAGAAATGTGTGGAAGTGCCCATGCTCGCCGGAGACGCGCTCTTCCTCGGGATGGGCATGGTAATAGTATTGGGCGTGATATTCGGCATCATAGATGTCGCCCTGCGGGTAATGGCGCCATTCATAGAATGTCCCCGCCCCGCGCAGGACCTCGCCCGACGATGTTGTCGCCGGTCTTGGTCAGCACGCGCTGACAGTTCAGCACTTCACGCGCCGCTTCGGCCATGACCTGCAACTCGCCGCGTGACAACAAACCGAAATCGGTCATTGCCGGATCATCCCGCCCGCATCATTGGACTATGCGCTATCACTGCCGGCGAACGATCCAAACCTTCGGGTCCGTTCCAGGCATTTAATTAAGCTTAACCCACAAATCATATGGGGGCATTCTGGCTTTTCGGCGTACCCGCATGGCCGCTGGCCTGTCCATTTGGTCCGCCCCTTGGAGCCAGCCGCCCGCCATCCCATTATGTATGAAGGGAATAGAGCGTCCGGAAATCGGGGGAGCCCAGGGAACGATGCACCGGCGCGTCTCCAAAATATTACGCTTCATTCCGCCGGCTCTGGTCCTGTCGCTCGCTCCGGCGCTGGTCGTTGCCAGCGCCCTTGATGTTCCGGCGATCGTCCGGCACGCCCCTCCCGATCCCGACGGCGATCCTCCGCAATGGTTGAACCGGGCCGTCGGCCTGTTCGATCAGGGCGCCCTGGCCAATGAGTTGAAGGGCGCGAGACCGGTGACGAAGTGGTCGGGCTCCATCGATATCGCGGTGCGCGGCGACGCCGGAACGCACCTGGCTGGCGCGCGTGCAGCAGATCGCGGACGACTTGTCCCACCTGACCGGCCGGTCGATCACCGTTGACGACAACCCGCTCTGGGCGGGCGACATGGATGTTTATGTGACGAACCGGGCCGCGTACTGGCCGTTCTTCGTCGAACCCGCCAACGGGGTGAAGGACCAGCCCTTCACCTGCATAGCCCTCCCCTCCACGCTGAACGGCGAGATACGGGGATCGAAGATCCACATCAATGCGGGCGTGATGCCCCCCGACGGGGTGAGCGCCTGCCTGCTGGAAGAGATCTTCCAGAGCATGGGCTTCTTCGGCGAAACGCCGGGCCATCCTGAAACCGTGCTGGACGACGATGTCGGCTATCAGGAACTGGGATCCATGGACCGGCTGCTCCTGCGAACCCTCTACGATCCCCGGCTCAGCGCCGGAATGACGCGCGACCTGGCGCTGCCGCTGGTCCGGCAGATCCTGGAGGAGCATCTGGCGCAGGCTCAGGCGCGTGATCACTCGCTGCGGCGCGAGAACGAAATGGCGTAGGAGGCGTCACGAACCGCGATGAGCGGATCGTCGGAGGGCGCCACGCCGTCGGTCACGTTGCCCGGCAGGAACAGCAGCTCCTTCGCCGCTTCCTCGTTGTCGGGAGCCACCGCCGTGATGGTGATGACGCCAAGCTCGACGCGCTGGCGGTCTTCCGGCCAGGGGATGGTGGCGTCGGTGATCGCATCACCGGGAGCTGCCACCTGGGCCAGCAGACGGAACTGGACCGGCGCCTTCGCAAGCCGGGCTTTCAGAGTCGTCGCTCAGGTAATCCGGCGTCCGCTTGGCGGCGTCCTGCGGATCGATGTGGGAAACCCCGGCAAGCGGTTCGGCGACGTAGCGTATGAAGCGGGTTTCTCCCGCCTTGTTGGTGAAACCGAACGCGTTGATGCCGAAATACTGCTCGGTGGCGAAACTTTCCGGCGTTTTGGCTGTCGCGCCGGCCTGCGCGACCGCCGGATGCTTCGCCACGAAGTCATCGAGTTTCGTCGGCTTCGGGCTGTCGGGCTTGCTGGCGGCCACGGCCAGCAGCAGATCCCGGAACTCGGCCGGAGTGGCTACCGGGAAGAAGTGCAGGCTGTTGATCACCATATCGGTATCGCTGCCGTCGGGCAGGCGGAACTTGATCGCCATGCCGTGGGGATTGGCGTTCGGGTTGCCATCGGGAAGGTTGGGAATACCGGTGGCGTTGGAAAAGCGGACGGTTACCGGAACGGTGCCCGGCTGGAAATGAACCGCGCGGGTCAGTCCCGCCGCCTCCGGCGACGCCTTGAAGCTGCCTTCCGCCACGATGCCCTTGGCATGGTTGACGCGCTGGCCCGGATGCTTGCCGAAAAGGTTCTGGAAAGCATCGACGATCTGCTCTTCGACCGGCGGTTCCTGCGCCGATGCTCCCGGAGAAATCCCGATGGCCGTGGCGGCGAAGCCCAAGGCGATCAGTGAAATCGTGGCTACCGACTGGCGCATGCCTGACTCGCAAAGTTGATATCCGAGGCGGAATATCCCCTCGTTCTGCGAATGATGCTGCCTGCGGTCGAGCCTTCGGGCAATTCACAACAAATTGATCCGGTGAGAAAATAGCCGGAATAAACAAAAGTCAGCTTGATTGCATGCGCTACCGCAGCCCCGCCTCCTTGAAATACCGCTTCGCTCCTTCGTGCAGCGGTGCGGGCAAGCCTTCCTTCACCATGGTTTCCTTCTCCAGTCCCTGCAAAGCCGGGTGCAGGGCCTTGAATTCCTCCAGGCTCTCGAACACCGTCCTGACCACCTCGTAGACGGTATCGGCGTCCACGCCGGTGGAACTGACCAGGGTGGCTTTCACGCCGAAGGTTTCCGTGTCCTTGGGCACGCCCGGATACAGGCCGCCGGGGATGATGGCGCTGGCGAGCCACGGGCTATCGTCGATCAGGCGCTGGATGGCGCGGCCCGAGACATTGACCAGAGTGATGGAGCATGTGGATGCCGCCTCCTGAACGGCGCCGCTGGGGTGGCCGCCCGCCAGGATGATGGCATCGACGCGGTTGTCGCACAGGGCATTGGTCTGCTCAGGTGCCGGCAGTTCGGAAGCGAGGGAGAAATCCCGCACCGTCCACGAAAAAGCCTTCAGCACGCTATCCAGCATGGCGCGGCCGCCGGAGCCATCCGGACCGATATTGACGCGCTTGCCCTTGAGGTCCTGGAAAGTTTCGATACCGGCGTCCGCCCGCGCCACCACCGTGAAAGGCTCGCCATGCAGTCCGAAGACCGACCGCAGGCCCTTGAACGGGCCGTCATCGCGAAAGCGCGCCGTGCCCTTATAGGCGTGGAACTGCCAGTCGGACTGGACGATGGCCATTTCCATCTCGCCGCCGCGCAAGGCCGTCAGATTGAAGACGGAGCCGTCCGTCGCCTCGACCGCACATCGGATATTGTGCTGGGCGCGGCTTCGGTTGACCAGCCGGCAGATGGCCCCTCCCGCCGGGTAGTACAGGCCGGTGACCGCCCCTGTTCCGATGGTGACGAAGCGCTGCTCCTGCGCCAGGGCCGGGCTTGAGGAAACCATGGCTCCGATCCAGGCCGTCAGGGCGAATGCCGCTCCCAGGGCGGCGGTTTTCATCAAAACTCGTTCTCCGTGGCTTGGCCCGACCGATGCCGCCACTTTCACGCGGCATGGGGAACAAACTCACGAAATTGCCAACGGTTCCTAAACTAAGCGTTTCAGGAGGAGCGGCGCGGACCCTGACGGTCGATCCTCGCCGCCTCGGTCAGCGACCATTCGACCAGCCGGCGCAGGACCTTGCCCAGCGCGTCGTCATAGGCCGCGATGATGTCCTGGAAGCTGGTGCTCCGCGCCCGCTCCAGGGCTTCGAAGGTCTTGCTGGCTTCGATGTTGCGGCGGGGCATGGCGACCAGCTTGGCGTTGATCCGGACATGGATCTGGGGCGGGTCCGGCATCGTTCAGCGCCGGCATATTCGGCCTGGAACTCCCGCAGCTCGCTTTTCAGGACGTAGTCCGCCCGCAACCCGATGGTGTCGCGCCCGACGGATACGGCGCGGCCGGAATTCTCGAAGGATTCGACCATCAGCGTCTGGACCATGGCGGGCGCCCTGTCGGTCCAGCTTACCCCGGCGAAATAGTCCAGCGTGGTGGCGCTGCGGCTCAGGGCGATCCGGCCGGTATCGAGGCCGGCGGCCGCCACCGGGGTTTCGATCAGGATCTGGTCCGTGATCGTCGGCAGCCCTTCGATGAAGGTGTTCTTCGGCGTCAGGGTGAAAAGCTGCGGCGGCGGTGAGAATCCCGGCAGGCCGCACCCCGCCAGGAACAGGAACGCCAAGCAGGAAGGTCAGGCGCGTCATGGATTTACTGGACATCGACGCCCTGCCGGGTGCCGCCGAACAGGAAGTCGCCGGGATCGCGCTCAAGCCGGGTGGTCACCCGCGTCAGGTTGGTCACCAGCCCGCGCAGTTCCGCCATCAGCAGGGTGAAGTCATAGAGCCCGCTGGCGGTGAAATCGGCGATCGGCTCCCGGTTTTCCTTCAGCAGGGCTTCGGCCTCCTTCGCGGTGCGGTCGAGCGATGCGGTCAGGTTCCGCAGATCGCCGGCGACACGCGTGAAATCGGCGGAGAGGCGGTTGGTATCCTTGCCGACTCCGCTCATGGTGACGCGGGCCTGACCAAGCGCCGCGTCGGCGCTGCCGGCCAGCTTATCGGCATGGTCGCGCAGGTCCATGACAAGGCCGTTGACCAGCCCGAGCGTGGCGCCCAACTCCTCGACCGTCCCGCCGGCGCCGGCGGAGGCGTTCGCCAGATGCTCGGTCATGGTGCGGACATTGACCAGGATGCGGGTGACCTCCTCCTGGTTCTGCTGCGTCAGGAAGCCGGTCACCTGGGTTGACAGCCCGACCAGCCGCGTCAGCAGTTCCGGCGTCGTTTCGACCAGGGCCGCCAGCGAGGACGGGCGGCTCTGGATGATCGGCAGGTCGCCGTCTTCCGGCTTCAGCAGGGCGCTTTCCTGGGTGCCGCCGGAAATCTCGACATAGGCGCCGCCGGAAATCCCCTCCAGCGCCAGATAGGCCACGGCATCCTCCTTGATGGGAGTATTGGCCGCGACCTCGATCGTCACCTGGACGCGGGCGATGTTCTTCGGGTCGATCCGGATGTCGCGCACATTTCCCAATGCGATGCCCCGGTAGCGCACCGGGCTGCCTTCCTGCAAACCGGCGACCGAGCCGGTGAAGTAGATGTGGTAGCGCGACGAATTGGCCTCCTCGAAGCTGGACTTCGCCAGCCAGACGATGAAGGCGAACAGGCAGGCCATCATCACCAGCGTGAAGCCGCCGACCAGAAGATAGCTGGCACGGGTTTCCATCGCTTCAGGCTCCGCGCATGCGACCAGGGCGGCGCGGCCGCGCGGTCCGTGGAAATATTCCCGAATCCAGGGATGGTCCAGCAAACGCAGGGCCTCCATCGTGTCCACCAGGATGCGTTTGTCGATCAGCACCGCGATACGGTCGCAGATCGCGCGCAGGCTGTCGAGATCGTGGGTCACCATGAACACCGTCAGGCCCAGGCTGCGCTGCAGGCTTTTGATCAGCTCATCGAAGGCCGACGCGCCGATCGGGTCGAGCCCCGCCGTCGGCTCATCCAGGAACAGGATTTCCGGATCGAGCGCCAGCGCGCGGGCCAGCCCCGCCCGCTTCCTCATGCCGCCGGACAGCTCCGACGGATACTTCAAGCCCGGCTTCCGGCGGCAGGCCGGTCATGGCGATCTTGATGCGGGCGACCTCGGCGATGGTCTCGCGGTCGAGCGTCGTGTGCTCCTTCAGCGGAACCTGGATGTTTTCCGCCACCGTCATCGAACTGAACAGCGCGCCGTCCTGAAACAGCACGCCCCAGCGCGATTGCAGCGCGATGCGTTCGGCATCGTTGAGGGTGGATGTGTCGTCGCCCAGCACCTCGATCGTGCCGGCGGCCGGGCGGATCAGGCCGATGATGGTCTTCAGCAGCACCGATTTGCCGGTGCCCGAGCCGCCGACGACGCCCAGCACCTCGCCGCGCCGGACATCCAGGTCCAGCCCGTCATGGATCGTCTGCGTGCCGAACCGGGTGACCAGCCCGCGCACGCGGATCACGGCGCGATTTGTCAGACGCCGACATACGAAAACAGGATAGAGAAAAGCGCGTCGAGCACGATCACCAGGAATATCCCCACAACCACGGACCGGGTCGTCAGCCGCCCGACGCTTTCGGCGCTGCCGCTGACCTTCAGCCCTTCGTAGCAGCCGACCAAGGCTATAACGAAGGCGAAGACCGGCGCCTTGCACAGTCCGACCATAAGCGTGGACAGCTTGATCGCGCCATGAAGCTGCTGAACGAACTGACCGAAGCTGATATCCAGCACAAAATAGCACATCACCGCCCCGCCGAGGAGGCCGACGACATCGGCGTAGAAAGCCAGCAACGGCAGGGTGATCATCAGGGCCAGCGCTCGCGGCAGCACCAGCAACTCGATCGGGTCGAGCCCCAGCGTGCGGAGCGCATCGACCTCCTGGTTGACCTTCATGGTGCCGATCTGCGCCGTGAAGGCGGAGCCGGAGCGTCCGGCGATGATGATCGAGGTCATCAGGATGCCGATTTCCCGCAGGATCGAGATGCCGAGCAGGTTGACCACGAACAGCTCGGCGCCGAACTGGCGAAGCTGGTCCGCCCCCTGATAGGCCAGGACGACTCCGATCAGGAACGACAGCAGCCCGACGATGGGCAGGGCGTTCAGGCCGGTCTGCTCGATGTGGTGGACCAGGGCGATGCCGCGCAGCCGCCTTGGCGATGCGACGGTGCGCGCCATGGCCGACACCATCATGCCTAGGAAGTTCAGCAGGTCCAGCGCCTCCCGCCCGGCCTGGAGCGCGGCGGCGCCGGTCCGCTCGACCATGGCGACGACGGGGTGGCGGGTGTCCTTGACGGTATGGTCGCAGCGCCGGTCGGCCTTCCGCACCGCCTCGATCAAGGCGGCGTGCGCGGGGCGGGCTCCGGTCAGTTCAACGGGAGACCCCGCCGCACCCAGCCTCGCCTGAAAGCGCAGAAGCAGCAGGGCGCCTACGGTATCGATGGCCTCCAGCTGGCCAAGGTCCAGGCGAAGGCGCTTGTCCCGCTCCGGCTTCACCGTCTCCAGATCGGCGCCCAGCGTCTGCGCGGTCGCGATGACCCAGCGGCCGACGGCGGCGAGCGTCCGGCTGTCGCCTTCCGTGACGGTTTCGACCCATCCTCCGCCATTCGCATGAAGGTCCGTCATGACAGGTCACCTGTTTGCATGTGGCGCGCTGGCCGACTAGGATGCGGCCTCGATCCAGTCACGGGAATTCGCAGGACAGCGATGAACATCAAAGACCATATCCGCAGCATCCCGGACTTCCCCAAGCCCGGCATCCTGTTCTACGACATTTCCACCCTGCTCGCCCATGCCGAAGCCTGGAAAGAAGCGGTCGGACAATTGGCCGACGCGGTCAGGCCGCACAAGCCGGACGTGCTGGTCGGGATCGAGTCACGCGGATTTCTGGTGGCGGCCCCGCTGGCGCTGACGCTGGGCCTGGGCTTCGTCATGATCCGCAAGCGCGGCAAGCTGCCGGGCGACATCATCACCCACAACTACGATCTGGAATACGGCACCGACACGATCGAGATCCAGGCCGACGCGATCAAGCCGGGTGCGCGCGTCGTCGTGTGCGACGACCTGCTGGCGACCGGCGGCACGATGGTGGCGGCGATCAACCTGCTGCGTCAGCATCGGCGCCGAAGTGGTGGCGGCGCAGTTCCTGATCGAGCTGGCGTTTCTGAAGGGTGCGGAAAAGCTCGACGTGCCGGTGCGGTCGCTGGTCGTACGACTCGTAATGAAAGGTGTTGGACCGTCCCAACACCACGTCGCATCACAAAACCTCCGCCACCCGCTTCGCCGCCGCCAGCAGCATCGCGTCCTCGCCGCGCCGGGCCACCAGCGACAGGCCGACCGGGCAGCCCTCCACCTCGGCGACGGGCAGGCTGACCTGGGGCAGCCGGGCCAGTCCCGCGATGCAGGTCATGCTGAGCACGCGGGCGCGGAACTGGTCAAGCTCCGCCTGGGGCGTGTTCTTCAACGGGGCGATGCCGGGCGCCGTCGGCAGCAGCAGCAGGTCGCCGCCGGACAGCAGGCTGTCCATCTGCTCGGTCACGCGGCTGGCGGAAATTGCCGGCCTCGGCCGCCGCCTTGTCGGTGACCTTGGAAGACGCCGCGAACCGCTCCGCGACGCCCGGTCCGAAATGGGGCTTATGCGCGGTGATCCAGGCGCCGTGGGTGCGCCAGATCTCGTGCATCTGCAAGGTGCGGAAGGCGTTCAGCCAGCCCTCGCCCAACCCATCGGCGCTCAGCCTGACATCGCGCGGAGAACCCAGGGTGGCGGTCACCGCGTCGATCGCCGGCCCCAGCGCCGCCCGGACCGAAGGTTCGGTCATGGCGAAGGCGTCCTCCACCAGCAGCAGGCTGCGTGGCGGCACTTCCTCGTCACCCTGAAGCCCCAGCAGCACCCGCCCCACCCGCTCCAGCAGATCGGCGTCGCGGGTGAACCAGCCGACCGCGTCGAAGCTGGGCGCCAGCGGCGTCACGCCATCCAGCGGAATGCGGCCATGGGTCGGGCGGAAGCCGTAGATCCCGCAGAACGCGGCCGGCACGCGGACGGAACCGCCGGTATCGGTCCCCAGCGCCAGCGGCACGGCCCCGCCGGCCACGGCGGAAGCCGAGCCGCTCGATGAGCCGCCGGGGATCCGCTGCGGCGCCTTGGTGTTCAGCGGCGTGCCGTAATGGGCGTTCTCGCCGTTGATGCTGAAGGCCAGTTCGTCGGTGATGGTCTTGCCGACCAGCCGCGCCCCGGCATCCAGCAGCGCCTTTACGGCCGGTGCCGTCTCCGTTGCCGGCGGATGGGTCGCCAGCCAGGTCGGGTTGCCGGACCCTGTGGTATGCCCCGCCACGTCGAACAGGTCCTTGGCCGCGAAGGTCAGGCCGGCGAGCGGACCCTGGGCGGCGCCGGCCACGTCCAGATCGATGTGAGGGCAGAAGGCGCCAAGCCTGTTTCCCGGCCTTGCCCTGTTCCCAGCAGCCTTGTCCAACACCGTCGCTCCCGATCTTTCGCAATGGTGTCTTACGATACCGGGTACTGACGGCGCATCAAGCTCAATAGACGGGCAATTCATCGCCCATTTGGCGGGCACCGGTGCGGACATATCCTGATCGGACTCGTCGCATACATGGAGTAAGCGGACACTTCAGCTCTCTGGCATGGCATGTGCGTGCCCATACGGCCGGAGTGACACCAGGAGAGGGGGAATTGCGATGGTTCCGCTTGGCTCGGCACCGGTAAACCGCTGGCGCGTCTCCAGGGAGACGGTGGACATGGTGCGCCCTCCCGCCGACCCCGTACCCTCTGGCGGCCAGGGCCGAACCGCAGAACATCGTCATCGATCTCGCCCGCACGGCGGTCATCGTGATCGATATGCAGAACGACTTCTGCTCGCCCCATGGCTGGCTCTCCCATATCGGGGTCGATGTGACGGCGGCCCGGACACCGATCGCTCCCCTTCAGGCGCTGCTCCCGCGCCTGCGCTGGAAGGGTGTCCCGGTGCTCTGGGTCAATTGGGGCAACCGGCCGGACCGGCTGAACCTCAGCCCGTCGCTGCTCCATGTCTACAACCCGACCGGCGAGGGCGTCGGCCTGGGCGATCCCCTGCCCGGCCCGGCTGGACCCGCCGCCGGGGCCAAGGTGCTGGAACGCGACAGTTGGGCCGCAGCCATCGTCGATGGCCTGACGCCGGCACCCAACGACATCCATGTCGCCAAGTACCGCATGAGCGGCTTCTGGGATACCGAACTGGACAGCATCCTCCGCAATCTGCGGCGTCACGACGCTGCTGTTCGCCGGGGTCAATGTGGACCAGTGCGTGCTGTGTACGCTCCAGGACGCCAATTTCCTGGGCTACGACTGCATTCTGGTGAGCGACTGCGCGCCACCACCTCGCCCAGCTATTGCCTTGAGGCGACGCTCTACAATGTAAAGCAGTGCTTCGGCTTCGTGACCACGTCCGACCATCTTCTGAACGGCCTGAAGGACTGACCCCATGATCCCCGTCCGCCCGCCCGAAACCATTTCCATGGCGACCCGCGACGGCACGCGGCTGGATGCCGACGTCTATATGCCGGACGCGCCCGGCCCGTTCCCGGTCCTGCTGATGCGCCAGCCCTATGGCCGCGCCATCGCCTCGCACCGTCGTCTATGCCCATCCCGCATGGTACGCGGCCCACGGCTATATCGTCGTGGTCCAGGACGTGCGCGGCTGCGGAACGTCGGGCGGCGAGTTCCGCCTGTTCGAGCACGAGGCGGAGGACGGCGCCGACGCGGTCGCCTGGGCGGCGGCGCTGCCGGGATCGTCCGGGGATGTCGGCATGTACGGCTTCTCCTACCAGGGCAACACCCAGTTGCTGGCGCTTTCAGCCGGAGCGCCCGCCCTCAAGGCGCTGTGCCCGGCCATGGTCGCCTGGGACATGCACGCCGATTGGGCCTATGAAGGGGGAGCCTTCCGGCTGGCCGACAATCTCGCCTGGGGCATCCAGATGGCGGCTGAAGCCGCCCGGCGGCGCCAGGACTTCATCGCCCATCAGGCGCTCTACGCGGCGTCGCGCAACCTGCCGCTGGACGAGGAACTGCCGACCCATCCGCGCGTGCTTCGCGGCTATGCCCGCTATTCCCACTACGACGACTGGCTGGGCAACCCGCTGCCCGGAGCCTACTGGGACAGCATTTCGCCGCGCGCACTGCTGGCGGGCAAGCCGGTGGATGTGCCGATGCTGTTCGTCGGCGGCTGGTTCGACCAGATGCTGACCGGCACGCTCAACGCTTTTCATGAGATCCAGGCTCGCTCAAAGGCGCCTCAGCGGCTGCTGGTCGGTCCCTGGACCCATATGCCCTGGGGACGCCGGGTGGGAGACGTCGATTTCGGCGGGCAAGCGGTCAGCCGCATCGATGCCGAGCAGATCGCGTGGTTCGACCGGCACCTGAAGGGCAAAGCCATGCCCGAGCGTCCGGCTGTCGAGTTGTTCGACCTCGGCACCCGGGAGTGGCGCGGTTACGATGCCCTGCCGGCTCCGGAGCCGACACCGCTCCACATCTCCAGCACCGGGCTTGCCGCCGTCAGCACCGAAGACGGCAGGCTGACGCCGGACCCGGTCGACAGCGCCCTCCCCGACCGCATCGTCCACGATCCCTGGCGTCCGATCCCGAGCATCGGAGGCCATGCCGGGAATGAGAGCGGCATGCGCGACCGGGCGGCATTGGACGAGCGCGCCGATATCGCCTGCTACACGACCGAACCGCTCAACACGCCGTTGCAGCTGACGGGACCGGTGCGGCTGGACCTGATGGTCGATGCCGACGCGCCCAGCTTCGACATCTCCGCCGTGCTGGCTCGGGTCGAACCGGACGGCAAGGTCTTCAACCTGACGCAGGGCTACCGCCGCGTCGAGGAAGGGGCCGCCACCCGTCCGCTTGGGATCGGCATGAGGGCTGTCTGCGTCACGATCCCCGCCGGAAACCGCATCCGCCTGAGCCTTGCCGGAGCCTGCTTCCCCGCCTTTCCGGTCAATCCCGGCACCGGGGCGGAAGCGGCGGAAACCCGGCTGGTCGATTGCCGGACGATCACGCTGACCTTCCATGCCTCTGGAACGCGGCTGATGCTTCCGGTACTCAGGAGCGCATGAAAGTCCACGTCATCTACGCCCACCCGGTCGATCCTTCGAGTTAAAACGGCAAGCGCCATGCCACTCAACCCGATTGAGGGCATGCACGCGCCGGTTCAAAGGCATAGGCCGCTCCGCCTAACGAACAAATGGATCGTTCCCGATTGACCCAAGCGCCTAGACCACGCTATTCACTTATTTAGATTGAAAATTGTTTATATTTCTCTCTAAAGTTCATTTTCCCGGATATGGTCCGGGTCCCCGGAGCGCACATGCAGATCCTGATTGCAGAAGACAATCCGATCAATCAGAAGCTGGTAGATCTCATCTGCCGGAAGGCTGGATATCAGACGCGTATCGTTCCGGACGGCTCCACCGCCGTCGATGCGATCCGCGAGGGCGGGATCGGGCTGGTCCTGATGGATGTGATGATGCCGCGCATGGACGGGATCGAGGCCACCCGCCAGATCCGCGCCTTGCCCGGCGACGAGTCCCGCACTCCCATCATCGCGGTCACCGCCCATACCGATGGCGAGAACCGGGAAGCCTGCCACGCCGCCGGCATGAACGCTTTCCTTGGCAAACCTGTCCGCCCGACCGAACTGCTGAGCGCCATCGCCTCGCTGCTGGCGGCCTGAGTATTCTCTACTTTCCCGGGCTTTACTCCGCCGGATGCGGGTGAGCCGGCGCCGGCACTTCATCCGCGAACGGCTTCTTCCGCGCGATATACGTGTAGACCGTCGGCACGACGAACAGGGTGAGCACCGTCCCCAGCAGCATGCCGCCGACGATGACCGCGCCGATCGCCTGACGGCTCTCGGCACCCGCACCGGTCGCCATCGCCAGCGGCACCGCGCCCAGGACCATGGCGCCCGTCGTCATCAGGATCGGGCGCAGGCGCAGCACGGCGGACTGGATCACGGCATCGCGCACATCCACTCCCTGACGCTGAAGCTGGTTGCCGAATTCCACGATCAGGATGCCGTGCTTGGTGATCAGTCCGACCAGCGTCACAAGCCCGATCTGGCTGTAGACGTTCATGGTCGCCCCGGTCAGCTTCAGCGCCAGCAGCGCGCCGGTGATCGACAGCGGCACCGTCAGCATGATGACGAACGGATCGATGAAGCTCTCGAACTGGGCCGCCAGCACCAGATAGATGAAGGCCAGCGCCAGGATGAAGGTGACGTAGAGGCTGCTGCTCGTCTCGCGGAACTCGCGGCTCTGGCCGGCGTAATCGACCTGCGCCGCCGAGGCCGACAGCACCCGCTCAGCGGCGGCCGTCAGGAAGGTCAGGCCCTCGCCCAGCGTGTAGTTCGGCCCCAGCGTCGCGGTGATGGTGGCCGAGCGCAGCTTGTTGAAGTGGTTCAGCTCCTTGGGCGAAACCCGCTCCTCGATCTTCAGCAGGTTGGCGAGGCTGACCATCTCGCCCTGCTTGCCGCGCACGTAGATTCGGGCGATATCGTCCGGATTGGTGCGGTCCACGTCGCCGACCTGGACGATCACGTCGTACTGCTTGCCGTTCTGCTTGAACCGCGTGACCTGCCGGCCACCCAGCAGGGTTTCCAGCGTACGGCCGATGGTGTCGATCTCCAGCCCCAGATCCGCCGCCTTGTCGCGGTCCAGCGATACCTTCAGTTCCGGCTTGTTCAGCTTCAGGTCGCTGTCGACGTTGATCAGGCCGGGATTGGTCCGCGCCTCCGCCATGATCTTGTCCACCATCCCCTGCAACTCGCCATAGGGCAGCGAGGTCTGGATGACGAACTGGATCGGCTTTTCGGTCGGGCTCTGCCCCAGCGAGGGCGGATTGACCGCGAAGGCCAGCGTGCCGGGCACGCCGAACATCTTCGGCCCAAGCTGCTGGACGATCTGCTGCTGCTTGACGTCGCGCTGGTCCCAGTCGATCAGCCGGACGAACGAGATCGCCTGATTGACCACCGGGAAGCCCACGACCATGAAGAACTTCTCGACCACCGGGATCTGCTTGTAGAAGCCCTCGATCACGCGGGTGTAGCGGTCGGTGTACTCGATGGTCGAGCCTTCGGGCGCTATGGCGATGCCGACGATGGTGCCGCGATCCTCGGTCGGCGCCAGTTCCGACTTGATCTGGCCGAACAGCACATAGCTGGACGCCGCGACACCCAACCCGATCAGCAGGACCAGCGGCCGGACCCGCAGCGAGTTGCGCAGCAGCCAGCGGTAGCCGTTGGTCAGGCCGTTCAGGAAGCCCTCGATCAGGTTGAACATCAGGCCATGCTTCGCCTGATGCTTCAGCAGCTTGGAGCACATCATCGGCGACAGGGTCAGCGCCACGAAGCCCGACACCAGCACGGCGCCCGCCAGCGTCAGCGCGAACTCGGTGAACAGCCGCCCCGTACGTCCCGTCTGGAAGCCGATCGGCGCGTACACCGCCGCCAGCGTGATGGTCATCGCGACGACGGCGAAGCCGATTTCCCGAGCGCCCTTGATGGCGGCCTGGAAGGGCGGCATGCCTTCCTCGACATGGCGGTAGATGTTCTCCAGCATGACGATGGCGTCGTCCACCACCAGCCCGATCGCCAGCACCATGGCGAGCAATGTCAGCGTGTTGATGCTGAAGCCGAAGATGAACATGATCGCGAAGGCGCCGATCAGCGACACCGGGATGGTCACCAGCGGGATCAGCGTCGCGCGGAGCGAGCGCAGGAAGAAGAAGATCACCAGCACGACCAGCACGATCGCTTCCAGGATCGTGTGGAACACGGCGTCGATCGACTCGGCGATGAAGACGGAGCTGTCGTAGCCGATATCGACGCTCATGCCTTCAGGCAGCCCGGCGCGGATCACCGGCAGCGTCTCCTGCACCGCCTTGGAGACGTCGAGCGGATTGGCGGTGGACTGCTTGACGACACCCATGGCGACGGCGTTGCGGCCGTTGAACCGGGCGTTCACCCGCTCGTCCCTGGCGCCGATCTCCGCCCGGCCGACATCGCGCAGGCGGACCAGATAGCCGGATTCGTCGCGAAGAATGATGTTCTCGAACTCGGCCGGGGTCCGCATGTCGGTTTCCGACACGACGGTGAACTCGCGCTGGACGCTCTCCACCCGGCCCGCCGGGATCTCGATGTTCTGGCGGCGAAGGGCGGATTCGACATCCTGCGGGGTCACCCGGTAGGCCGCCAGCCGGGTCGGGTCGAGCCAGATCCGCATGGCGTAGCGCCGCTCGCCGAAGATCCGGATATCGGCGACGCCGGGCAGGTTCTGCAGCCGGTCCTTGACGAAGCGGTCGGCGTAGTCGGTCACGTCCAGCGGCGAATGGCGGTCGCTGGAGAAGGCCAGATAGATGATGGGCTGGGCGTCGGCCTCGACCTTGGCGATGACCGGCTCGTCGATCTCGTCCGGCAAGGCGCCGCGAACGCGCCCGACGCGGTCGCGCACATCGTTGGCGGCCACGTCGGGCTCGCGGGTGATGCGGAAGCGGACGGTGATCTGGCTGGTTTCCGACCGGCTGATCGACGACATGACGTCGATGCCCTCGATGCCGGAAAGGCTTTCCTCCAGCGGCTGGGTGACCTGACTTTCGACGATCTCGGCGCTGGCGCCCTGGTACTTGGTGGTGACGGTGACGACCGGCTCGTCGATCTTGGGATATTCGCGCACCGACAGGCGCTGATAGGCCACGATGCCGATCAGCAGCACGGTCAGGCTCATGACGGTGGCGAGGACGGGGCGGCGGATGCTCAGTTCGGACATCTGCATGGCGGTCAGCTCCCGACCGCGGGAACGACCGTTACCGGCACGCCGTCGCGGATCTTCAGGTGGCCGGCGGTGACGATCATGTCACCGGGAGACAGCCCGTCCAGGATTTCGACCTTGGCGGCGCGGCGCTCGCCGGTGCGGACCTTCACCCGCGCCACCTTGCCATCGACCACCTTGAAGACGAACTGATCGGCGCCGACCGCGACCATGGCCTGCTCCGGCACCAGGATCGAGTTCTGGCGCGTCGTCAGGGTCAGGTTCACGCGGGCGAACAGGCCGGGGCGGAGCGCATCGTCCTTGTTCGGCACGCGGGCGCGGACATTGATGCTGCGGCCGTTGACATCGACCAGCGGATCGATCGCGAAGACGGTCCCGGCGAACTTCCGGTCAGGCACCGCATCGACCACGACATTCAGGGTCTGCCCGACCTTGACCGAGGGCAGGTAAAGCTCGGGCACGCGGAAATCCAGCTTCAGCGTCTCGATCGCTTCCAGATTGACGATGTCCTTGCCGGCCTGGACGACATCGCCGACGCTCACCCGGCGCAGTCCCACGACGCCGTCGAACGGAGCCGTCAGTTCCAGCTTGGCAAGCTGGGCGCGGGCCAGCGCCACCGAGGCCTCGTCCGCCAGCAGCTTGGCGCGGGCCTGATCGCGGGCGCGGGCGCTGCCGGAGCCCTGGCGGTACAGCTCGTCCGCCCTGTCGGCTTCGGTCCTGCTGAGGTTGAGGCTGGCGAGAGCCTGATCGACCGTCGCGCGGGCGATGGCGTCGTCCAGGCGCAGCACGACGGCGCCCTTGCGAATCGCCTGCCCCTCGTTGAACCGGATCTCGGTGATCTTGCCGGCGACTTCGGGCCGGATGATCACCGAATTCGTCCGAGAACAGCGTGCCGACCGAGGTGACCGTGCGTGACACGGCGCCGACTTCGACCTTCTCGGCTTCCACCGGAATGCCGCCGGGCGGTCCGCCGCCGCCGGGGCCGGGCAGCGGGAGCCTGGGCGGTCGCCGGCATATTGGCCGGCAGGTAGATGCTGTAATACCAATAAGCGGCACCGCCCGCGCCGAGCAGGGCGGCGAGGATGATCAGACGTGATAACACTTTCATGCGTCGTTCCGGCCGCCCCTGGTGCGGCGCCCTCCCTGAAGGCTTGAAATCGGGCGCACACGAAACTGTCCGCGCTCCTTACCTAAAATTATAATGGCTTTCTTCTGAAACAAAGTCGAGCGCGGCGGATGCCCGTTTCCGCCGCGCCCGTCATACTATCGATCATATGAAAAATCCGCTAGGTGCGTTCACCGCAGAGCTGCTCCGAGCAAAGATCACATCGACGCGGGTTCCTCTGCGCTCCAACACTCGACCCAGTTGACAGCGTCGCTCCCCCGAGAGGCGGCGCCAGCCTTCAATCTCCGCAAGCTCCATGTGCGAGTCCGCGATCGATGCGTCTCACCCTACGCTGCCGACCTCGGCCCCGGACGTCATCATCGTTTATGGACAACGCGTGCCATCAAAGCGGAAAATACCGGTGACAGTTTATGTTTTTGCTCGCGCCGGATAGGGCATTGCTGCTAACTTCCGGTCCATACCCCCGCGAAAAGCCACCCAGGTGCATCATGGCGCGTCTTCCCCGCATCGTCATTCCAGGCTTGCCGCATCTCGTCACCCAGCGTGGCAACCGGCAGGAGCGAACGTTCTTCAACGATGGCGATTACAAAGCCTACCGCCAGTTGATCGCTGAAGCGGCCCTCCGGACGCGGACGGAGATCTGGGCCTATTGCCTGATGCCCAACCACGTTCACATGATCCTGGTGCCGTCCGATCAGGACGGCTTGAGGGGAACGCTGGCCGAAGCCCATCGGCGCTATACGACCCGCGTCAACAAGCGCAACGGCTGGACCGGCCATCTCTGGCAGGGCCGCTTCGGCGCGGTCCTGATGGACGAGGAGCACCTGATCAACGCCGTCCGCTACATCTCGCTCAATCCCGTGCGGGCCGGGCTGGTCGAACAGCCGGAGCACTGGCCCTGGTCCAGCGTTTCCGCGCATCTGAAGAAACGGAACGACGCGCTGGTGACCGTCAAGCCCGTTCTGGAACGTGTGCCCGACTTCGCGTCGCTGCTTGAACAGGAACTGCCGGAAGAAGCCGCGATGGAACTGCGCCGCGCGGAAACCATCGGCCGCCCGCTTGGGAGCGAGTCCTTCTTCGACGATCTGGAAACCCGGCTCGGCTTCGACGCCAGGCCGCAGCGGCGCGGGCGGAAGCCGAAGTCTCAGCTTGAGGAAATAGAGTAAAGCTCACGAATGTCACCGGAATCGCTCATTCGAACAGCCCGTCCAGTTCGCGGTAGTCCGGCACTTTGGCGTCCGCCAGCATCCCGGCGCGCAGGACGACGCGGTCGGATTGGGGGCGTGACAGCAGTTCGCTGAAGCCTCGGGCGCGGAAGACCACCAGATCGGCGACCCGTCCGACGCCGATCAGGCCGGCGTCGTTCAGGCCCATGATCCGGGCGGGTGTCGCCGTCGCGGCACGCGGCCAGTCGCCGAACGGGCGGTCGAGGTGCAGGATGCGGGTGGCCTCGCGGTAGACCTCCACCATGTCGTGATCGCCATAGCCGTAGAACGGGTCGCGGCAATTGTCGGAGGCGACCGCCACGGGGATGCCCCGCGCCCGCATCTCGTGCAGCAGGGTCACGCCGCGCCAGCGCGGGGTGCGGCCGGGGGCGCGGTCCTGAAGGTAGAGATTGCACATCGGCAGCGTCACCACGGCGATGCCCGCCTCCGCCACGAGGTCGAGGGTGCTAAGCGCCTGCTCAGGTTCCTGGGTGGCGAGGCTGCAGCAGTGGCCGCACAGGATACGGCCCTTGAAGCGGTTGCGGAGCGCCGCCTCGGCGATGTGGCGCAGGCTGACGGCGCCGGGATCGTCGGTTTCATCGACATGGAAATCGACATCCAGGCCATGCTCCGTCGCCAGGGCGAAGACCCGGTCCAGCGCCTCGTCCAGCCGGGGGATCATGTAGGTGACGCAGCCCAGCACGCCGCCATGCCGGGCGACAAGTTCGGCGATGCGGGTGCCTTCGTCGGTCAGGTAGGTTTCCGGCATCACCAGCGATACGGCCTGAAGCGTGATCCGGCCTTCCCAGCGCTCGCGCATCTCGGCGAACACCGGCCATGAGATTTCCGCCTGCTTGCCCAGCGAATCCAGATGGGTCCGGACCGCGCGGGTGCCGTGGGCGTAGCTGCATTTCAGGCCGAATTCCATGCGGGCCGCCACGTCCCCGGCGCTCCAGTTGGCCTCGCGGTCCCGCCCCACCGCGTCCAGGGCGCCCATGAAGGTGCCGTCGGGGTTCTCCTGGCGCGGCCAGATATGCCCCTTGTCCAGATGGGTGTGCAGATCGACCGGGCACGGCCACACCTGCCCCCGCTCCAGATTGACACCCGGACCGCAGCAGGGAGCGGTGCCGCCCGGCACCACGGCGCTGATCCTGCCATGCTCGATCCGCAGATCGACGAAGGCCAGCCCGTCCTTGTCGGCCCCCGCCTTCACCTCCGGCGATGGATCTTCCAGCAGGCAGAGCGGCACGAGAGCCTTCTTGAGCCAGAATTTGGAGCCGTGGGAGGCACCGGCGAATGTCGCGTGGAAGCGGCTGGGCATTTCAGGCAACCGGTTCTGGGAGGGGGAGGAGGAAGGAACGTGGAGAGCTCAGTTTTCCCGACGCATGGCGCTCTCGTGCCAGCGGCGCAGCAGCAGGTGCTGCAACGCCGTCAGCACCATGAATATGATGATGCCGAGGGCGGAGAGCAGTAGCAGTGCCGCGAACATGCGTGGAATATTCAGGCGGTTGCCGGATTCCACGATGCGCCACGCGAGCCCGGTGGAGCTGCCGCTGCCGGCGACGAATTCCGCCACGACCGCGCCGATCAGCGCCAGCCCGCCGGAGATCTTCATGCCGCTCAGCAGATAGGGCAGCGCGCTGGGAAGCTGAAGCTGGGTCAGCACCTGCCAGCGTGACGGCGCCATAAAGCTCGAACAGGTTGCGCAGGTTGTGGTCGGCCGACCGCAGGCCGATGGTGGTGTTCGACAGGATCGGGAAGAAGGCGACCAGCCACGCCAGGATCAGCAGCGCCTCGTCCACCTGATCCAGCCCGACCCAGATGATGACCAGCGGCGCTATCGCCACCACCGGTGTCACCTGAAGGATGACGGCATAGGGGAACAGCGCCAGTTCCAGCATGCGCGACTGGCTGAACAGGACCGCCAGAGCCACGCCGCCGATCACCGCCAGGGTGAAGGCTTCCATCGTGATGACCAGGCGTCAGCCACAGGCTTGGCGCCAGCGTGCCGAAATCGTCGATCAGGCTGCGCCAGATCATCGAGGGCGGCGGCAGGACGAATTTCGGGATGCGCGTGGTACCAGACCAGAAACTCCCAGATCCCCAGCATCATGGCGCCCACGGCCAGCGGCAGGATGATTTTGGCGGCCAGCTAGCAGTCTTTCAGCCGTGGTCATGGTCCCCACCTCGCTACCCTTCCCCCGACTCCTTCCATGGCGCGGCGCAGTTCCGCCGATACGGTACGGCAATAGCTCGGCATAGGTCACGCCCGTGCGGAAATCCTCGCCGCGCGGATAGGGCGCCGGCGATGTCGAGATCGGCGATCACACGCCCCGGCCGGGCCGCCATCACGACGATCCGGTTGGACAGATATACGCTTTCGAACACGCTGTGGGTCACGAAGACGACAGTCCAGTCCTTGCCGTGCCACAGTTCCAGCAGATCGTTGCTGAGCTTGCACCTGGTGATTTCGTCGAGCGAGGCGAAGGGCTCGTCCATCAGCAGGACGGATGGCCTGGTGATCAGCGCGCGGGCGATCGAGACCCGCATCTTCATGCCGCCGGACAGTTCGCGCGGATAGGCGTTCTCGAAGCCCTGGAGATGGACCATCTCCAGCACCTCGGCGATCCGGTCGCGGGCGGCGCGCCGGCCGACGCCCGCCAGCTTCAGCGGCAGCCAGACATTGTCGGCGACAGTCGCCCAGGGCATCAGCGTCGGTTCCTGGAAGACGAAGCCGATATCCCGCTTGGCAGTCGACGAGCACCGCCGGCCCACTCGATCCGGCCGGAACTCAGATCGCCCAAGCCCGCGATCAGGCGCAGGACGGTGCTCTTGCCGCAGCCGGACGGCCCAAGCAGGCTGACGAACTCCGCCCTGCCGATCGTCGAGATCGACATCGCGCAAGGCGTCGCGTGCCGTTGGAGTATGTCTTTCCGATCCGGCTCAGAGTGACCAGCGGTTCGCGTCTGATGGCGGAAGCGGCGAAGGCTTGAACGGTCACGGCACCGGGTTTTGTGGCGGATATGGAAAGAGGGGGCGGGGTCCATGCGGAGGGGACCAATGCCCCGCCCCCTTAAGTGAACAGTCGCGGCTATTTCCGCATTCCGACGGCATGCGCCTTGTTGACGAACGCCAGTGTATAGGCCTTGGTGTGGTCGAGATCGGCGGGATAGACGCCTTCCGCCACCATGGTGTCGAAGAAGGTCTTCCAGCGCTCCGGCGTCATCGCGCCGATGCCGAGCTTGACCGGCGTCGCCGCTGTCGGCGATGCCGTATTCCTTCATCTTGGCGATGCCGTAGGCGATGGTGCCGTCGGTCATCTCCGGATTGTCCTCTTGCGGATCAGCGCATTGCCGGGGGCCGGGTCGCCGTAGAGATAGCTGTACCAGCCCTCGATCGTGGCATCGACGAAGCTCCTGGACGACGTCCGCCTTCTGGTCGATCAGCTTCTGCGGCGCCAGCACCATGGCGCTGTAGGACGGATATCCGGCATCGGCCAGCAGATAGACCTGCGGTTCGACGCCGCCCTCGGTCTTCACCTGATACGGCTCGCTCGACAGGTAGCCCTGCTGGATCGCCGTCTTGTCCAAAAGCCAGGGCGCCATGTTGAAGGTGTAGGAGCGGATCTGGTCGTCGGTGAAACCGTATTTGCGCCTTGAGCCAGATCCAGAAGGTGCTGCGCGCCGTGTTTCGAAATCAGGATCGGCTTGCCCTTCATGTCCGCGATCGACTTCACATCGTCGCGCGGATGGGTCATCAGGATCTGGGGGTCCTTCTGAAAGCTGGTCATGACCGGCGCGCACCGGAGCGCCGGCCTGCACCAGATTCATCGGGTAAAAGCTGTTGGACCCCAGCGCCATATCGACGGCGCCTGCCGCCAGAAGCTGCTGGGTGTCGCTGCCGGGACCGCCCATGCGGATCGTCACGTCCAGCCCATGCTTCTTGTAGAGCCCGGTCGCCAGCGCCTGATAAAAGCCGCCATGCTCCGCCTGGGCCTTCCAATCCGTCGCGAAGCGTGATCTTTTCCTGAGCGACCGAAGGCCCACCCGACAGCAGGACCGCAATGGCGGCTGCGACCAGCCCCACGGTTGCCAGAGTCCTGCGCAGCATGATGCCTCCCGTTATGCCCGGATAATTCCGACGACGTGGAATACAGCAAAAGCCATACCAGAAGTTTCGCGCGCTTTGCCATGCCTCTCAAAAGCACACCTGCATGGAAAAGCAGCGGCACCTTGGAATGTGGCTAAAGTTCAGGCATCCCTGTAGCCCGCTATTTGCCGCCCGCTACACGCGGTCGCGCAAAGCATCGAGCGGGAAGCGATCGACCTCTCCCAGAAGCTCCACAAGGCACCCGGCCGCATGATCGACCAGAGCGGCGCCGCGCGTCGCATCGGCGTCGGTGGCATCGCCGCAGACGCCGAACAGGTTGAGATCCTGGGTCTGCCAGCCGAAGCCGACCTTGCCCTCCGGCGTCAGATATTTGAACTCCTGAGCCATTTCGATGCTGAGGCTGTCGAATTTGCGCCGCTCCGCCTGCCGCACCAGATCGGGACGCAGATGGAGCATCATGGACGTCTCGATCGCACCGCCATGGATGCCGTGCTCCACCTCGGACGGCGGAAAAAGGCCGTCCGGCAGGCCGGGGCTGAACCAACTGCACGTCACCACGAACATCTTCAGGCGGACCCGCAGGTCGCGGGCCACGATATCCATGATCTGCGGCTGGCCGCCATGGCTGTTGAACAGGACCAGCTTGCGGATGCCGGTGCGGTGGATGCTCTCGCCGATCTCGGTCCAGACGCGGATCAGGGTTTCCGCCGACAGCGACAGGGTTCCGGGAAAAGCCAGATGCTCATCGGACTTGCCGACCGGCATCATCGGCAGCACGAGAACGGACAGATCGTCGGGGATCTGTGGAACCGCCCGCTCGACAATGCCGCAATTTATAGCACTGTCCACCCAGACCGGCAGATGGGGGCCATGCTGTTCGACGGCGCCGACCGGAAGCACGGCGATCGTGCGTTCGGCATCAATTCCCGCGAATTCCTTGGTCGTCAGGTCCTGCCAATAGCGGCTCCGCGATCCGGTCATGAAACCTCCTCCCCTAAATTTGCCGAGTAAAACCCACTCGGGACGCCTTTAACGGATCATTGTCTTCAAGTAGCATGCCACCGGCACGGCTCTGACAGGAGTGGTTGTGATGCTCATTGCTCAGATCAGCGATCTGCATGTAACGGTCGAAGGCGCGCTGGTCGTCGGCAAGGTCGATTCGCAGGCGACTCTCGCCGCCGCGGTGGCCCGGCTCAATGCGCTGACACCCCGTCCCGATCTGGTCGTGATCACCGGCGATCTGGTAAATGGACCGAAGCCGGGCGAGTACGAGGCCCTTGCGAGGCTTTTGGAGCCGCTGACGCTGCCGTGGTGCGCCATCCCCGGCAACCATGACGACCGCGCGGGCCTGCGGGAGTTCTGCGCCGGGCAGCCCTGGCTCCCGGCTGACGGCCCCTTCTTCCAGTACACGATCGACCACCTGCCGGTACGGATCATAGCGCTGGACACCCAAGCGCCGGGAGAGGTCCCCGGACTGCTGTGCGACCGGCGGCTGGACTGGCTGGCCGACCGGCTGGCCGAGGCGCCCGGACGGCCGACCGTCCTGCTGATGCACCACCCGCCCTATGAGATCGGCATCGGCTTCATGGACAAGCTGCGCTGCTTCGGCAGGATCGAGCGTCTGGCGGAACTGGTCGAACGCCACCCCGCGATCGAGCGGATACTGTGCGGCCATGTCCACCGGCAGACATGCGTACGCTGGCACGGCACGCTGGCCAGCACGGTTCCCGCCATCTCCTTCCAGTTCGCCCTTCAACTGGACCCGGAAGCCAAGGGCCTGTGGACGCCGGAACCGCCCGGCATAGCGCTGCATCTTTGGCGCGACGGCGCCGGCATGGTCAGCCACATCCAGCCGATCGGCGACTATCCCTGGATCGCTACACGCTGAAGGCCCTTGCCTGAGCCGGAGTGCGCGCGGGTAGATTAACCCCATGGTTGAGATCAGAAAAAAATCCGTGTTGATCACGGGTGCGGGGAAGCGCATCGGCAGGGCCATCGCGCTCGACCTCGCCTCCCAGGGCTGGGGCGTCGCGGTACACTACTTCACATCGAAGGACGATGCCGACGACGTGGTGACGGAGATCACCCGCCAGGGCGGCCGGGCCGTCGCGGTCCAGGCCAATCTGGGCGTCGAGGCGGAAACCACCAGCCTTGTTCCGGCGGCGGTCGAACAGCTCGGGCCGCTGACCGCGCTGATCAACAACGCCAGCGTGTTCGAGCGGGACGAGGTCGACAGCGCCGACCGGGAGAGCTGGGACCGCCATATGGAGACCAATCTGCGGGCTCCCTTCGTGCTCTCCCAGGCCTTCGCCCGCCAGTTGCCGGCGGAGGAGCGCGGCTGCATCGTCAATATCCTCGACCAGCGGGTCTGGAGCCTGACGCCGCACTTCACCTCCTACACGCTCAGCAAAGCCGGCCTCTGGACCCTCACCCAGACTTTGGCGATGGCGCTGGCGCCGCGAATCAGGGTCAACGGCATCGGCCCCGGCCCGACGCTGAAGAACGACCGCCAGAGCGAAGAGCATTTCACCGCCCAGTGGGAGAACGTGCCGCTTCAGCGTCCGACGGCACCCGAAGAAATCTGCCAAGCCATCCGCTTCATCCTGGATGCTCCGGCATTGACCGGGCAGATGATCGCGCTGGATGGCGGTGAGCACTTGGGGTGGGCACAGCCGGGTCGCGGATTCGTGGCAGTTGAATAAGCTGTTACGACAGTATCCGGTCACTCGGAACTGTCACAATGGCACGTCGTCAATGCCCTTCATTTGAGTTTTGCACAACGGCGGCACCCGCCGGTGGCAGCTTCTTGTCAACCTGAAAAAAGCGCTGCGGCACCATGCCAAGGGCGCTTGACAGAAAAAAAGATGAATATTTTCAATGAGTTGATGTTTTTGCCTATTTTTTGTGCAGATGCTGGAAACCCTGAGAGACACTGATCCCGCGCACAGTCGTCCGCAGGTTATCGACATAGTTATCCACAGTTTCCGTGGATAGTCCGCAAGCGCTGTTGAGCAGGGAACGTCAATCGGTGCCGGCCACCCCGTTCACCGGTTGACCAACCACGGAAAACCGCCAACATGACGACCATCATGGCAGCAGATCAGACCACCCAAGAGCCGTCCGAGGCGGCACCCCCGGCCGATCCGCCGCCGCCGCCCACCCCGGCGGCGCGGCGCAGGCCGAGTGCGGGCAATCTGACGCAGGGCGCGGAGGTCATCCGCGGTTACTTGCGCACCCTGCCCAACAGCCCCGGCGTTTATCGGATGATGAACGCCGATGGCGACGTGCTGTATGTCGGCAAGGCCAAGAACCTGAAGAAGCGGGTGGTCAACTACACCCAGGTCATGAAGCTGCCGACCCGCCTTCAGCGGATGGTGGCGGAAACGACGACGATGGAGTTCGTCACGACCCATACCGAGGTCGAGGCGCTGCTTCTCGAATCGAACCTGATCAAGCGGCTGATGCCGCGCTACAACGTGCTGCTGCGGGACGACAAGTCGTTCCCCTATATCAAGATCACCCGCGACCACGATTATCCGCAGCTCACCAAGCATCGCGGCGCGCGCGACAAGACGGCCGACTATTTCGGCCCCTTCGCCTCGGGCAGCGCCGTCAACCGGACGGTGACGGCGCTCCAGCGGGCCTTCCAGCTGCGGAACTGCGCCGACACGGTCTATGCCACCCGGACGCGGCCCTGCCTTCAGTACCAGATCAAGCGCTGCACGGCGCCCTGCGTCGGCCGCGTCACGCCGGAGGAATATCAGGCCCAGGTGGCGCAGGCGCGGGCCTTCCTGTCGGGCAAGAGCCGCGACATCCAGGCGGAGTTCGCCAAGCAGATGCAGGCGGCGGCGGAAGCGCTCGACTTCGAGACCGCCGCCCGCTACCGCGACCGCATCCGCGCGCTGACCGCCACCCAGGCGCACCAGGACATCAATATCGAGGGCATCGACGACGCCGACGTGATCGCCTGCCATCAGGACGGCGGCAGCACCTGCATCCAGGTCTTCTTCTTCCGGGGCGGCAGCAATTACGGCAACCGCGCCTATTTCCCCAGCCACGACAAGAACCTTGAACTGCCGGAGGTGCTGGGCGCCTTCATCAGCCAGTTCTACGACAACAAGCCCTCGCCCCGCCTGATCCTGGTCAGCCACGAGCCGGCCGAGCAGGAGCTGATCGCCGAGGCGCTCAGCCTGCGCGCCGGCCACAAGGTCGAACTGGTCGAGCCGAAGCGCGGCGACAAGAGGCGCCTGCTCGACCATGCGCTGGTCAACGCCAAGGAGGCGCTGGGCCGCCGCCTGTCGGAAAGCGCCTCGCAGGCCCGCCTGCTGGAGGGCGTCGCGGAGGTCTTCGGCCTGGACAGCACGCCGGAGCGGATCGAGGTCTACGACAACAGCCACATCCAGGGCACCAACGCGATCGGCGCGATGATCGTCGCCGGCCCGGACGGGCTGATGAAGAACAGCTACCGCAAGTTCAACATCCGCTCCGACATAGCGCCGGGCGACGACTACGGCATGATGCGGGAGGTGCTGACCCGCCGCTTCTCCCGCGCGATCAAGGAGGACCCGGACCGGGAGCGCGGCACATGGCCCGACCTTGTGCTGATCGACGGCGGCCAAGGCCAGCTTTCGGCGGTCATGGAAGTCATGAACGAGCTGGACATCACCAATCTGGCGGTGGTGTCGATCGCCAAGGGACCGGACCGCAATGCGGGGCGCGAGCGCTTCTTCATGCCGGATCGGCCGCCTTTCGGTATGGACCCGAAGGACCCCGTCCTGTATTTCCTCCAGCGTCTGCGCGACGAGGCCCACCGCTTCGCCATCGGGACCCACAGGGCGCGGCGCACCAAGGCGATCGGGCAGTCGGTGATCGACGAGATCCCCGGCATCGGCCCAAGCCGCAAGAAGGCGCTGCTCCACCATTTCGGCTCCGCACGCGCCGTCGAGCGGGCCGGGCTGGCGGATCTGGAGGGAGTCGAAGGGATTAGCGGAACCGTAGCCAAAAAGATTTATGATCACTTCCATCCGGACGGCTAGAATGCCAACCATCCGCCGGACCGCCGTAATTCAGAGCCTCCTGTCATGCTGACCAGCCTGCCCAACCTGCTGACACTCTCGCGCATCATCGTCATCCCGATCATTATCGGGCTGTTCTTCGTGCGCGAGCACTGGGCCGCCTGGACGGCGTGCGTCCTGTTCGCCGCCGCCGCCATCACCGACTATGTCGACGGCTATCTGGCGCGCTCGTGGTCCCAGGTATCGCTCGTCGGCAAGTTCCTCGACCCGATCGCCGACAAGCTGCTGGTGGCGGCCGTGCTGTTCATGCTGGTGGCGGTGGACAAGCTCAACGGCATCTCCGTCCTGCCCGCCGTCGTGATCCTGCTGCGCGAGGTGCTGGTGTCCGGCCTGCGCGAGTTCCTGGCGGGCATCCGGGTCGGCATGCCGGTCAGCAAGCTCGCCAAGTGGAAGACCGCGATCCAGATGGTGGCGCTGGGCATCCTGATCGTCGGCAACGACGGCCCGCCCTGGCTGCCGGTGGAGGCGATCGGCGTGGTCGGACTGTGGGCGGCCGGGCTGCTGACCCTGATCACCGGCTGGGATTACATGCAGGCCGGCTGGAAGCACATGAACGAGGAGCGGGAGCCCGAGCCGGAACCGCGACCCCCGCCCGGCGCAGCCGCATGGCACGGGTGCCGGCGCGCAGCGTCGGCTGACAACTGAAAGAAGGACCAGTCATGAAGCTGCTCTATTTCGCCTGGCTCCGGACGAAGATCGGGGTCTCCCAGGAAGAAGTGGCGCCGCCGGACGAGGTCCGCGACGTCGCCTCCCTGATCGGCTGGCTCCAGACGCGCGGCCCCAACTTCGCCGATGCGCTGAAGAACCCGGCGGTGGTGCGGGTCGCGGTCAATCAGGAATATGTCCGGCCGGGCCACCCGCTGGCCGCCGGCGACGAGGTGGCGCTGTTCCCGCCGGTCACGGGGGGCTGAGGGGCTTCATGGCGATCCGGGTCCAGGCTGAGGATTTCGACGTGGGCGCCGAACTGGCGGCGCTGACGGAAGGCAACCGGAGCATCGGCGGCGTCACCAGCTTCGTCGGGCTGGTGCGGGAGATGGGCAGCGGCCCCAGCGCCATGACGCTGGAACACTATCCCGGCATGACCGAGCGCCAGCTTGCCGAGATCGAGGCGGAGGCGCACGCCCGCTGGCCGCTCCAGGCATCGCTGATCATCCACCGCTATGGCCGGCTGGAACCGGGCGACAGGATCGTGCTGGTCGCGACCGCCAGCAAACACCGGGAGGCGGCCTTCGAGAGCTGCCATTTCCTGATCGACTGGCTGAAGACCAGGGCGCCGTTCTGGAAGCTGGAGGAAACGGCCGAAGGCAGCCACTGGGTCGAGGCGAAGGACAGCGACGACGCCGCCGCGGAGAAGTGGAAACAGGCCCTGATAGCGGCCTTTTTGCGGCATTAACTTTCCATAAGGAAGGATGCGCAATTATCGGGCGAGTTTTACCGCCGGAGGTTTCAGATGACTGCCGACACCGATATCATCTGCAACATGCTCAGGAAGCTCGCCAAGCCGAGCGCCGACCTGTCGTCCTATGCGACCGAAGACGCGGTCGAGACGCTGCTGGAAAACTGGAAAGCGGCGATGCGCGACGGCGTGGCGCTTCAGGGCCTTGTCGCCGACGTTGATGGCGTAATCGAGCACCTGAAGGACTTCCGCAACGGTATCGTCGCGATATATCCGGAAGCCAAGCCACAGATGATCAAGCTCGCGGTTCGTCATGACGTACGGGCCAGTCGGGTCCGACGAACTTGCACCCCGGAACGCGTCCTTCCGGTAACGAGGTGCTACTCGGCCGCAGCCGCCGCGGTCACACCACGCACCAGCGCGTCGTAGTCTTCCATCAGCGTCTTGCAGATCTGGCCCGGCGTGAACTTCAGGTCGTCGATCTGGCCGACCGGCGTCACTTCCGCCGCGGTGCCGGTCAGGAAGATCTCGTTGGCGGTCTTCAGCTCTTCCGGCATGATCGCCCGCTCGATCACCTCGATCCCGCGACGCTTCGCCAGATCGATCACGGTGCGGCGGGTGATGCCGTCCAGGAAGCAATCCGGCGTCGGGGTGTGCAGCTTGCCGTCCACCGCCATGAAGAAGTTGGCGCCGGTCGCCTCGGCGACGCGGCCGCGATAGTCGAGCATCAGCGCGTCGTGGAAGCCGTCATTCTCCGCCGCATGCTTGCTCATGGTGCAGATCATGTAGAGGCCGGCGGCCTTGCTGGCGGTCGGAGCGGTGTTCGGGCGCCGGCCGCGCCCATTTGCTGGTCTGGAGCTTGATGCCGGCCATGCGCGCCTCGGGCGAGAAATAGCTCGGCCATTCCCAGCAGGCGATGGCGACGTGGATTTTGTTGTGCTGGGCCGAAACGCCCATCATCTCGCTGCCGCGCCACGCGACCGGGCGGACATAGGCGTCGGTGTAGCCCTGGGTCTTCACCACGAGATTGGTCGCGGCGTCGATTTCGGCAACGCTGTAGGGCAGCTTGAAACCAAGGATCTCGGCCGACGTTGCCAGCCGTTCGGAATGTTCCGTCAGCTTGAAGACGGAACCGTTGTAAACCCGCTCACCTTCGAATACACAACTTGCGTAGTGCAGGCCGTGGGTCAGCACATGGACCTTGGCATCGCGCCACGGGATCAGTTCGCCATCGAACCAGATCTGGCCGTCGCGATCATCGAAGGGAAGCATGGACATCACAAAGCACTTTCATTGTTAGATTATGTCCCGTCATGGTGGGTTAGACGTAACATTCGGATCGTATTGTGTCAACATGGCTGACGTAAAAACCGGGGTCAATCCGCTGTTCCTGCGTGAGGAGGAACTGCGCCAGGGGATAGAACTGCTGTTCTACGCCTACCGCGACTTCACCTCCGAACCCGATGCAATCCTTGGGAAAATCGGCCTCGGGCGAGCTCATCACCGGGTCATCTACTTCGTCGGGCGGAACCCCGCGATCACCGTTACAGAGCTGCTATCGATTCTGCGCATAACGAAGCAGAGCCTGTCCCGCGTGTTGAGCGAACTGGTGCGGCTGGGCTTCGTGACCCAGCGGCCGGGAACGCGCGACCGCCGCCAGCGGCTGCTGGAACTGACCGAAAAAGGCGTCGAGCTTGAGCGGCAGTTGTCGGAAAATCAGCGGCAGCGGATCGCGCGGGCTTACCGCAAGGCGGGCGCCGTGGCGGTGGAAGGCTTCCGCGAAGTGATGCTCGGCATCATCGATGACGAGGACCGGCCGAAGTTCACCGCCAGGATCGACCGCGCCGCCCGGCCATCAAGCGCTGAAAGAACCGGCATCCCTGTTACAGGATGATATGTGACAGGATGAGATAAGCCGGAGAATGAGGGAGGCGGAATGACAGGAAGCGCCATGACCGAGGAGATGCCCCATATCCTCGTGGTCGATGACGATCTGCGGCTGCGCGAGGTGCTGCGCAAGTACCTCATGAAGAACGGCTTCGTGGTGACCACGGCGCAGGATGCCGCCGACGCCCGCGCCAAGCTGGAAAGCCTCGCCTTCGACCTGCTCGTGCTGGACGTGATGATGCCGGGGGAAAGCGGGCTGGAACTGACCGAGAAGCTGCGGCGCGACAGTCAGGTGCCGATCCTGCTGCTGACCGCGCGCGGCGAGCTGGACGACAGGATCGCGGGCCTGGAGGCCGGCGCCGACGACTACATGAGCAAGCCGTTCGAGCCGCGCGAACTGGTGCTGCGCATCGGCTCCATCCTGCGGCGCGTGCCGCGCCCGGTGGAGCCGATGGCCGACCTGCGGATCGGGCGCTGGACCTTCGTGCCCGACCGGGAAGAACTGCGCCACGGCGACGAGATCGTCCGCCTGACCAGTGCCGAGGCGGCCTTGCTGCGCGTGCTGGCGAGCCAGCCCGGCTCGATCCTGACCCGCGAGGAACTGGCCGACCGCGCCGGGATCGTCGGCAATGCCCGCACGGTGGATGTTCAGGTCAGCCGCCTGCGCAGCAAACTGGAGGACGACCCCCGCCTTCCGCGCTATCTCCATACCGTGCGTGGCGAGGGCTATGTACTGAGACCGGAATGACGCAATGACGACCGCAGCGATGAAGGCTGGCAACATGACCGCGACGATCCCGGAACTGACCGCCCGCAGCTATGTCCCCCGCCGGCCCGGTTTCAGCGGGCTGATCAAGCGCATCCTGCCGCAGACGCTGTTCGGCCGTTCCCTGCTGATCATCGTCACTCCCGTCATCCTGCTCCAGGTCGTCGCCACCTGGATCTTCTACGACCGCCACTGGGACACCATGACCAACCGGCTGGCCTATGCGGTCGGCGGCGAAATCGGCATGGTGATCGAGCAGTTGGAACGCGACGGCTCCATGGCCGACCGCACGGAAACGCTGTCCATGGCGGCGCGGACCATGGACCTGATCATCACCTTCGAACCCGACGCCATCCTGCCGCCGCAGCGCCAGAAGCTGAGCAGCCTGCTGGAACGGACGCTGGGCATGGCGCTGGACGAGCGGGTGCGGAAGCCCTTCGTGATCGATACCAGGGTGGCGAGCAACTGGATCGAGATCCGGGTGCAGATGGCCGATGGCGTGCTGTCGGTGATGTCGCCGGAGCGCCGGCTGTTCAGCTCGACCACATACATCTTCCTGCTGTGGATGGTGGGCGCGGCGATGGTGCTGTTCGCCATCGCCATCATCTTCATGCGCAACCAGATCCGCCCGATCCGCCGGCTGGCCGCCGCGGCCGACGCCTTCGGCAAGGGCCGCGACGTGACCCGCTTCAAGCTGGAGGGCGCCACGGAGGTCCGTCAGGCCGCCGCCGCCTTCCTGGTGATGCGGGAGCGAATCCAGCGCCAGATCAGCCAGCGGACCGAGATGCTGGCGGGAGTTTCCCACGACCTGCGCACGCCGCTGACCCGCATGAAGATCCAGCTTGAGCTGTTCGGCGACTGCCCGGAGGTCGAAGACCTCAAGGCCGACGTGATCGACATGGAGCAGATGATCGAAGGCTATCTGGCCTTCGCCCGTGGCGAAGGGGCCGAAGCCCCGGTCCCGACCGACCTGAACCGGCTGATCAACGAGGCGGTCAGCAGCGCCCGGCGCGACGGCGCCATCGTGGACCTGCACCTGGAGGGTGAGTTGAGCCTGCCGCTGCGCCCCAACTCGGTCAAGCGCTGCCTTGCCAACCTGATCGGCAATGCGCGCCGCTATGCCGACCATGTCTGGGTGCAGGCCGGGCGGCGCGACGACGCGATCGAGATCACCGTGGACGATGACGGCCCCGGCATCCCGGCCAGTTCACACGAGGACGTGTTCCGCCCGTTCTTCCGCCTGGAAGGCTCCCGCAACCGCTCGACCGGCGGCGTCGGGCTGGGCCTGACGATCGCCCGCGACGTGATCCGCAGCCACGGCGGCGACATCACGCTGGCCGACAGCCCACGCGGCGGCCTGCGCGCGGTGGTGCGGCTGCCGGTCTGAACGCGGCTGGATCGTCAGATCAGGCCGATCAGTACATCCGCCCGCCATTCGGCACCTGACGCTCCGGCGTGATGAGCACGACCTCGCCCTCGGCATCGGGAAATCCCAGCACAAGCACCTCGGACATGAACTTGCCGATCTGCTTTGGCGGGAAATTGACGACTCCGGCGACCTGACGCCCTATCAGGCTTTCCAGCGTATAATGACGGGTGATCTGAGCGGAAGTCCGGCGCAGGCCGATCTGCGGACCGAAATCGACCTGAAGCTTATAGGCGGGACGGCGCGCTTCCGGGTACGGCTCGGCGGCGACAATGGTGCCGACGCGGATATCGACCTTCAGGAATTCCTCGAAGGTGATGTTGGCCGCCACCGTCTCTTCCATGCCCGCCATTCGGTCCCTCCCGTCGATGTGAGGGGCCAACGCTACTGACCGGATGCGCAAAAGACAAGGCCGCCGCCGGTTTCCCGGCGGCGGCCTCTGCATCTGACGGCATACCGACTGGCGGTATACCGGCGAAACGCCGGACTTACTTGGCGGACTTGATCTGAGCGACCGAAGCCTTCAGCTCTTCCAGGCTCTCGCTGACGCGCTTGTTGATCACGTCGGCGGCCTCGGAGTTGGACTTGGCGACCAGCTCGGCCAGCTCACGGGCATTGGACAGCGCCTTTTCGAAGGCCAGCTTGACCAGATCGGCCTGCTTGGCGACCTTGTCTTCCGGCGACCCGGCGGCCATCAGCTCGGTCACGATGGTCGAGGTCTGCTCGATGGTCTGACGGACGATTTCCGACTGGCGGCGGGCGACGGCCTGGAAGCCTTCGAACGCGAGCTGGTTGGCGGCGGTCAGCGCCTGAATGTTCTTCTGCTGGGAGGCGAGGACAGACTCCACATCGACGCCGGGAAGCTTGAACTCGGACATCAGCTTGGAAACATCGGCGAACTTGGACATGTCGACGTCGAAAAATGGGTTAGTCTTGGCCATTTGTCATTCCCTCGAAAAGCGTTTCTCGTTGCTGCACCGCAACATCACTGATGTCGCATCATGCATATTGCGCAAATCTTCGTCAACTTCTTTTGTGCAGCGCAACAAGAGGGAGGGTCACGCCGTTGCACTCGATTCATCCGGAGCGTCATCCGTCCTTCCCCGCCCCCGCCGCGTCCTGCCGGCCGGGCAGGCTATTGGAAAACTGCTCCGCCTGACGCAGGCGGGAATCCAGTGCGGCCATGGTGCGCGAGAGGTCGGCGCTGTCGTCGGTCAGCCAAACTCTGAATACCATCAGATAGATCACACCCAAACCCTTGACCCGCAACGCGCCCGCGATCCCATCCGATGGGATGCCGGCCGCCTCAAGCATCCATGCCAGGGAGCGCCGGAGAGCGCAGGCATGGACCGCCGCCGCCACGGGATCGCTACGCAAATCACGAGAAATACTTTCCAGACCACTCCTATAAGGAGTGAGTGCGTCAAAACGCCGCATCATCACGTCGAACAAGCGGTCACGATGAGTTTCGCTCTCATCGCCCTCCGGCCCGACCGACAGCACCGCCTCGTCGATCTGCCGGGTGAAGCCCTTGAGGATGTCATGCTTGGCCGGAAAAACGCGGTAGATTTCGGCCAGCGAAATTTCCCCCCTGGCGGCGATGTCGGCCATGGTCGTGGCTCGCCAGCCCTTCTCCCCGGCAAGCTTGATGGCGGTATCGATGATGTGACGCGGCAGATCAGCCTTCTTGACCATGGTTCCCGTGTTTCCCGTGCAGTTCATTCACTTTGACAATAAGATTGGGCCGGCGCGCCGAATGCCAAAGGTCCCGGCGGCGGCATGGTCGATTTCAGCGCAGGGGGGACGATCCCCCTCGTCAGGAGTTGACTGTGTGCACGGGCATGCGATGCTCTCCCACCTTCTGGTTCGGGCACGAAAAGGATGAATGCTTTCCCTGGCTGGGCCTCCGGATGCCTCATGACGCTGGCGCACCGGCTGCCCTACCTGACCCCCGATGAAGAACGCGATCTGGCATTGCGTTCCGCCGCCGGCGATCCGGTGGCGGCCGAAAGGCTGGTCGCCAGCCATCTGCGCGTGGTCGTCAAGATCGCGCGCAGCTACGGCCGTTTCGGCCTGCCGGTCAACGAGTTGATCCAGGAAGGCACGGTCGGCCTCATCCAGGCGGTACGCAAGTTCAACCCCGACGGCGGCGCCCGGCTGGGCACCTACGCCATGTGGTGGATCAGGGCCTCGATCCAGGATTACGTGGTCCGGTCATGGTCGCTGGTGCGGGTCGGCAAGACCGCCGCGCACAAGGCGCTGTTCTTCGCGCTCAAGAAAGTCGCGGCGGAACAGCGGACGAGTTCCGCCGCCCTCAACGACGATGCGCTGTCGGTGCTGGCGACACGGTTCGAATTGCCCGAGGCCGAGGTTTCCGGTCTGGCCCAGAGGATCGCGCGCTTCGACCAGTCGCTTGATGCGCCGTTGCGCGATGGCGACGGGGAGGATGCCGAAGCGCTGATCGACCACCTGCCCGCCGATCAGCCCAATCCGGAAGAAATCGTGGAAGAGCGCAGCATCGGCCGCCTGTGGACCGGCCTGATCGACAAGGCTCTCGCCATGCTGCCGGCGCGTGAGGCCGCCATCATCCGCCAGCGCCACATGAGCGACGCCGCCCCCACCTTCGAGGCGATCGGGCGGGAGTTGGGGATATCCAAGGACCGGGTCAGGCAGTTGGAAAAACGCGCCCTGATGCGCCTGCGGGAGATGCTCCAGCCGTCGGCCGCGGCCCACGGCCTTCCCGGCGCGGAGATTTCGGCGCAGGTTCGGCCAGGTTCAGCCGCGGATCGGCTGATCAGCCCGCCAGTTCCCGCGACCGGGCGGTCGCGGCGGCGATGGCGCGGTCGAACAGCGGCTGGATGCCGTCCTCGGCCATCAGGACTTCCAGCGCCGCCTGGGTCGTGCCGTTGGGGCTGGTCACGTTCTTGCGAAGCACCGCCGCGGGCTCGGCCGAGCGGGCCGCCAACTCGCCGCTGCCGGCGACGGTGGCGCGCGCGATCGTCATCGCAAGCTCTTCCGGCAGACCGGCCGCAACCCCGGCCTGGGCCAGCGTTTCGATCAGCAGGAAGACATAAGCGGGACCACCGCCCGAGACGGCGGTGACGGCATCGATCAGCCCCTCATCGTCGATCCAGGCGACCTGCCCGACCGCACCCATCAGGGTTTCGCACAGGCGGCGCTGATCGGGCGTGACGGCGGCATTGGGCACGGCCACGGTCATGCCGCGCCCGACCGAAGCCGGCGTGTTCGGCATGGCGCGCACGATGGCGGCATCGGCCCCCAGCCGGGTCGTGAAATAGTCGATGGTCTTGCCGGCCGCGATCGACAGGAAGACGGTGCCCGGCCGGACGAAGCCGCGCATAACCCGGCACCACTTCGTCCATGACCTGCGGCTTGACCGCGAGAACCACCACATCCGGCTCGAAGCCCGGAGGAATCCGGGATACGCCGGCGCACCGGACGATCCGCTGTCCCGCTGAACCGGTTTCGGCAGGGAATGCGCCCTGGGGCTCCACCACGACCACCTGATCGACGGTGCGGGCCGCGAGCCAGCCATCCAGCAGGGCGCCGCCCATCTTGCCGCAACCGACCAGAAGCAACGAGCATCCCATGGTCAGGCCTCGCCCACGGTATCGAGGATGGAGGCGGTCACCGCCTCGGACGCGGTCTTGCCGCCGCTGATGACGAACTGGAAAGCCGGATAATAGCGCTCGGACTCCATCAGCGCGATTTCCACCAGATCCTCCAACTGCTCCACGCTCGCGCGCGGAGCGCCGCGCAGCAGGATCGTGTGGCGGAACATCGGCGTATGCTCGTCCGGGCAAACGTCGAAATGGCCGAGCCACATCCGGGAATTGATGTCGGCCAGCAGCTCGTTGACATGGGAACGGCGCGAGGCCAGTGACTTCAGATCGAACTGACAGGAGAACTGCATCGCGCTGACATCCTCCTGCCAGACGAAATACAGACGGTAATCGCACCAGCGCGCCGCGATTTCGACGATCAGTTCATCGTCGTTCGAGCGGTCGAATGGCCACTGGTTGGCGACCACGATCTCTTCGATCATGTCCAGGGGATTGAGCGTTGTGGTAGGCGATTCTTCGACGGCAACTGCCGACATGCCTGCGACTCCTTGATCGCGCGCGGTTGGCGGCAATGACCCCATCGATCGCCCGGCTGTTCCAGGCCGGTCGGATTTCTATGCCCCGATATGTTGTATCAAGGAATCGTGGGGCTACTACCGCAAGGACCGTGACAGAACCGCCACGGCCGCGCAACAGAATTCCGTAATTTTATCCAATCGACGCCCGGCGAATGCCGTGCATCGCCCGGCTCCCGATCAGCCGCCTGGTCAGCCGACCATGCCGCGTCAGGAAGCTTCCGGCGCCGGGGATGGTCGCCGGAGCCATGCGGACGGGCCGAACGCTTCGGTCCGGGCGCGCCATGGGCCAGTTCCCGCTCCGCGACCAGGGTCGCCACCAGGGCTTCCAGCGTGGTGACCCGCTCGGTCAGGTCTTCCTGTTCGGTCCGGGCCTTCACCGCCATCTCGCGGGCCGCCTCGAACTCTTCGCGGCTGACCACGTCCATCTGGCTTAGAATGCGCTCGAACTGCTGACGCACCTGGGCCTCGACCTCGCCGCGCAGTCCGGTCAGCGCGCCGATGGCGCCGCCCGCAACCCGCGCCAGATCATCGAGAAGCTTATTGTCGACCTGCATGAGTACCGTATCCTTCACAATGGGGGTTATTATGGGGTCCGGCCACTCCCGATGCAACGGGGCATCACTTGCGGCGGTGCGGCAAGCGTGCCTATAAGGTCGGCGACATCAGCGGGAGATCCCGCCTCCTGGCCAATCCCGTGGAAGGCGACCGCCTTCAGGATATCGCCTTCAGGATTCCGCCACCTTCCTTGGATCGAGCCGAACCGCCGCATGCTTGCCATCCTGTTCCCCGCCATCGACCCGATCGCGATCCAGATCGGCCCTCTCGCGATCCGCTGGTATGCGCTGGCCTACCTGATCGGCTTCGTCGCCGGCTGGCGCTACTGCATCTATCTCGCCCGCAAGGACGACCGGCCGCCGACGGCGGTGGACTTCGACGATTTCCTGACCTGGGCGGTGGTCGGCGTGATCCTCGGCGGACGGCTGGGATATGTGCTGTTCTATAATACCGGCTACTACCTCAACAATCCGCTGGAGGCGCTGGCGGTCTGGCACGGCGGCATGTCGTTCCACGGCGGAATGCTGGGCGTGATCGCGGCCATCTTCCTGTTTTCCCACAGACGCGGCTTCTCGCCGCTGGCGCTGGGCGACCTGATCTCCTGCGCGGTGCCGATCGGCCTGTTCTTCGGGCGGATCGCCAATTTCGTCAACGCCGAGCTTTGGGGCCGGGTGACCGATGTTCCCTGGGGCGTGATCTTCCCCGGAGAGCGGGCCGGCGGCCTGCCCCGGCATCCCAGCCAACTGTACGAAGCGGCGCTGGAAGGCTTGGTGCTGTTCATCGTGCTGGCCGTCCTGGCGCATCGTCCCGCGATCCGGAACCGGCCCGGAACGCTGGGCGGCGTCTTCCTCGCCGGCTACGGCCTCAGCCGGATCTTCGTCGAGTATTTCCGGGAGCCCGACCCGCAACTGGGCTTCCTGCTTGGCGGCAACGTGACCATGGGCCAGATCCTGTCGCTCCCCATGGTGCTGATCGGTCTGGCGCTGATCGTGATCGCCCGCCGCCGGGGCGAGGTGAGCCGGAGCGCTGAAAACCAGGGTGCGCGGGATGGCGTCTGAGTCTGGACTGCCTGAATCCGAACTGACGGAGCACCTGAAGCGGAGGATCGCGGTCGAGGGACCCATGTCGGTCGCCTCGTTCATGGGCGACGCGCTGGGTCATCCCAAGTTCGGCTATTACATCACCGCCGACCGTTTCGGCGCCGCCGGCGATTTCATAACCGCGCCGGAAATCAGCCAGATGTTCGGCGAGCTGATCGGCCTCTGGTGCGCCCATACCTGGGCGGCGATGGGCTCTCCCGACCGCGTGAACCTCGTGGAGCTTGGGCCGGGCCGCGGCACGCTGATGCGCGACGCGCTGCGCGCGGCCGCGATGCTGCCGCCGTTCCGCGAGGCGTTGCGGGTTCATATGGTCGAAACCAGTCCCGTTCTGCGCGCCCGCCAGGGCGAGACGCTGGCCCCCGCCCTTCAGGGCGGCGAACCGGTCTGGCACGACAGCCTCGCCACCGTGCCCGACGGCCCGCTGCTGGTGATCGCCAACGAGTTCTTCGATGCGCTGCCGATCCGCCAGTTCGAGAAGACGCCCCATGGCTGGACCGAGCGGCTGGTCGATACCGATCCCGAGAGCGGGAACTTCCGCATCGTGCTCGACCGCCGCCCAGGCCCGGTCGAAGCGCTGATCCCGGCGCGTGTCCGCATCTCCCCCGTGGGAAGCGTGTTCGAGATCTGCCCGGCCGCCACCGCCATCGCCCGCGAATTGGGCACCCGCCTTGCCGCATCGGGGGGCGCCGCGGTGATCGTCGATTACGGCCATCCGCGCTCGGCGGCGGGAGAAACCCTCCAGGCCGTCCGCCGCCATGCCTTCGTCCCGGTGCTGGATGACCCTGGCGACGCGGATCTGACCGCCCATGTCGATTTCGAGATGCTGGCCGATGCGGCGCGGGCGGGCGGCGCCAGTGCCTGGGGACCCGTCACCCAGGGCGGATTCCTGACGGCTCTCGGCATCCGGGAGCGTGCCGCGATGCTGCCGCCAGCGGGCGACACCGGAGCAGGCGGCCGATATCGACGGCGCGGTGCGGCGCTTGATTGGCGAAACGGAGATGGGCACATTGTTCAAGGTGCTCGCCCTCACCGGTCCCGGACAGGATGCGCCAGCGGGCTTCGAACCCCGCAGGCCAGCCCTGAGAACGGCGAAGCGGCTCCGACATAGCGGATTCTGACACAGCGGATTCTTCAGTGATCACATCAGGCGCGCTCGACGACATACCGGCCATCCGTCACGGCTTCATGACCCGTGCGGGCGGGGTCAGCACCGGCATCTATGGCAGCCTCAACTGCGGGTTGGGGTCCAACGACGATCCGGCCAACGTGGCGGAAAACCGCAGGCGCTGCGCCGCCCGCTTCGATCTGCCGGCGGACCGGCTCGTCACGCTCTATCAGGTTCACAGCCCCGATGTCGTGACGGTGGACCGGCCGTGGGCGCATGGCGGGGACCAGCCCAGAGCGGACGCCATGGTGACCGCGACGCCGGGTATAGCGCTCGGCATCCTGACAGCCGATTGCGTTCCGGTCCTGCTGGCCGACGCCCAGGCGAAAGTGATCGGCGGCGCCCATGCCGGCTGGAAAGGCGCGCAGGGTGGCGTGATCGATGCCACGGTCGCCGCCATGGTGGCGCTGGGCGCCCGGCCGGAGCGGATCGTCGCCGCCATCGGCCCCTGCATCGCCCAGCGCTCGTACGAGGTCGGGCCGGAGTTTCCCGACCGCTTCCTGGCCGAGGACGAGGCCAATGCCGGCTTCTTCATACCGGCGCAGCGGGCCGGGCACTCCATGTTCGACATCGGCGGCTATGTGGAGCGCCGGCTGGAGCGGAGCGGCGTCGGGACAATTCAGCGCAGCCCCAACGACACGGTGACCGAGGAAGACAGCTTCTTCAGCTACCGGCGCGCCACGCTGCGCGGTGAAAAGGACTACGGCCGCGGCATTTCCGTGATCATGCTGCGGGACTGAAAACCGGCCTGGAATCTACCTCTTATGGAGCGTTCATGCCCTATGTGATCATGCTCATCGCCTTCTGCATCCTGGGTTTGATGGTCAGTTGCGTCGTCTGACGGAACCCTCGTCCCGGCACCGGCGTTAAGCCCATGTGCGGCGCGCATGGGGGCCGCGACGGCCGTCATCAAACATTTACATGAGTGGGTCGCGCTGATATGTTCCCGGCCGATTTCGTGTTGCACCGTGTTCAATATTGTCGGCCGGCGGCAACGGCACTGTTTCCAGAAGAGAGCTGTCGAAGTATGAAAGTCATTGCCGGCAACAGCAACCGGCCATTGGCCGAAGCCATTTCGGCCGCACTCAACGTGCCGTTGACCAAGGCCAGTATTCGTCGGTTCTCGGACATGGAAGTGTTCGTGGAAATACTGGAGAACGTCCGCGGTGAGGACGTTTTCGTCATCCAGTCGACCTCATATCCGGCCAACGACAACCTGATGGAGCTGCTGGTCACCATCGATGCGCTGCGCCGCGGTTCCGCGCGCCGCATCACGGCCGTGCTGCCCTACTACGGCTATGCCCGCCAGGACCGCAAGACGGGGCCGCGCACGCCGATCTCCGCCAAGCTGGTCGCCAACCTGATCACGATGGCCGGCGCCAACCGCGTCCTGACGCTCGACCTGCACGCCGGTCAGATCCAGGGCTTCTTCGACATCCCGCTCGACAATCTGGAAGGTGCGCCGGTTTTCGTGCGGCACATCCAGGAAACGACGAAGAACGGCGAACAGCTCGTCATCGTGTCGCCCGACGTCGGCGGCGTGGTGCGCGCCCGCGCCATCGCCAAGCGGCTGGACGCCGATCTGGCGATCATCGACAAGCGGCGTGAGCGGGCCGGCGTGTCGCGAAGTGATGAACATCATCGGCGAGGTCGAAGGCCGGCGCTGCATTCTGGTGGACGACATCGTGGACAGCGGCGGCACCCTGTGCAACGCGGCCACCGCCCTGATCAAGGAAGGCGCCAAGTCGGTCAGCGCCTATGTCACCCACGGCGTTCTGTCCGGCGGCGCCGTCGCCCGCGTCTCGGCCTCTCCGCTGGAAATGCTGGTGACCACCGACAGCATCCAGGCGACGGAAGCCGTCCGCGTGTCGCGCAACGTCCGCCAGTTGACCATCGCGCCGCTGATCGCGGAAGCGATCACCCGGATCAGCGAGGAACGGTCGGTTTCCAGCCTGTTCAACTGAGCGCTGGGTCAACCGACCGGTCGGTTTATCGAATTCGGCGGAGCCTCTCGCGGGGCTTCCGCCACTGGGACCTGCGGTCGGCGCCAAGCAAGGCGGCCGCGGTACGTCCGGCACCCCTGGAGGCCGGCGTCCACCCAAAGGCGGTCATGAAGGACCGCCTTATCGTGTATGGAGTAGAGTATGTCCGAAGCTACAGTTCTCGCCGCTGAGGCACGTGATCGGGCCGGCAAGGGGGTTGCCCGTCAGACGCGCCGCGCCGGCCAGATCCCCGCCGTGATCTACGGCAACAAGGAAAAGCCGGTGATGATTTCGCTGGACCGTCTGAAGTTCGACCGGGTCCTGCGCACTCCGGGCTTCTTCACCCACCTGTTCGACGTCAAGGTCGGTGACGCGTCCTACCATGTGCTGCCGCGTGACGTTCAGTTCGACCCGGTCACCGACGTTCCGATCCACGTGGACTTCCTGCGCGTCAGCAAGGAACTCCGGGTCACCGTCGCCGTGCCGGTCGAGTTCGTCAACGCCGAGAAGTCTCCGGGCCTGAAGCGCGGCGGCATGCTGAACATCGTCCGCCACGAGATCGAAGTCGAGGCCGGCGCCGAGGAAATCCCCGAGCACATCACCGTGGACCTCGAAGGCTACGACCTGGGCGATTCGATCCACATCAGCTCGGTCAAGCTGCCGGCCGGCGTCAAGCCGACCATCACCGACCGCGACTTCACGGTCGCGACCATCGCCTCTCCGTCGGCGGTGAAGTCGGAAGCCGGCTCCGAAGAGGCGGCGGAAGCGCAGGAGTAAGCTTATGTTGCTGCTGGTGGGTCTGGGCAATCCTGGCTCGGAATATGCCCGCAACCGGCACAATATCGGTTTCATGGCGGTGGACGAAATCGTCCGCCGCCATGGCTTCGGCCCCTGGCGCAAGCGCTTCCAGGGCCAGAGCTGCGATGGTTCGGTCGATGCCGAAAAGGTGCTGGCGCTGAAGCCCCAGACCTTCATGAATGTTTCCGGCCAATCCGTCGGCGAAGCCATGCGCTTCTTCAAGCTGGCCCCGCCCAATGTCATCGTGATCCACGACGACCTGGACCTCGCTCCCGGCAAGGTCAGGGTCAAGCAGGGCGGCGGCCACGGCGGGCATAACGGCCTGCGCTCGATCGACGATCATATCGGCAAGGATTACTGGCGCATCCGGCTCGGCATCGGGCATCCGGGCAACAAGGATCTCGTCCACGGCTATGTCCTGCATGACTTCAGCAAGACCGAACAGGTCTGGCTGGAACCGCTGCTCGACACGGTCGCCAAGGAATTCCCGCTGATGGCGGCGGGTCAGCCGGAGAAATTCGCCAGCCGGGTCGCGATCGCGACCTGAACCGACGGTTCGGGCCGTCAGGTCTTTCCCCCGCCCTTCTTCAACGCTTCCACCAGCTTCTTCTGGAACTTGCCGCCATCATGCCGGGTGGCGAGGAACTGGCGCACGGCGCTTTGAGCGGTTTCGCGGTCGTAGGGGACCTTGCCTTCCGTCGCCAGATCCAGCCGCTCGACCACCTTGGGGTCCAGGCTCTTGCGCAGTGCCGCCATGTGGCGCAGCAGTTCCTGACGTGGATCGGACATGGTAGCACTTCCCCCTTCTCGCAGCGGCGGCAGCATAGCGGAAACGGTGCGCTTTGTCCGCTCTCGCCGCCCTGGCGCTTGCGGGCAAGTCTTCCGGACTTTCGTTTTAACGATCCGTGCCGCATATAGAAGCCAGGAGCGGCCGGGACTCGGTCGCGGTTGGATTATTTTTGAAAGCGGCGGCATTTCCCATGGGTTTCAATTGCGGCATCGTCGGCCTGCCGAATGTGGGCAAGTCCACTCTGTTCAACGCGCTGACCGCCACCCAGGCGGCCGAAGCGGCGAACTTCCCGTTCTGCACCAAGGAGCCGAATGTCGGCCGCGTCGGCGTGCCGGACCCGCGACTCGACAAGATCGCGGCGATCGCCAAATCGGCGAAGATCATCCCGACCCAGTTGGAGTTCGTCGATATCGCCGGCCTGATCCGCGGCGCCAGCAAGGGTGAAGGGCTGGGCAACCAGTTCCTCGGCAATATCCGCGAGGTCGATGCCATCGTCCACGTGCTGCGCTGCTTCGAGGACGACGACATCACCCATGTGGAAGGCGGCATCGACCCCATCCGCGACGCGGAGACGGTCGAGACCGAACTGATGCTGGCCGACATGGACGGGCTGGAGCGCCGGCTGAACGCCATGCAGAAGAAGGCCAAGGGCGGAGACAAGGAAGCCAAGGCATCCGCCGACATGATGGAGCGGGCGCTGGCCGTTCTCCAGGCGGGCAAGCCGGCCCGCACGCTGGATGTCTCCGCCGACGAGTTGCCGCTGTTCAAGTCGCTGCTGCTGCTGACCGGCAAGCCGGTCGTCTATGTCTGCAATGTCGAGGAAGACTGCCGCCGCCACCGGCAATGCCCTGTCCGCCAAGGTGGCCGAGATGGCGAAGGCGCAGGGCGCCGTCAGCGTCGTGGTTTCCGCCGCCATCGAGTTGGAGGTGGCGCAGCTTACCGACGAGGCCGAAAAGAAGGAATTCCTGGAAACGCTCGGCCTTGAGGAGCCGGGATTGAACCGGGTCATCCGCGCCGGCTACGAGTTGCTGGACCTGATCACCTTCTTCACGGTCGGCCCGAAGGAAGCCCGCGCCTGGACGGTTCATCGCAACGCCAAGGCTCCGGAAGCGGCCGGCGTCATCCACAGCGACTTCGAGCGCGGCTTCATCCGGGCAGAAACGATCGATTATAACAGCTTTGTCACACTTGGCGGTGAACAAGCGGCAAAAGAAGCCGGAAAGATGCGGCAGGAAGGCAAAGAATACGTCGTTCAGGATGGCGATATCTTCCACTTCCGCTTCAACGTCTAAAGCTCTTTGCCTATGACCATCTACCCCAATCGATAGGGAATAAATTTTTTTACTAAAAATGGTCCATTGATCCGGTATCCTGTGTTACTTGTGCATAAGCACGAGCGGCATGGGCCGGACCAATGGGATTAAGTCTAGGAATGTATGATGTGATGACGGCTGGTCTGGATGCGCCCAACGCGCTTCCGCATACGGCATCGGAAGAGATCGGTCAGGCAATCCTGCAGCGACAGGCGCTGCCGTTGGCTACCCCTCACATCATCGCGGTGAACGACCGTTTCGCGCGGCTGCTGGGTTCCAGCGCCGGCGGACGTGATCGGCCGCGACTTCACCGAGTATGCATCCCGGCTGGCGCAGCCTGTCGATTGCGCCATGCTGGTGGAAGCCCTTGCCGGGGCCGAGGCTTCGGTCATCGTCCTGGATCTGGCTCACGGTCCGGTCGCTCTGAATATCCAGCCGATCGGCGGCGCCAAGGCCACCCACATCCTGGTGACCGAGGATGCCGGGCCGACCGACGGCCAGATCAGCCACGTCATCGACAATCTGCTGGCCTCCGTCTTCATCGTCGATGTGACGCCGGAAGGGCAGTTCCGCTATGCCATGCTCAACCGCCGGCATGAGGAACTGACCGGCCTGACGCTTGACGAGGTGATCGGCAAAAGTCCCGAGCAGGTGCTGCCGCCGGACGATGCGGCCAGCGTGCTTGCCCATTACCGGACCTGCGTGAAGCGCCGGCTGCCGACGACGTTCCAGGAAGTGCTGCACCTGCCGACCGGCCGCCGCCACTGGGAAACGCGGCTGGTGCCGATCATCGGCGGCGCTTCCGGCTCCCGCGTGACGCGGCTGTTCGGGTCGAGCATCGACATTTCCGAGCGGGTCGAGGCCGAGCAGGCGCTGCGCGACAGCGAGCAGCGGTTCCGGTCGATCTTCGAGCATGCCGGCGTCGGCATCGGCTATGCCGCCGTGGATGGCAGGATCATCGACGTCAACCGCACGTTGGAAAGCATGCTGGGCTATGGCCGGGAAGAGGTGATCGGCCAGTCGTTCAAGCAGTTCGTCCACGACGACGAGATTTCCCAGGTCACCGGCCGCTTTCTGGAACTGCTGAGCGGGCGCCGGGCGACGTTCCAGACGGAGCGGCGGTTCCAGCGGCGCGACGGCACCGAGCTTTGGGCACGCACCACGGCGTCGCTGGTCCGCGATCCGCTCGGCCGGCCCAAATACATCATCGGCCTGTTCGAGGACGTGACCGAAGCCCGCAGGGCGCGGGAGCGTATCCATTATCTGGCCTCGTTCGATCAGGTCACGGGCTTGCCGAACCTGTCCCTGTTCGGGGAGCGGGTCGCGGCGGCGCTGGAGCGGCCCGCCGCCGACGACAGGATCGCGGCCCTGCTGGCGATCAGCTTCGACCGCCTGGACCCCATCCGCTTCGCCCATAGCCGGATCGCCGCCGATCACCTGATGCGCCGTCTGGTCGACCGGCTGCGCCGGGCTCTCGGGCCGGGCGATGTCGTGGGGCGCATCGGGGACGACCTGTTCGCCGTCCTGCTGCCCAATCTGGCCGACCACGAGGAAGCGCTGGCGACGGTCAAGAGCATCATCGCCACCTTCAGCACGCCGATCGAGGCGGACGGCCAGGACTTCCTGCTGCCGCCGGTGATCGGCGTCAGCCTGTCGCCGTTCGACGCCGGCAGCCCGGACGAACTGGTCCGGATGGCCGGCGCCGCCTTGCAGCGGGCGCGCGACCAGGGCACCTCCCGGTTCGAGCTGTATACGCCGGATATGGAAACCCACGCGGCACGGCAGTTGTCGCTGGAAAGCCGGCTGCGGCGGGCGATCGATGCCGACCAGTTCGAACTGGTCTATCAGCCCAAGATCGAGGTCGAGACGCTGAAGCTGGCCGGGTTCGAGGCGCTGGTCCGCTGGCGCGGCGACGATGGCGCGCTGATTTCCCCCGGCGAATTCATTCCGACTGCGGAAGAAACGGGCCTGATCATCCCCTTGGGTGAACTGGTCCTGCGGTCGGCCTGCGAGCAGATGGCGGCTTGGCGGCGCGAGGGTCTGGTCGACCTGCCCGTCTCGGTCAACCTGTCGGGCCGGCAGGTCAGCGATCCGCAGCTCAGCCGCAAGGCGCTGGCGATCCTGGCCCATTCGGGCCTGCCGTCGTCCCATCTGAAGCTTGAACTGACCGAAACCGCCCTGTTCCGCAGCACCCCCGGCATCCGCGACGCGCTGCTTGAACTGCATGCCGCCGGAGTGAGGTTCCTGCTGGATGATTTCGGAACCGGATATTCCTCGCTCAGCTACCTGAAGCGCTTTCCGATCGAGGCCATCAAGATCGACAAGAGCTTCGTCCAGGGCATGGTCGAGGACCCCGATGCGGCCTCCATCGTCAACGCCATCATCAACATGGCCCATGCCCTGAAGATGCGGGTGATCGCCGAAGGCGTGGAAACCCACGAGCAGTTGATCTTCCTGCGGGCATACCGCTGCGACCGCATGCAGGGCTTCCTGTTCGCCAAGCCGACCGCCGTGGCGGATATCCCCGCCTTGGTGCATCGCCTCTCCTCCTGATCCTCCTCAGCCTTCCACGAACTCCAGCACGGTTCCGTTCGCGTGTTCGGGAGCGATGACGAGGCGGGCGCCGGCAGCGTCGGCCAAGGGAATGCCCTGCCCCGTCAGGAACGCGCGGGTTGCCTCCAGATCGCGGCACCGGACGGTCATGACCGATGCCCCGCCAAGGCCGGGATAGCGGCGGGACAGCCGGTCGGGGGACAGGAAGCGCAGCGTGTGCGGTCCGACCTTCACTTCCAGCCTGCCCTGCCCGCTCTGGACCGCCGGAGTCGCCGAACAGCGCGGCGTAGGCCGGCGCCAAGGCGGCAGGGTTCGGCGGCGGCGACCGTGACGCCATCCAGGCCGATGGCGCCGTTGGGGTGATCCAGCCATTCCGGCCGGCGCAGCATTTCGGGCGTCAGGTGGGTGCAGGAGAAGGTGGCGAGGCCGGGCGTCGCCTCCGGGTTGAAGTGGACCAGCGAGAAGCGCGGGGTGACATCGCCTTCCGGCAGTTCCAGCAATCGGCCAAGATCCTTGGGCGGCTGTGTGGCATCGGGAAACGCTGCATGGACGTCTGAAGACGATGCGGCGGCGAAGGCGAGGCCGAGCAGGCCTTCGCCCCGCGTTTCCAGCAGGGTGTCCAGCCGGTTCAGGAACTGCGCCGGATCGACGATGCCGAGGAGTTCGACATAGTCGTCCCGGAACATGATGCAGTAGTTGCCGGTGCCCCAGCCGATATGGCGGCCTCGCGGGGTCACGGTGAAGCCCAGATGCCGCCACGTGGCATCGGGCGGCTTCAAGGTCGCGGACGCCGATCAGGGTATGATCGATCCCGCTCAGCGGATTGCGTGGTAACGGGGGGCATCAGAACGACGATCCCGGCTGCTTCAGGAACTCGATCTCCTCCTCCGTCGAGGGGCGGCCGAGGATGCGGTTGCGGTGCGGGAAGCGCCCGAACCGCTCGATGATGCGGAGATGCCCCTCGGCATAATCGGTGTATTCGGGATCGCCGATGCGGGAGCGGTTGATTTCGACCGACAGGCGCTGGTCGGCCAGATCCTCGCTGTGCTCCAGCGGCAGGTAGAGGAAGACACGTTCTTCGAGATTGAACCCGGCGTCATAGCCGCGCTCGATCGCCAGCTTGGTCAGGGCCAGGGCGGCGGGATCGCTGGCGAAGGCGCGGGGCGTGTCCGCGGAAGACGTTGCGCGGCACCTGATCCAGCAGAATGACCGACGCGAGGCAGCCTTGGGGATGCTCCCGCCACTCCGGCAGCCGGCCGGACGCCGCTTGCTCATGGAGCGGCAACAGCAGACGCCGGACCTCGGCGTCGAAGGCGTCGCTCTTCTCGAACCAGTTGGGACGGGTGGCGGAGCTGAACCAAAACCCCAACACGTCATGAAATGTCATCATTTGTCATCCTCCCTGATACCAAGCCCGCAAAAGCAGAAAAGGGCGCCCGGAGGCGCCCTTTCCCTTGGATAGTCAGTCCCGACACGCTCAGTGGTGCGCGTCAGCCCAGACCTTGCGCTTCACGGCATACATCATACCAGTGAAGACGAGGAGGAACAGGATGACCTTCACGCCGGTCTGCTTGCGCGCTTCCAGGTGAGGTTCCGCCGTCCAGGTCAGGAAGGTCGCGACATCGTGCGCCAACTGGGCCTGCGTGGCCGGGGTGTTGTCGGCGTAGGTGACGCTGTCGTCCTGAAGGATCGGCGGCATGCCGATCAGGTGACCGGGGAAGTACTTGTTGTAGTACATCCCATCCGGCACCTTCACGTCAGCCGGGGGCTCTTCGAACCCGGTCAGCAGGGCGTAGATGTAATCTTCGCCACCCGGACGGGCCTTGGCCATCAGCGACAGGTCCGGCGGATAGGCGCCGCCGTTGGCCGCACGGGCCGCCTGCTCGTTCGGGAACGGAGACTTGAAGTGGTCCGCCGGAATGGCGGGCCGCTCGACCATCTCGCCGGCATCGTTCGGGCCGCCCATCACCGTGTACTGGGCCGCGATCGCCTTGACCTCGTCCTCGCTGAAACCCAGCGCCTGGAGGTTGCGGTACGACACGAGGCTCATCGCATGGCAGGTCGAGCACACTTCCTTGTAGACCTGGAAGCCGCGCTGAAGCGACGCCCGGTCGAAGGTGCCGAAAATGCCGCTATGCGACCATTCCTGCTTGGGCAGAGTGATATGGGCCTCACCGGCGGCGAAAGCGCGAACCGGTAAGTCCAAGGCCGATCGCCGCCGCCAGGATGACCTTCTTCAACGCGCGCATTAGGCCTTCTCCATCGGCTTGGCGGCTGCCGCGGTCGCCATGCGGCCACCACCCGTCAGAACGGGTTCGCTGATGCTGTTGGGAAGCGGCCGGGGACGCTCCAGCTTGCCGAGCAGCGGCAGGATGATCAGGAAGTGAGCGAAGTAGTAGATCGCCGCGACGCGGGCGATGATCAGCCAGACGCCTTCGGCCGGCTGCGATCCGGCATAGCCGCAGCAGAACGCAGGCGACGACCAGGACCCAGAAGAACTGCCGGTAGAGCGGACGATAGTTGGCGCTGCGCACCTTGGAGGTGTCGAGCCAGGGCAGGACGAACAGCACCGCGATGGCGCCGAACATGGCGAGCACGCCGCCGAGCTTGTCCGGAACCGCGCGCAGGATCGCGTAGAACGGCAGGAAGTACCATTCCGGAACGATATGCGCCGGGGTGACCAGCGGGTTGGCCGGAATGTAGTTGTCCGGGTGACCCATGTAGTTCGGCGCGAAGAACACGAAGCCGGCGAAGACGAGCAGGAAGACGCCCAGGCCGAAAGTGTCCTTGATCGTGAAGTACGGGTGGAACGGCAGGCTGTCCTGCGGACCCTTGATGTCGATGCCGACCGGGTTGTTCGAGCCATGCACGTGGACGGCGGCGACGTGCAGGAAGACGACGCCCAGCAGCACGAACGGCAGCAGGTAGTGCAGCGCGTAGAACCGGTTCAGCGTCGGGTTGTCGACCGAGAAGCCGCCCCACAGCCACGTCACGATGTGATCGCCGATGATGGGGAACGCGGAGAACAGGTTGGTGATGACGGTGGCGCCCCAGAAGCTCATCTGGCCCCAGGGAAGCACGTAGCCCATGAAGGCGGTGGCCATCATCAGAAGCAGGATGACGACGCCCAGGATCCACAGGATCTCGCGCGGGGCCTTGTACGAACCGAAATACAGGCCGCGGAAGATGTGGATGAACACGGCGATGAAGAACATCGACGCGCCGTTCATGTGGATGTAGCGGATCAGCCAGCCGAAGTTGACGTCGCGCATGATGCGCTCGACCGACTGGAAGGCCATCGACGGTATGCGGCGTGTAGTTCATCGCCAGGGTGATGCCGGACACGATCATCGTGATCAGCACGACCATCGCGATAGCACCGAAGGACCACAAATAATTGCAGTTCTTCGGCATCGGGTATTCGTTGTACTCGTGGTTCAACTGCGTGAAGATCGGCAGACGGTAGTCGATCCACCGGACCACGGGATTCTCTGAACTGCGGGGCAGCCATGTTCAGCTCCAGTTGATCAACTAGCCGATGCGAATCGACGTATCTGTCAGGAATGCGTATTCCGGCAGATGCAGGTTCAGCGGCGCCGGACCGCGGCGGATACGGCCGGCCGTATCGTAGTGCGAGCCATGGCAGGGGCAGAACCACCCACCGTAATCACCCCTGGGATCGGTCGACTTCTGGCCGAGCGGAACGCAGCCCAGATGGGTGCAGATGCCGACCAGAATCAGCCATTGCGGCTGCTTGACGCGCGCGCTGTCCGGTTCCGGGTCGCGCAGTTCGGCAAGATTGACCGACGCGGCGGCGGCGATTTCCTCTTCCGTGCGGCGACGGATGAAGACCGGCTTGCCGCGCCACGTCACGGTGATCGCCTGACCGACCTGGATCGGCGACAGGTCGACATCGATCTGCGCGAGCGCCAGCGTATCCGCCGCCGGGTTCATGCTGTCGATGAACGGCCATGCTACCGACGCGACCCCGACGGCCGCGACGGCGCCGGTTGCGAGATAGAGGAAATCGCGACGGGTCGCTCCCTCGCCTTCATGGCCTCCCTGACCGCCAGCACCGGCCGGATGGGTGGTATCCGACATTAGCTTTTCTCTCCTTGGCCCTGGCAAGCGCACTGCCATGCACTTGCAAACCGGACGGACATTAACAATAGTTTTCGGCCGTGTCTGCTTCGGACCTAGCCGAAAACCTCGAGCCCAAAACCTCGACTTAAGGGCCGGTATGCGCCGGCCGCAGTGGTGACAGGGATATACCCTTCGAGGACGGTCAAGGAAAGCCGGACTTCCGGAGACATAGTGTCGCGCTTCTGTAGCTGCGTCGTTTCGCTGAAAGAATGACCCTTGATTTTTGCCGCTTCCGACGCTACGCGCGTACGTTTGGCCCTGTACCAGCCCGATATCCCGCAGAACACCGGGGCGATGATGCGGCTGGCCGCATGCCTGGGCGTCCCGCTCGACATCATCGAACCCTGCGGGTTCATCCTGGACGACCGCCGGCTGAGGCGCGCCGGGATGGATTACATCGACCATCTGGAGATGAAACGCCACGCTTCCTGGGATCGATTCGCGAGCGAAACGAACCGGGCCGAGACGAACATAGGCCGCCTTGTGCTGCTGACCACCCGCGGATCGGTGCCCTATCTGGATTTCGCGTTCCAGTCCGGGCGACACGCTGCTGATGGGAAGCGAGAGCGCCGGCGTGCCGGACGAGGTGGCGGATGCCGTCGATGCGCGGATCAGGATACCCATGAAGCCGGGCCTCAGATCGCTGAACGTGGCGCTCGCCGCGTCCATGGTGCTGGGCGAGGCATTGCGGCAAACGGCATTGCCGGGACTGCATCCGGTGATACTGGAAGTGACTGATTGTTTGAAGGACGCACATGGACCGCACCGTTCCGACCGAACAGCATAAGGCCCGCGCTGCCGCCTGGTTCGCCGAGTTGCGCGACCGGATCTGCGCCGCGTTCGAGAGCCTTGAGGACGAGCTGACCGGCACCCATTCCGACATGCCGGCCGGGCGGTTCGAGCGCAAGGAATGGAACCGGCCGGACGCCGAGGGCGGTCATGGCGGCGGCGGCGTCATGTCGATCATGCGCGGCCGGGTGTTCGAGAAGGTCGGCGTCAATATCTCGACGGTCCACGGCTTCTTCAGCCCGGAGTTCCGCAAGAACATGCCGGGAGCGGCCGAGGACGGCCGGTTCTGGGCGGCGGGGATCAGTCTGGTGGCGCATATGCGCTCGCCGCTGGTGCCGGCGGTCCATATGAATACGCGCCATATCGTGACGTCGATCGGCTGGTTCGGCGGCGGCGCCGACCTGACGCCGATGTTCCCGGCGGAGCAGGACGCGGCTGATTTCCACGCAGCGCTGCAAGGGAGCCTGCGACGCCCATGGGGCGGATTATTACGAGCGCTTCAAGGAATGGTGCGACCGCTATTTCTACCTGCCGCACCGGGACGAGCCGCGCGGCATCGGCGGCATCTTCTACGACAATCTGGACAGCGGCGACTGGGAGGCGGATTTCGCGTTCACGCGCGATGTCGGGCTGGCGTTTCTGGACGTCTATCCCCGCATCGTCCGGCGTCACATGAACGATCCCTGGACGCCCGAGCAGCGCGAGCACCAGTTGGTGCGGCGCGGGCGCTATGTGGAATTCAACCTTCTTTACGATCGCGGAACGACCTTCGGGCTGAAGACCGGCGGGAACGTCGAGGCGATCTTGATGTCGATGCCGCCGGAGGTGAAGTGGCCGTAAGGGGGCTAGTCGGGTTCGCTTGAAAAGCGCAAGTGACTGCGAGCGTTTCCCCTCACCCTAGCCCGCATAGGCGCCAGCCTAAGATATTCGCCTTTCTTTTCATACCCGGATCAAGTCCGCGTATGACGAAGATGGTGGATAATCATACCACAACATCGCTGTTGATTGCCTTAACCTAGCGCCTATGACCTAGCCCTCTCTCCCAAGGAGGCGAAGGGATAAAGCAGTGGCCTAAGATCTTTAATAAGTGAATTCTCGCCGGTTCCGGAGCCAGCCGAACAGGATTGGTGAGATCAGTTCCAGCAGCAGGACGAAGGGCCAGGGTTCGCCGCGCCAGATGGCGTAGTTGGCCAGCAGGTTTGGCCAGCTTACACCCATGACGGCGCGGGCGATGGTCAGTTCCAGGGCGACCGAGAGGCCCAGCCAGAGAACGCCGGCCAGGATCGCGCGGGCCAGCCAGCCGGGGCCGGCGGTCAGACGGGCGTGGAGCCATGCCACGAGCAGGACGAAGACCGCCGTGGACGCGATGCGGTAATTGAAGGCGTTCACGCCGCCGATGCGGTCGGCGAGCACGCTGATCGAGAACGCGGCATTGCCGAAGACGAAGCCGATCAGGACAGCCGCAAGCACGGCAGTGACGATCAGGGCGCGCATGGGCTGTTGCCTCCTTTACGGTTCGCCGGGAAGCCGGGCGCGGAGTTCTCTCAGGCAGTCTTCGTGGGTCGGACGATAGTCCCGATCCTCCCACCAGCGCTCGATATCTTTCAAGAGCTGACCGATGCGGGGACCGCGAGGCACGCCGAGTTCGAGCAGGTCGCGGCCCTGGAGCGGGAAGCGGGGGCTTTCCCACTGGGCGGCCGCCTGGGCGAGTACGGGCAGTCGCTCGGGGTCGTGCAGCAGGACAAGATCGCGGGCCGTATCGATACCGAAACGATGCAGCAACTGCCGTGGGTTCAAGGATGAAATGTCTACCGGCGGCGCCGTCAGCAGCGCCAGCCTGACGGTGTCGGCGTTCGACAGCCGCAACCGCTCCGCCACCCGTAAAGCGCCGGCGCGATCCGTCTCCAGGAGTGCGGCGAGGCGGAGAACGGGGTCATCCTGTTCGGGCGCCTCGGTCGTGACGAAAGCCAGTCTTCCGATCGACGTGGCCTCCGGCAGCAGATGCGCCAGGATGCCGTGGTCGATCATCAGACGCACCACGGGCACCGGATCGGGAGCGCGGAGCAGCCGGAAAATCTCCCCCTGGACACGTTCGCCGGACAGGCGGGGCAGCAGCGGGGCCAGTTGGATGCAGGCGTCCAGGGCGGCGGGCTCAGGGGGTGTCTGGCCGTAATGGGCCTGGAAGCGGAAGAAGCGGAGAAGACGAAGCACGTCCTCGGTGATGCGGGCACGCGGGATCGCCGACGAAGCGCACCCGGCCGGCCCGCGCATCCTCCACCCCGCCGAACGGGTCGTAGAGGGTGCCGTCGATCGTGCAGAACAGGGCGTTCATCGTGAAGTCGCGGCGCGACGCGTCGATCATCCAGTCGTCGGTGAAGGCGACGCGGGCGTGCCGTCCGAACGTCTCGACATCGTGACGCAGCGTGGTGATCTCGAAATGGGCGGGATGGATGACGGCGGTGATGGTGCCGTGGTCGATCCCGGTCGGGATCGCGCGGATGCGCGCCGCTTCCAGCAGCCGTATGACTCGTTCCGGCTCCGCATCGGTCGCTATGTCGATATCCTTGACCGCCCGCCGGAGCAGCGAGTTGCGGACGCAGCCGCCGACGAAACGCGCCTGCGCGCCATCGGCGGTCAGCGCTTCGAAGACGCGCCGGGTTTCCGGAGCGGCCATGGAAGGCGGAAGCTCGATGGTGCCGGCGGGCGTCACGGGCGCGGAGCCGGATGGGGGGCTGAAGGCGTCGGTTTCACCTTCGATGACACGTGCCGTCGATCAGGCGGGCGGGATGGTAGGTGCCGGATGTGTCGAAGCCGCCTGTCAGCGCCACGGTCACCAGGACGATGGCGGCCAGCAGAACACCGCCCGTTATCAGCCATGTCCAGGGCGCTCCCACCCACCACGGCACGGAAGCGCCGCCCGATGCCGCCGCCTTGCGGCGTTCGATCATCATGTATGCCATGTAGATCAGGGTCGGCAGCATCAGCGGCAGCACGACCGTCAGCAGTTTCTCAGCATTACCCGTTCAGGACATCGACAAGGTTCACCAGCATACCCGCCGTGGCGCCCCAGATGTACCGGTGCTCATAGGGGAACACATAGAAGTAGCGCTGGGTGCCCTGGAACTGCCGGGTCTCCTTCTTGACCGCTCCCGGCTTCAGGAAGAATTCCAGCGGCACCTCGAACACCTCGGCCACCTCGAAGGGATCGGGGTTCAGGATAAAAGGGGGCCGGATGAACCCCACGACGGGCGTGATCTCGAAACCGGTGCGCGTGACATAGGTGTCCAGCCGGCCGGCGACCTCGACCCGTTCCGGCTCCAGGCCGATCTCTTCCTGGGTTTCCCGAAGCGCCGTGGCGACGGCATCGTTGTCCGACGGCTCCATCCCGCCGCCGGGAAAGCTGATCTGGCCGGCATGGGCGGCAAGGTGGGCCGTGCGCTGGGTGAAGATGACGGTCATGCCGTCTTCCCGCTCGACCAGCGGAACGAGCACGGAGGCATGGCGCAGCTTGGCGGGAGCGCCCATGCCCTGGTTGAGATCGTGGTCGCCCCGGACCTTCAGGGTTCGGCCCGGCTGGGTCCGGGCTCGGCGTCGGAGCGATGCGCGGCAGCCGGCTCCTGATCTGCTCCTTGGTCAATGCGCTCAAGACACCATCGCGCGGCTCATCGGACGCCCCAGAGGAAAGAATGTGCGCATGCTCCATATTCCGACCTGAACTTCCTCCCCGTCTTCGAGCGTCTGCGCCCGTTCCACCAGTTCGTAGAAGACCGACCGGGTGATGCGGGCTTCCAGATTGTCGCGCACCAGGATATAGGGCCTAGGTTCACCCGTTCCATCACTCTCTTCAACCCGGATCGGATGATCGGGCCCGGCGGTCACCTCGACATCCAGGTTGGTGCGGAAAATCAGCTCCTGGGCGTCACCCTCGCCACGGACCGTCAATCCGACCGCCGTAAACGGCACCTCATCGACCTGTATCCTGCCCCGTTCCGCGGGAGTAACCAACCAGTAATCGCCGGCCTCGTCGCGGCGGAGCACCGTCGAGAACAGCTTGACCAGTTCCATCCGGCAAATCGGGGAGCCGTGATAATACCATGTGCCGTCGCGGTCGATGCGGATCTGGTAACCTTCGTCGGGACGGCCGGTCATCGGCGGAGAACAGGCCGGCTGGCGTCTCGGGCAGCGGCGGCGAGATGTGGCGGCGTATTTGGCATGGGCTTGCTTTCCTCCTTGTGCAGGCGAATTTCCTGTTAATATGGCCAGTCGGGTACGCATTTTCGCCATACTGATAAGTATCGATAGTTAGGTCCAACGACAGGCCATGCTACCGGGTATCGCACAACCACAGGAGAACCCTGATTTGACCGCTACCGATGCAATGCGCCATGGGTCCCCCGGTGGCGAGAATCCGGCCCAGCTGCTGGCCGAGGTGGAAACCCTGGGCGGGCGCCTCACCGTCGTTCGCGACCGGATCGGCCGGATCATCTTCGGCCAGCAGGAGGTCGTCGATCTGACGCTGATCACGCTTCTGGCCGGCGGCCACGTGCTGCTGATCGGCGTTCCCGGTCTGGCGAAGACCCGGCTGGTCGAAACGCTGGGCATCGTGCTGGGGCTGGACGACAAGCGCATCCAATGCACGCCCGACCTGATGCCGGCCGATATCCTGGGCTCCGAAGTGCTGGAGGAAGCCGAGAACGGCCGCCGCTCGTTCCGCTTCATTCCGGGTCCGGTTTTCTGCCAGCTTCTGATGGCGGACGAGATCAACCGCGCCAGCCCGCGCACCCAGTCGGCGCTGCTCCAGGCGATGCAGGAGCGCCGCGTTTCGGTCGCCGGCCATTACCATCCCCTGCCCCAGCCCTTCCATGTGCTGGCGACTCAGAACCCGCTGGAACAGGAAGGCACGTATCCGCTGCCGGAAGCGCAGCTCGACCGCTTCCTGATGCAGGTCGACGTCACATATCCCGATTACGACGCCGAGCGGCGGATGCTGATCGCCACGACCGGCGACGGACGAGGAGCCCGCCGTCGCGGTGCTGAACCCGACCGACCTGCTGGCGGCGCAACGGCTGATCCGGCGCGTCCCGGTGGGCGAAAGCGTGGTCGAGGGCATCCTCGACCTCGTGCGGTCCGGCCGGCCCGAAACGTCGGAGCTTGAGGAGGTCCGCAACCATGTCGCCTGGGGTCCGGGTCCCCGCGCCAGTCAGGCGCTGATGATGGCGGCCCGCGCCCGCGCCGTGCTCGACGGGCGGCTGTCGCCCTCGCTCGACGACGTGCTGGCGCTGGCGAAGCCGGTGCTGAGGCACCGCATGGCGCTCAACTTCGCAGCCCGCGCCGACGGCATCACGCTCGACGACGTGATCGACCGCCTGTGCGCTCCGCTGCGGTAAGCGGGAATGGCGCGGGACTCCTATCGGCAAACCGGATCTGGCGGCAACCGCCCTGCGGGCGCAGCACCGGTCGGAGGCATTGGCCGCACGGCTTCCGCCGCTGCTGGTCGCGGCGGAGCGGGTCGCGGCGACGGTGGCTCAGGGCGTCCATGGACGGCGCCGGGTCGGCACCGGAGAAACCTTCTGGCAGTACCGGCGCTACGAGATCGGCGACAGCGCCACGATGATCGACTGGCGCCAGTCGGGGAAGACCCAGCCGGTCTTCGTCCGTGAGAACGAATGGGAAGCGGCGCAGAGCGTCTGGCTTTGGCACGACTCGTCATCCTCGATGGCGTACCGGTCGGTCCAGGGCCTGCCGACCAAGAAGGAACGGGCGGAACTGCTGCTGATGGCCCTGGCCGTGCTGCTGGTCCGGGGTGGCGAGCGGGTGGCGCTGCTGGGCATCGGGCGTGCCGCCATCCGGCAACAAGGTGACCCTGAACCGGCTCGCCATGAGGATACTCGAGGACACTCTGCCGAAGGACGGCTTGCCGCGGGTGGAGCCCCTGCCCCGCCATGCCCAGGTCGTGCTGATCGGCGACCTGCTGTCGCCCTTGCCGGAAATTCACAAGACCGTGGCGGCGCTGAGCGGCCGGGGATTACGCGGACATCTGGTCCAGATCCTCGATCCCGCCGAGGAAACCCTGCCGTTCGACGGCCGGGTCGAGTTCGAAGGGCTGGAAGGCGAGGACGAATTGCTGATCCCGCGTGTCGAAGCCGTCCGGCAGGCCTATATGGAGCGTCTGGAAGCCCATCGCGACGGGCTTGGCGGCGCTTGCGCGGGCCGCCGGATGGAGCTTCGTCACGCACAGGACGGACCGGCCGCCGCAAACCGCCCTTCTCGCTCTCTACGGGGCAATCGCCCAGGAACCGACGAGCTGAATCATGCTGGGACTGGGACCGATAGCCTTCGCAGTACCTTGGATTCTCGGAGCCCTGATCGTCCTGCCGGTCCTGTGGTGGCTGCTGAGGCTGACGCCGCCAAGCCCCAGGATCGTCCAGTTTCCGGCGATCCGCCTGCTGCGCGATCTGGTGGCGCGGGAGGAGACGCCGGCCCGCACGCCGCTCTGGCTCCTGATCATGCGGCTGGTGCTGGCGGCGCTGGTGATTCTGGCGCTGGCGCAGCCGCTGCTCAACCCGCGCGCCGGATTGCCCGGCAGCGGCCCGATCATCCTGGTGATCGACAACGGCTGGGGCGCCGGGCGCGACTGGCCGGCGCGGCAGCGGACCATGGCCGATCTGGTCGATCAGGCCGAGCGCAACAACCGCGACCTGATCATTCTGGCGACCGCGCCCAATGCGGCCGGCGAGAAGCCGCGGCCGAGCAACCTGCTGCGCCCCGCCGATGCGCGGCGCGTGACCCAATCGCTGGCGCCCGATGCCCTGGCCGACCGACCGCGCCGCCGTGCTGGAAGCGCTGCGGGGGCTTCAGGTGCAGGGCTCGGCCCATACGGTCTGGCTTTCCGACGGGCTGGCCGATGGCGCGGCACAGCCGCTGGCGGCGCGGCTTCAGCAGATGGGCGGCGTCGAAGTGCTGATGGACGGCGCCGACCGGCTGCCCAATCTGCTGCTTCCGCCGGCGACCGAAGGGACCGATCTGGTGGCGCCGGGTGAAGCGGGCCGATACGACGCTGCCGACGCCGGTAACGGTGCGGGCGGTGGCGGACGACGGGCGGTTGCTGGCGCGCCAGAACGCGGCCTTCGCGCCCGGTTCCGACACGCTGGAAATTCGTCTGGCTCTGCCGATCGAGTTGCGGAACGAGGTCACCCGGATGTCGATCGAGGGCGAGCAGACCGCCGGCGCCACGGTGCTGCTGGACGAGCGCTGGCGGCGGCGTCCGGTCGGGCTGGTTTCCGGCAGGCCGGAGGGTGAGAACCAGCCGCTGCTGAGCGACCTCTATTATCTGGAGCGGGCGCTGTCGCCCTTCAGCGAAATCCGGCGCGGGTCGGTGCTGGACCTGATGAACCGGGACCTGTCGGTGCTGATCCTGGCGGATATCGGAGCGCTGACCGACACGGAAGCGACGGCTGTCGAAAACTGGGTCGAGCGCGGCGGCGTGCTGGTCCGCTTCGCCGGCCCCAGGCTGGCGCAGCACACCGACCATCTGGTGCCGGTGCGGCTTCGGCTGGGCGACAGGACGCTGGGCGGCGCGCTGTCCTGGTCGGAGCCGGCGAAGCTGGCGGCCTTCCCGCCGGCCAGCCCGTTCGCCGGGCTGCATATCCCGCCCGACGTGCTGGTGGACCGGCAGGTTCTGGCGGAACCGTCGATCGATCTGCCGGACAAGACATGGGCGCGGCTGGCCGACGGCACGCCGCTGGTCACGGCGGAGGACCGCGAGGAAGGCAAGATCGTGCTGGTCCACACCACCGCCAATCCGGACTGGTCCAATCTGGCGCTGTCCGGCCTGTTCGTGGATATGCTGCGGCGGATCACCGCCTTGAGCGAGGGGGTTTCCGGCGACATGCAGGCAACCACCTTCGCGCCGATCGAGGTGCTGGACGGGCGCGGCCAACTGGTGCCGCCGCCGGCGACCGTCTTCCCGATCCCCGGCAACGGGTTCCGGCCCGATGCGCTGGGTCCGCGTCATCCTCCGGGATTCTACGGGACGGACGAGGCGCGGCGGGCGCTCAACCTGACTTCGCTGGTGACCAAGGTCGAGCCGCTGCGGCGGCTGCCGGCCGGGGTCGCCCAAGGGACCTATGCGGCGCGCGGCGAGGTGGATCTGAAGCCGTGGCTGCTGGGGCTGGCGATGGCGCTGGCGATCATCGACCTGTTCGTGGCGATGCTGCTGCGCGGGCTGCTTGGCAATGTGCGGCTTGGGCGGGGACGCGCGCAGGGCGCGCCACTGCGGCGGCGCTGCTGCTGGCGGCTGGGATCGTCGCGGCATGGCCGGGCGGCGCCTGGGCGTCCGACGACTTCGCGCTCAAGGCCAGCGGCGAGACCTATCTGGCCTATGTGGTCACCGGCGACCGCTCGCTGGACGATACGACCAGGGCCGGGCTGGAAGGTCTCAGCGAGGTGCTGAACCGGCGCACCGCCGTCGAGACGGCAGGCGCGATGGCGGTCGATCTGGAGCGCGACGAACTGGCCTTCTTCCCGCTGATCTACTGGGCGGTCTCGCCGTCGCAGCCGGACCTCAGCGATGCGGCGCGGGTCAGGCTGAACACGTTCCTCCGCAACGGCGGCACGATCCTGTTCGACACGCGGGACCGGCAGTTCGGCACGGGATCGGCGCTGACGGGCGGCGGGCCCGGATCGCAGCGGCTGCGCCAGCTTGTGGACGGGCTGGATGTGCCGGCGCTGGCGCCGGTTCCGCCGGAGCATGTGCTGACCAAGGCGTTCTACCTGCTTCAGGACTTTCCCGGCCGCTACGGCGGCGGCGATGTCTGGGTCGAAGCGCAGGAAGGCCGGCACAATGACGGCGTGTCCTCGGTCATCATCGGCGCGGCGGACTGGGCCGGCGCCTGGGCGGTGGACGAGGCCGGGCGGCCCCGGAACGCCGTGGTTCCCGGTGGCGAGCGCCAGCGCGAGATGGCCTACCGGTTCGGCGTCAATCTGGTGATGTACGCGCTGACCGGCAACTATAAGGCCGATCAGGTCCATGTGCCCGCCATTCTGGAAAGGCTCGGCCAATGATGGGCGGCTGGGCATGAGCGGCGGCACCGCGATCGAGTTCTCTCCGCTGCTGCCATGGGCTGGTGCTGATCCCGCTGTTCGTGCTGGCGGCGGCGGGCGTACTTGTGGCGCTGATCCGGCGGGCGCGCGGTACGGCGTGGCGTACGCTTGGCCTTGCGGCGCTGGCGGTGGCGCTGGTCAACCCGTCGCTGGTCCAGGAAGACCGCCAGCCGATCAAGGACGTTGCCGTGCTGGTGGTCGATGAGTCGCCCAGCCAGAACATCGGCGAGCGCCGCGCCCGGACCGAGCGGGCGCTGAGCGACCTTCAGGAGCGGCTGGCCCGCTTCCCCGATCTGGAAGTGCGGGTCGTCCGGACGAGCGGAGCGGAGGGCGGCGTCGGCGGCGCCATCGAGGAAACCCGGCTGTTCGAGGTGCTGGACCGCGCCATGGCCGATCTGCCGCGCCGCCGGATGGCGGGCGCGGTGTTCATCACCGACGGGCAGGTCCACGACGTGCCGGGGGAAGGCAAGGGCCTGGGCGATCTCGGCCCGATCCATACGCTGCTGACGGGCGAGCATGACGAGGCGGACCGCCGGCTGGCCGTGGTCAAGGCGCCGAGCTTCGGGCTGGTCGGCAAGCCGGTCACGGTGACGGTGCGGGTGGAGGACATGCCCGGCAACCAGTCGCCGGACGCCGTCGTGAACATCCGGCAGGACGGCGGCGCTCCGCGTCCGTTCCGGGTGCCGGTCGGGCGCGACATGCCGCTGGAATTCACGCTCGACCACGGCGGCCAGAACGTCTTCGAGATGGAGGTGGCGTCGGCGCCGCAGGAGCTGACGCTCGCCAACAACAGGGCCGCCGTCGTCATCAACGGTGTGCGCGACCGGCTGCGGGTGCTGCTGGTTTCCGGCGAGCCCCATGCGGGCGAGCGGACGTGGCGCAACCTGCTGAAGGCCGATCCGGGCGTCGATCTGGTCCATTTCACGATCCTGCGGCCGCCGGAGAAGCAGGACGGCACGCCGATCCGCGAGCTGTCGCTGATCGCCTTCCCGATCCGCGAGCTGTTCGAGATCAAGCTGGACGAGTTCGACCTGATCATCTTCGACCGCTACCGGCGGCGCGGCGTGCTGCCCCAGCTATATCTGAGCAACATCGCGAGCTACGTGGAGAACGGCGGCGCGCTGCTGGAAGCCGGCGGCGCCAGCTTCGCGACCTCCATGAGCCTGTACCGGACGCCGCTGGGCGCCGTGCTGCCGGGCGAGCCGACGGGCGAGGTGATCGAGCGGCCGTTCAAGCCGACGGTGACCGAGCTTGGGCACCGGCATCCGGTGACCTCGGGACTTCCCGGCGATGTGCCGCCGGGCGCGCCGGCTGGTGCCGAGCCGAGTTGGGGCCGCTGGTTCCGGCAGGTGGACGTGACGCCGCTCCAGGGCAGCGTCGTGATGGAAGGCGTGGACAGCCGTCCGCTGATGATCCTGAACCGGGTCGGCGAAGGCCGGGTGGCGCAGATCGCCAGCGATCAGCTCTGGCTGTGGTCGCGCGGGTACGAGGGCGGCGGTCCGCAGGCGGAACTGCTGCGGCGGCTGGCCCATTGGCTGATGAAGGAGCCGGAGCTTGAGGAAAACGACCTGCGCGCCAAGGTCGAAGGCAACCGGATCACGATCGAGCGGCGGAGCCTGGAGCCGGACCCGCGCTCGGTCGAACTGACCAGCCCGTCGGATGCCGTGCGCGGCGTGGACCTTGTCGAGGACGGCAACGGTCTGGCGACCGCCTCCCTGCTGGCGACGGAACCCGGCATCTACCGGATCAGCGACGGCGAGCGGACGGCGCTTGCCGTGGTCGGCGCCGTCAACCCGCCGGAACTGGCCGATGTCCGCACCACCGGCGACCGCATGGAGCCGGCGGCGAGTGCCAGCGGGGGCGGCATCCACTGGCTGGCCGATGGCGAGATCGACGTGCGGCGCACCCGTCCCGACCGCGACCAGACCGGGCGGAACTGGATCGGGCTGCGGGCCAACGGCGACTATGTCGTCACCGGCGTGACCGAGGCGTCACTGCTGCCGGCTGGGCTGGTCGTTCTGCTGGTTGTTGGAGCCCTGCTGGCTGCCTGGAGACGGGAGGGGCGGTAGGAAGGTCGAGCGGCGCCGGTCGGACGGGTCGTCCCAGTCGGATTCCCAGATCGCCTCCGCTTCGTCCTTCGTCCGGGAACCCTTGCGCGTACCAATCCTCCACCATGATGCCGCGAGAGGGCGGCTCCTGATAGACCGGCGCTTCCGGCCGCTGCGCCAGGACGAGGCCGAGCATCGCCAGCGCCCAGATGCTCAGGCCGGCCAGCCATGCGCTTATGATGTCATTGGGTTTCACGACGTCGCTCCATCGGCAACGTGAGGATCAGTAGAAGTCAGATCTGTCATAGCCCGCCCCATTACAAGACATGGTTGTAGCAGTCGCGTAATTGTGAAGCCTTGACCGGATGGGCGATGTGGCCGATCTCACATCCATGATGAATGGGATGATAACGAATCTTCAACGGGCCGGGACGAACCGGCAGCCGTGGCCAGTCGCTGCTTGTGCTTCTGGCCTTCGTGATCCTTGTGGCGGTCGCCTCGGCAACGGCATCGTCGGTGACCCTGCCGCAGATCGGCGGCTGGTACGCCGGCTTGGAGAAGCCCTGGTTCAATCCGCCGAACTGGCTGTTCGGCCCGGTCTGGACCGTGCTGTATGCGATGATGGCGATAGCGGGCTGGCTGGTCTGGCGGGAACGCGGGCTGAAGGGAGCACGCGGCGCCCTGGCGCTGTTCGGCCTTCAACTGGCGCTGAACATCCTGTGGTCGCTGATCTTCTTCGGCCTGGAACAGCCGGGAGCGGCCTTCGTGGAGATCGCGCGCTATGGATCGCCGTCTGCGCCACCATGATCGCCTTCTGGCGCATCAGGCCGCTGGCGGGCTGGCTTTTCGTGCCGTACCTGCTCTGGGTCAGCTACGCGGCGGTGCTGAATGGGGCTGTGTGGCGGTTGAACGCGTGAGATTGAGCCAATGCGGCTCAGCGCAGCAAGGCTCGCGGCGCTTCCGTCGGAAGGGACTGCTATCTTGTACATGAGCTGATCGGCGAGGTCGCGGGGGATGCCGGCGCGGCGGAGGCGGCCGCCTAGTTCGCGGCGGATGTCGTCGATGGGCACGTGGGCGGGGGCGAGGTCGCGGGCGCTGCGGAGATGGCTGAAGATCCGGGACAGGCTGCCGAACAGGAAGACGCCCTTCTGCCGGCCCATGTCGGTTTCCGCCAGATCGAGCAGGAAGCCGATCTGGGCGCCGGAACCTTTCAGAGCGCCGCAGAGTTGCTGGACGGCGGTTTCGAACGGCAGGTCGGTTTCACCGAACCGCAGGGCGGTCTTGGCGCGGCGCGTCAGTGCGACGCTCATTTCCGGCCCGCCGCGAAAGCCGCTGAAGCAGGCGAGAGCCGCCGCGATGCGGTGGAAAGCGGCGGCGTTGGTCCGCGGCCCTTCCTTGCTCAGCGGATGGTGGCCGTCCAGACCGGCGCGGATGCGGCGCAGCAGGGCCGCTTCCACCTCCGGCAGGTGCCAGCGGGCCAGCGCGTTGCTGAGGTCCATAAGGACCGGGGTGAAGGGAAGGCGGTCGTCGAGCCTGCCGTTGAGGGTCGCCAGCAGCCCAAGCAGGGCGGAGCCAAGGTCGGGCGAATAGCCGATCAGCGCCTTGATCGGGTCGCGGCCGTCGATCGTCTCGGCCAGGAACTGGTCGATCGCCGAAACGCCGTCGGGATCGCAGTCCTCGTCCTCCAGGATCGTGAGGAGCGAGTGGATCTTGTTGCACCACTCGCGGTGGCCTTCCAGCAGGCGGCCGAAGGCGTAGCTCATGACGCGGTCGTGTTCCGCGGGCGCGCAGCTGTCGGCGATCCGCTCCTGAAGGGCGGTCAGGCCCTCAAGCGCCAGAAGCTTGGCATAGGGAGCCAGAGTGTCGGATGTCTGGGCAAGCTGCTTGAGGCGCATCCAGAGGGCGCCGAGTTCGCGTTCCCGCTCCGGGATGAAGCACGCGACATCCTTGGTCTGGATCTTGGCGAGACGGGTGATGCCGGAATTCAGCAGCATGCCCTCGCGCTCGATCATGCGGAGCGCGATCCAGTCGTGCAGGGTTTCGCTGGGGACGGCGATCTGGCGGTCGGCGTAGCGGCGGGTCAGCCGCAGCAGGGTCATTCGGCTGGGATAGCTGTAGACATCCAGCACGTCGGTGCAGAAATGCGCCTCGTCGATAGGCGGTGATGCCGACGACTTCCATGCCGCCGCTCTGGGAAGCGCGCTCGAAGATCACCGTCTGCGTGTGTTTGCCGACCTGGACGACCTGGACGCGGCTGTATTTGGCGAGGCTGAGCAGATATGTCGCGCGCTCGATCGCCTGCCGGTCGTCGTCAAAGATGCCGTCGATGCTGGAGTGGCCGCCCTGATCGACTACAACTTCGAATCTGGCCTGCTTCTTCCAGGAAAACATCGCTGCGACGGGTCCCTTTGAAAGAAGGCTGATGCTACCCCTTTATCGCATCATATGGCGGCACGAACAAACAGCAATTCGAATCATATTTTATTCATCATCTTGACCGCCGCGACGGCGGCGCCGAAACCGTTGTCGATGTTGACGGTCAGCACGCCCGGCGCGCAGGACGCGAGCGCCGAGTGGAGCGCCGCCATCCCTCCGGCGGATACTCCGTAGCCGACGCTGGCCGGGACCGCGATGACCGGAGCGTCGATCAGACCGGCGAGCACGCTGAACAGCGCGCCTTCCATGCCGGCGACCGCGATGACGACGCGGTGGGCGCGGATTTCATCAAGCCGGCGCATCAGCCGCCACAGTCCCGCGACACCGACATCGGCGATCACGGGAGCCTGGAAGCCCAGGAACGCCAGCGTGCGGGCGGCTTCGGCGGCGATGGGCAGATCGGAGGTGCCGGCGGCGACGATGCCGACGCCGGGTTTGAGGTCGGCTTCAGCGATGGAGGGGCCGCACCATGCGGTGCGGGATACCGGATCGTAGTTGTCGAGCCGCGCGCGGCTTTCGGGATCGAGTGCGTCGAAGACCGCCGGGTCCAGGCGGGTGAACAGGAGCCGGCGGTCGGCGGTGACGGCGGCGGCCAGGATCGCCTCGATCTGGGAGGCGGATTTGAAGGCGCAGAGGACAGCTTCGGGGATGCCGGTGCGCCGCTCACGCTCCCAGTCGATTTCGAAGTCCGTCACGAGGCCCCGCGCAGGAAGGCGGCACCCCGGCGGTAGGGACGAACGCCGGTGAAGGTGCGTCCGGTCTGGCGGCAGAGCGCTTCCACGAGGCGCCTGATATCGTCGCGGCCGGCCGCCGCCTCCCCCAGTTCGAGCGCCACGCCGGCATGGGTGATGCGGCAGCGGATGTTGGGTTCGCCGGGGACGATGTCCGATACCGCCCGCTCGACCGTGTCGATGAAGCCGAGGTCGGCGGCGTCGATGGCGATGCCGGTTTCGACGCGGCTGGACAGGCAGGGCTGGGCCGGCAGTTCCGCCAGATCGTCCAGGCCGTGGCGGCGGGCGATCTCGCGGACGGTGGCCTTGTCGATTTCGGCCTCGACGAAGGGGTGGACGACGCCGCGCTGGGAGGCGGCCTTCAGGCCGGGGCGGTAGTCGCCGAGATCGTCCAGGTTGGTGCCGGACGCGACGGTGCCCTGGGTGACCGAGCGTATGCGGTCGTAGAGGTTGGATTTGCAGAAATAGCAGCGGTCAACCGGGTTGGCGCGGTAGCGCGGGTCCTCGAACTCCCCGGCATCGGCCACGGTGAGCGCCCAGCCGTGGCGTTCGGCATGGGAGCGGACGCGGGCCGTCGCATGCGGCGGCACGGCGGGCGAGACGGCGTGCAGCATGCCGACTTTCGCGCGGGAGAACCGGTGCGCGATATAGGCCAGCGTCATGCTGTCCACGCCGCCGGAGACGGCGATCACCAGTTCGGGATAGCGGTCCAGGGCCGCGATCAGCCTTGATTCGGGGTCGGCGCGGGTCATCGCTCAGCCTCCGCCTTCGCGGCGCGGCGGCGGGCGAGGCTGTCGATTGCCGTCAGGTCGTCGCTTTCGGCCTTGGCGGTGGTGGCGCCGTCCGGCCGGTCCACCCGCTTGATGCGGATCGCGGAAGCGGTCGGTATCGGCGCTGCGGTCCAGCGTCGCGCGCTGCTCGATCCGCCAGCGCAAGCCGATGGTGGAGGTCTCGACGAAGCAGAGTTGCTGGACGGCGCTCAGGGATTCAGGCCGGACCAGCAGGCGGAATTCGACCAGCGGCCGGCCCTTCTTGCCGGACAGGGTCGCCAGCGCCACGTCGAGCACGCCATCGGCGGCCCGCAGACGGTCGGCGGCGACGCCGATTTCCTCTCCCGTCATGTCGTCGATGTCGAAGGAGAGCACGGCGACGGTCTGGGCATCGGCCACACCGGCGGCGGATTCGAAGACCAGTGCCCGCAGGATGTTGGGCATGCCGGGCAGGTCGCGGGTTCCCGCTCCCATGCCCGTTCCGGCCAGCTTGCCGCCGCTCCGGCTTGCGCCGACGGCCGAGATGGCGCAGGATGGCGGCGCCGGTGGGAGTGACGCGCTCGCCCCCTACCCCATCGTCGCGCCACTCGAAGCCGTCGAGGATGCGCGCGGTGGCGGGAGCCGGCACCGGCAGCATGCCGTGCGCCGTGCGGACCCGCCCGCCGCCCAGCGGCAGGTCGGATGCGCTCCAGGTGGCATCCAGCGCCGCGATGATGGAGCCGCTGGCGACCACGTCCATCAGCGAGTCCCAGTCGCCGATCTCGTGGAAATGCACGGCGTCCAGCGGGACGCCATGGATCGCCGCTTCGGCCTCGGCGAGGATGCGTCAGGATCGCGACGGCATGGTCCGCCGTCCCCTCGCTGAGATCGAGCGGCGCGGATCAGATCGACCATGTGCCGGTAGCTGCCGGAGCCGTCATGGTGGTGATGGCCGCCATGATGCCCCTCCAGCCCGAAGCGCAGCACCGTCAGGCCGGCGCTGGTTCCAGCCATGAACATGGGCGTCCCGGCAGCGGCGGGCAGAACGGCGGCGACGTCATCCAGCACCCGCTGACGCAACTCCGGCACGGCATCGGTCAGGGCCGCGACGAACATATCGCCGGCGATGCCGCCGACGACATCGAGATGGATATGCCGACGGCTCATGCCGCCTCATGGACCGGGACCACATAGGGTCCCTCGGGGATGATGGCGACGTGGGGGTCGTTGTGGCGCTGGATGCTCTCGGCCACGGCGGCGTCGAGATCGCCGATGATTTCGACGGCGGTGATGCGCCGCTCCTCCGCGTCGAGGCCGGAGGTGTAGAGCATGACGCGGCCGATCCGCATCGGCTTCAACTGCATCTCGGTCTGCCACTCGTCCACCTCGGCCAGCGACTTGGCCGTCAGGGTGGCGAGGAAGCGGTCGGGGCCAAGCTCGACCAGCCGGGTCTGCGCCTCGCGGAACTCCTTCGACCCCATGCCTTCGGAGCAGGCCGACGCGATGATCAGCGTGCCGCCCGGCTCCAGGATGTCGAGCGGCGTCACCATGCCCTTGACCGTCTGGTAGTAGGTCTTGTCCAGCGGATAGCCGGCGGAGGAGGTCACGACGGTCTTGAAGCGCCGGGGCACCTTGATGCGGGTGACATCCTGGATGAACTCGACGGCGGCCAGATGGCTGGCGATGATCTCGCCGAAGGTGACGTGGACAAGGTCGCGGTCCTCGTCGATCACGGTGTTGAGCGCATAGATCTCGCCCAGCATGCGGACGATCTCAAGCTGCTCCTCGTGCAGCGGATTGCCGACCAGATTGCACTGGACCGCGAGCGGGTCTTCCATGAAGCGGGCGGAATGGAAGGTGCGGATGGTCTCGTGACCGGCGACGCCCGGAGCCACCACCTTGCGGCCACCCGACCAGCCGGCCATGAAATGCGGCTCGACAAGGCCGGTGGCGATGCGCAGGTCCGCTTCGACGAAGCGGCGGTCGATCCTGACCGGCGTGCCGCGCGTGGCGGTGAAGCCGAGGTCCACATGGTCCTCGTCGCGCAGGGCGAAGTGGTTTTCGACCCTGACATTGTCCAGCACCCACGGATCGCCGACCAGTTCGGCCATCTCGACGCCCTCGTTGGGGCGGTGCAGGCCGGTGGCGACCAGGACGGTGATGCGGTCCTTGGGGATGCCCGCCGCCACCATCGTCTCGATCATCGGGCGGAGGAACAGGCGGTTCGGGACCGGGCGGGTGATGTCGCAGATCAGGATGCAGGCGCTGCTCCGCCCCTGGGCCAGCGTCGCCAGCGGCGGCGCGTCGATCGGGTTGTCGAAGGCGGCATGGATGGCGCCGGTCTGATCCGCCAGTTTCGGCAGGGTGGCCTTGCGGATCACCGTCGCCTCGGCCTGTTCGGGCAGCCCTACCGTCAGGTGTCCGCGCCCGAAGGCGATATCGACGGTCTTGTACGGCTCCATGACCAACTCCTCAGCGTTTCTCATCAGGTGCGGCGGCACCATATATACAGGTTCGTATATGGTAACCGCCGCACCCTGGACGAGATAGCTGGTTTAGCAAATAGTCTGCTATGCGATCAATTATAGACGGCGTCGGGCAGCCACAGCGCCACCTCCGGGAAGACGTAGAGGATGAGCAGGCAGACCACGACGATGCCGAGGAACGGCATGACGCCGGCGAAGATCTGCTCGATCGTGACGCCCTTGGGTGCGACGCCCTTCAGGTAGAACGGAGCCATCGCGATCGGCGGCGACAGGAACGAGGTCTGGAGGTTGAGCGCCACCATGATCCCGAAGAACAGCGGATCGATGCCGAAATTATCCAGCAGCGGCAGGAAGATCGGCACGAAGATGATGATGATCTCGGTCCATTCCAGCGGCCAGCCCAGCACGAAGATGATCGCCTGCGCCAGCAGCATGAACGTGACCGGATTGAGATTGAGGCTCATCACGAACTCCTCGATCACGCTCTGCCCGCCCAGATAGCCGAACACCGAGGAAAAGATGAAGGAGCCGACGAACAGCCAGCACACCATGGCGGTGGTTCGTCCGGTCAGGAACACCGATTCCTTCAGCTTCTCCAGTGTCAGCGCCCGGTAGCCCGCCGCCAGGATGATGGCGCCCAGGGCTCCCATGGCGGCCGCTTCCGACGGTGTCGCGAGGCCGAACAGGATCGCGCCCAGCACCGAGAAGATCAGGGCGGTCAGCGGCAGGAAGGAGCGCGCCAATTCAGCCAGCGCCCGTCGCCCAGGTGGCGTCGCGCATCATCTCGGGCGGTGGCGGCGGCGCCATGGCGGGCCGGAAGAAGGCGATCCCCACGACATAAAGCATGTAGAAGCCGGTCAGCATCAGTCCGGGCAGGAATGCCGCGGCATAGAGCTTGACCACCGAAACGCCCGCCGTGGCGCCGTACAGGATCAGCATGACCGAGGGCGGGATCAGGATGCCAAGGCATCCGCCGGCGCAGACGACGCCCGCCGCCAGCCGCGTGTCGTAGCGGGCGCGCAGCATCGCCGGAAAGGCCAGCAGGCCCATCAGGGTCACCGTGGCGCCGACGATGCCGGTGGCGGTGGCGAACAGGGCGCATGTGGCCAGGGTGGCCACCGCCAGCGAACCGGGCATGCGGCCGAACGTCATCTGGATCGACCGGAACAGCCGGTCCAGGATATTCGCGCGTTCGACCAGATAGCCCATGAAGACGAACAGCGGGATGGAGATCAGCACGTCGTTCGACATGACGGCGTAGGTCCGCTGGACGAACAGGCTGAAGATCGCGTCGCCCATGCCCATGTAGCCGAAGCCCAGGCCCAGCGCCATCAGGGTGAAGGCGATGGGGAAGCCCAGTGTGATCGCCCCGATGAACAGGACGAGCATGGTGAGGCCAAGTTGAGGGTCGGTCATCGGGCCAGCCCCCACTTCACGGCGCTCCGCCGCTTCGGCCAGGATCTTCTGTTCCAGTTCCTCGACATCCTGAAGCCGCTGCGGCCACCATCCCTTGCGGATGCAGATGACGCAGCGCACGCTTTCCGCCAGTCCCTGGAGCAGCATCAGCACGCCCACCAGCGGGATCAGCATCTTGAACGGCCACATCGGCGGACCGTTGCGGGCTGAACGCGGAACGCTCGTTGAACATGTAGGAGATCTTGAAGAAGCCCCAGCCCGAATAGATCAGCGCCAGCACCGCCGCGAAGAAGAACAGGATGTAGAGCGTCAGGTCGACGGTCGCCTGAACCCTTGGCGACCATTTGCGATACAGGAAATCGCCCCTGACATGACCATTCCGCGACAGTGCATAGGGACCCGCCATCATGAACAGCGTTCCGTACAGCATGTAGCTGACATCATATGCCCAGGTGGTGGGAGCGCTGAAGACGTAGCGGCTGAAAACCTCGTACACGATCACAAGTGTCATGGCGACGATCGACCATGAGAAAGCTTTACCGACCCAGGTATTTACCTTGTCGATGGCAATCAGGAGCCCTTGCATGCAGCCTCCCTCCCTGTTGATTATGTTATTGTTTGATTTTTAGTGTTGGCCCGGCGCAGCGTTACACTGGCGGGCCGATTGGAAGGCGGGACGTCGAGAGGATAACCAAATAGCTTTGCCGCAACGCACAATAAAACTGCCGCCAAGCCATGGTGTCACTCGATCGGAAGAGATACCTGCATCTTAAATATCATGGATTTTGTTTCAGCAAAAACGGAAAACAATCTATCGTTTTTGCCAGCCTGGGCGGAGACTGCATACGGCACAAGAGGTTGCCGGCGGAGATCGTCACGAAGGACCTGTCGGTCCTTGACCGCGTCCGCCCAGGGCGGGCGAACGCCGGCCTACGGCAGTCACGTCCCCTGAAACGGCAGCGCGCCTTTTCCAGCGGAAAGCTCTCGGCCTCCGCCTCGTCCACTCCGGCATGCTCCAGCATCCGCATGGCGATCTCATGCTCGCCCATGACGGCCAGCGAACACCCCAGATCCTCCAGATGCCCGACCGCCGCGGCGGAATGGGCGCGGGCGACGATTTCCAGGTCGGGATTGGCGGCACGCGCCTGCTCGACCACCTGCCCCGCCTCGAAAGCTTCCGGCACCGTCACGAAGAGACGCCGCGCCGAGGGCAGGTTGGCGGCCGCCAGCACCTGCGGATCGGCGGCATTGCCGACGACGACCTCGGCACCGTCGCGCCGGGCGGCGGCGATCTCGTCCACCCGCTCCTCGAACACCAGCACCGGGTGCCCGGCCGCCCGCAGACCGGAGCCGACCAGCGAGCCGACGCGGCCGTAACCGATGACGACGTCGTGACCCGTCAGGGAACTGGTGGCGAGAGGAACCGCCTCCTCGTCCGGGACCTCCGGCGGGCTGGGGCTGGCACGGGTGCCGCGATGGCGGGCTTTGTTGGCACCGAGCGCGACCGCAGCCGCTCGAAGATCACGAAGAGGAACGGGTTCAGCAGGATGGAGATGATGGCGCCGGCCAGGATCAGGTCACGCCCTTCCGTGGGCAGCACGCCCATGCTGACGCCGAGACCGGCCAGGATGAAGGAGAACTCGCCGATCTGCGCCAGACTGGCGGAAATCGTCAGGGCGGTCGAGTTGGGACGGCCGAAGGCCCGCACGATCACGAAGGCGGCGATGGTCTTGCCGACGATGATGATCGCCACCGTCGCCAGCACCGACCAGGGAGAGCGGATCAGGACGCCGGGGTCGAACAGCATGCCGACCGACACGAAGAACAGCACCGCGAAGGCGTCGCGCAGCGGCAGCGCTTCTTCCGTCGCGCGCTGGCTCAGCGGGCTTTCGGCCAGAACCATGCCGGCGAAGAAGGCGCCAAGCGCGAAGGACACCCCGAACAGCGCCGCCGCACCATAGGCGATGCCGAGCGCCACGGCGTAGACCGACAGGCGGAACAGCTCCCGCGATCCCGTATGGGCGGCGTAGTGCATGATCCACGGAACGATGCGCCGGCCGGCGATCAGCATGATGGCGACGAAGGTCGCGACCTTGACCAGGGTGAAGGCGGCCGACAGAGCGATCGTTTCCCAGGACGCCGTTCCGCCCTGCCCTCCAAGCGCGCCGCTCAGCGCCGGCAGCATCACGAGGGCCAGCACCATGACGAGGTCTTCGACGATCAGCCAGCCGACCGCGATCCGGCCGCGCTCGGTTTCCAGGATGCGTCTTTCCTGCAAGGCGCGGATCAGGACGACCGTACTGGCGACCGACAGCGCCAGACCGAAGATCAGCCCGGCTCCCATGGTCCAGCCGAGGCTCCACGCCAGCGCCATGCCGAGCAGGGTCGCCACCGCGATCTGCACGACGGCGCCGGGCAAGGCTATGGTCCTGACCGACATCAGATCTTTAAGCGAAAAATGCAGGCCGACCGCGAACATCAGCAGAATAACGCCGATTTCGGCCAGTTGGTTGGCGAGCGCCTGATCGGCGACGAACCCCGGCGTAAAGGGTCCGACGGCGATACCGGCGAGCAGATAACCGACCAGAGGCGACACACGTAATCGGTGCGCCGCCAGCCCAAGAACAAATGCCAATGCGAGGCCGATAGCGATAATGGCGATAAGAGGCGTGTCATGCCCTGGCACTAATCTCTCCCTATGAATGCGAATTGCTGTGAAACATACATGGGACCAAAAACCTCATTTTCAACCAAAATGTCGCACATTGACCTTTTGGAATAGCGGCCCTATCTAGCGGGCCATGCCGTTGACATCGGAACAATGCCGCGCCGCGAGAGCGCTTCTGGACTGGACACAGGACGATCTCGCCGCCCACGCCGAGGTGAGCCGCAGCACGGTGCGCGGCTTTGAAGGCGGACAACATGGATTGCAGCGCGCCACCGCCGCCGCCATCCGCCGCGCGCTGGAAATCGCCGGCGTGATCTTCCTGGACCCGAACGCCGACTGCGGACCGGGCGTCAGGCTGGGGCGAAGCACGCGGACGGAGGGCGACTGAAAATCGCGAAACCTCCGCCATATCACGGGGTTTCATGATGGCGTGCTTGAACGCTGTGGATAGGAGAGCGGAAATGACCGGTGAAGCGGTCCCTGGACCCCGGCAAGGTCACCGATCCCGAGCGGATCACCGAATACCACGCCCATGTCTATTACGATCCGGCGAGCAGCCGCGACCGCGCATCCGCCGTGCGCGACCATATCGCTTCGCTCTTCCCCGAAGCCCGGCTCGGCCGCTGGCACGATCAGCTGGTCGGGCCGCACACCCGGGCCATGTACCAGATCGCGTTTCCGCCGGCGCTCCTGCCCCGGCTTCTGCCATGGCTGATGCTCAACCGCCTTGGCCTGACGGTGCTGCTGCACCCGGTCACGGGCGACGACTATGTCGATCACACCGACCATGCCGCATGGCTGGGCGAGGTCCTGCCGCTGCGGCTGGATGTTCTCAAGCGGTGAATCCCCTCAGGCTGAGACCGGTGTCGTTGCGAGTTCCCTCAGCATGGCTTCCAGCGTATCGACCGCGATCGGCTTGTGAAGCAGGCGATAGCCGCTGCGCTCGGCCTCCGCGAGACGCGCCGAGGATGTGTCCCCCGTCAGGAGAACCGCCGCAGCCGCTCCATGCCGCCGCGCCGCGGCGATGACATCGGTTCCAAGCTCGCCATGGGCGAGCGTGTAATCGGCCAGCACGATGTCGGGCGGGTGGTCCATGGTCTCCAGCAATTCTTCCGCATGCTTGCGGGAGCTTGCCGCATGAACCCGCAAGCCCCAGGATTGCAACAACAGTTCCAGCGCCTGGAGCACCAGCGGGTCGTCGTCGACCACAAGCACGGAGCGCGCGGCCAAGGGACCGCCTTCGATTTTGCGAGGTTCCGGCACGGAGGGCTGCTGCCCTTCGGCCAGCGGCAATGAAAGGGTGAAGGTCGATCCCTTTCCCACCTCCGACCGGACCCTGATATCGGTGCCGAGCAGAGCCGCGACCCGGTGCGCTGTCGCCAGCCCGATGCCGAAGCCGCGCGAATGATCGCGCGCGGCGTTTCCCCCCTGATAATAGTCTTCGAAGATATGGGCGAGTTCCGTCGCCGCGATGCCCCGGCCGGTATCGGTCACGTCGATCGCGACAGTGCCGTCCCCGGCATGCGCCACGATCGAGACGCCGCCCGCTTCGGTGTATTTGAAGGCGTTCGAGATCAGGTTACGCAGAATCAATTCGACCAGCAACGGATCGGAGCGCACCGCCCAGGGCGCTTCGGGAACATGGAGTTGCAGGTGGGTTTCCTGGGCCAGCCGCTGGAACTCGCCATAGAGACGCTGGAGCAGATCGTTGAGCGGGAAGGCGCATGGTTCGGCCCTGACAATCCCGGCATCGAGCCGCGCCACTTCCAGCAGACCGTTGAGCATCCCGGTCAGTCCGTTCAGGCTGTTCGCCAAGGGCTCGACCAGATCGCGTTCCGCAGGCGAAAGCTGCCGTTTTCTGAGCAGGTCCAGAAACAGGTTCGCCGACATCACCGGCTGGCGCAGATCGTGGCTGACCGCCGCCAGAAAACGTGACTTGGCCCGGTCCGCCGCCTCGGCCTCATCCCTCGCTTCGCGAAGCGCCCGCTCGGCCTGCCTTCTCTCGGTAAGATCCACGATAACCGCAAGGAGGCCGAGTTGCTGATTGCGCTCATCCACGATCCGGCTGACGCTGGCTGCCGCCCAGATGCACGTCCCATCCGAGCGCAGGTAGCGCTTGTCGATGGTGAAGGCTTCTCCCGTTTCGACAGTGCGCATGAACAGGGGCATGTTCCGCGCCAGATCGTCCGGGTGCGTCACATCCTGGACCCGCAAGGTCAGCAACTCTTCGCGCGAACGGCCCAGCATGGCGCAGAACCGGTCATTGACCATCCGGAAGCGCCCATCGGTTCCGGTCTGAGACAATCCCACCTGTGCCTGGGCGAAGATCGCGGCCAGAAGACCTTCGCTCTTCCGCAGGGCCTCCTCCGCCACCTTTCTGTCGGTGATATCGAAACGGAGACCGCTGACGCGCGGGGGACCGCCATCCTCGCCGGACAGGACCTGACCACGAATCTCGTACCAGCGCGTGCCTTTTCGCGGGTATGTGGTCCGGTACTGGACCCTCAGATCGCAGACCGCCTTTTCAAGGCAATCCCGCAACGCAAGTTCCACCCGCCCCCGGTCATCGGGATGAATTTTTCGTATCCAGGACGGAGCGGGAACCGTCATGATCTCCTGAGCGCCTCCGCCGGGCTTGTCCTTGCCACCCGACCATGAGACCAGATCGGCTGGAATTTCCCAGATCCATGTGTCGGCGCCCGCATGGGACAGCGCCAGGGAGAGGCGGCGCTCGCTTTCCATGATCCGGGCCGTACGCTCCGCCACCCGCAGTTCCAGATCGTCGTTGGCGCGGTGGAGTTCCTGGTTGGAAACACTCAACTCCTCGATCGCCACCTGAAGCTCTTCGGCCAGAAGCGATCCCTGGCCTGACTGTTGAGCAGCCTGTCCTCCATTTCACGAAGACGCGCGTCGGCCTCGGTCTCACGCCTTTCCATTTCGGCACGCAGCAACAGGATTTCCCGTTCGCGCTGGGCAAGCAGCAGCCGGGCGGCATCGAGTTCACGGGCAAGCCGCGTCGCCTCGTCCCTGGCATCTTCAGCGGTGGTGAGCGCCTGTTCCAGCTCGCCGTTGTCCTGAACTTGCGATCCCGTATGCCGAATGGACATCTTTCAGGCTCCCGCGCTCATGCTTCGAA
>CAWKET010000057.1:0-28290 GCA_963848585.1 uncultured Alphaproteobacteria bacterium | reverse complement strand
ATCGGCCTCAACATCGATGCCGAGGAAGCCTACCGGCTGGAACTCTCGCTCGACCTGCTGGAGCAGCTTTGTTTCGACCCCGATCTGGCCGGTGGAACGGCATCGGCTTCGTCGTTCAGGCCTACCAGAAGCGCGCCCCTTCGTGTTCGACTACATCATCGATCTGGCCGCCGCAGCGGCCACCGGCTGATGATCCGGCTGGTCAAGGGCGCCTATTGGGACAGCGAGATCAAGCGCGCCCAGGTCGAAGGCCTGGAAGACTTCCCCGTCTTCACCCGCAAGGTCCACACCGATGTCTCCTACATCGCCTGTGCCCGAAAACTGCTGGCCGCACCCGACGCCGTCTTCCCGCAGTTCGCGACCCACAACGCCTATACTCTGTCGGCCATCTACGCCATGGCGGGCGGCAACTACCACGCCGGCCAGTACGAGTTCCAATGCCTGCACGGCATGGGCGAGCCGCTGTATGAACAAGTCGTCGGCAAGGGCAAACTGAACCGCCCCTGCCGGATCTACGCCCCGGTCGGCACCCACGAAACCCTGCTGGCCTATCTGGTCCGCCGCCTGCTGGAAAACGGCGCCAACACCTCGTTCGTCAACCAGATCGCCGACCCCAACGTCTCCATCGACAAGCTGATCGCCGACCCGGTCGCCGTCGCCAAAACGATCGAGCCGATCGGCGCCCCGCACCCGAAGATCGCCCTGCCCCGCGACCTGTTCAACGGTGAGCGGGAGAACTCCGCAGGACTCGACCTGACCAACGAGCAGCGCCTGGCCTCCCTCTCCGCAGCCCTGCTCTCCAGCACCGAGGCCCGCTATCAGGCCGTCCCCCTGCTGGCCGACGGCCCCCAGACCGGCGAAGCCCGCAGCGTCCTGAACCCGGCCGACCACCGCGACACCGTCGGCACCGTGATCGAGGCCTCCGCTGCCCAAGTCGATGCCGCCCTGACCCACGCCGCGACCTCCGGAGCCGTCTGGGCCGCGACCCCGCCGGACCAGCGCGCCGCCTGCCTTCTCCGCGCCGCCGACCTGATGGAATCGCGGATGCCCGCCCTTCTAGGATTGATCATCCGTGAGGCCGGCAAATCGCTGCCCAACGCCATCGGCGAAGTGCGCGAGGCGGTCGATTTCCTGCGCTATTACGGGACCCAGGTCCGCCGCGATTTCTCCAACGACACCCACCGCCCCCTAGGCCCTGTCGTCTGCATCAGCCCGTGGAACTTCCCGCTGGCGATCTTCACCGGACAGGTCGCGGCGGCACTGGCCGCCGGAAACCCCGTCCTCGCCAAACCGGCCGAGGAAACCCCGCTGATCGCGGCCCAGGCCGTCAACATCCTGCTGGAAGCCGGCATCCCGCCCGCAGCCCTGCAACTCCTCCCCGGAGCCGGCGAAACCGGCGCGCGGCTGGTCGCATCCCCCCACACCCAGGCCGTGATGTTCACCGGTTCGACCGACGTGGCGCGTCTGATCCAGCGCCAGTTGGCCGACCGCCTGAACCCCCAAGGCCAGCCGATCCCGCTGATCGCGGAAACCGGCGGCCAGAACGCCCTGATCGTGGACTCCTCCGCACTGCCCGAGCAAGTCGTCGGCGACGTGCTGATGTCCGCCTTCGACAGCGCCGGCCAGCGCTGCTCCGCCCTGCGCCTGCTCTGCGTACAGGACGACGTGGCCGACCGCGTCTTCACCATGCTGGAAGGCGCACTCGCCGAACTGGCCACAGGCTCCCCGGATCACCTCTCCACCGATGTCGGCCCCGTCATCTCCGCCGAAGCCCAGAGCGGCATCCGCGACCACATCGAAGCGATGAAGTCGCGCGGCTGCGCCGTCCGGGAACTGCCCCTGCCTCCGGCCACGAAGCACGGCACCTTCATCGCCCCCACGGTCATCGAGATCAAAGACGTCTCCGAACTCACCCGGGAAGTCTTCGGCCCCGTCCTGCACATCCTGCGCTATCCAAGGGCGAAGCTTGAAAGCCTGATCGACGCCATCAACGCGACCGGCTACGGCCTGACCTTCGGCGTCCACAGCCGCATCGACGAGACCATCGCCCACGTCAGCGAGCGCATCGGCGCCGGCAACGTCTACGTCAACCGCAATATCATCGGCGCCATCGTCGGCGTGCAGCCCTTCGGCGGCCACGGCCTGTCCGGCACCGGCCCCAAAGCCGGCGGCCCGCTCTACCTGTCGCGCCTGCTCTCCGTGTCTCCGCCCGTCCCGCCAGCCCTCCGCCCCGCCCCCGACAAGCGCCAGCCGGCGGCAACCGCCTTCGCCGACTGGCTGGCCGCTCGCGGAAACACCACGGAAGCCGCCCGCTGCCGCAGCTATATCGAGCAATCCCCCACCGGCACGGTGCTAACCCTCCCCGGCCCCGTCGGCGAGCGGAACCTCTACCGCGTCCACGCGCGCGGCACCGTCCTCTGCCTGCCCCAGACCGAAACCGGCCTGCTGCTCCAGATCGGAGCCGCCCTCGCCACCGGCAACAAGGCGCTGATCCCGGCAACCAGCCCCCTCCCCGACCTGCCCAAGGACCTGCGCGACCACATCACCACCACGCCCGACTGGACCACCACCCCCAGGTTCCAGGCCGTCCTGTTCGAAGGCGACAGCGACGCTCTCCGCGACCTGAACCGCAAACTGGCAACCCTGCCCGGCCCGATAGTCTCCGCCCAAGGCATCAGCCGCGACGCCCTGGCGTCATGCTCGCAAGACTACGGGCTGGTTCCCCTGGTCGAAGAACAGTCCGTCAGCACCGACACGGCGGCAGCGGGAGGCAACGCCAGCCTGATGTCCATCGGATAAACAGCAAATCCATGGCAAGGCCTGGGCTTACTGCGCCTTCATAACCTGCCCGCGCACTTCGCCATCCGGGTTCGCGGCCGTATGAACGTTGAAGTAGGTCTGTTCGGCCATCAGCGCCTTGGCTTGATCATCGGTCAGTGTGGCCGAACCTTCGAAGGGGCCGGTCGTGACACCAGGGGCGGGCACGAGCACGCCCGCGTTCTTGCCGGTCTCAGCAGGGCCATGAAAGTGAGCCGCGGTAGCATTACCGCTCAAGCCTGACACGGTGCCCTTCCACGTGAGCTTCTTGCTCGTCGTGTCATACGTCGCAGTCACGTTCCCGTTGCCCTGGCTTGTGATGGGGGGAACTTCGGACGCTCCTTTGAGGTCGGCCTTGAACGACGTCGTCTCCGCGTAAGCCGGAACAGCGGCCAGAGCGGCGGCAACCGCCAACCCGGCGAGCGTTGAGCGAGCGAATATTGTCATCTCGGTTTCCTCCAATTCAGATCGACCCTCCGTCGATCAGGAGCTCTATCGGCTCAATACAAACAACACTGCATAATGAGTGAAATTCCGGAAAGAACGGGGAAAAGGACGGGGACATTCTGGTTTAACTTCGGCTCGGAGTCTTGACGCCAGTACGCTATCAGCGTATATTCGGCTGACAATGGACCGTATGAAAATCAGTTTCGATCCGAACAAGGACGCATCATACCAGCGTGGATCATCAGCTATCGCTGGCGTTCGGAGTGCGACTTTCACCCATGGCGGGTCTTCAGTTTTCGGCCACCGGCCCAACCTACAGCGAATTTCGGCACTTGTGCTTTGGCTATGTCGAGAGCCGCTGCACACGTGCGCTGACAACGTCCAGAATTTCCGGTTCGGATAATCTCTGTTCGCAAAGCGAACGACCGGGAGATCAAGAAATATGGCTGACATCCTGCCCAACGACGACGACCCCGACTGGAGCGAGTTCACCCCCGCCCCGCTTGATTACGCCGCCAAGCTCAAGGCGACGCGAGCCCGCCTCTCCATGAGCCAGGACAACTTCTCAGCGCTTCTTCACATCCCGCGCTCGACCCTGCAAAACTGGGAGCAGCGCCGGACAGAGCCGGATGCATTCACCCGGACCATAATCGACTTGATTTACGACGATCCCGAAGGGATGGCCGAACGTCTGAAGCGCAAGCTTGTAGCCTGAGTTGAAGGGGAAGAATGGGGACATTCTGCTTTAACCTCACAGCATAACGCCCCCAAACTCTCGGCAGTCTCCGGCAAGGTCGCCGTCTCAGGCGAGCAGGAACCAATCCGGGGACACCTGGCTCTGATCGATCCCGTTGAGACCGATAGTCGTATTGCCGTAGACCAGAATGGTCTGATTGGTCACCGTCGTCGTCGCACTGGCGAGGATAATCCCGACATCCTCGGGCGTGCCGCCCAGCAGCACGATCTGATCGCCCGGCGATGGATACAGCCAGTCGTAGCTCGGCGGGGTGAAGTCGGTGATCGTGTCGTTGCCGTCATCGGGGTCGAACACGAAGATGTCCGGCTCGGGATCGTAAAACCCTTCCAGGCTTGCTCCGGCCAGGAGATCGTTGCCGTTGTTGCCGTCGATGTGGTCCTCGCACGCCGCGACGATAGAGCGTCCCGGATATGGCTGGTCAACACGCAAGACGCGCCGCAGCCGCAGAGCCCATGTTTGATCCGGCTTTGATGTTACCCTACAAACTGTAGGGTAACATCAAAGCCGGATCAAACTCCCGTGTTGAAGCAAAGCTAAGGACCTTGATTTATATAGCTTCGTAGGTCGGGCTAGAGCGAAGCGGCAGCCGACATAGACGCGCCGGCTTGTCGGCTGCCGCTTCGCTCTAGACCGACCTACGAAACTGTCGATCCGCTTAGACCGCAGGTGCAATTGCCTTGACAATGACGCCGAGAAAGGACTAAAGTCCTTTCAACTCACCACCCGGAAAGCCCCCGCCATGACCTACTCTGCTGAAGCCTCAGCCGAAACCAACACGGCTGCCAACACCTCTCCCCCGCTGCCGCATCGGCAGGAGGTCTTCGCCCGGCATATCGTCGCCGGATGCAGTCAGGCCGAGGCGGCCCGGCGGGCGGGGTATGCTTGGGACAGTGCGCGGCAGACGGGGTCGCGGCTTGTCGCCGATATCAACGTCGCGGCCCGCATCGCGGAGTTGGCGCTTGCCAAGGAGGACAGCCACCGCCAGGAGCATGACGATCTGGTCGCCAACCTCAAGCGCCTGATGACCGACAGCATGTCGAAGAAGAACGTCAGCGGCGCGTTGCGCGCCATCGACATGATCGCCCGCTTTCAGGGGCATTACGCCAACGGAAACCGTGGGCAGTCCGGCCTTGCCCCGGCACTCGCGGACGCGCGCGACTCGTTCGACGCCCCCGACCCGCAGCCCGTCCCATCCCCACGCCCCGGAAGCCGAAGTCCCCGAACCCGAAGCCGTGTTCGACCCGCCGATGCCGCCCGAACCGCAGCCGCCGGCCGAGGCCGCTCCTCCGCCCCCTCCCCCGCCGCGGATGCGGCCCGACCACGGCGTCAGGGTGCTTCATGCCAAAGTCCGCCTGATCTCCCACTGCCGCGACACGCTGAAGTCCCGTCATCCCGAAGTCTACAAGAGCCTCGACTTCGCGGAGGAGGCGACGATGTTCTTCAACGACGCCATGGACCTGCTGCCGCAGGACGAATGGCCGACCCGCCAAGCGCCGGGCAAGTGGCTGTGGTCCCGCAACAACCCGGCAAACCCCGCACTGCCCTGGGTCCAGGACGTCGATGACCGCATCAACTCATACCGCTCAGCACTGCGCCGAGAAATCATGACGTTTGATGACGTTTACGGACGAACCGCCGGCGTCTCCACCGCCATGCCGCGTGACCGCGACATCAGGTAAAGCTCCAGCTCGACAAACTCCGGCGAGCCGTAGGAGTAGGGTTCCGCCCGGACTCCCGCCATGCAGTTGCGCAAGCGCCGCTGAAGCGACCCCATCGATTGCCATTCCAGACGGTAGATCGGGTACCCGGTCGCGTGGCCCTGCGGGATCACGCTGCCGCCAAGATGCTTGCCCCAATTGGCGTCGTGGCAGTCGGCGCAGGAGAAGTTGAGCTGGCCCTGCTTCTGGTGGAAAGCATCCTCGCCCGCCTTGATGAAACCCGCCAGCCGGGAGTCCTCCCCGACCTGCACCGGCATGCCGCGCGACTGGTGGCCGACAAAGGCCGACAGATGCCAGGATTTCCTCGCTCTCCTACGGGAAAGGCTCGGCCTCCTGGTTCTTCTCCCGGCAGATGTTGATGCGCTGGTCCAGGTTGATCGGGCCGCCGGTTCCCGTATCGAAGGCCGGGTAATGGGCGGCCACCCCGCGCATCGACCGCGCCGCGTCGCCGTGGCAGTCGGCGCAGGATTTGTCAGCATCCCCGGCCTTGCGGTTCCAAAGCTCCTCCCCTTCCAGGACGGCGAGCATGCCGGGGTTGGAGGTGTCGTCGCTCTGCATCGCCTGGGTCTGCGGTCCCATGAAGTCGAAGCCGGAACGGCGGTCGTCGGCATCCGCCGAACCCGACCCGGACCGGCCAGCGCCAAGAGACACCAGACAGCGGGAGAAACCGGTGACCAAACGCTCATTCGACCGTGATTTTCGCCTTCTCCGTCTGGGTCTGGCCCTTGTCGTCGGTCCAGCTCAAGGCCAACTCGCCGCTCTCCGTCGCCACCGTGGTGAAGGTGATGAAGGGGTTGGCGGTGATGGCGGGGAACAGGTCGGCGCTGAAGACTTCCTCGCCGTTATAGGTGCAGGTGAAGCGGTGGATGATGTCGCGCGGGATCAGCGCGCCGTCGGGGCCGGTGCGGAAGCCGGTTTCCATCGGGTGGGAGATCAGGGTCTTGATCTCGATGACCTCGCCGCGCTTCGCGGTCGGAGGGACGTTGATCAGGGTGCGGGCCATGGTTCAGTTCTCCGGGGTCAACTCTCCGCGCAGGCCGGAAGGGTCACGATCACCTCGGCCTCGTCCGACCAGAAACTGCCGTCGCTGAGTTGGGCGATGGCGGTGATCTTCTGGCTGTCGCCAAGGCGGATGCGGGTGGAAACCGATGCCCTGCCGGCGCGCGGGGTCAGGTGGAATGTCGCGACGTTGGGCTGGGGGTTCTTCTCGTTGAAGATGGCGATGGTCTTCACATAGTCGTTCGGCTCCATCCAGTGCGCGACGTTGACGGTCAGCGGGACGGAGTTGCCGTTCTCGACCAGCGCCGGCAGGACCAGTTCGACCTTGCCGTTAGCTGATCGGGGCGGTGCCGGTGAAGGCGCGGATGGCGGCTTCCATATCCGCCGGTTTCGCCAGAACGGGGCGGACCAGCAGCAGGGTGGCAAAGGCCGCTCCGGTGGCCGCCCCGGTCCGCAGGATGTCGCGGCGTGTCGCCATATCTTCAAGGCCTCGATCCCTCCCCTCAGTCGCGCAAAGTGGCGAGGAACGCCACCACGTCTTCGATCTCTTCAGCATTCAGGACGGGCTTGTCGCGCCACGCGGCGCCGACGCGGTTCAAGCCGTCCGTCCGATAATAGCTTGGCATGATGGTGCCAGGATCAAGCTTTCGGCTGTCAACCAGCCGCAGCCTGAGCTGCCCTTCGGACAGCCGGGAACCCACGCCGGCAAGGCTGGGGGCCAGATCGCCCTGAAACCGCTCCTCCGGGAACGGGCCGGAATGACACAGCAGACACAAGCCCGCGCTGGCGGCTGGTGACGATGACACGACCACGCGCCGGATCGCCCGGAGCACCGGTCAGCGGCGCGGGGATCGCATCGCCGACCACAGTATAGGGAAGCAGAGCCAGTGCCAGCACAACGCCGATCATCCGAAGACTTCCGCCGTGATCGTCTCGAACCACGCTTCCGCATAGCGGGCCTCGGTCGAGCGGACGGAAGGCGGGGCGTCGAGCGGGCTGACGCCTCCGGCGCCCTCGATATCGGCCAGCACGCCCTTGGCCGGCGCATAGACGCCGGCAACCGAAATGCCGTAGTCGGGGGCGACAAGGCTGTAGCAGGTGTTGATCAGTTTGGGCGACGTCGGGACGCCGCCCTCCAGCAGGATCGCCACGGCTGCGGCGCAGACCTTCGCCTGGGCATTGGCGGAAAAGGCGGATTTGGGCATGGCGCCCGCTATGGCGCTGTCGCCGATGACGTGGATGTTGGGCTGAAGCTTGGATTCGAACGTCACCGGATCGATCGGGCACCAGCCGCTGCGGTCGGTCACTTGGGCGGCAAAGGCGATGGCTCCGGCCTTCTGCGGCGGGATGACGTTGGCGACATCGGCGGGATAGCGCTCGAAATCGGTGACGAAGGTCCTGGACTTCCCGCTCGAAAGCGGTCACCTGCCCGCCCTGCGACAGCCCGACCCATTCCAGCGTATCGGGGTAAAGCTCGCTGCCAAGCGTTCTGGAACAGCTTCTGCTTGGAGAAGCTGTCCTTGGCGTCCAGCACGATCAGCTTGGAGCGCGGCTTGCGGGTCTTGAGGTAATGGGCGATCAGGCTCGCCCGCTCATACGGGCCGGGCGGGCAGCGGTAGGGCACGGGAGGGACCGACATGACCACCACGCCGCCGTCCTCCATCGCCTCCAACTGGCGCTGGAGCAGCGTGGTCTGAGGACCGGCTTTCCAGGCATGGGGAACGGTCTCGGCCACGGCCTCGTCATAGCCGGGCAGCGCGTCGAACCGCATGTCGATGCCGGGGGCCAGCACCAGACGGTCGTAGTCGAGGATCGTGCCGTTGTCCAACCGGACCTGCCGGGCCTGGGGATCGACGCGGGCGGCGTGCTCGTGGATCACGGCGATGCCCTCGGCCGCACGGCGTCGTAGCCGAATTTCTGGCCGTCCATCGGCCGCAACCCGGTCAGGACGGCGTTGCTCATCGGACAGGAGACGTATGTCGGATTACGCTCGACCAGGGCCACGTCCAGGCCGTGGCGCTTCAGGAAGCGGGCGCAGGTAGCGCCCGCGAAGCCGCCGCCGATCACCACGACCTTGGCATTCGCCTGGGCGAAGGCGGGCCGGGCAAGCGCGCGTGGCGGACGCGCCAAGCGCAAGAGTCTTCAGAACCGAGCGGCGGTTCGGGGTCGGTCCATCCATGGCTTTTCCCCTCAACGCTGCTGGACGATCCAGGACGCTATGTCCCGGATCTCCTGTTCGGTGAAGCCCCTGGATATGCGGTCCATGACGGTGGGCGAACCCTGCCCCGCCCTGTATTCCAGCATGGCCGCCGCTATCTCGTCCGCCGACTTGGCCTTGATCGCGGGAATCCCCCCGCTCCGGCCATGGCAGCCGGAGCAGGAGGAAGCACCCGGAGGCTCATTGGAGGAGCGGGGCCGGCTGTGCGCCAAGGCCGGCCCCGCCGAGAACAGGAGCATCGCGGCAAGGACTGTTCTCATCTCCATCCCGCGGCCTTCTCTTCCTCATCACGCCTTGCGCAGATCCGCGTTGGCCAGCGGAACGGAGCGGATGCGTTTGCCGGTCGCGGCGAAGATAGCATTAAGGACCGCCGGAGCCGCCACGAAGATCGTCGGCTCTCCCACACCGCCCCAGAATCCGCCGGACGGCATGACGATGGTCTCGACCTTCGGCATCTGGTCCATCCGCATCATCTGGTAGGTGTCGAAGTTCTCCTGCTGGACGCGCCCGTCCTTCAGCGTGATCTCGCCATAGAGCAGCGCCGTCAACCCATAGACGAAGGAGCCTTCGACCTGCGCCGCGATCTGCTGCGGGTTGACCGCATGGCCGCAGATCGGTGGCCGCGACGATCCGGTGGATCTTCAGGTCGCCACTGTCGCTGACCGACACCTCGGCGCAGGCCGCCACGTAGCTGCCATAGCCCATGTGCTGGGACAAGGCCGCGATAGACGCCTTGCGCAGCAGGAGTGCCCCAGCCGGCCTTCTCGGCGACCGCGTTCAGCACGGCCAGATGCTTCGGATGGTCGACCAGCAGCTTGCGGCGGAACTCCAGCGGGTCCTTGCCGGCGGCATGGGCCAGCTCGTCCACGAAGCATTCAAGGTAGATGGCGTTCTGGTTGTTGTTGACGCCGCGCCAGAATCCGGGCGGAACCGGAGGGTTCCGCATGGCGTGGTCGATCAGCAGGTTCGGGATGGTGTAGCCGAGCACGCCTTCGGTGCCGCTGGGGTTGAGGCCCTGGAAAGTGGCCGGGTCCCGGCCGTTCTGAAGCCCCTGCGGGTTGATGTTGGCAAGGATCGACTGGCCGGAAATCCGCATGTGCAGCCCGTCCAGGTTGCCATTGGCGTCCAGCGCTCCGGTCAGCTTGCACTGGGTGACCGGGTGGTAGCGCCCGTGCAGCATGTCCTCCTCGCGCGACCAGATCAGCTTGACGGGAGTGCCGGGCATCTGCTTGGCGATCAGGACGGCTTGGCGGACATAGTCATGGCTGGAGGACCGCCGGCCGAACCCGCCGCCCAGATGCAGGCGGTAGACCTCGCATTGCGGGATCGGCAGCCCGGCGGCGGTCGATGCGGTGGCAAGGGCGGCTTCGGCGTTCTGGGTCGCGGTCCAGACCTCGCACCGGTCGTTGGTGAAGAGCGCCGTCGCGTTCATCGGCTCCATGGTGGCATGGTGCTGATAGGGATAGCTGTAGACCGCCTCGACCCGCTTGACGCCGGGCTTGTCGAGCGACGCCTTGATGTCGCCGGCCTGGTTGCCGATGAAGGCTTCGGGCGCGTCCAGACCTTCGCGCAGGGTAGCCGCGATCTGCTCGCTGGAAAGGCCGGCGTTGGGGCCTTCGTCCCACTCGACCGGCAGCGCATCCAGCGCGGTCTTGGCGCGCCACCACGTATCCGCGACCACGGCGACGGCGGTGTCGCCGACGGCGACGACCTTCTTGACGCCGGGCATGGTCTCGACCGCCTTGGCGTCGAAGCTCTTGACCTTGCCGCCGAAGACCGGGCATTCGCGGATCGCCGCGTTCAGCATGCCCGGCAGCTTCATGTCGATCGAATAGATCTGCGCGCCGTTGAGCTTCTCGGCGGTGTCCAGCCGGGGGAGCGGCTTGCCCGCGATCTTCCAGTCCTTCGGGTCCTTGAGCTGGACATCGGCGGGCGGTTCAAGCTGGGCGGCGGCCATGGCCACCTTGCCGTAGGTCGTCGTCCTGCCGGAGGCGGCATGGCTGATGACGCCCTTGTCGACGGTGCATTCGGACGCCTGCACCTTCCAGTCGTTGGCGGCGGCCTGGATCAGCATCTGCTTGGCGGCGGCTCCGCCCTTGCGGACATATTCCTGGGAATCGCGGATGCCCCGGCTGCCCGCCGTCTGGAAGTTGCCCCAGACGCGGTTGCGCGCGACGTTCTGGCCGGGTGTCGGGTATTCGGTCGTGACGCGGGACCAGTCGCAGTCCAGTTCCTCGGCGACAAGCTGGGCAAGGCCGGTCAGCGTGCCCTGCCCCATCTCGACGCGGGCGATGCGGATGACGACGGTGTCGTCCGGCTTCACCACGACCCAGGCGTTGAGTTCCGGGGCGGCTCCGCCGGTGACGGGAGATGCGGCTTCGGCGGCGGAGAACGGGATGTGGAAGCCCAGCATGAAGCCGCCGGCAGCGGCGGCCGAACCCGCCAGGAAGCCGCGGCGCGAGGTCTTGAGCATGGTCGTCATGTGTTCCCCTCAACCTTCGCGTCAGCCGCGGGTTGCTTCGCCGGTATCGCCGGCGGCCAGCTTGATGGCGGCGCGGATGCGGTTATAGGTGCCGCACCGGCAGATGTTGCTCATCTCGGTATTGATGTCGTCGTCGGTGGGGTTGGGGTTGGACTGAAGCAGCGCCACGGCGGCCATGATCTGGCCGGACTGGCAGTAGCCGCATTGCGGCACGTCCAGCGCGGCCCAGGCCTTCTGCACCGGATGGCTGCTGTCGGGCGAAAGCCCTTCGATGGTCACGATCTGCTGATCGGCTGTCACCGCGCTGAGCGGCGTCACGCAGGACCGGGTGGCGACGCCGTCCAGATGCACGGTGCAGGCGCCGCACTGGGCGATGCCGCAGCCGAACTTGGTGCCGGTAAGGCCGACCTGCTCACGGATCACCCACAGCAGCGGGGTGTCCGGATCGGCGTCGATCTCGTGCTTCTGTTCCGTTGATGGTAAGCTGAACCACGGAAATCCTCCTGTCCCGGACCACCTGGGCGGTGGCCGCAATCCCTTGTATTCGTTTGGTATTTTTGTTCGTTCTACCAACCACGATAAACCGTTCGGCGGGATCGGCGCAATTGGGGTCGGGGCGCTGTTTTCTACAGTACATGTACCAACAGGCTATTGGGTAGTGCGCCATGCTGACCGTCTTGAAGATTCTCACCCTGTTCCTGACGATGCTCACGCTCGCCCCCGGCTTGGCCCATCTGTTCGAACTGCCGAACAAGATCGGCTTGCCGCGCGACGCCTATTTCATCGTCCAGGGAATCTATGCCGGCTGGGCATGGTTCGGCGTCGTGATCGTGGCGGCGATCGCCGCGAACCTCGTACTGGCGTGGCGGTTGTGGCGGCACAACCGGAGATGCCGCGATGTTCGCCGTCAGCTCGGCCGTCCTGATCGCGGTCAGCCTGGCGGTCTTCTTCACCTGGACCTTCCCGGCCAATCAGGCGACCGCTGAACTGGACCACGATCCCGGAGGACTGGGAGCGGCTGAGGACGGCGTGGGAATACTCCCACGCCGCCAACGCGCTGATCAATACGGCGGCATTCCTGGCGAACCCGCCATCGCCGTCACGAAGCCGGTCACATCAGCGACGCCGCGTTCACACGGGACGAATAATTCCCCATCTTTTGTCCCCTGCGGCGAAAAGCGGCGGGGAATGGAAACGGAAATCGGCTAGAGAGGGGCTTTGCCCTGGCATATCGGAAGAAGAAGGACCGGGAATGATCGAGATCCGTGACCCGACGGCGGCGGACGAAGTGGCTTGGCGCTGTTTATGGAACGGCTATCTCAGCTTCTACGAGACGATGGTGCCTGAAGAGGTGACGGCGGAAACGTGGCGCCGCATCCTCGACCCGAAGTCCGGCATCTTCGCCCGGCTGGCGGTGCGGAAGAAAAGGGTCATCGGCTTCACCGTCGCGATGCTTCATCCCGGAACATGGTCGGCAACCCCGGTCTGCTATCTGGAAGACCTGTTCGTAGCCACACGATGTACGTGGGTCGGGCGCCGGCAGGGCCTTGATCGAGGATCTCATCGCCCAAGGCCGCGAGAGCGGATGGCGGAAGGTCTATTGGCAGACGCGCGCGGACAATGCGGTGGCCCGCCGCCTTTACGACAGCTTCGCCACTGCGGATGGCTTCGTACGGTATACGGTCGAACTCCGTTAAAGTCAGGTGCCGCTGAAGTCGCAGTACGTTCGGGTACCTCCCTTTCAGTAAGCGCCTTCGGCAGTAGAACAACTGTGCTCATTGCAAGAAAGGGGTGGTCGCAGATATATAAAATTCATGTCAACTTTTATCTCAATGCTGCTTATCGTGATGTTGGGATGGCTGTTCATGGCGCCGCTCATCATCCCCCCATGCTGGCAGCTTTGCCGCCGCTGGGGATATGCACCGACCCTGTCCCTGCTGCTTCTGATCCCGTACGCGGGATTTGTAGCACTCGTCCTGCTTCTGCAGAACCCCCGGCCGGACGAACCGGATACCGCACGACGCCCGTAAATCCTGACGCCCGTAAATCTTGAAGAAAGGCCTTCAATGATTTCGTTTCACGTCTTTCAAATGGGTCTGCTCGTCATTCTGGTGTGCGCCGTCATGGCGCCGCTGCCGGGATGCTGGCGCATCTGCCAGCGGGCCGGCTGGCCCGGCTGGATGTCCCTGCTGATCGTCATTCCCGTCGTAAACGCGGTCGCGGTCTTCTGGCTGGCGCGTTCACGCCCCGACCAGTTCAGCGCCGCGCTGCGCCGGAACGTCGAGCCCAATCCGGCGATCCACTTTCCCGCCCATCGCTGAAGGATGCCGACACGAATGCGCCGACGCCGCTTCCTGAAGACTCTGGCTGCCGTGCGGCTGCCGAGCAGCCGTCACGGCTGGCCTGCCGGTGATGATCCCGGCCCGAAGATCCGCTGGAAGCCATGCGTGCCCTGGGGCGGCACTATCTGGATCTTCATCCGGAGGAAACACCCGCCGCCCGCGCATGGCGCGCGGCCCTGGCGAAGCCGGGGAGACCGGTATGCGCGGCCACACCGCCCGCCACGCCCGCCTCGATCTTGAAGGGGGCGAAGTCGTGACGGTCGATGGCTGGGTCCTGCCCCGGTCGCTGGCGCTCACCTGTTCCGCACTGGCGCTGGCATAAGGGACAGGCATGTTCATCGATCTGCGCAACCTGGACGACAACTCCGTCCTTGAAGCCGACATCTGCATCGTCGGCGCCGGTCCCGCCGGGATCAGCATGGCCCGAAGACTCATCGGCACGTCGATCGATGTGCTGATGATCGAAAGCGGAGACCTGGAATTCGACGACGCCACCCAGGCGCTCTATCAGGGCGACAGCGTCGGCATGCCGTATTTCGGCCTGGATGAAGCGCGGCTGCGTTTCTTCGGCGGCAGTTCCAACCACTGGGACAACTGGTGCGGCGAGTTCCAGCCGATCGATTTCGCAGGCGCGGTCGTGGGTCCCGTACAGCGGCTGGCCGTTCGGACCTTCGGAGCTGGAACCCTGGTACGATCTGGCCCGCCCGATCTGTTCGCTGGGACCCAGGCGGAAGAACGAGGATATCTGGAGGAAGCTGAACGTTGAACCCTTCGTCCTCGACGAATCGCGGCTGAAATTCCATTTCTGGGAAATCGCCACCCCGACCCGCTTCGGCGAAGTCTACCGGGAAGAGCTGCGCAAGGCCCCGAATATCCGCGTGCTGCTGAACGCCAATGCCACCGAATGCCTGAGCGATGCGTCGGCGCATAAGGTCGAATCCGTCGAACTGCGCTCCTTCAATGGCCGGCGCGCCAGGGTAAAGGCGCGCTACTTCGTGCTGGCCTGCGGGGCGATCGAGAATGCCCGGCTGATGCTGGCATCCGACCGGATCGAACCGCACGGTATCGGCAACCGGCGCGATCTGGTCGGACGGTTCTTCATGGAGCATCCACGGGACCGGATCGGCAGCCTGACGACGGACGATCCCTTCCATCTGATCGACATGTTCCGGCCGGGCTGGTGCGGGGAGTATATCTTCTGCCCCTCCATCACCGTGCCTGCGGAAAAAACAAAGGCCGAGCAGATCCTCAATACCCGGCTTCAGCTTCTATACGTGACCGATGAGACGTCGATGGCGACGATGCGCCGCTTCGCTCAGTCGATCGAGGCCGGGCGGATGCCCGACCGGCTGGCGGAGGGGCTTTGGGACCTGATCCAGGGCACCGATATCACCGCCTATAATCTGTACCGGCGGGCGATCCACAACCGGCCCATGGTGCCGAAGCCGGATGGCGTGCATCAGGTCTACTTCCTCTGTCAGGCGGAGCAGGCGCCCAACCCGGACAGCAGGATCACCCTGTCGGACCGCCGCGACGCGCTCGGCTCCAGGCTGCCGGTGCTGGACTGGCGGCTGGGAGAGCTGGACAAACGGACGCTCCAGGTCCAGGGCAAGCTGCTGGGCGGCGAGCTGGCGCGGCTGGGCCTCGGGCTGTTCCAGTTCGACCCCTGGTTGCGGGACGGCGGGAACTCATGGAGCCCCACCATGGTCGGCGGCTACCACCAGATGGGAACGACCCGGATGTCCGACGACGAGCGCACCGGCGTCGTCGATGCCAATTGCCGGGTCCATGGCCTGGAGAACCTTTACGTCGCCGGAAGCTCGGTCTACCCCACCGGCAGCAACATCAACCCGACGCTGACACTGGTGGCACTGGCGCTACGGCTTAGCGATCATTTGAAGCAGCGGATAACGGAGCGGGCGTAAGCGGGCCTAAGCGCTCCGCCGGCTCCTCCACCAGCGTCACGAAATGCCGGTGCGCCCTTGCCGCGATGCTCCGCGCCTTGGCTTCCAGCGCTTCGAAGTCGAATGACGGGTCCTCGGCACTCTCCGGGAAGGCGGCGCGGATCATGGCTTGCGCGCAGGCCCGCCGGGGCCTTGTCGGCGATGAAGCGGCCTTCGGTGGTCAGGCGCAGGAAGCCCTGGATGCGGCGCCACAGGGACAGCGCCCCGCACAGATCCTCCGCGACCCCGGCGTCCAGCAGACCGGCTCTGGCTGCGGCGCGGAGGGCCGCCGCCGCGTCGCTGCTGAGGATTTCGGGATGTTCGGAGGCATGGCGGAGCATCAGGTACTGGGCGATGAACTCCACGTCGATCGTGCCGCCCCTGATATATTTCACCTCCCAGATATCGGTGGTGCCGAACTCCTTCTCGATCCGGAGGCGCATTTCGGCCACGTCGCGCAGCACCTTATCGGGGTCGCGCGGGCGGGTCAGGACCTCGCGGACCGCAGCTTCCAGGCGGGACGCCAGTTCGGGCGGGCCGTGGATCACGCGGGCGCGGGTCAGCGCCATGTGCTCCCACGTCCAGGCGTCGTTGAGCTGATAGCGGGTGAAGGATTCCAGGCTGATCGCCAGCGGGCCGGATTTTCCGCTGGGACGCAGGCGCATGTCGATGTCGTAGAGCCTGCCCCTCGCCGGTCGGGGCCGTCATGGCGTTGATCATGCGCTGGGTCAGGCGGATGAAATACTCGTTCGGCGCCAGCGGCTTAGGCCGTCGGAGGCGGTCAGGCCCGGCGGCACGTCGTAGACCATGATCAGGTCAAGGTCGGACCGCAGCGTCATCTGCCGGCTGCCCAGCTTGCCCAAAGCCAGGATCGCCATGGAATGACCGTTGAACCGGCCATGGCGGCGGGCGAAATCGTCGGCGACGCGCGGCTCCAGCGCCGACAGCGCCAGATCGGCCACGTCGGACAGGAAAGGCCCGCAACGCTCCCCATCGGTGATGTTGCGCAGGATGTGGATGCCGGCCCAGACGATCTGGTCGTTGGTCCAGCGCCGGGCGATGTTCAGCACATCCTCGAAATCCCGCGCCTGGGCCAGCAGCAGGTCGAGCTGTTCGGCCAGCGAGGCGCGGTCGGGCAGTCCGTCGAAGAAGCCCGGCGTCAGCACGGCGTCGAGCCGGTTGGGGTTGCGGCTCAGCACCTCGGCGAGGCGCGGCGCCGTGCCCATGATCTCGGCCACGAGGTTCAGCAGGTTGGGGTTGCTGTAGAACATCGAGAAGAGCTGGATGCCCGCCGGCAGCCGGGCCAGGAACTCGTCGAACCGGTTGAAGGCGTCGTCGGGGTGCGGCGTGGAGCCCAGCGCCTGGAGCAGCGCCGGCCCAAGCTCCGTCAGAAGCTCCCGCGCCCGCGTGCTTCGGGTCGCCCGGTAGCGGCCATGGTGCCAGCCGCGCACCTGCGCCGCGACGCTGCTGGGGTTGCCGAAACCCATGTTCCGCAGGGTTTCCAGCGTGTCGGGATCGTCTTCCGTGCCCGTGAAGACGAGATTGCCGGCGGTACCGGCCAGAGGGGGCGCTTCCTCGAACAGGGCGGCGTAGTGGTCTTCCACGAGGTTCATGGTCGCCAGCAGGTCCGTCCGGAACGGCTCCGGCCCGTCATAGCCGAGGAACAGGGCCAGCGCCGCGATCCCGGCGTCGTCGGCCGGCAGGGAATGGGTCTGGCGGTCCTCCTTCATCTGGACGCGGTGCTCGACCTTGCGGAGATAGCGGTAGGCCTGGATCAGCTCGTCCGCCACGCTGCGATCGATCCGCCCGGCATCGACCAGGGCCAGCAGGCTCGGCTCCGTGCCGGAGGTGCGGAGCGTCGGGTCGCGGCCGCCGAAGATCAACTGCTGGGTCTGGGCGAAGAACTCGATCTCGCGGATGCCGCCACGGCCCAACTTTACGTTGTGGCCGTTGACCGCGACCGCCTTGTAGCCGCGATGCGCGTTGATCTGGCGCTTGATCGAGTGGATGTCCTGGATGGCGGCGAAATCCAGGCTGCGGCGCCAGATGAAGGGGACCAGGAAGCGCAGGAACTTCCGGCCTGCCTTGAGGTCGCCGGCCACCGGCCCGCGCCTTGATCATGGCGGCGCGCTCCCAGTTCTGACCCAAGACTGCCGTAATAGGCTTCGGCGGCCGAGACCGATACCGCCAGCGGAGTGGCGCCCGGATCGGGGCGCAGACGGAGATCTGTGCGGAAGACATAGCCGTCCCGCGTCCGTTCCTCCATAATGCGGACGAGATCGCGCGCGAGACGGACAAAGGTTCGCGCCATGTTGTCCGGCTGGGTGGTCTGAACGACATGATCGTCGTATAGGACGATCAGATCGATATCACTGGAATAATTGAGCTCGCGCGCCCCGAATTTGCCCATGGCCAGAATGATGAGACCGCTCCCGACGGAAGGATGTTCCGGATCGGGCAGGACCAGCGACCCCGCCCCGGCGGCCTTGACCAGCAGATGGTCACAGGCGAGCCGGAGGGCTGTCTCCGCGAAGGTGCTGAGCGCGCCGGTCACCTGGGCAAGGTCCCATACTCCCGGCCATGTCGGCGACGCCGGTAAGCAGGGCCACCCGCCGCTTGGCGATTCGCAGCCGGGCCATCAGGCGGGGCATGTCGCGCTCCGCCGCCAGTTCGGTCTGGATCGCCGTCCAGCTCCGCCTCGAAGGCGGCGTCATACCCGTCGGTGAACATGCGGCGGGCGAAGGGCAGATCCGAGTATCAGCGCCTGGGTCAGGAAGGGCGAATTGCCGAACACCGCTTCCAGCAGCGCGCGGCCCGCCGCGTCCGCGACATATTCGCGCGCGAAGGTGGCGGCATCCTCGTCCGGGCAGCGGGCGGCCTGCTCGGCCCAGCGCTCCAGCCCGACCTGGACGGCGGTCGCGATCGGCCGGCTTCGGCGGCGTTATGAGGGAAGACGGGACGGGAACAGGGGGAGTGGACACGATCGGCACGAGCTACCTGGCTGAGGGGTGCCTGAGACTGCGCGCCGATCGGGCGAAGGTCAACCGTTCCGCCCATGCCGACTATGGATGAACTGGATACCCCGGCGTGATCCGGAAAGCGGGAAAATTCACCTGTCTTCTGGTCATCGAAGCGGTCAGCGCCGTTCTGATCGGGCTGGTCGTGCTGGCCGCGCTGTTCTTCTGGCGGCTTTCCACCGGCCCCGTGAAGGTCGATTTCCTGACGCCCTGGATCGAGCAGACGCTGAACGACGCCGAAACCGGCGTGCGGGTCGAGATCGGCGACACGGTGCTGAACTGGGGCGGGTCGGCGCAGGAACTGGAACCGGGCAGCTTCAACTTCCGCGCCTTCGACATCCGCGCCCGCGATGTCCGGGTCCGTGGCCGCACCGGAGCGCTGATCGCGGCGGTGCCGGCGCTGGGCATCAGCTTCGACATGCGCGGGATTGCTGCGCGGCCATATCCAGCCGACCGTGCTGACGCTGGTGCAGCCGGAACTGCGGCTCCAGCGCACGGCCGAAGGCATCGACGTCGATGTCAGGACGGAGGAACTGGCGGTCGAGCAGGACGATATCGACCCGACGGAAGAGGTGCTGAAGGCGCTTCAGCTACCGCCCGGCAGCCAGCCCGGCCCGCTGTCGCGGCTGACCGAAGTGCGGGTCGATGGCGCGCGGCTGACGCTGGACGATCAGGTGACGCATCAGGTCTGGCGGGCTCCCCGCGCCGACGTGACGCTTCGCCGGGACGAGGGCGGCCTGCGCGGCTTCGCAAGGCTGGATCTGGCGGTCGGCAAGCGGATCACGCGGCTGAACACCGACCTGACCTTCCGCAGCAGCGACGGCATCACCCGGATGCAGACCCGGTTCGACAATATCGCTCCGGCCGAACTGGCGGACCGCGCGCCGGAACTGCGCCGGCTGGCGGCGCTGGGCATGGTGCTGCGCGGCAGCGCCGAGGTCCGGCTGGACCGCAGCTTCACTCCGCTGGACGCCAGCCTGCGGGTTTCCGGCAATGACGGCGTGCTGACACTGCCGGAATTCTATGCCGAGCCGCTGAAGCTGGCCTCGGTCGAGCTTGCCGGATCGTTCAGCGGCAAGGACCAGCGCGTCACCATCGACGATTTCAAGGCGGATCTGGGAGGACCCACGGTGTCGCTGAAGGCGGCGGCGGTGGATCTGGGCGCCCGCAAGCTGGAGGTCACCGGCGAAGCCGGAGCCGTCAATGTGCCGATCGACGACCTGAACCGCTATTGGCCGCAGGGCGTCGGGCGGAATGCCCGGAACTGGATCACCGCCAACCTGTCCGCCGGCCAAGCCCATCAGGCCGTCGCCAAGTTCCAGGCATTGATCGACGTGGATAATCCGGAGCGCTCGGTCCTGAAGGCGCTGGACACCGATATCCGCGTCAAGGGGGTGTCGATCCGCTACTTCAAGGAGCTGCCGCAGGTGACCGGGGTGGACGGCACGGTCCGCATTTCGCCCACCACCCTGACCGTCGATGCCGATGGCGGGCGGCTGCTGGACATGGCGGTCGGCACGTCGAAGGTCATCATCACCGGGCTGGACAAGAAGGATCAGGATATCGATATCGCGACCCCCCTGTCCGGCCCGTTGCGGACGGCGCTGGAGGTTTTGAACTACAAGCCGCTGGGCTTTCCCGACAAGCTGGGGCTGAAGCCATCGGCCGTGGGCGGTTCGGCCAATGCGCGGCTGACCTTCAAGTTCCCGCTGGAAAACAAGCTGACGATCGACGACGTGATCTTCGGCGCCAAGGGCAAGGTGTCGGATGTCTCGATCAGCGGCCTGATCCCGCGCCTGCCGGTGACCAAGGGCGACGCCGACCTGACGCTTGACCCGCAGAAGCTGACGATCACCGGCAAGGCGCGGGTCAACGGCATCCCGGCGGAGATAAGCTGGATGGAGGCCTTCTCAAGCAAGGCCGATGTCCTGACCCGGATCACGGCGCGCGGCGAGGTGGGCGATGCCGACCGCGAGCGGCTGGGCTTCCCGACCAAGCCCTACCTGACCGGGCCGGTGCAGATGGACGCGGTCTATACCGTCGCCAAGCCCGGCCAGGGCAGGCTTGCCGCCACGTTCGACCTGCGCGAAGCCGCCATGGCGCTGGAGCCGCTGGGCTGGACCAAGGCTCCGGGGATGGCGGGGACCGCCAAGGGCACGCTGGAACTGAACAGGGGCGACGCGCTCCGCCTTTCCGGCATCACGATCGACACGGCGGGCCTGAAGGCGGCCGGCGGGGTCGAACTGGCGGGGGGCGGCGACACGGTCGCCAGCGCCACCGTTTCCGACCTGTCGCTGGGGGAAACGCGGGCTTCCGGGCACAGCCGTTCCGCTGGCGGGCGGCGGCTGGAAGCTTCAGGTGGCCGGGCGAAGCCTGGACGCCCGCCCGCTGATGGAGGACGGCAAGGGGCCGGGCGGCGGCAAGGATGGCGGGAAGCCAGCCGACAAGATGCCGCTGGAGGTGACGGCCCAGCTTGGCCGCGTCATCCTGGGCGACGGGCGCATGCTGCGCGACGTTCAGGCGGATCTCAAGCGCGACCGGCTGGACTGGACCTCGGCGCAGGTGGAAGCCAAGGTGGGCGATGCCAACTCCCCCATGTGCTGCGCTACGGGCCGGAAGGCAAGAGCGCGCCGTCTGGTGCTGGAGACCAGCGACGCCGGCGCCCTGCTCCACGCGCTCGACCTGTTCGACAATATCCGGGGCGGCCGGCTCACCATCGTCGGGCGCACCGATCCGTCCAAACCCGACAGCGCGCTGGCCGGCCGGGTCGAGATGAACGACTACGACGCGGTCAATGCCCCGGCGCTGGCCCGCCTGCTGAACGCCGCCTCACCCGCCGGCTTCGCCGAACTGGTGGAAGGCCGCAGCATCAGCTTCGCCAAGCTGACCGGGGAATTCCGCTGGGAGGAGGCGCTGAAGAAGATCTGGTTCAAGAACGTCCGCACGTCGGGCTCGGCGCTTGGCCTGACGATGGAAGGGCTGCTCGATGTCGGGGAGGACCGGGCGGAGTTGCAGGGCACCATCGTGCCGGTCTACGGGCTGAACCGCCTGCTCGGCATCATCCCGCTGCTGGGCGACATCGTGACCGGCGGCGAAGGCCAGGGCATCTTCTCCGCCACGTACAGGATCGACGGAAAGCTCAGCGACCCGAATGTCAGCGTCAACCCGCTGGCCGTGCTGGCGCCGGGTTCTTGCGGAACCTGTTCTTCCTGGATCACGATCCAGGGGTCAAGAAGGACCCCTGGGTGTATGAGTATCCCGAGTCGGATTGAGGTTCAGGCTTTCACCCTGCCTTGACCAGCCCCGCCTTGACCAGCACGTGCCGCTTCTTGCCGGCGGACAGCTTCAGCACGCCGTCGGCGTTCAGGTCGGCCGCCGTCACGGCTCTGCGCCTCGTCGCCGATGGCCGCGTCGTTCAGGCGGGCGCCGTTGCCCTTGATCAGGCGGCGGGCTTCGCCCTTGGAAGCGGCCAGTTCGGCGCGGACCAGCAGATCGACCACCGGGATGCCGGCGGCCAGATCGTCGCTGCCGACCTCGATCGTCGGCAGGCCTTCGGCCAGAGCGCCCTGCTCGAAGGTGCGGCGGGCGGTTTCCGCCGCCTCCAGCGCCGCGGCTTCGCCGTGGGCGAGCTTGGTCGCCTCGAAGGCGAGGCGCTTCTTCGCCTCGTTGATGCCGGCGCCTTCGAGCTTTTCAAGCTCGGCGATTTCTTCCAGCGGCAGTTCGGTGAACAGCCGCAGGAAGCGGCCGACATCGCCGTCTTCCGTGTTGCGCCAGAACTGCCAGTAGTCGTAGGGCGACAGCCGGTCGGCGTTGAGCCAGACGGCGCCGCCGAGCGACTTGCCCATCTTGACGCCGGACGACGTCATGATCAGCGGCGTCGTCAGGCCGAACAGGCTGGCCTGATCGACCCGGCGGCCCAGTTCGACGCCGTTGACGATGTTGCCCCACTGGTCCGACCCGCCCATCTGGAGCCGGCAGCCGGCCCGGCGGAACAGTTCCAGGAAGTCGTAGGCCTGGAGGATCATGTAGTTGAATTCCAGGAACGTCATCGGCTGCTCACGCTCCAGCCGCAGCTTGACGCTGTCGAAGGTCAGCATGCGGTTGATCGTGAAATGGACGCCCATGTCGCGCAGGAACGTGATGTATTCCAGCTTTTCCAGCCAGTCGGCGTTGTTGACCATGACGGCGTCGGTCGGGCCGTCGCCGAATGTCAGGAACTGGCCGAACACCCGCTTGATGCTCGCCATGTTGGCGGCGATCTGCTCGTCGGTCAGCATCTTGCGGCTTTCGTCCCGGCCGGTCGGATCGCCGATCTTGGTCGTGCCGCCGCCCATCAGGACCACCGGCTTGTGGCCGGTGCGCTGGAGCAGGCGCAGCATCATGATCGAGACGAGGTGACCGATATGCAGGCTGTCCGCCGTGCAATCATAGCCGATATAGGCGGTGACGACTCCCTCGGAGGCCAGTTTGTCCAGGCCTTCCACATCCGTGCACTGATGGATGAAGCCACGCGCCGAAAGGGTGCGCAGGAATTCCGAACGGAGATCGCTCATCACGCTGTTCCAGGGTTTGATGCAAGGTTTAGTCAAGGCGCGTCTGTTAGCATAAAGGGCCTGATCGAACCAGCGGGGCTTGCGGCATTGCGGCGTCTTGCGCATCAGCCTTCCACCATCCTCCACCAGCAACGGCGGTGAAGCCATGACGCCCCCTCCCTGCGGACCGCCCTGGGCCTGATGAGCGGCACGTCGCTCGACGGGATCGATGCGGCACTGATCCGCACCGACGGCATTTCCCATGTCGAAACCGGCGCTCATCTGACGATCCCCTACGGCGATGAATTCCGCGCGAAGCTGCGGAGTTGCCTGGGCGGCAAGGGTCCGGTGGCCGAAGTCGAGCGGGAATTGACCGAACTGCACGCCGACGCGGTGAGGCGGCTGGCGGGGGAAGCGGGCGGCGTCGATCTGATCGGCTTCCATGGCCACACGATCTTCCATGCGCCCGACCAGGGCCGGACATGGCAGATCGGCGACGGGCCGCTGCTGGCGCGGCTGACCGGCATCCCCGTGGTCTACGATTTCCGGACCGCCGACGTGGCGGCCGGCGGCCAGGGCGCTCCGCTGGTGCCGCTGTTCCACCGGGCGCTGGCATCGACGCTGGAACGCCCGCTGGCGGTGCTCAACATCGGCGGCGTCGCCAACGTGACGTGGCTGGGGCGCGGGGACGACGACGTGCTGGCCTTCGACACCGGGCCGGGCAACGCGCTGATCGACGACTGGGTGCTGTCGCACACGGGCCGAGGCTTCGATGCGGACGGAGCGCTGGCGGCCTCCGGCACGATCGACCAGGACGTGCTGGCGCGTCTGCTGAGTTCCGCCTACTTCGACAAGCCGGCGCCGAAATCGCTCGACCGCGACGCCTTCGACCCGTCGCCCGTGGCCGCGCTGAGCGCCGCCGACGGAGCCGCGACGCTGACCGCCTTCACGGCCGCATCCGTCGCCCGCTCGGCGGAACTGCTGCCGGAACCGCCCGCCCGCTGGCTGGTGACGGGCGGCGGACGGCTCAACGGCTTCCTGATGGACCTGCTCCGGCAGATGCTGGGGACGGTGGTCGAGCCGGTGGACGCGGTAGGCTGGCAGGGCGACGCGCTGGAGGCGCAGGCGTTCGGCTATCTGGCGGTGCGCAGCCGGCTGGGGCTGCCGCTGAGCCTGCCCGGCACGACAGGCGTGCCGCAGCCGGTCACGGGCGGGCGGTTCAGCGCGCCCTGAATAGTGCGTTCCGGGAAAGGGGCGTTCACCGCTTCCCGGAACCCGGATGACCTACTCCGCGACCGCCGCCAGCCGGCTGCCGAGCGCGTTGTCGAGATAGTCGTCGACATGCTTGTCGAGCTGTTCGACGTGGTTGGAGAACAGGTGCGTCGCACCGTCCACCAGACGGTAGTCGATCCGGATGTCCCGCTGGTGGGACAGCTTGTTGACCAGCTTATGGACGCTCTGCTCCGGCACCAGTTCGTCCTTGTTGCCGTGGACGATCAGGCCGCTGGACGGACAGGGCGCCAGGAAGCTGAAGTCGAACGAGTTGGCCGGCGGGGCCACCGAGATGAAGCCGTCGATCTCCGGCCGGCGCATCAGCAGCTGCATGCCGATCCAGGCGCCGAACGAGTGGCCGGCGATCCAGCAGGCCGAAGCGTTGGGGTTGAAGGTCTGGAGCCAGTCGAGCGCCGAGGCCGCGTCGCTCAGCTCGCCCTCGCCCCGGTCGTAGGTGCCCTGGCTGCGTCCGACGCCCCGGAAATTGAACCGGAGGGTCGAGAACCCCCGGCGGCCGAACGCATGAAACAGGGTGTAGACCACCTTGTTGTTCATCGTTCCGCCATGCTGCGGATGGGGATGCAGGAACAGCGCGACGGGGGCGTTGGGCTGCTTGCCGTGAACATACCGGCCTTCGATCCGTCCGGCCGGTCCATTGATCATTACTTCAGGCATTGCGGTGTGGGTCCCGGCGAAAACAGGTTGGCCCATACCTGACGGTATGAGTGGGCGGGGCTCGTTGATAACCGAGAAAGCGAGTAGGATGTTCACCCGAGCATGCGAAGATCCCGCCGTTGGAATACTTGACCACTGCACTAGGTCATTATATACCGGATTGAGGCATGATCCGCGGCGCCTGCTGACTACCCAGGCGTGTTGGTCATACCAATCCGACAAGACCGCCGACTATACCACAGCGAATGACGGGGTGTTCAAGCATCTTCGCGAGTAAATCGACCGCTGGAACGATGACAGCATCAATGGTACCCGGCGACCGCACCCCGATAAGGTATATCGGGGACGTTGCTCGAGGCAAAGGCAGGAGAGGCTGGAATGAGATTGAGCACCAAGGGGCGCTACGCCGTAATGGCGATGGTCGATCTTGCAAGCAGCAGCAAGGGCGGCCCGATAGCACTTGCCGATATCGCCGAACGGCAGGAAATCTCGCTGTCTTACCTGGAACAGTTGTTCGCCCGCCTGCGCAAGGGCGGTCTGGTCAAGAGCGTGCGCGGCCCCGGCGGCGGATATCTGCTGGCCCATCCCGCCGACGCGATGCGGATCTCCGACATCATCCTGGCGGTGGACGAGCCGATCCGCGCCACCCGCTGCGCCGCCGGCTCCCCCGCCGGATGCAGGACCAACCGGGGCCGCTGCCTGACCCATGACCTGTGGGAGGAACTGGGCAACCAGATCCACCTCTATCTCAGCAGCGTCACCGTCGCCGATGTGTGCGAGCGCCGGATTCTGGGGTCGTCCCATGTCATGCTGCCCGACGCGGTCGGCGAACCGCAGGCGGCTGCGGCTGAAGCGGCCGAGAGACTCGACCGAACTCTGAAGACCTTGACCTGGACATGCGCGATCCGATCTACCTCGACTACGACGCGACAGCGCCGATCCGGCCGGAGGTGCGCGATGCCGTCATCGCCGCCTTCGACGTCGCCGGCAATCCGTCTTCGGTCCATGGCTTCGGCCGGCGCGCGCGCCGGGTGGTGGAGGACGCGCGGGCGGAGGTCGCGGCGCTGGCGGGAGTCACCCCCGCCCGCGTCGTGTTCACGTCGGGCGGTACGGAAGCCAATACGGCCGCCCTCCGCGCCACCGGCCGAACCCGCGTCCTGGTCTCGGCGATCGAGCATGACAGCGTGCTGGAAACGGCGCCGGACGCCTTGCGGGTCCCCGTCACCGCCGACGGGCTGATCGATCTGGCGGCGCTGGAGCGGCTTCTGACGGAAGTGCCGGAACCGGCGCTGGTTCCGTCATGCGGGTCAACAACGAGACCGGAGTGATCCAGCCGCTGGCCGACGTGGTCCGCATCGCCCATGCCCATGGCGCGCTGGTCCACTGCGACGCCGTCCAGGCCGCGGGAAGGCTTCCGCTGGAGGTGGATGCCCTTGGCATCGACCTGATGACGCTGTCGGCCCACAAGCTGGGGGGACCGCAGGGCGTCGGCGCGCTGATCGTGCGCGACGGCATCCCGATCACGCCCGGTGCTGCGCGGCGGCGGGCAGGAGCACCGGCGCCGGGCCGGCACCGAGAACGTCGCCGGCATCGCCGGTTTCGGCGTCGCGGCCCGGCTGGCGCGCGAGGGCCTTCCTGCCCAGGCGGCGCTCGGCGAGCTGCGCGACGACATGGAGCGGCGGCTGATCCGGGCGGCGCAGGAGGCGGACAAGCCGACGGTCCTCTATGGCCGCGCGGCGCCCAGGGTCGCCAACACGACCTGCGTATCGATGCCGGGCGCCACCAGCGAAACCCAGATCATGGCCCTGGACCTTGCCGGGATCGCGGTCAGCGCCGGGTCGGCCTGCTCCAGCGGCAAGGTGAAGCCTTCCCATGTGCTGACCGCCATGGGGGTGCCGGCCGGCGAAGCGGCCTCCGCGATCCGCGTCAGCCTGGGCTGGGGAACCCGGCCGGCGATATCGACCGCTTTGTCGAGGCCTGGACGGCGTTGCGGCGGCGCACTCCCAGCCCCGGCGCCACACCCTTAAGGCTGGGTCCCCGAGCGCTGGCGTTGCCGCGCGGGCACCTTATCTGTAAAGACGAAACGCGGCGGGAGCGGAACAGCGCCCATGGGCCATCACGACAGAAGCGATCCGGCATGACTGAGCGTAAATCACGAGGCGGGCGGCCTGGCACGGTGACGGGAGACATGGTCTCATGCTGGCTGTGTTCGCAGCCGGTGTCGCAGCGCGCCCTGTTCTGCCACCATTGCGGCACGGTGCAGCCGCCGCGCGTGCTCGATCCTTTCACGCGGCTGGGCCTGCCGGTCCGCTTCGATGTCGATTCGGCGGTGCTGGAACGCCAGTTCAACGGTTTCCGCCGCACGCTCGCCCCGGAGCGGTTCGCCGACAAGGGACCGCGCGAGAAATCCAACGCCAGGGCGCACCTGGATGCCCTTCAGCATGCCTACGACACGTTGCGCGACCCGGTGCGCCGCGCGCGCTACCTGCTGGACATGGCGCGGACGACGGCGGTCGGGAATGCCGCGCCGATCGACCCCGAACTGGTGGCGCTGGAAACGGAGGCGGCCGAAACCGACGATACGGCGGCGCTCGACCGGCTGGCCAACCGGGCGGCGCGTGGCATCGAGCAGTGCATCCTGGACTTATCGGCGGCATTCCGCGCCGGCGAGCACGCCTCCGCCGCGGGCGCCATGGCGCGGCTGGAGCGGCTGGAAGCTCTGGCAGCCACGATACGGGAGCGGCGGCAGCGCCTTCCCGAAGGCTCCGCGTGACGGGCGTGGAAAGGTATTCGGTGTGAATATTCACGGATTCGCTGACGAAGCCCGAGCCTGAACCTTTAGTCCCGCCTTTGCGGTTTCAGACCGATAAGAATAGAACGTACGGAGTTATGGCATCATGCCGAAGATCACTTTCATCGACACCGAGGGCACCCGCCGCGAGGTGGACGCTCCCGTAGGCCTGTCGGTGCTGGAAATCGCCCACAAGAACGACATCGACCTGGAAGGCGCCTGCGAAGGCTCGCTCGCCTGCTCACCTGCCACGTCATCGTCGAGCAGGAATGGTACGACC
>CAWKET010000056.1:0-19251 GCA_963848585.1 uncultured Alphaproteobacteria bacterium | reverse complement strand
CGCTTGTCTTCATCCATCCCTTCGTCTACGGCCTGCCGGTGTTCCAGCCCCTGATCGAGGAGCTGTGCCAGGAGTTCCGCATCATCACGATCGATCCGCGCGGTACCGGCGCTTCGGACCCGCTGAGCCCCGGCTACGACATGCACGACCATACGGAAGATGTGCGGGCGGTGCTGGCCGAGGCGGGCGGCGGGAGCCCGGTCGTGGGGGTCGGGATTTCGCGCGGCGTGCTGCTTCTGGTCCGGCTCGCCGTGCTGTATCCGGAACTGCTGAGCAGGATCGTTCTGGTCGGCGGCTACTGGCGTCAGACCGTCGGCCTTGGGGCCGAGGTCCCGGCGGGCGGGCAGGGGGCGGCCGGGGACCTGATGGCGGCACTGGAAGCCGGCGATCTGCGGCGGGCGGTCGAGATCTTCGCGCCGACGATCTTTTCCGAGCCGGGGACGGAGGAACTGCGGAAGCAGTTCATCGACCAGTGCCTCAACCTGCATGAGGCCACGATCAGGCGGTTCTTCACCTTCGACCCGAAGAACGATGTCTCCGATCTGCTGGGCCGGGTCGCCGTGCCCACGCTGCTGGCCCATGGCGGCGACGACCGGGACGTTCCGATCGCCGCCGCGCGCGAGATGGCAAGCCGGATGCCGGGATCGACGCTCTACTGCTTCGAAGGAAAGGGCCACCTGCCGACCTTCACCGCCACGGCGGAGTTCTGCGACGTGCTGCGCCGTTTCGTGCGGGGGGAGGCGCCTTTGCCGCCCTCACTCCTCCCTGAACGCCGTGCGGAAGGTGTCGCTGATGGGTTGCAGCAGGTATTCCATCATGGTGCGCTCTCCGGTCACGATCATGGTTTCCGCCGGCATGCCGGGCTGAAGCTGGCGGTCGCCCAGCTTGCCGAGTTCTCCGGCATCGACGGTGACCCGGGCGGTGTAATAGGTGATCGCCCGTGCGCTCGTCCGTCATGGCGTCGGCGGAAACCCGCGACACCGTGCCTTCCAACTGCGGCGTCGTCCGCATCTTGAAGGCGCTGAAGACCACCTTCGCCGGCAGCCCGACATGGACGACGTCGATATCGGTCGGACGCACCCGCGCCTCGATCACCAGCCGGTCGTCCCTGGGCACCAGATCGAGGATCGGGCCGCCGGGGGAAACGACGGCTCCGGGCGAGAAGTAGCGCATGTTGCAGCACGGTCCCGGCCTCCGGCGCCACCACGTCGCGGCGGCCCTGGCGGACCTGGGCGGCGGCCAGCTTTTCCCTCACCTCCGCCAGCCGCATCTGAACCTCGCGCAGTTCGGTCGCGACCTCGCGCTGGTCGTCGGCTTCCATCCGGATGATCTCCAGCTCGGCTTCGGCGATCGCCTCGCGCGCCTGGGCGATGCGGTTGGAGTATTCGCCCTGTTCGCCTTCCAGATCGACGGCCTGACGCTTCAGCGCCAGCAGGCGCGGCTTGCGTTCCAGCCCCTTGTCGGCCAGTTCCTGAACTCCCACCATCTCCTCGCGGATCAGGGCCAGTTGGCCGCGCCCCGAAGCGAGCTGCGCGTCGAGCGCCCCGATCTGCGCATCGTACTGGGCGATGCGCTGGCGCGTCACGGTGATGCGGCCTTCAAGCGACGCGCGGCGGCTCTCGAAGATGCGCTCCTGTCCGGTCAGGATCTCGTCCATCTCGGGATCATCCGCGCAGTGCCGCCAGGGATCCCGGAAACACCAGCCGGTCGGCGTGCCGCTGCTCGGCGAGCAGCCTGGCTTCCTGGGCGGCATAGGCACGGCGCTGGCCTTCGAGCAGGGTCACGACGGAGCGGGTTTCCAGGTCGTCCAGCCGCATCAGCACCTGTCCGGCCTCGACATGGTCGCCGTCGCGCACCAGGATTTCCCCGACGATGCCGCCATCCAGGTGCTGCACCGTCTTGCGGTTGGTGTCCGCCGTGACGATGCCGGGCGCCACGGCGGCACTGGACAGCGGCGCCAGCGTGGCCCAGGCGCAGAAGCCGCCGAACCCGGCCACCGCCAGGAAGACGCCGGCGGCCAGGGTCCGCCCGACCGGCGGGCTTCGTCACGTGATGCGACGGTAGGGGAAGGTGGTGGATGCGGAATAAGCGCGGTCATGATGGTATCCTCGATCAGCGTTTCCTCAGCGATGCCGTCTGGCGGCACAGGTTCGAGTTCTGGCGCGTGGGCGACGGCCTGCACCTGATGGCGCTTCAGCCGCTCGATCACGTCGGCGCGCGGGCCGAACATCTGCAGGCGGCCCTCGCTTCAGCATCAGGATGCGGTCGGCCTGGGCCAGAGTGCTGGGCCGGTGGCCGACGATCACGACGGTCGTCCCGGCTTCCTTGATGGTGGCGATGGCCCGGTTGAGCGCTTCGTCGCCTTCCACGTCCAGGGCGGAGTTCGGCTCGTCGAGCACCACCAGCTTCGGCGTTGCCGTACAGGGCGCGGGCAAGCCCGATCCGCTGACGCTGTCCGCTGGACAGCATGGCGCCGCCTTCGCCGATCTCGGTATCGTAGCCCTTGGGCAGCCGCAGGATCATCTCGTGGCAGTCGGCGAGCCTGCGCCGCGGCCACCACGGCTTCCGCGATCGGGGGTGCGCAGCCGGGCGATGTTGTCGGCGATGGTGCCGGCGAAAAGCTCGACATCCTGCGGCAGGTATCCGAGATGCCGGCCGATATCGTCGCGCCGCCAGGAGAAGATCTCCGCCCCGTCCAGCCGCACCGTGCCGGCGGTGGGGGGATGCAATCCCACCAGCATGCGGGCCAGGGTCGATTTGCCGGCGGCGGAGTGGCCGATCACGGCGAGCGCCTCGCCCGGCAGAACCTCGAAGGACACCCCGGCCAGGATCGGCTTCTGCCCGTCGGGCAGCCGGAACACCAGGTTCTCGACCGTCAGGTGTCCCTTGGGTGCCGGCAGCGGCAGGCCGCTGGGCCGGCGCTGCGGGCGGTTGAAGAACTCCTCAAGACGCTGGCGGGCGGCGCGGGCGTTGGAGACCTGCTTCCAGCCGCCGACCGCCAGTTCGACCGGCTGAAGCGCGCGGCCCAGCAGGATCGACCCGGCGATCATGGTGCCGCCGGTGATCTCGTGCCGGACGACCAGCCACGCGCCCAGCCCCAGGATCGCGATCTGGACCATCTGGCGCAGGAACTTGGTCGACGTTGACCAGCACGGCGTTCCGGACGCGCGACGGTGGCCTGATGGCCCAGCTGGCTTTCGTGGTCGGCCTCCCAGCGCCGGATCAGGCCGGGCATCAGGTCCATCGCCTCGACCGCTTCGGCATTGCGGAGTGCCGCATTCGGCGGTCCGCATCGCCCGGCGTCCCGCCATTCCGGCGGCGGACAGCGGCTTGGCCGTCACTGGCTGTTGAGCAGGGCCAGCGCGAACAGCACCACGGCGGCGCCGACCGCCATGTGGCCCAGGATCGGGTGCAGCAGGTAGATCACCGCCAGATAGACCGGAACCCAGGGAGCGTCGAACAGGAAGGTGACGCCGCCGCAGAAGAAGCCCCGCAGGCTCTCCAGGTCGCGGAGCGCGTCCGTCCGGTCGTTCCGCCCGGCCAGCACGCCGTCGATCGAGCGCTCCAGCGCGGCGCCGCCAGCCGCCGCTCCAGCCACTCGCCAAGCTGGCCGAGTACCCGCGACCGGATGAAATCCAGCGCCGACATCAGCGCCAGCGCGCCCGCCGCCGCCAGTGTCAGGAACGCGAGTGTCGCCAGACTGCCCGATGCCAGAACCCGGTCGAACACCTGCATCATGTAAAGCGACGAGGTCAGCATGAGGATGTTGATCAGCAGGCTGAAAGCCGCGATCCAGAGCAGAGGCTGGCGGCAACGCCCAGCGCCGCGGCCAGGGGCCGGTCGTTCGACATGATCAATCGTTCCCATGATGGATCGGGATTGTGGGCGGGGATTGTGGACGGGACGTATCCCGGCGGAAGGACTGGGCGCCTCCCGCCGGGATAGCTTCGCGTCAGGCCGGCATTCGGCCTGATCAGCCGATCAGACGATGAAGATGGTGTCGATGCCGTGCTGGAAGTCGGTGATGATGTCGCCTTCCCCCTGTAGAACGTATCGGCCCCGGCGCCGCCGGTCAGAACGTCATGCCCGGCGCCGCCCATCAGCATGTCGTTGCCCTTGCCGCCGATCAGCACGTCGTCGCCGGCATCGCCGTTCAGCATGTCGTCGCCCGAGCCGCCGGTCAGGATGTCCTTGCCCTTGCCGCCGGAGGCTTCGATGTCGACGTGGGTCTTGGAGGCGTCGAGGATGTCCTTGCCGTCGCCGCCGTTGAAGATGATCTTGTGCAGATCGGTCCCGGACATGTTCTCGACGGTCATCTTGTCGTCACCGCCGCCGCCATTGACCAGCAGCTTCTCGATGTTCTGTGTCGTTGAGGGTGAATTGCCCGAGATTGACGCGGTCGAACAGGAAGTCGTTGCCGCGCCTTCTGACGACGAACTCGTCACCCGCGGCATTGGCGCCGTTGACCACCTGGGTGTCGGTTGCCGGAGCCGCCGTTGTTGGTGTCGGACCCGTCGCCGTTGTTCCACACGATGGTGTCGTTGCCGTGGCCGCCGTTGTGCTTGTCGTCGCCCTTGTTGCCGACCAGGAGTCGTCGCCGGCTGTCGCCGTTCAGCTCGTCATTGCCGCGGAGCCGCCGAGACAGCTTGTCGTTGCCGTCGCCGCCCCAGGCCTTGATCTGACTGCCGTGGCGCTGGCGTCGAGTTCGTCGTGCCCGTTGCCGCCGTTGAACCAGACTTCCTTCAGGTCGGTTCCGGCGAGGCTCGTCCACCTTGAAGCTGTCATTGCCGCCGCTGCCATTGACTTCCAGCTTCTCGATGTTCTTGTCGTTCAGAGTGAAGGGCACGAGATTGACGCGGTCGAACAGGAAGTCCTGGCCGCCGGCCTTCAGCGTGAACTTCTCGTCGCCGTTGCCGCCGTTGACTTCCTGCATGTCCTGGCCGGTGCCGCCGTCGTTGAAGTCGGAGCCGTCGCCGTTGTTCCAGATGATGCGTGTCGTGGCCGTTGCCGCCGTTGCTCTTGTCGCTGCCCCGGTCGCCGATCAGGATGTCGTTGCCGCCCTTGCCGTTCAGGACGTCGTTGCCGTCGAGACCCTTGATCACGTCGTTGCCGTTGCCGCCGTTGAGAACGTTGTTGCCGTTGTCGCCGATGATGGCCATGGTGATTTCTCCGGTTGATTTCTAAATAAAGCCCGTAGCGGGCTGTTGCATTCGAAAGGGTTTGTCTTTCGTTCGGCGGTGCATTCCGCGTCACGACCCGGATATTGCCGGTATTGGGCAGTGAGAAATGTCACCTGGGTGACAGAAAATTCATTTTTCCGTTCTCTTTTGGGTGAATTCAATATGGATGTATTATTGGACTATTTTATTAAATTATTTGGTCGGCAGAGTCTCGCGCGGCAAAGACGGTCTGATCGAAACTTATCAATGGCGTGCGTACGGTTTCCCGTGTTCAATCGGAGGAATCATTCAAGGAGACCGCTCATGGCCGTTCAATCTCATGTCCTTGTCGTGGATGACGAGGTGCTGGCCGCGATGGCGCTGGAGAGCGTCCTGCAGCGGCGGGGGTTCCGCGTCAGCATCGCGGGCGACGGGCAGCAGGCGCTGGACATCTGGAACCGCGACCCGGCCGACGCGGTGGTGACCGATCTGAAGATGCCGCGCATGACCGGCGACGAACTGGCGGCGCGCCTGCGCAGCGTGGCGCCGCTCCTGCCGCTGATCGTCGCCAGCGGCTACCTGTCCGAAGCGGTCGAATACCGCCTGCGCCACGATATCAACGGCCCGATCGAAATCTTCACCAAGCCGATCAATCTCGCCGGCGTGCTGCGGGCGTTGAGCGAGATGCTGTCCCGCTCAACGCCCGATCATTAGGGGCTGTCTTATTCCAACTGCGTTTGAGCCTGACTGCGCTGGTACGTTAAAGGTCGGCCTCTTCTGCCCGATATCCCTGTTGCAGTTCAACAGCTTGCCGGTCAGCTCCCAGGTCAACGCTGGGAACCGGCGTGGTGTCATGGACATTGCCAGTGATCAGCCTGCCGCGGCGAAGGGTGCGCTTGTCCGTTGTCTGCAGAGCAGGTCCCCCTTGAAGCCCAGAACGAGGCACATCGAGGCGCTTGCCCGTCGTCGTGGTTGGCCGGCGTCGACCTCGAGCCGGTTGATAGCGAATGCTTGTCGCAGACATGCAGTTTGATGCCCTTGATGTTCTTGAGCCCGTCCATCGATGCCGCAGGCGAAGCGCAGGTTGGAGACGAGCGTGCACGTGACGCTGTTCTGCAGGGCGACGAAGTGCTCATCGCACGGCATGCCAGTAAAGTAGCCGCGCAACAGCGGCTCGGCCAAGCCGTGATAGAAGCGCTTGAGGTGTTTGAAGCCGGAACTGGCGAGCACATGCCGCCGCGTCATCATCTCACCCCACGACAGACCGCGGCTGTAGCCCGCGTGGCGCCGACCCGTCGGCGCCCAACAGCGACGCCTCCCATTCCAGGTCACTTCGGCTGGTCGGTCATGCCAAGACTTCAATACCGCATAGCGCGTCCCAGGACGATCGAAGCATCTGGCGCGAGGCTTTTCGAACACTCGGATGAAGAGCCATATCCAACGAGTTCGGCAGGTTGGTGAGTGCACACCGGATATAGCGGTTCAGCACTTGCGGCGAACACCTCTTCGCGTCGCCTTCCTATCCAGCGTCGCACTCCAGCCCGCGGCTAATTCGCGTACAGCTTCTAAATGAGGTCCAGCCTTTAAGTAATGACCGACGGCTTATCGCGGCCGGTCCGCTTGGAAATTCCGGCGACCTTGTCCGCCGTCGCGATCAGGCCGGCCAGCGCTTCCTGCGAATCGAGGTCCTGTTTGGCCGGATCGGGCTCGTAGCGTTCCATGTAGACGCGGAGCGTGGCGCCGCCCGTGCCGGTGCCGCTGAGCCGGTAGACGACGCGGGAGCCGTCGGTGAAGGCGATGCGGATGCCCTGGCGCTGCGATACCGAGCCGTCGATCGGGTCGCGGTACTCGAAGTCGTCGGCGGTCTGCACCTCGGCGTCGCCGAAGCGGGTGCCCGGCAGCTTGGGCAATGCGGCGCGCAGGTCCGCCATCATGGCGTCGGCCGTCGCGGTGTCGATATCCTCGTAGTCGTGGCGCGTATAGTAGTCGCGGCCCAGCTCCCGCCAGTGCTGCCGGACGATCTCGCCGATCGGCTGGTTGCGGGCGGCCAGGATGTTCAGCCACAGCAGCACCGCCCACAACCCGTCCTTCTCCCGGACATGGTCGGAGCCGGTGCCGGCACTTTCCTCGCCGCACAGCGTCGCCTGACCGGCGTCGAGCAGGTTGCCGAAGAACTTCCAGCCGGTGGGAGTTCTCGAACCCCGGAATGCCGAGCTTGGCCGCGACCCGGTCGGCGGCGCGGCTGGTCGGCATGGACCGCGCGATGCCGCGCAGACCCCCGGCATAGCCGGGCGCCAGATGGGCGTTGGCGGCCAGCAGCGCCAGACTGTCGCTCGGCGTGATGAACAGGTTGGGACCCATGATCATGTTGCGGTCGCCGTCGCCATCGGACGCGGCGCCGAAGTCCGGCGGGTTCGGCCCGGTCATGGCCGCCACCAGATCATGGGCGTGGACCGGGTTGGGGTCCGGGTGATGGCCGCCGAAGTCGGGCAGGGGTGTCCCGTTCAGCACGGTCCCCGCCGGAGCGCCCAGGCGCTTTTCCAGGATCTCCGTCGCATAGGGGCCGGTGACGGCGCTGAGCGCGTCGAACACCATGCGGAACTTTCCGCCCTGGTTGCCGCCGCGGAACAGCGAGCGGATCTGGTCGAAGTCGAACAGGCTTTCCATCAACTCGGCATAGTCGGCGACCGGATCGATGATCTCGACCGTCATGCCTTCCAACTGGGTCGTGCCCAGCCGGTCGAGGTCGATATCCGGCGTTTCCACCGTGCGGTATTCGGAGATCTCGCCGGTCCGCTTGAATATCGCGTCGGTGATCCGCTCCGGCGCCGGGCCGCCGTTGCCGGTATTGTACTTGATGCCGAAATCGCCGTCGGGGCCGCCCTGGTTGTGGCTGGCCGACAGGATGATGCCGCCGAACGCCTTGTACTTGCGGATGACGTTGGAGGCGGCCGGGCGTCGAGAGAATGCCGCCGCGCCCGATCAGCAGGCGCCCGATGCCGTTGGCCGCCGCCATCCGGACGATGATCTGGATGGCTTCGGGATTGTAGAACCGGCCATCGCCGCCAACCACGACCGTCTGGCCCTGGATGTCCCGTCCATGACGTCGAAGATGGATTGGATGAAGTTCGCCACGTAATGCGGCTGGCTGTAGACGGTCACCTTCTTGCGAAGCCCGGACGTGCCGGGCTTCTGGTCGTTGAAGGGAGTGGTTGGGACGATCACCGGAGCCATTTTCTTTTCACACCCTTAGACAGTGATGCTGCCGAGCGGCACGGGGGAGCGGTGGCCTTCGACCACGACGATGCCGGTTTCGGTGACGTGGTAGTGCTTGGCGTCCTCTTCGAGGTCATAGCCGATCACGGCATCAGCCGGAATGCGGGCGTTCTTCTCGATGATCGCGCGGCGGATCTTCGCCCGGCGGCCGATATCGACATTGTCGAAGATGATGCTGTCTTCGACCAGCGCTCCGGAATGGACGCGCACCCAGCGGCCCAGCACCGACCGCTTGACGATGCCGCCCGACACGATGCAGCCGCCCGACACCATGCTGTCGATCGCCTGACCCCGGCGCTGCTCCTCGTCGAAGGCGAACTTCGCGGGCGGGTCGGAATAGCCGGACGTCCGCAGCGGCCACTGCCGGTTATAAAGGTTGAGGGGCGGATCGATCGCCCGCACATCCATGCTGGCTTCGTAATAGGCGTCCAGCGTGCCGACATCGCGCCAATAGGGCATGCCTTCCGGCGGGTCGCCGGCGATGCGGTTGGTCTGGAAGTCGTAGGCGAACATCTCCACCTTGCCGATCAAGGCCGGGCAGGATGTCCTTGCCGAAATCGTGGGAGCTTTCGGGGTTCTTGACGTCCTCGTAGACCATCTTCAGCAGAAGTTCGCTCGAGAAGATGTAATTGCCCATCGACGCCAGCACCTTGGTCGGGTCGCCGGGCATGGTGGGCGCGTCTTCCCGCTTTTCCACGAAGCCGATGATCCGGCCGTCGTTGTCGACCTCGATCACGCCGAACTCCTTGGCGTATTTCTTATCGACCGGGATCACGGCGATCGTCACGCCGGCGTTCTTCTTGGAATGGAACTCGATCATCTGCCGGATATCCATCCGGTAGATGTGATCGGCGCCGAACAGCACGACCAGATCGGGCTTGGACTGCTCGATCAGGTTGGCGTTCTGGAAGACGGCGTCGGCCGTGCCGCTGTACCACGTCTCACCCGGAGAGCGCATCTGCGCCGGCACCGGAATGATGAACTGCTCCTGAAGCAATCCGCCGAACTGCCAGCCGTCGCGCAAGTGCTGAAGCAGCGACTGGCTCCGGAACTGGATCAGAACATAGATCGAGAAAATTCCGGAATTGATGAAATTACTCAAGACGAAATCGACGATGCGATATTTGCCGCCAAATGGCACCGCGGGCTTGGCGCGCTCCCTGGTCAGCGGGGATAATCTTGTTCCTTTACCACCGGCCAGGATCAATCCCATGATCTTCAATTGCATCGTGCTGTTCCTTCTCTTGGCGCCTGATAGGTACGGACACCGTGGGCATGCCTTTCGCACTTCGGTCCGAGTATAACAATCAGAGCGCAAAAAGGGAGCTTTGTTGCACTGCGGCGATGCTTTTGTTCAGGGGATTAACCCCTCCTCGCTTTTATTGCTTGGTTCATCTTGAATTAATAATTTCAGTCATCCAGTCATCATCAAGCCTGCGGATCGGCGGGGCGGATATCCGGTGACGGCGAGCGCGCGTTTGATCGCCCATACCAGTTCGGATATGGTGAACGGCTTCTGAATCACCACGGCACTCGGACTGAGCGACCGGTCCGTCAGAGATTCGCCGGTGACGAATACGTGCGGGATAAATCCGGAGCGGATTATTTGCTCGACGGCCGAGATGCCGCTTCCCTGGCGCAACCACGTCATCCACGATCATCAGGTCCGGTTTGTGTCGGGCGGCGGCCGCTATCGCACCGGCTTCGGTGGCCTCGGTAGCGCATACCTCATGGCCCAACTCCCTGAGCACCTCGGCAAGCAGCATGGCGATCATGGCCTCGTCCTCCACGATCAGGACGCGGAGCGCTTTCATGGTCCGTTGCGTCTCGGCCGCGTTGGCGGTTTCGACCTGAATGATTTCGGAGGTCGAGGGCGTTCATTGTCGGCATGTTCGAATTTCCAGGTTCTGGAGAGCATGGTCCGAATATCCGCCCGGCGTCTTAAGTTCTTCGAAGACGGCGCCGGGGCTCCGCCGACCAAATAAAACTTACTGCATATGATCATAGCTCAACGGTACGAACCTGGAAGGAGGTTCGGAATCTACTCAGGCCCAAATTTGCCGCAGGTGAGCAAGCTCCGTGGCGTTTCGGCACGGCAGCCTGCGGCGGATGATTGACAGCACGTCATGGCGAAGTCGTGATAGTATGCAACCATCCCCGGCCCCTCCTGGGATTTCACCATGCGGGAGGGGAGGAAACTTCTGGAAAACGAATGTGGAATGCCTGAATTGTCCCCGCATCAGGCTGGATCGGCTCCGCCGCAGTCGGGCATGCTCCCTCCGCCCGCAACCGGAGCTTCCCAGTGACTATGAGCAGCTTCTCGATCGTGGGAATAGGCGCCTCGGCGGGTGGTCTGGACGCTTGCCGGAAATTCGTGGGCGCCTTGCCAGCCGGTAACGGCATGGCCTTCATCCTGGTCCAGCATCTCGACCCCACCTATGAAAGCATGATGGTGGACCTGCTGACCGGCTATACGCCGATGACCGTGATCCAGGCGGAGGATGGCATGCTGGTCGAGCGTGATCATCTCTATATCATTCCACCCGGAACATATCTCTCGATGGCCAACGGCGCCCTGCACCTTTCGCACCCGCAGGCGCGGCACGGCGCGCGCCTGCCTTTCGATTTTCTGCTGCATTCCCTGGCGGAAGAGTGCGGTGAGCGCGCCATCTGCGTGATCCTTTCCGGAACCGGGGCGGACGGCAGCCTTGGACTGAAGGCCGTCAAGGAGAGAGGCGGACTGATCATCGCGCAGGACCCTGACGAGGCCGACTATGACGGCATGCCGCGAAGCGCCATCATGACGGGTCTGGTGGACCTTGTTCTTACCGCGGCGAAGATCCCGGAAGCGCTGGTCAACTACGACCGGCGCATGACGCTGACGCGCGCGCCGGATGATTCGCCTCTCGCAGAATGCGAGGCACGACTGGCTGCCCGAAATCATCGATCTTCTCCGCACCAATACCGCTCACGACTTCACTCTATATAAGCAGGGTACGTTGCGGCGCCGGACGGAGCGGCGCATGGCGATGGCGGCGATCGAGTCCGATGACATGGACCGCTACCTCGACATTCTGCGGAGCGACAGCCACGAGCTTGACCTTCTCGCCAAGGACCTGCTCATCAATGTCACCAGCTTCTTCCGTGATGCCAAGGTGTTCGATCTTCTGGCGGAAAAGACCGTTCCCGATCTGGTCGCCGGGCGGAAGCCCGATCAGCCCCTGCGCATCTGGGTTGCGGGATGCAGTTCGGGCGAGGAAACCTACTCCCTCGCCATGCTGTTCCATGAGCGGATCGCCGCCCTGAAGCGAAAGCATCAAGTTGCAGATCTTCGCCTCCGATGTCGATCCGGACGCCATAGCCAGCGCCAGGGAAGGGCTCTACCCGGAAACGATCGCGGCGGAGGTATCGCCGGAGCGGCTTGAACGCTTCTTCATCAAGGAAGATCATGGCTACAGGGTGATACCTGAACTGCGCGCCTCTGTGGTTTTCACGGTACAGGATGTGCTGGCCGATCCGCCGTTCTCACGACTTGATTTTATTTCATGCCGAAATCTTCTTATTTACCTCGGGCCTGAAGCGCAGGCGAAAGTTATTTCGCTCTTCCATTTCGCCTTGCATGATGGCGGCATGCTGCTTCTTGGCAACTCGGAAACGATCGGCAATACCGACGGACGTTTCGAGGTCGTTTCCAAATCGGAACGGCTCTACCGGCGCAGCGGCCGCGGCAGACCGGCGGAACTGGGATTTTCGATGAGCCCGGCGATGGTATGCGGATCCCCGCGCGTCCGGGGCAAGGTCCGGCACCCTTGCGCCAAGCCGCTTTCGCCGACCTGTGTCAGCGGCTGGTCATGGAGATCTTATGCGCCGGCAGCCGTCCTGATCAACCGGAAGTATGAGTGTCTCTATTTCCTGGGACCGACCGACGCCTATCTGAAGGTGGCGCCGGGCTATCCCATGCACGATCTGATCGCCATGGCGCGTGACGGCGTCACGGACCAAGCTCAGGTCGGCGATCCACCGGGCTTCTCAGGAAAACACGCGGATTGTCGTTGCCGGTGGCGCAGATAACCCGCGATGGCGAACCAGTTCCCGTTCAGCATCGCCGTTCAGCCAGTCTTGAACGAAGGCGAGGAGCTCCTGCTGATCTGCTTCATCGACGGGCCGAAGCAGGACAACAGAAACGGAGCAGCTCTACACGGGCCGCAGGACGTTCCGCGTGTCGCCGAGCTTGAGCGTGAACTTGAAGCCACGCGGGCGGACCTGCGGGACGCTATCCATAACTTTGAAGTTCTGAGCGAAGAGCAGAAGGCGATCAACGAAGAAGCGTTGTCCGTCAATGAGGAATACCAATCCACCAACGAGGAACTGCTGACTTCCAAGGAAGAACTGCAGTCGCTCAACGAGGAGCTTACCGCGCTCAACAGTCAGCTTCACGAAACGCTGGAGCGGCAGCGCACGACCTCCAACGATCTGCAGAATGTCCTGTACAGCTCCGATGTCGCGACGCTTTTTCTTGATACCAGCCTCAACATCCGCTTTTTCACACCGGCCACCAAATCGCTTTTCAAGCGTCATTCCATGCGATATCGGCCGGCCGCTGGCGGACCTCAATTCGCTGGCCGCCGACGACATTCTCCTGACTGACGCGGGAGCGGTACTGCGGACGCTGGCTCCTGTCGAACAGGAGATCGAAACCCAGAGCGGCGCCTGGTACATCCGCCGCATAATGCCTTACCGCACCCAGGACAATGGGATCGAGGGCGTCGTCATCACCTTCGTCGACATCACCGAACGAAGGCGCGTGTCGGACGCGCTGGAGGCGGCCAAGACATCAGGCGGAACTGGCAAGCATCGCGAAATCGCGGTTTCTGGCCGCGGCCAGCCATGACCTTCGCCAGCCGCTTCAGACGCTGGCCCTGCTTCAGGGGCTTCTGGCGACGGTTGTCGAAGGGGACAAAGCGCGAAATCTGGTGGCGCGGCTCGACGAGACGCTGGGCGCCATGTCGGGCATGCTGAACACGCTGCTCGACATAAACCAGATCGATGCGGGCATCGTCCATCCCGAGATCGTCAGCTTCCCGGTCAGCGATCTGCTGGACCGGCTGAAGGGCGAATTCACCTATCATGCGCAGGCCCAAGGGCTTGAATTGCGCGTGGTTCCAAGCGGCGTCACGATAAACAGCGATCCGCGCCTGCTGGAGCAGATGATCCGCAACCTGCTTTCGAACGCGTTGAAATATACCCCGCACGGCAAGGTGCTGCTTGGCTGCCGCCGGCATGGAGGAAATCTCAGCATCGAGGTATGGGATACCGGGATCGGCATCCCCGAGGAGGAACTTCAATCGATCTTCGAGGAGTATCGCCAGCTTGACAATGCCGCGCGTGAACGGAAGCGGGGTCTGGGGCTCGGCCTCTCCATCGTTCAACGGCTGGGCAATCTGCTGGGGCACCGGCTGAGCGTTCGCTCCCATCCCGGCAAGGGCTCCGTCTTCGCCATCGAAGTGGAGCTTCAGACGGCCGGGGTCATACAGAGCCATGCCCACGAAGCCGCGGGATGGCGATGATGACGGATCGGCCGAAGCTTTCCGGCGGACCGGGACGATCCTTGTCGTCGAGGACGATCCCGAACTGCGCGAATTGCTGGCGCTCATCCTTAAGGACGAGGGGCATCGCGTGATGGCGGCGCCCGATGGTATCTCGGCGCTGGAATTGGTGGCGCGAGGGGCTGTCCAGCCCGACCTCATTCTGGCGGACTACAATCTGCCGAATGGGATGGACGGGCTGCAGGACCGCTGCGAAGCTGCGGGAGAGCTTTCATCGCCAGATCCCGGTCATCATCCTGACCGGCGACATATCGACCGACACCTTGCGCCGCGTAGCGCGTCGAGCAGTGCGTGCAACTCCATAAACCGGTAAAGGGGGCGGAACTGCTGCAGGTCATCCAGCGGCTGCTTGCGATGCTCGCCGGACGTCACGGCGCCACCGGTTCCGCCGCCGGGCTGAGGCGCAGCAGGCCCATCATCTTCATCGTGGAAGACGACAGCCACATACGCGAGGGGATTCGCGGCTGTGCTGGAGGCGGATGGCCACGTCGTCGAGGACTATGCGGATTGCGAAACTTTCCTTGAGGCCTATCGGCCCGGCCGCGAAGCATGCCTGCTGCTGGATGCCTATCTGCCGGGAATGAGCGGGTTCGAATTGCTGAAGCGGATGGCCGATGCGGGCCAGCACCTGCCGACCATCATGATCACCGGCAACAGCGACGTGCAGATGGTGGTTCAAGCCATGAAGGCGGGCGCTTCGGACTTCATCGAGAAGCCGGTCGGACGAGGCGAACTGCTCGCCAGTGTCGGGCGCGCTCTTGAGGAGTCGCGGGATTCGAGTGTGGTCGTCCGCATGGCGGGAAACGGCGGCCAGCCGTCTCTCCGGCCTGACCCCGCGGCAGCGTCAGATCATGGACCTGGTTCTCGACGGCCATCCCAGCAAGAATATCGCTGCGGATCTTGGCATCAGCCAACGCACCGTCGAGAACCACCGGGCCGAGATCATGCGGAAAACCGGCGCGAAGTCTCTCCCGGCGCTGGCGCGGCTGGCGCTCGCCGCCGCCCGGAGAGGCTCCGGCGAACCGGCGGCCTGAGGTCAAGTCGACAGACAGCTCCTGTGCCGCGTTTCCTCAGGGGCGTTTGCGGCGGTTGTCCCAGACGGCCGAGGCCGGGTCATCGGCCGGCAGGCGGCTGAGGATCTGGTTGCAGATCGCTTCGGCGCTCCGGTCGTAGACCTGCCACTGCGCCAGGGTGAGCTTCTCCCTCAGCATCAGCATGCGGCCGACGAGATAATGCTCGCTCAAGCCCAGCTTGACGGAAACCGTTTTCAGTTTCGATTGCTCGCCCATGAAATCCTCACCTGCCGCCGCTTGGCTGTTGTGCTTTGTGATCTGTTGGAACTGGAAGGACCGCATCAGGCGGAAACCGCGTGAAGGCCGCGGGTCGGGACGGGGGCGCCATCGGCGGTGAAGCCGTTGTTCATCGCCCAGATCGCCGCCTGGGTGCGGTTGTTGACGTCGATCTTGCGCAGCAGCGTCTTCAGGTGGACCTTGACGGTCGCCTCGGTGATGCCGAGCCGGATCGCGATCATCTTGTTGCTGGCGCCGGTCACCAGCGCCTGAAGGATTTCCTGCTCACGCGGGGACAGGCCGCGGATCGAGTGCTGCGGGCTGACGGCATTCATGTCGAGCAGCATGGAGGCGAGATTGGTCGGGAACACCTTCTCGCCCAGCATGATGAGCTGAAGCGACTGGATCAGCGCTTCCGGCGACACGTTCTTGATCAGGAAGCCGTCGGCTCCGCCGCCCATCGCGGCGCGCAGCACATCGACCGACAGGTCGTCGGCCAGTACGACGATGCGGGCGGTCGGGAAGGCTTCCCGGATGGCGCGCAGGTCGGCTTCGTCCTTCACCGGCTGACCGCTGATCACGAGTTCGGGTGCGCCGCCCTCGGCTTCTCCGGCAGCCAAGGCGAGATCGACAGTATTAAATTCAGAACCTACTTCAAAACGGGTGCCAGCCAGTAGATGCTTTAGTCCTTCACGGAAAAGACGGTTGGCTTCGATCAGAACGGTGCGGCTATTGTGCGTCATGATTTTGGTTTCCTATAAATTGCTGCCTGGCAGCTAGAAAAAGAGGTTCAGGGGGTAAGTCGTATTCAGTTGGCGTCTTCGTTAGTCCCAATATTGTCTCAAAAAGTGCCCGATATAAAGGGAAAATTAATATAATTTTAGGGATAGGTTTTGCGCGAGAGAGGTGGAGCCGACGAAATGCATAGGCTTACCCATGCGCCTTGGTAGGGGTGGACCACATTCGGAATTTCTATCGGAAGGGTTTTGGAACGTTTTTCAACGGCCGGGCAGGCGTCCCCATGGCCCTTGATCAACGGCGCTCAGCAAACATGCAAAATGAAAAAGGCAGATCCCCTGATCCGCCTTTTTCATTGAACAAATTCCGATTATGCGCTGTTATCGCAGTGCAGCAGCGATGCTGCATACGCCTCTTTGGGCGTTTCCTCCCTAAACTCAGGCCGCCTTAACGGGCGGCTTTTTTTTGCACATATTCCGGCCCTTGCCAACTGCTTAATGTGCCAACGTTCTTATATCCATTTTTTGTAACTGCGACTGAATTTTAGGCAGAATTCTGCCGGGGATATGGGCATTTCCATGCGCGGACGCTGGATGAAGCCGATAAAATGTGCAGAAAATACGCTTTCGGTTCTGTCGCCGCTCAGCGCTTTGGTCGTGCTCAGGGGGAGACTATCCGTGGCCCCGAGCGAATCGATGAGGCATGTTGCGGCTGCGAAGGAACGATAACGGCGTCGGCTCGTTCATTTTCATAACGGCCGAATGTCACATGAAATCTTCGGTCGAAAATTCCCAATTCATCGGACTACGAAAATATGGCGCGATCGACACGTGCCGGCGCTGCCGCATTGGTGGAACGCTTGGGCGCGTTCCGCTGGGGTGACAGCGGCACTTCATGGCAACCGAAAATCGACGAGATAACGGAGTTCGGTTCGAACCCCGGCGATCTCCGGATGTTCAGCTTCGTGCCGGCGAAAGCCCGAAGGCCGGCGCGCCCCTGGTCGTGGCTCTTCATGGCTGCGGTCAGACGGCCGCCAGCTACGACCACGGCATAGGCTGGTCCAAACTGGCAGAGCGCCTTGGGTTTGCCCTACTGCTGCCGGAACAGAAGCGGGCGAACAACTTCAACCGCTGCTTCGGCTGGTTTTGCCCGGCCGATATGGAACGCGATGGGGCGAGCCGCTATCCGTCCGCCAGATGATCGCGCACATGGTGGCGCGACCATCACCTCGACCCAGCCCGCATCTTCGTCACCGGATTATCGGCCGGGGGCGCCATGGCCTGCACCTTGCTGGCGACTTATCCCGAAGTCTTCGCGGGAGGGGCCATCGTTGCGGGCATGCCTTATAAGTCGGCCTATGGGCGGATGGATGCGCTGAGCGCCATGGTCCATGGCCGCGTCCGGCCAACTCTGGTGTGGTCGGGACTGGTGCGGGCCACCTCATCTTATAGAGGGAAGCTGGCCGCGCATCTCCGTCTGGCACGGCACGGAGGACAGGACGGTCAACCCCGTTAATGGCGGCGAGATCGTCAAGCAGTGGGTCGGCGTCCACCGCCTCGTCCCGAACGCCGGCTTCCGTGGATCGGGTCGACGGTTACCGGCGCCGGGCCTGGCTCAACCGGGCGGGCGAGGAAGTGGTCGAGGAGTATGTGGTGGACGGCATGGCGCACGGCACGCCGGTGAGGGCCGGCAGCAGGGCGCGGTCGGTGATGACCGCTCCTTATGTCTTCGACATGGGCATATCCTGCGCCGAACATGCCGCGTGGTTCTGGGGGCTGGCGAAGCGCCGGCCGGGACGCTGGACCAAGCCGAAGCGATAGGCAGGCTACCGAATCGGCGGGGCGTACATCAGGCCGCCCTGGGTCCACAGGGCGTTGAGGCCGCGCTCCAGCTTGAGTGCCGAGTTGTTGCCGAGGTTCCGTTCGAACAGCTCGCCGTAGTTTCCGACCTGCCTGACGATGTGTACCCCCATTTGGCATCGACGCCTAGCATGGCCCCGACATCGCCCGATGTCCCGAGCAGGCGCTGGATATTGGGATCGGGATCGTTCATGTGCTGACCTACGTTGGCAGAGGTAAGCCCGAGCTGTTCCGCCTGGATCAGCGCATAGACGGTCCATTTGAGATAATCGAACCACTGATCGTCGCCATGCGCCACGGCAGGAGCCAACGGCTCCTGGGAAACCAGTTCCGGCAGGATCACGTAGTCGTTGGGGTTGGAGGCCAGGGTGGACCGCACGCCGGCCAGCCCGGAAGCATCGGTCGTGTAGCCGTCGCACCGGCCTGCGAAGAAGGCGGCGTTGATCTCGTCGAAGGCTTCGATCACGACGGGCTGAAAGGTCATCTGGTTGCGCCGGAAATAGTCGGCGAGGTTCTGTTCGGTCGTGGTGCCGGGTTGCACGCAGATGGCGGCGCCGTTCAACTCCTTGGCGAAGGCAATGCCGAGGCTTTTGGGCGCCATGAAGGCTTGGCCGTCATAGAAAACGACCGGGCCGAAGTTCAATCCTGCGGCGGTGTCTCGGCTGAGGCTCCATGTCGTGTTGCGGGAGAGCAGATCGACTTCCCCCGATTGCAAGGCGGTGAAGCGCTGCTGGGGTGACAAGGCGACGAACGTCACCTTGTTCTTGTCGCCAAACATCCCGGCGGCAAGGGCGCGTCAGACATCCGTGTCGATTTCCGACCACTGGCCGGTGCTGTCCGGCACGGAAAACCCTGCAACTCCCGTGCTGACGCCGCATCGGATCGTGCCTCGCTTCTTGATCGCGTCGAAAACACCGGTCCAGCCTGGGCTGGTGACTCTGCGGGCCGCCAGCAGGGTTCAGAAGGGGCAGTACCTGAAGGGCAGCTCTGATTTTAGTGTTAAGCATTATCGGTTCCGCTTCTCCGGATTAGGGGCGACCGATCCTGTGCTGACCGGCTTTTCCTTAACGGTGTAATGTTTCCTCTTCGGGTGCGCAGGTAGGTGCTGTCGGTGCTGAAAAAAGGATGAAATCAACGTGAATGGCCCCGCTTACGCTGCGGTGCAGCAAGAATATTATGTCAGCATAGCTGACGCGGTTATTTCCTTACTTCATTCGCAAATCATTATTCATGGACACTTCGAACGTGCAGGTGTGCGTTTGCCTGCGTCCCTGACTGTGCATTTTGTCGCATCTTGGCCTGCGTGCCAGTACCTACCCGCGAA
>CAWKET010000055.1:0-28382 GCA_963848585.1 uncultured Alphaproteobacteria bacterium | reverse complement strand
TTCTCGGCGTCTCGACCGGACCTCAACTCTATCGGTCATTCCGCCGCACCCTGGGCCTTGGTGCTGCAGTCTTTGCGAGCTCCGTTCAGGATCGCCGCCTTCGTGCTCTCGATTGTCGAGTTGTCCTCCAACCGTCTGAAGCCGGTCAGCCCGCCCCGGCCGGTCCATGGCCGCCTCCAGCACCGTGTCGAGGTCGACCCGCGGGCGGTCGTCGGCGTAGCCGTAGACCAGGGCGAGGTCGGCCAGGCTGTTGATCAGGCGGGGGATGCCCTGGGCGAACCAGTGGGCGGCGGCGCAGGCGTCCTCGTCGAACAGGTCCGGGCTGCCGCCCGCCACCTCGAGGCGGTGGCGGATGTACGCATCGTGTCGGCGCGGCTCAGCGGCTCCAGGTCGTAGTCGACCGAGACGCGCTGCACCAACTGGCTGAGGTCGGGCCGCTTGAGGAGCGCGCGAAGCTCGGGCTGGCCCACCAGGATGAACTGGAGCAGGTGATCGGCCGCCGGAGTTGATGTTGCTGAAGATCCGCAGCTGCTCGAGGGCCTGGGCGTCGAGGTTCTGGGCCTCGTCGACGATCAGGACGCAGCGCTTGCCCTCGGCGTGGCGGGCAGTCAGGAAGGCGAGGAGCGGCGTGCCGGGCACGGGGGCGAGGCCGGCGGATGGTCCAGGCCGCAGGCGAGCAGCACCCACGCATCAGCTCGCTCCAGGCGGGGTGGGTCGTTGCGGCACCAGGCCGACGACGCCTCGTCCTCGGCAGGGCCAGGAGATGGCGGAGCAGCGTGGTCTTGCCGGTGCCGACCTCGCCCGTGAGCACGATGAAGCCGGTCTGCTCGGCGAGGCCGTAGCGAGCAGGTTGAGGCCGAGCCGGTGGGTGCGGCTGGCATAGAGGTAGCGCGGGTCGGGTAGGAGCGAGAACGGCTTCTCCCGCAGGCCATAGAAAGCTTCATACATGCCGGCGGCCATCCTGCGTCCCGCTGCGCCAGTGCCGCGGCAGGCCCCGGCCGGCGCATGAGCCGGCGCCCGCAAGGCCGAGGCGCGTCGGCGCTCGAGACCTGGCCCTCGTAGCCGGTGAGGCGACGACCAGACGGCGCCATTGAAGACGGTGCCGAGAAGCGCTCCTCGCCGACCATCTCGGCCGCGCGCAGAAATTCCGCCGCGGGTCCTGCGCCCTCCTGCAGGACCAGGAGACAGCCATCGGCATACTCCAGCGCGATCAGCGGGTCGCCGGTAGCGAGCAAGGGCGGGCAGTCGTAGATCACCACCCGATCGGGGTCGCGCCCGAGCTCCCGGGCCAGCGCGGCCATGCGCGGCGAGGTCAGGAGCTCGGAGGAGTGCCCGACCGGGTCGGCTGCGGGCAGGACGAGCAGCGCTCGATGCCGGGATCGACCAGACACTCGTCCAGGGCCGCTGCGGCCCTGCAGATAATCCGACAGGCCGTGCCCGGCGGCAGGCCGAAGCAGGCGGTGCCGGGGCGGTTGCGCAAGTCGAGATCGACCAGGATGGCGCTCCGGTGAGCTGCCGGGCGACGCTGACGGCGAGGTTGACGGCGACCAGCGTCTTGCCGTTGCCCTTGGGCGCGCTGATGGCCACCGCGTCGCCGCCGCCTGCGTCGAGCCGCCCCAGGACCTGGGTGCGGAGCATGCGGAACGCGTCGGTGGCGCGGCCGCCGCCGGCGGCGACGATGCGCCGGCGGGCGAGGAGCCTCGGCGACGGGCGAGACCGAGAGTCCGCGGATTCGGGGCTCGGCCGGGGTGACCTCGGGGGCGGCGGCGGGCGGAGGGGCCGGAGCGACCGCAGGCATCGGCGGTGGCGGCGGCCGGGGAGCGCCGACCGCATGGCCTCGCGCTGGACCCTGCGCCTTGTCGAAGGCGGCCTGGATCTTCTCCATGGCGCTCAGGAGGCCCCGATACGGTCGAGGAGTGGCCTGAGCGCGGCCGGGACAGTAGGGGCCGACGGCGTTGGTGGCGCGGCGCTGGAGCTCGTAGGCGTAGACGTCGAGCGGGCCGTAGCGGCGGTCGGCCAGCCACATCCCGCCGCTGGTGCACCACCACGACCAGAACCACCGAGGCGGTTGCCGCCGCCCAGTGGCGGGCGCGGTCGCCGGGGCCGGCGATGTGCGGCAGGACCGCCAGCGGGCTGGCGCCGAGCAGCTGGGTGATGTCGCGCGGCGCCCAGATAGCGTCGTCGAGCAGCTGGCGCAGGACGACGAGTCCGGCGCCGGCGCCGAGGGCCAGCACCAAGCCCACCAGCAGGATGAGGTTGCGCAGCGAGTTCGTCCAGTGCCCTGTTCGGGCGGGACGCGCAAGACGGCCGGCGATGTCAAAGCTGAAGGGCAAAGCCATGTACGATTTTCGTCGGGAGGCCCGACGCCATCGAGAGCGGCATCGTGCTGCTGCCGGAAAGCCGGCGTGACCAAGGGCTTTGCCTGAACCTGTCCCGTGGGCTTCAACCTGAACCTGCCGGTATTCCACAAGATCAGCGTCGGCGGAGCTGATCCGGTCGGGCGAGGAGAGAGACGCGCTCCGATAAGCAGATGCGCGACCTGCAGATCTAGCGGCGTCGGGAAGCGTCGATGCCCTGACGCCTGTCCGGCGGCAATCAGCAGAAGATCGTCATCGGCAAATGGCTGAACCACGGCGCCGACCTCTTCATCTTCGACGAGCCGACGGTGGGCGTCGATGTCGGGACCAAGGCGGAGATCTACAAGCTGATGGCGGTCCTGCTGAGGAATGGCGCCGGCATCATCCTGATCTCCTCGTACCTGCCGGAGGTCTACGACCTGAGCGACACGCTGCACGTGTTCCGCAAGGGGCGGCTGGCCGCGAGCTTCGGTGCACCCGCAAAGGTCGATCACGAAACCATCCTCGCCGAGGCCATAGGTCTTGAAGAGGCCGGCACCTGAAACCATCAACTCAACGAATAAGAAAACCAGGGCGAATCATCAAGACTGAGGCCGACCGGCAATCGCGGCCAAGCCACGGGGGCGTCTCCGCTTCGCGTTCCTCCTCAACCTGACACTGCTGGGGTTGCTTCTGCTGATGTGGCTGGTGCTGTCCGTCACGACGGACAGCTTCATGACCACCAACAACATCGTCGAATCTGCTGCGTCAGGCGTCGCTCTGGGCGGTCATCGCGATCGGCCAGACCTTCGTCATCATCACCGGCGGCATCGACTTGTCGGTCGGTGCTGTGGTTGGCCTGTCGAGTACCGTGGTGGCGCCGCTGCTGAAGGCCGACTTCCCGATCTGGGCCGCCGTCGGACTGACGCTCGCGCTTGGGCCTGTCATCGGCGCCTTCCACGCCTTCGGCATCCTGAAGCTGGGCCTGCCGCCCTTCATCATGACGCTGGCGACGCTGACGGCGTTCCGGGGCATCGGACTGCTGATGACCAACGGCGCCACCATCACGATTCCCGCCGGAATTCACCGGTTTCTCGCGCCGTCGCTGCTGGGAATACCGTCGCTGTTCTGGGTCGTGATCCTGGTGGCGATACCGAGCTATATCCTGCTGCACCATAGCCGCTGGGGCCGTTACATCTACGCGGTCGGCAGCAACAGCGAGGCGGCCCGGCTGAGCGGCGTCCATATCGCGCGCACGATCTATCTCGCCTACATCCTGTCCGCAACGCTGGCGTGTCTGGCCGGCGTTCTGACCGCCAGCCGCATCGCCATCGGCGTCGCCACCACGGGCGAGGGCTGGGAGCTTCAGTCGATTGCGTCCTCGGTGATCGGAGGAACCAGCCTGTTCGGCGCCGTCGGCAGCGTCACCGGCCCGCTGCTGGGATCGATGCTGCTGACGACCATCAACAACGGCGCCAACCTGCTGAACGTCAATCCGTTCTGGCAACGGATCATCACCGGCTTCCTGATCATCGCCATCGTGTTCTTCGACCAGCTCAGGCGGCGGCGGAAGGGTGAGGACGATCGCCTTCGCCCATTGTACGGGGCCATTGTACGGGGCGAGGGCGATGCCGGCTTACTGGCGCGACGAAGAAGCGTGCCAGAGATCGATCCCGCCATTGGTGGCGTGGCGGTCGATTTCCTTCAGTTCCTCAGCGGAAAGCGGGGGACCCGCCAGCGCGTCCAGGCTGTCGTCCAACTGCTCCACATTCCGCGCGCCGATCAGCGCCGATGTGATGCGCGGATCGCGCAGCACCCAGAGAAGCGCCATCTGGGCAAGGCTCTGGTTCCGGCGGCGGGCGACCTCGTTCAGTTCGCGGATGCGGGCGATGTTGTCTTCCGTCAGGAAACCCTGCTTCAGCGGTGCCGCCGCGCGTCGCCCGCGAGCCTTCCGGAATGCCGTTCAGGTACTTCGACGTCAGCATGCCCTGCGCCAAGGCCGAGAAGGCGATGCAGCCGATGCCCAGCTCTTCCAGCGTGGCGAGCAGACCGTCCTCGATCCACCGGTTCAGCATCGAATAGGACGGCTGATGGATCAGGCAGGGCGTGCCGAGCGAGTTCAGGATCGCGACCGCCTGCCGCGTCTTCTCCGGCGAGTAGGAGGAGATGCCGACATACAGCGCCTTGCCCTGCCGGACGACCTGGTCCAGCGCGCCCATGGTCTCTTCCAGCGGAGTGTCGGGATCGACCCGGTGCGAGTAGAAGATATCGACATAGTCGAGCCCCATGCGCTTGCAGGCTCTGGTCCAGGCTGGCGACCAGATACTTCCGTGAGCCCCAACTGCCGTAGGGACCGGGCCACATGTCGTAACCGGCCTTGGTCGAGATCACCAGCTCGTCGCGGTAGGGCTTGAAGTCGGCGGCCATGTACCGGCCGAACTTCTCTTCCGCCGAGCCGGGCGGCGGGCCGTAGTTGTTGGCAAGGTCGAAATGGGTGACGCCGCGGTCGAAGGCCCGGCGCAGGACGGCGCGGCCGGTTTCGAACACGTCGGCGCCGCCGAAATTCTGCCACAGGCCAAGCGAGATCGCGGGCAGCTTGAGGCCGCTTCGGCCGCAACGGCGATAGTCCAGCCGTTCATAACGGTCGGCGGCTGCATTATAAGGCATATCTGGGATATCTCCGTCCAAAGACGGGAAACGCTCAGGCCGCCTCTAGGGTTGCAGCGCTATCAGTCGAGCGATTTCCTCACGCTTCGATGGAATATCCAACCCGCAGCAGCAGCGGCCAGCGGACCGTCCGGAACTGGTTTTCATCCGGCCACAGCGCCGCAACGGACTCCGTAAAAGCGGGCAGGGGATCAAGCCCCTGCTTCTCCGCCGCCTTCACCGCCGACCACGTCGCGATGTAGCCCAGGAACTGCGCCCGGTTCCAATCGGCGGTCATGTCGATCTGGGGGAGCCGTCACCTCGCGGAACGGGAAGTCGATCTCGCGGTAGCCGCCATCGACAAGCCGCCGCTCGGGCGGCCAGAACCGCCCCACCCCGTCGGTGTAGAAAGCATCGACAACCGCATCCAGCGCCGGATCGATCCGCAGCAGCCCATAACCGACCAGTGCCGCCAGACCGCCGGGTTTCAGCACCCGCGCGACCTCCGCCCAATAGCGTGGCAGGTCGAACCAATGCGCCGCCTGCGCCGCGACCACAAGATCGCAGCTTGCGTCATCCAACCCGCTGGCCTCGGCGGGAGCCACCCGGTAGGTCACCTTTGGGTGCGCAATCGCCTGCCCGATCTGCGCGGCACTGGCATCGGTCGCTTCGACGCGCTCGAACCGCTCGGCAAGCAGCACCGACAACTGTCCCGAACCGCACCCGCAGTCGAGCGCCAGCCCACGCGCCGGTGAAATCTCGGCCAGCGCCTCCGCCAGAGCCGGGGGATAGCTCGGGCGGCAATCGGCATAGAGCGCGGCGTGCCCCGAGAAATGATCTTTGAAGCCTGTCATTTCCCGAGGCTAGCAGGAACAGCGTATCGGCGGGAATAGGGCGTTATGGCCGACCGGTCCCGGTCAGGCATGCGCTCCCTTGGTCGTCGCCACCGCCCCCGGAGCCGCGGCGCCGTAGCGCTCCATCGTGATGCCCTCCAGGTCGATGTCGGCGGTCCTGCCGGACACCATATCCGCCAGCACGCGGCCCGAACCGGCGGACATCGTCCAGCCCAGCGTGCCGTGACCCGTGTTCAGGTACAGGTTGGACAGGGGCGTCGGGCCGATGATCGGCGGGCCGTCCGGAGTCATCGGCCGCAGGCCGGTCCAGAACTCGGCGCGGGAGAGATCGCCGCCGCGCGGGAACAGGTCCGACACCACATGGTCCAGCGGACCCCGCCGCGCCGCCCGCAGGGCCGTGTTATAGCCCACCAGTTCCGCCGTTCCTCCTACCCTGATGCGGTCGCCAAGCCGCGTCACCGCGACCTTGTAGGTCTCGTCCATCACGGTCGACTCGGGCGCTCCCGACGGATCGGTGATCGGCACCGTGATCGAGTAGCCCTTGACCGGATAGACCGGGATGCGGATGCCCAGCGGCTTCAGCAGCAGCGGCGAATAGCTGCCGAGCGCCAGCACATAGGTATCCGCCTTCAGCTCTCCGCCATCCGTCTCGACGCCGGTGATCTTGCGGCCGTCGCTGGCGATGCGGCGGATATTGACGCCGTAGCGGAAGGTGACGCCCAGCGCCTCGGCCCGCCTGGACAGTTCCTGCGTGAACTTGAAGCAGTCGCCGGTCTCGTCCCCGGTCAGGCGCAGGCCGCCGGCGAACTTCTCGCGGACCATGCCCAGCGCCGGTTCCACGGCGACGCAGCCGTCGCGGTCCAGCAACTCGAACGGAACGCCGAACTTCTTCAGGATGGCGATATCGGCCGCCGTGCCGTCCAACTGCTCCTGTTTGCGGAAAAGCTGCAACGTCCCCTGGGCGCGCTCATCGTATTGGATGCCGATCTCGGCGCGCATGTCGCGGAGCGTATCGCGGCTGTATTCCGCGACGCGCACCATCCGGGCCTTGTTGATCTCGTACTTCTTCTCGGTGCAGTTCATCAGCAGCGACAGGCCCCAGGCCCATTGCGCCGGGTCCATCTGCGGCCAGATCACCAGCGGGCGGTTCTTCATGAACAGCCACTTGACCGCCTTGAACGGCAGTCCCGGAGCGGCCCAGGGCGACGAGTAACCGGGAGAAACCTCACCCGCGTTGCCGTAGCTGGTTTCCAGCCCTGCGGCCGGTTGCCGGTCCACCACGGTCACCTCGTGGCCCGCCTTGGCCAGAAACCAGGCCGATGTAACGCCGATCACGCCGCTGCCGAGAACCAGAACCTTCACGAGTATATCTCCCTGTATAGAGAAGCGTTTTTGTCAGCCGCCGAGGTAGTGTCCGGAAGTAACGGCCGCCGAGACTGGTGAGAATTTCGTAGCCGATGGTCCCGGCGGCTTCCGCCACCGCATCGACCGGGTTGTGCTCGCCGATCAGATCGACCAGATCGCCCGGCTCAAGCCCCTGTCCGGGCAGGCCGGTCACGTCGAGCGTGATCGTGTCCATGGAAACCACCCCGACGACCGGCAGGGCGGTGGCGCCGTGATACGCCTTGGCGCGGTTGCCCAGGCTGCGGAGGAAGCCATCGGCGTAGCCGGTGGAAACCGTCGCGATCCGGCACGGCCCCGGCGCCGTCCATCTGCCGCCGTAGCCGACTCGCGCACCGGCCTCGATCTCCCGCACCTGGATGACCCGCGCCTGAAGCCGGACGACGGAGCGGAGCGGGTTGGGCTGGCCCGCGACCGGCGCCACGCCGTAAAGGGCCGCACCCGGCCGGGCGAGGTCGAAATGGTAGTCAGGCCCCAGGAACACGCCGGACGAGTTGGAGAAGCTGGCGGGCGCCGCCGGCAGCCGCGCCCGAGCCGCGCGGAAGTTGGCAAGCTGCAAGGCGTTCAACTCGTGGCTCTGCTGCTCGGCGCAGGCCAGATGGCTCATCACGTAGCGGAGGTCGATGCCGTCCAGCCGGTGCGGGTCGGCGGCGACGGTGTCGAGTTCACGCTTCGACAGTCCAAGCCGCGACATGCCGGTATCGACCTGAAGCACCGCCGGAAGCTTGCGGCCAAGCGAGCGTGCCAGCGAGGTCCAGGCATCGATCTGGCCCAGGCTGTTGAGCGACGGGGATCACGCGATGCGCCACGAAATCGGCTTCGACTCCGGCGGGTGATCCGTGCAGGACGAAGACATCCGCCTCGGATGGCACATGGGGCCGCAGCGCTATCGCTTCGTCAAGGTGGGCAACGAAGAAGTTCGTGCAGCCGTCGGCGGCCAGGGCAGGGGCCACGCGGTCGGCGCCAAGCCCGTAGGCATCCGCCTTGACCACGGCGGCGCAAGCGGTCCCGCCCAGCTTTTCCCGCAGCAGCCTGTAATTGGCGCGGATCGCATCAAGATCGATGGTCAGCAGCGCTCCGGCGCTGGCGTGGCGGGTATTCAGCATGAACCTCTCCAAGTTCCCTGTTCGTATACTAAGCAATCACCATGCCAGAAGCGGATTTCCCAGTAAGCAGCGCTCCGGACCGGCTTTATGGTAACGGCATCCCGTACACGGAAGTTTACAGAGCGGCCGAACAGATGCTCTTCAGCATGATAAACCGTCATAAAAACAGCGCTCTACGATTTTTGTATAGTTTCGTGTACACTGTAAACCGCTGGATACGATAAGATCGTTAGATGCGTATCGATATCACCTTCGCCGACCGGGTCGGGATCGCCCACGAGATCCTGGCTGTCCTGGCCGCCAGAAAGCTCAACGTCGTGGCGGTGGAGGTCGATCCGCCGCACATCTATATAGACGCGCCCGGCCTTCTTTCCGATGCGATGGAAGGACTGCGGACCGCTCTGCTTGAAGTCTCCGGCGTCGCCAGCATCACGCAAGTCGATATGCTGCCGGGAACCCGCCGCCGGCTTCACCTTGCCGCTGTTCTGGCCGCCATACCCGATCCGGTCCTGGCGGTGGACGGCGGCGGCACGGTCATCCTCGCCAATGCGGCGGCGGAAGCGCCCGGCGCGCTCGGCGGCAAGCGGATCGGCGAGCTTTTCGGCGACGAAGCGCTGCACAGCGAATTGATCGCGGAGGGTTTCCAGATCCCGGTGCGGGAGATCATGTTCCAGGGGCAGCCGTTCCTGCTCGATGTCCGCCCCATCACCGAGAAAGACCCCCTCAAACCCGCCGGCGGCGTCCTGACGCTGCACGCGCCGAGCAGGCTCGGCGAACGGCTCCAGGCGTTGCAGAACTTCGACGAGGGCGGCTTCGACGCCATCCTCGGCGATTCTCCCGCCATACGGGGGCTGAAAGCGCGGGCCGCCCGCGTCGCCGCCGTCGATGCGCCTCTGCTGATCCTGGGCGAAACGGGCACCGGCAAGGAGCTGATCGCCCATGCCTGCCACCGCGCCAGCACCCGCAAGGGCAAGACCTTCCTGGCGCTGAACTGCGCCGCACTGCCCGAAAATCTGGCGGAAAGCGAGTTGTTCGGCTACGCGCCCGGCTCCTTCACCGGAGCGCAGCGCGGCGGCAAGCCGGGGCTGCTGGAACTGGCCGACCAGGGCACCGTCTTCCTGGACGAGATCGGCGAGATGTCGCCCTACCTTCAGGCCAAGCTGCTGCGCTTCCTGAACGACGGCAGCTTCCGGCGCGTCGGCGGCGACCGCGAACAGAAGGTCGATGTCAGGATCATCAGCGCCACGCACCGCAAGCTCGACCAGATGGTGGCCGAGGGCGACTTCCGCGAGGATCTGTATTACAGGCTCAACGTCCTGAGCCTTCAGGTGCCGCCGCTGCGGGATCGCGGCGACGATATCCTGCTGCTGGCCCGCCACTTCATCGCCCGCGCCTGCGCCCAGGCCCAGCGCCCCGCCTGCCGGCTGACCTCGGCGGCGGGTTCGGCGCTGCTCGCCAATCCCTGGCGCGGCAACGTGCGCCAGTTGGAAAACGTGATCTTCCGGGCGGTCACCATGTCCGACAGCCTGTGGCTCGACGCGCCGGACCTGGAACTTGCCAGCTTCCGCATGGGTCCGGGTGCGGACGCCGCCGAGATCGCCCAGTCGTGGGAGGAAGCCCTGGCGGAGTTCGAGCGCTCGCTGCTCGGCCGCCTGTTCCCGCATTTCCCGTCCAGCCGGAAACTGGCGGCCCGGCTGAACACGTCCCACACCATGATCGCCAACAAGCTGCGGCGGTACGGCATCCCGCACCGCCGCCAGTCAGCCGATCAATAGCCGGCGTCAGTGGCCGCTCTTCACGGTGCCGGGCGCCGCGTTCCGGCGGTGCCCTGAGCCCGCTGCCGCGCCCGCCGCGCCAGCATGTTCAGGCCCTCGATCAGGGCCGAGAACGCCATGGCGGCGTAGATGTAGCCCTTGGGCACATGGGCGCCGAAGCCTTCGGCGATCAGGGTCATGCCGATCATCAGCAGGAAGCCCAGGGCCAGCATGACGATGGTCGGGTTCTTGTTGATGAAGTTGGCGAGCGGATCGGCCGCCAGCAGCATGACGGCGACGGCGAACAGCACGGCGATGACCATGATCGGGATATGATCGGTCATGCCGACGGCCGTGATGATGCTGTCGATCGAGAAGACCAGATCGAGCATCAGGATCTGCCCGATCGCGGCGGTGAAGGTGATGCTGCCGGCCTTGCTGTCGAACATGTCGGGGCCGGGATCGGGGTCCACGCTGTGGTGGATCTCCTTGGTCGCCTTCCACACCAGGAACAGACCGCCCGCTATCAGGATCAGGTCCCGCCACGAGAAGCCATGCCCGAAGGCGGTGAACACCGGCGCCGTCAACTGGACGATGATGGCGACCGTGCTGAGCAGGCCCAGACGCAGGATCAGCGCCAGACCGATACCGATGCGGCGCCCGCGTGAGCGCTGATCTTCCGGCAGTCGGTTGGTCAGGATCGAAATGAAGATCAGGTTATCGATGCCAAGAACCACTTCCATCGCGATCAGCGTGGCAAGGGCGACCCAGGCTGCGGGATCGGCGGCAAGCGTGAGCAGGTAGTCCATTGTCGGTGAGCATCCTTTCGCTCTGGTACACCGTTGATCGGTCGGGTGACTATAACAGCCAACATACCCGGATCGATCACACTCACCGCAATGGCAGGCAATTAGAAATATCTCGTCCTCAGGCTTTTTCCGGCATCCGGACGCCAAGCCGGGCCAGCGTCGCGGCATGATTGATGGCGCAGGCGGTGCCATCCAGCAGCGGAACCGGCACGCGGGCGCGAATCCGGTGGGCCAGTCCCGCCAGCGGCCCGCCTCCCAGGATGATCGAGCGCACGCCCTCGGCGGCGGCCGCCTTGCCGCACAGCCGCGCCAGCGCGTCACCACGGTCCCGCTGGACGGTCGTGACGGCCTCGCCGGCGCTGCCGGCATCGGACCCGGTGTCGAGGATGTGGATGCCGGTCAGCCGGTCGGCGCAGCCCAGGCCACGTGCGGCGTTTTCGAGAATGGGCCGCAGGCCGGTCCCAAGGTCACGATGGCGAACCGGCCGCCGCACATCAGGGCCGTCAGCATGGCGCTTTCGGCGATCCCGACGACGGGGACCGGCGACATCTCCCGCGCCTCCTCCAGTCCCGGATCGGAGAAGGCCGCGATCACGACGGCATCGAAGCCCGGGCAAGGCGGCTCACCAGTTCAAGAACCGCCTGCGCGCCGTATCGGATTCTTCCGGGGTTTGAATGAAGGGACTGCCGAAGCGCGCCGTCACTCCGGTAATCTCGACCTGTGGTGGCGCGCTACGGCGTGCCTCCGCCACGATGGTCTCCGTGACGGCGATGGTCGTGTTGGGATTGATGACCAGGATTCTCATTTTTCGCTTCTTGGGCAACTCTGCCTCCGCCCTTCCTGTCAAGTATTGGCGGAGAGCAATGTTCAAGATCAGTGCCAGCGGTCGGGTAAACGCCCGATCCGGTTGATCGGCTAAGGAATAGGCAGGTGCATCATCAATTGGACAAACGATTGTTGCCCAAGAATAAGGCATTATGCGCAGGATGCCCAAGGCACCGGCAGCGAAAATGATCACATCAGCTTGGTCATACCAGAGCCGGATAAGTTCCGACTTGATCGAGCGGAGTTGGATTCGATCAGGAGTTGTCGGGCTGAAGAGGCCCGACCTACAGGTGACGCCAGCGGGGAACTGCGCGATGCCAGACTTAGCGATCAACTCGTAGGTCGGGCCTCTTCAGCCCGACATCGACGCGCTGGCAAGTCAGAAACTCTTCCAATACGGTATAAGCGAAACTCTGCTCAGTTTTCGTCAGGAGACACCAATTCAAGCTCAAACCTGCGGCATCGCGGCGCGTGGAATGATGGCGCCCCGGTGACCCACCACCGCACCGGCCAGCCGGTGCCCGGCATGCGCGGCATCGACCGGGTTCGCACCGGACAGGCGCGCCGTCAGGTAGGCCGCGGCGAAGCTGTCGCCGGCGGCGGTGGTGTCCACCACCTTCTCGACCGGCTCCGCTTCGACCAGCTCATCCGTGCCATCGACCAGAACGCGGCAGGCCGGCTTGGCGAGCTTCAGCACCAGTTCCGCAGGATGCTTTCCGTCAAGGAACGACTGCGTGCCGCCTTCGCCGAACAGCAGGTCGAGATCCTCGGTGGAGGCCAGAGCGATGTCCGACCGGTCCAGGATGTCCCGGTAAGCCCGGCGCGCCAGTTCCCGGTCCGGCCAGCCGCGCGTGCGGAAATTGGTGTCGAACGCGATGCGGACGCCAGCCGCCCGCGCCTTGTCCAGCGCTTCGAACAGCACCGCCCGGCCGGCGTCGCCATAGAGCGACAGCGTGATGCCGGACAGGTAGAGCAGGGTGTAATCCCGCGCCAGCGCCTCGACCAGTGCGGGGGTTTCCGCCAGGGCGAACAGGTCGCGTGCGGCGGCGCTGTCGCGCCAGTACTGGAAGCGGCGTTCGCCGGCGGGGTCGGTCTGTATCACATAGAGCCCCGGCAGCCGGCCCGGCAATCGCGGCACCTTGTCCGTGCCGATGCCCTCCGCCTGCCACGCGGCCAGCATTTCATCGCTCCAGCCATCGTCGCCCAGGGCGGTGACGTAATCGACCGGAGCGCCCAGCCGCGCCATGTAGAGCGCGGTGTTCAGCGTGTCGCCGCCGTAGCTGCGCGTCAGGCTGCCGTCGGCGTGTTCCGACAGCTCGATCATGCATTCGCCGATACAGGCGACCCGAACCATGCTTGTCTCCGTCCCTGTCATTGTTGCCGGGCTTTATGCCGGCCTCTTCTCCCATAGCTTGCGAAGCATACACCGGTAAAGCCTTTAGCCCGACAGCTTATGCCCGAGCGCCTCGTCAAGCGTTCAGGCGCGGCTGAAGAGGAGGACCCCCTGGGGATCGGTCGTGCGGTTCAGCCGGCCGCGATGCAGCAGATGGTTCAGGTGAGCCAGAGCCTCGCCGACCGCGAAGACAAGCTGATGCGGGTCGAGCGGACGGCGGAACATGATCCGCGTCACCTCGGCGACGGAGCGCGGCGTCTCGCAGGCGTCCAGCGTTTCCCTCAGACGTTCCTGATGGTGCGCCGCCAGCGCGTCCAGCCGCGCGTGAAGGCCCAGGAAGGGCGTGTCATGGGACGGCAGGATCAGCGTGTCGTCCGGCACGGCGCGAAGCCGCTCCAGCGTCTCCAGGAAGTCCCGCAACGGGTCGGCGTCCGGTTCCGCGGGCCAGACGCTGATGTTGGGGCTGATGCGCGGCAGAACCTGATCGCCGGCGATCAGAACCTTGGCGGCGGCGCTGTGGAGGCAGACATGCTCCGGCGAATGGCCGCCGCCGATGATCACCCGCCACTCCGTCCCGCCGATCGTAAGGGTGTCCCCCTCCCTCAGCCGGCGCAGCACCGGCGGCAGTGACTCGACGCCACGGGCATAGGCGTTGCCCCGCTCCGCCAGCACGGCGAGCGAGGCGTCATCCAGGCCGGCGCGGCGATAGAACGCCAGACCGGTGCCGACCATGGATTCCGGATCTTCCTGGCTGAGCGCGCGGCCCAGCAGCCATTCGGTCAGGCTGGAGCAGAATTCGGCGTCCCAGCGCTCGACCAGCCAAGTGGCGAGACCGACATGGTCCGGGTGGAAATGTGTCGCGATCACCCGGATGACCGGCTTGCCCCCAAGGGCGGACGCGAAGATCCGCTCCCAGTATTCCCTGGTCCTGTTGCTGCCGATCCCGGTATCGACGATGGTCCAGCCCGCATCGTCCTCCAGCAGCCAGATATTGATGTGATCCAGCGCGAAGGGCAGGGGCATCCGCACCCACAGGATGCCGGGAGCGACGGTGACGGCCGAGCCCGCTTCGGGCATGGCATCGCTGTCCGGCAGTCGGTGGAGTGGGGATCGTGGCGGTCCATCTGGCGGGACTCTGAAATGGTTTCGCTGGGGAACCTTTCACAAGATCCCGTCAGGTGTTATACAGCCATACCCCGCGCGGACGTCAAGTTTTGTCAGCGGATGCTAACTGTCCGGCTTGCAAACCATCAGAGAAGGAATGAAGACGGTGAGAGATCACCCGTAGCGGCGCATGCGCTGCAATTGATCGACCGCCTCGACCGGCGTCTGCCCGCCGGCGGCGACCGCGAAGAAGCTGGACAGATCGCCGTCCACCGCCGCCAGAGTGACGTTCGACCGCCAGACGCAGACCGGCGGTGCCGGCCGATGCGGGCGTGTCGTGGCGGCTGCGGTAGCGGATGCGCCCGCTGGCGTCGGGAGCCTCGAAATGCCCCTCCTCCGCGGCGTCGTTCAGGCGCGTCACCAGTTCCGTGATGGCCTGCCGCCGTGCCCGGTCGATCGTCAGGGGCAGCGTCGAACAGATCGACAGGACGCCGCCGTCCTCCTCAGGGGTGATCGCCACCGGCCAGTTGCCGTTGCGGCCCATGGCCTGGAAGCAGAAGTACTTCCTGTCCGTCCGGCTGGCGGGACAGGCATACGTGACGCTTCCCAAAATCCTGGCGCAAATACCCCAGAAGTCGATCCATGCCGGCTCACCTCCCCCGAAAATTGCCGGCGAGAGGGGCGTTCTGTCCTTTAGAGGACAGAACGCCCCGTCGCCTTCATCCGTATGGTGCGGCCAAGCAGTTCGCACTTGCAACACCTTCGAAGGTGAAGGGTGCTTTTGGGTATCTTCACTGGTACGACCAGCCCCGAGGCCTAAGCGGAAAGACGGGGGGAAATACCATGTTGTATCGCCCAAACCGCCGCCTGAGTACGATTCTGCGCACGAATCTTACGCATCACGTTCTTGAAGTGCATCTTAACGGTCAACTCGGTGATGCTCAGATTGCGTGCGATCGCCTTGTTGGACTGCCCGCCGAGCAGGCAGCGCAGAATCTCGATCTCCCGCTTGGACAACTCGTTGCCCAGTGACGGCAGCGACGACGAGGGAGCGAGCGACGCTTCCTCGATCCCGCTGCTGATCAGCAGATCGGCGATGCTGCGGGGGAAGACCGCTTCGCCCAGCATGACCAGATGCAGCGACCGCTGCAGGGCCTCGCAGGACATCGTCTTGTTGAGGCAGCCGTCGGCACCGGCCTGAAGCGCGCCGCTCATGATCTGGGGCGTGAGTTCGGATGCCAGGACGACGATGCGCGACTGCGTCGCCGATGTCCGAAGCTGTTTCAGCAATCCCAACTCATCCGCATTGCCGCTTTGCAGGTTGAGCAGGATCAGATCGGGGTGGCTGCCCTGGCGGACGGCCACCGTGGCATCGGCCAGCGATGTGTATTCCGCGGAGATTCGGAATGAGGTCGTGCTGAGCAAGGCCCCCAATGCAGCGCAGAAAAGTCGATCGCTGTCGACCAGCATAACATCGCAGTTAGTCATCGCTTGGCTCCCCTGTGAGCGGTGTGTCCGCATTATTTGGCTTTTTATTGAATTCTTCCTAAATTCACGCCCAAAGTGGTAGTTGCGTCGTAGAGTAATAAAAACTTACATGAAATCGATGCTCCGAATGCTATAGGATACTTACAAGGCCAAGCACCCATTCCTAAGCCAACTGCCATCCGGGGCAACCATAAAGAGAGATTTGGGAAAAGGCGGGCTTAGGAGTCTAAGAATCCTTGCGAGGGGGAACTCATCCGTGGAGAGCAATCAAACGCTTGCCTTTCAGCAAGTTGCCGATCATGCACTGATTGTTTCAAAAGCAATCATTTTTCATCAATGGCAGATGTGATCCCATCAGATGACCAGTAACCGATTGAAAGTCCTGATCGTCGATGATCATGCGCTGGTCCTTCACGGGTTTGCCCTGTCCGTGTTGGAACTGTTTCCGGATGCCGAGGTGCTTGAAGCGAACTCGCTGGAGGGCGCCTTGGCCACGGTCCGCCGAAACCCGGATCTCTCTTTAGTTCTCTTCGATCTCCATCTGGACAGCGACGATGGGCTGACCGGGGTCCGCCGGATGATCGAAGCGCTGGAGGGGGTTCCCCTGATCGTGATTTCGGCATCGGACGAAAGCGCCGACGTGATCGACAGCGTCCGGGCGGGCGCCAAGGGGTATATTCTGAAATCGGGTTCGTCGGCGCTTCTCGAGCACGCGATCTCGCTTGTGCTGTCGGGTGAAACCTACGTCCCGCTACCCCGGACCGTGCTGGTCAGCGCCGTCGCGGCGGAACCGGAGCGGCCGACCAACCATATGCTGGACCGGTTGACCGACCGCCAGCGCGACGTGTTCCAACTGCTGCTCGCCGGTCATTCCAACAAGGAGATCGCCCGCTCCCTGGGCGTCCTGGAAGGCACGGTCAAGGTGCATGTGCGAGCCATCATGCAGAAGCTGGGCGTGAAGAACCGCACCCAGGTCGCGGTCGCGGCGGCGCGGGCGGGCTGCTTCCCGGAAGAAGTCTGAGCTTCACGTCTCACGGAGAAACCATCCGGCGGCGGGTTCCCCCGCCGCCGGCCACGCTTAACGGTTATTTTTCCAGCACATAAGTGCCCGGCGCGTCGCACACCACCGGATACTTCTCGCTTCCCAGCTTCGGCGCCGGCACCTTGTCGCCCGCATGGGCATGTCAGCCAGCGGACCCAGTCGGGCCACCAGCTTCCCGGCTGCTTGTCGGCGCCCTCCAGCCATGCTTCCGGCGTAGCCACGTCGCGCGCACCCTCGCGAACGCTGTAGCCGCCCTTCTTGCCGGCGGGGTGGTTGATGATGCCGGCGATGTGGCCGCTGGACGCCATGACGAAGCGGACCTCGCCGCCGGTCAGTTGAGTGATCTTCCAGGCGGCGTTCCACGGCACGATATGGTCCTTTTCAGCACCCACCGCGTAGATGTCCACCTTCACATTGCCAAGGTCGATCGGCACGCCGCCAAGCTGGATCTTGCCCGGCTTGATCAGGTTGTTTTCGACATAGGTGTTGCGCAGGTACCAGCTATGGGCGGCCCGCGCCATGCGGGTGCCGTCGCTGTTCCAGTACAGCAGGTCGAAGGCGGGAGGCTTGCCGCCCAGCAGGTAGTTGTTGACCACATTGCTCCAGATCAGGTCGTTGGAGCGCAGCAGGTTGAACATGTTCGCCATCTCGCGGCTGTCGAGATAGCCCCGCTCCATCATCTGCTGCTCGATGAAGTCGATCTGCGGCTCGTCCATGAAGAAGGCGCTGTCGCCGACCCGGCTGAAATCCTGCATCGACACCATGAAGGTCGCCGAGCCGAACCGGGTGTCGCCCTTGACCGCGAGGTATGCCAGCGTCATCGCCAGCAGCGAGCCGCCGATGCAGTATCCGACCGGATTGACGGTGTCGCTGCCGGTGATGTCGCGCACGGTGTCGGCTGCGGCCAGCGGCCCCAGGTTCATGTAGTCCTCGAAGGTGATGTCCTCCATCGAGGCGTCGGGGTTCTTCCAGCTCACCATGAACACCGTGAAGCCCTGGTCGACCAGATACTTCACCATGCTGTTCTTGGGCTGCATGTCCAGGATGTAGTACTTGTTGATCCACGGCGGCATGATCAGGATCGGCACCTGATGGACCTGCTCCGTCGTGGGCGAGTACTGGATCAGCTCGATCAGCCGGTTGCGCAGGACCACCTTGCCCGGTGTCACGGCCAGATTGCGGCCCGGCTCGAAAGCGGTCGCATCGACCATGCTGAGCCGGCCTTCACGCAGGTCGTGCAGCAGGTTGCGGGCACCGTCGGCCAGACTGGCGCCGCCCGTTTCCATGGCGCGGCGCAGCGCCACCGGGTTGGACATCAGCAGCAGGCTGGGGCTCATCGCATCGACGAACTGGCGCAGGTGGAAGGTGACGCGCTCACGCTCCTGCGGGTCCATATCGGTGTCCTCCAGACCCTGCCGCAGCAGGAAGTCGGAAGCCAGCAGATACATTTCCTTCAGCGTCCGGTAGACCGGATTGCCGTTCCACTCCGGCGCGTCGAACCGCTTGTCGGCGCTTGGCGCCGCATCCGGCGTGGTGCCGGTGGTAAGACCCCACCAGCGGGCGCCGGCGGAATTCCAGGCCTCCATCGCCGACGACCAGATCTGCATGTTCAGTTCGGCCGAACGCGTGAAGGCCTTGGCCGGATCCCGCAGCGACCTCAGCCAGACGATCCGCAGCGCCCGGACCGCTTCCGCCCAATCGACGGGGATCACTTCGCGCAGCGGATTGGCGTTCCACATGCGGTCGATCGAAGCCAGCATCGGGTCGGCGGCCATGAATCGCTGGAACTGCTCCACGCCGCTCGCCAGCATCGTGCCCGACATGGCGTCCGCGTTGGCCATCCACCATGGCTGTTCGGTACTGCCGGTCTGCCCGAAGCCGCCGACGTTCTGCTTCATCCATGACATCCACAGGCCGAGCGCCGCTTCCGGCGTCGGCAGTCCCATGGCCGGCGGACCGTCGGAGGGAGCCTGCGGCTCCGGCGCCGGAGCCGGCTTCCGGACTTCGCGGCCGCGGGCCGCCGTGGGGGCCGCCTCTTCGGCGCGCTTGCCGGCGGGCTGGCCGCTTGCGGCGCGGTGTCGTCGCTCTTGATGGTTGCCATGTGGTATTCCCCCCTTGTGGTGCCGGACTGACCGGCTTCGGCTTGTTGAGGCGTGTCTTTGCAGAGCGTCGTCTGTAGATGCTGTCTTGTGCTGGGCGCTATCGCCCGGACGGCTTGTCCTTGCGGCGGCCGGCCTGCTCGCGGGAAGGAGCCTCCCCGGCGATCGGTTTCTGCGGCAGGATGCCCGGACTGGTTTCCGTGGACGGAGTTTCGGGCGTGTCGGTGTCGTTGGCGAAGTTCGGCTTGTCCTGTCGGTGGAGGAACCGCTCATTCCTGGTCTCCTTCATGCGGTGCTCGGCAGCATGATGATGAAACATCTGATGCGAGCGATCCTCACCAGACAGATTTACCATAGAGGACCCGATTGACGGCAGGGGTATGGCGTGGGGTGCGGCATTCCGGCATTCGCCTATGCGACTCCGCCGCATCTACCTCCGCGCCGCCTCTCCGGCCTTGACGATATCGTTCTGCCAGCCGATCACCTCCGGCCAGACGGTCTGGTGAGCCGTGCGGCCGATCAGCGGCCCGACATGCTGGAGCGAAACCCCGACATCGCCGCCATAGGTGACGGTCCGCTTGTTCGCCGCCGGGGCGGCCTCGATCACCGGCAGCATCGAGGCGGGGGGAATGATCTGGCTGTCGTTGCCAAGGATCGCCAGCAGCGGCGACGTCAGCCCGGCCGGAGAAGCCGTCCGTCCGTTGATCTCCAGCGTGCCGCGCGCGAACCGGTCCTCGCGGTAGAGCTGTTCGATCAGTTCCTCGAACAGCCGGCCCGGAATCGGGAACTCGTCCAGCGTCCAGCGCTCCACCGCCAGATGGGTCTGGAAGGCGCGCGGGTTGGCAAGGCTGGCGATCATGTCGAATCCGCCGGTCCCAGTTGAACTCCCGCGGCGATGCCCTGGCCGACACCATGTTCAGGAAGGTGCCGGGGATATTGCCGAACAACTCGCGCAGCGCCGCCGCATGGGGAGCTCCCGCCACCACCGGCGCGAAGACGCCGCTGTCCGCGCCGAAATGCAGCGGGGCTTCGACCACGACAAGCCCCCGGACCCGGTCGGCATGCAGGCTGCTGAACACCGTCGCCAGGGTGCCGCCCAGCGAATGGCCGGCGATGAACACGCGGTCGCCATCGCCGGCCGCCGCGATGGCGTCGGCGCAGCGCAGGATCAGCCGGTCGGCGTAATCGGCCAGCCCGAGCGGCGATCCCTCCTCGGCAGGCTCGACCCACTCCGTCATATAGACCCGGAATCCCGCTTCCAGATAGCGGCGGACGACGCTGACATGGGGCAGCAGGTCCCAGATGTAGCCGCGCTTGATCGGCGCCGGAACGATCAGCAGGGCAGGGCCGCCGGAAGCGGGCTGCTCGCCGTAGAGCCGAAGGCGCACGTCCGGATCGTCCAGCACTGATTCTGAACGCCGTCTCCTGGCGGCCCAGCCCCATGCTGTCCATCGCATTGCCGCGCCAGCGCCGGACGGCATCGAATCGGCGCAGAGCGTCGGCCCAGAAGGCCGCACCGTCGGAGGAAGGGCCTTCCTTGTCATCCGCCATTCCTGTTCTTCTCCGTGTGCCGGGGTTGCGGCCGGCAATTTCCGGCCGGCGCGCTTCGCAGGCTTGTATCACAGGTACGGCGCCGGCGGGCAATCGCCCGCGTGGGTCACCGGATGCACGGAGACGGCTTCCGCCGCCGTTCAACCGATATGCGGCCGGATGTCCTGCGTGGCGTTCAGGATATCCATCGTCACCACGTCGTCCACCCGGGGAACCTTTCGGGGAAACTGGCCCAGCCGTGCGAACAGTTCGATCTGGTCGGCCCAGATGCCCTTGTCCATTACGCCCCAGCCGCCCTGCCGTGTCGCCTTGTTGAAGGCGTAGGACAGCATCACCTCGAGCGCGGACCGCTCGTCTTCCTGGTTCAGGTGGGGGAACTCGGCGATCAGCAGTTCCAGGGCTTTTTCCCGGTTGTTGAAGGCGAACTCCCATCCTTTGCTGGTCGCCCGGACGAAGCGGGCCAGAATGTCCGCCCGGTCATGGATGGTCTGGAGCGTCGCGTAATAAGGCATGGGCGTAGAGCCTGACGCCGGCATCCCAGAGACGCAGATCGACCCGGTCGGCGCCCAGGACCTTCAGCGCCGCGGTATTGGTCAGCCAGCCGGCCATGACGTCGACCTCGCCCTTGACCAGCGGCGTCATATCCGATCCGGTCGTCACCAGGGTGACCTCCCGCAGGTCTATGGCGCTCTTGGCGAGGAGGGCGCGAACGAGGATCAGGCTGGTGGGAGACACGCCGATGCGCTTGCCGACGAGGTCCCTGGCGGATCTGCACCGGCGCTGTGCTTACGTGAGAAGAAGGCGAAGGGGTGCTGCTGGGCGCCGACGGCGAAGCACTTGATCGGCACGTTCTGGGAAACCGCCACCATCAGCGAGGGACTGGACGAAAGCTGCCCCACCTCGTACCGGCCGTCGGCGACCAGGGACAGGCCGTCGATGTTGGGGACCGCCTTGACGAAGTTCAGTTCCACCCCTTCCTGCTCGTAGAAGCCCATCCGCTTGGCGCAGATCTTCGCCGGCCTGGTTGTTGGAGTTGAGCCAGCCGATCTGGAAATTGATCTTGGCGGGACCGTCCGCATGGGCGTCGACCGAAAGGAACGCTGCCGCCGGAGCGGCCGCGGCCATGGCGAGCGAACCGGCCGCGCACGCCTTGAGAAAGTCGCGCCGGGCTGGAAGTGTGAGCATAGAATTCCGTGGTCTCATGCTTTGAGGCCCTTTGACCGGACAAGTATGGAGCGGTTGGCGGGAGCGGGCGCATCCGGAACACCGCCATGGCGGCCTGTCGCCGATGTTAAACCTTTTAGTTGCATATACCCGAATATTGTACAACTTAATATAATATTATGAGATTAGCCGATGCTCAAAAGTAGATCTATAGTAAAAATTTCATATCAATCAATAGATTTCGATCGGCATGCACGACGCATTGAGATAAAAATCTCGAATGTTGATGTAGAAAATCGCTTCATGAAGAATGTATTGATCGCTATCGAGGGTGCAAACTAGCGCTTGACGTTTCCATAAATTGATTTGCAAACCGTTCAAAATAATAATCAATTGATCTGTCCGTATCGAAGTAACATGCTGTGCTGCAACAAAATATCCTTTCAGCATTCATATTTCAAAATTGAAACATTCCTTTGTAATTTTCGACGATGGTGAAATTTCGTGATGGTTCCGTACGATTAGCTATCTGGAATCTCGTATGATCGTCTATCTGGTGGAACTGATCGAATTACAAATTGGAAATAAAAACCTGATTGCAGGAAACTTTTTTTCAAGTTAGCGTCCCGTCGTTGCATTAATTGACAAGAACATATCATCGTATCCCTCGATGAATACTGAGTAGATGCGGCCGGTGAGTTAATTACGCCAGTATACAATCAACAGCTTTCGATAATCCATGAGGCAGCCATGAGACGCTTTACGGCCCTGCGGTCGGCCCTTGTCTTCGGGTCTTTGTGTGCTTTTGCCATAAGTGGCGCTCCCACTTCTTCCCTGGCGGCGGATCAGGCGATCGTCTCAGCCCTGTCTTCCCGCCACCGTTGCCGTTCCCCAGCCGAACCCCGACCTCGCCAGCTCCAGACCGATTTCGACGTTTTCTCCTGGCAGACTTTCGTCGCCCTCAACTGGCCGGCCAAATCGAACGGCTCGCCGAACACCGACGTCACGATCGGCCAGCAGGGCGCGCTCACCCAGAGCGTGTGGGAAACCTGGAAGGAATTGATCGAGGTCTTCAAGGACGACGGAACGCCGCCGGCGCCCTGGGGGGTCGACAACCGGTACGTGCCGCCGGAGTGCAGGAACCTGACCGGCCCCGACGGCAACAAGGTCCTGCCGCACCTCGCCAAGAAGCCGGACGTGCTGTTTTCCTCGACCCAGCCTTTCCTGACCGGTCCGCTGATCGATCAGAACGGCCAGTTCGCCCGGTTCGAGATCTCGATGAACCGGTCGATGTTCGACTACATCGTCAGCAACGAGCTTTACAACACCCAGGGCCAGCAGCGTTTCGCCGATGCGGGCAAGAAGGTCGCCTTCGCCTGTACCAATAACGGAACCTCCGACACCGGCGCCGTCATGGTCAAGGCCGCCTGGAAGATCCTGGGGCAGGGCGACGACAAGACCCGGTTCTATACCCGGAAGGCGCTGGTCTGGACGCCGGGCACCACCAACACAACTCCGCAGACCCCCGCCACCTGCGCCGTATCCGATGTCGGCATGATCGGCCTCCACATCGCGACGAAGGTCCAGAACAACTCCGCAATGGGTCTGGTCCACCTTCGAGCACAAGGCAACGTGCCGGACCTCGACAGCCTGCCGGCCCAGCAGCCCTACAGCTTCTACAACCAGGACTGCAAGGACTGCACCCCGGTCAACCAGCCGCCGCCGCGTCCCTGGGACCCGACCAAGCCGGGCAAGCCGACCCAGATCGCCCGCGTCACTCCGATCGACGCTCCGACGACGGCGTTGAACAAGTCGTGGCAGGCGGCCTTGGCGGCGGTCAACCCGAACTCGCCCTGGCAGAACTACGAGCTCGTCAGCACGCAGTGGCCGACGCTGGTGTCCAAGGACTGCAATACTCCGGCGACAGGCGCCAGCCCGCTCGGCAACCCCGCTCCGCAGTTCCTCGCCAACACCACCCTGGAAAGCTACGTCCAGGGCAACACGCCCAAGTGTCGTCGAGCTGCATCGGCTGCCACAAGAACGCCACCGCGATGACCGGCGAGTTCTCCGACTTCACCTACATGCTGTCGATGGCGCACCCCCTGGCGGCCCCCGCCCCGGCGGCGACGCCAGCACCGAGCGACCCCTGCCAAGCCCTGACGCCCCTCATATCAGCGCCATCCCGAGATCTCGCATCGCCGGCTTTCCCGCCTCGGAGTTCCAGTTCCATGGATGATAAACAGTCCAAGGCGGCCTTCGTCGCCTTGTCGCAGGCCCTGACCGGCATCGCCGGCAGCCTGCTGGCGCCTCAGTTGGACAGCAAGAACATCCTTCAGACCATCTACACCGGGTTCGTCAACAACGCCGGCCCCGGAGGCCGCGCAGCTCATCCTGGAGCGCTTCGTGTCGCTCCAGGAGCAGGGGTTGAGCGACGCCGTGATCGCCGGCCGCATCCTCGCCGACGCCGACAACGGCCCGGTCGCGGCGGCGATCACCAAGCTGTGGCTGCTGGGGAACTGGTACCAGGCCGGCACCCAGAACAATCCGGTCGTGATCTCCAGCAACGCCTATATCGAAGGCTGGATCTGGAAGATCGCGCAGGCCCACCCGATGGGCTACTCGGAGATGGAGCCCGGCTACTGGGCCGATCAGCCCCCGCCGCTCAGCGATTACGTCACGCCGCCGTCCCAGTCCTGACCGGAGCAGCACCATGCAGCCCAATAGCAGCAATGCCGCTCCCGCTACGGACGGCACGATTTACGATGTCGTCATCGTCGGGGCCGGCGTGTCCGGCGGGATCATCGCCAAGGAGCTGGCGAGCAAGAACCTCAAGGTCCTGATCCTGGAAGCGGGCCAGCCGATCCCGGCCAGCCGGCAGGGCTATATGGAGCGGTTCTACACCTCCCCGCGAAGATGCCGGAGTCGCCGTATCCGCCCAATCCGATCAACACGGACCCGTCCCGGAATCAACGTCGGCCGCGCCTCGACCAACGATCTCGCCAACGTCAAGGACCCGAGCAAGACCTATCTGGTCCAGAACCTCGCCGACGGCCAGACCCCGTTCACCAGCACCTACGAGCGCATCGGCGGCGGCACCCTGTGGCACTGGCTGGGGACCTCGCTCCGGCTGCTCCCCGGCGATTTCGAACTGAAGACCAAGTTCGGCCATGGCCGCGACTGGCCAATTCCCTACGCCGACATGGCCCCGCTCTATGCCAGGGCCGAAACGGAGATCGGCGTCTCCGGTAACGTCGAAACCCAGCAATATATGGATGGCCGTATCCGCCCGGCTACCAATACCCGATGCCGGGCATCAAGCAGTCCTACCTCGACAAGACGCTCCAGCAATCGCTCGAAGGCGTCAGCTTACTACGGCGAGCCGATGAACGTGGCGCCGACCCCCGTCGGCCCGCAATTCGAGCCCTACGACGGCCGCCGCGTCTGCGCCGGCAACACCAACTGCATCCCGATCTGTCCGATCCAGGCGAAGTACGACGCCACTGTTACGATCAACAAGGCTCTGGATACCGGCAATGTGACCATCCTCTACCAGACCGTCGCCTCGACACGTCGTGGTCGATCCGGAGTCGGCAAGATCAGCGGCATCGACTATCTGACCTGGACGGACCCGCGCGGCGGCGCCTCGGGCAAGGGGACCGCCGTCGGCCGGTTCTACGTCCTGGCCGCCCACGCGATCGAAACGCCCAGGCTGCTGCTGATGTCGGCCACCGACCAGTTGCCCAACGGCGTCGCCAACAGCAGCGGTCAGGTCGGCCGCAACCTGATGGACCATCCGCTCTACCTGAGCTGGGCGCTGATGCCGGAGGACAAGCCGATCTACGGGATCGCGGCCCGCTCTCGACCTCCGGGATCGAGACGCTGCGCGACACCGACTTCCGCAAGGACTGCGCGGCTTTCCGGATGGAGATCGGCAACGAAGGCTGGAACTTCCCGATCGGCGATCCGTATCAGACCCCGCAGGACTTCATCGACGGCACCAACGTTTCCCAGCTCAACCCCCGCAAGGAGAAGCTGTACGGCACCGCCCTGGTGGACCGGCTCAACAAGCTGTTCACCCGCCAGTTCCGGATCGCCAACCTGGTGGAGGAGGAAGCCACCCGAGCAGCCGGGTATCGCTTTCCGTGAGCTACACCGACCGCCTCGGCCTTCCCCGGCCGCTGATCGACTACCGCCTCAGCGAATACACCCGCAAGGGGTTCAAGAAGGCGCGCGAAGTCAACTCGGCGATCTACAAGGCCATCGGCGCCAAGGAATACACCGTCACGAACAAGGACGATGCCGACCTATTTCGAGGTGGATGGAGAGGGCTTCAACTACTTCGGCGCCGGCCACCTCATGGGGACGACGCTGATGGGCTTCACGCGAGCCGACTCCGTCGTGGATTCCACATCGCGCTGCTGGGACCACGACAACCTCTACATCGTCGGCAGCGGCACCTTCCCGGCGACCGGGACGGCCAACCCGACGCTGACCATCACGGCCCTGTCCTTCAAGACTGCGGACACGCTCGCCAAGCGCCTGTCCAGTTGACCAGGGGCCGGGTGACGACGGCACTACAGGAATAATCCACGAAGAAAAAAGCCGCTCGGGAAAGTCCCGAGCGGCTCGAGTTTTTACAGGGAGGAAACGCTGTCCGAAGGACATCGTGGAATGGACTATAAGATGATAATGGTTAACAAACTGTGAGTGACCTCACAGGCATTCGAAAAAATCAGCATTTTCTCGGCGATTCCTGTAAAAAGTCTGCCGACGCGACAGATCGGAGTATCGCGGCGCTCCGATTACTCCCAATTTGCGTCATGCAGGCAACTCGTCGAAGTCGGCGATAATCCGCCGTCAGAATTCTTCCAGCCGCTTCGGGCTGCTTTTCAGCAGGTTGTCCAGCATGCCGACGATCTGCTCGATCTCGATCCGCGTCGCTTCCAGCGCATCGGCTGTCTTGTCGTCGATACCGGCTTCGAAGATCATCATGTCGAAGTATCCGTTGACGGCGCCGAAGGCCGTCATTTCGTCCGAAAGAATATCCCAGGCCCCCAGCGAGTGGGTGAGCGTCAGCGGCGGGTTCGCGAAAAAACCGTGGCTGAGATGGGTGAATGCCGTCAGCGCCTTCAACTTGGCCCGGATGATCCACTGATTGAAGCCCTTGGGCAGACTTTCCTCGACCTTGGGATAGCGCTCTTCGATGCTGAAGATCAGGCTCTGGATGCCGATGTAATTTTCCCGCACCTTCTTGTAGTGCAGAAAAGTCTGGATCAATTTCGAAGCGGACTGGCGCTGAAGGGCGGTGATATCGTCGGCAAGCGTCCGGGACATCCCGATGACGATCTGAACGTCCTTGCGGTTCGTCGAAGAGAAGGATTTCGTCACGTTATGCCGCCGCCTCAGTTTCTGGTTTGGAAGTTACCATACCCGGCACCTGACAGGAACAGCGTGGTACCGCCTAGGGAAGAAGCCCAATAATCCGATATCGACAGTTGCCGCACAATTAAGACGAAAGCACGGAGGAATGGATAATGGCCATTGATGACGGCCTGATGGTGGATGGGCGAACCAAAGGCATACCGCCCGGAACGCGTTCGTTTCCGCTGGCCGGCATCGGCGCGATGGGCTGGAACGTGCTTCGGGAAGATATGGCTCTCCCGCTTGCTGTTCTGAAGCGCGAAGCGCTCGATCATAACGGCCGCTGGATGGCACATTTCCTGGAAGCCACGGGAACATTGCTGGCTCCCCACGGCAAGACCACCATGAGCCCTGATCTGTTCGACCGGCAGTTGGCGGACGGCGCTGGGGCATGACGCTTGCGACCGTTCAGCAGGTTCGCGTCGCCAGGGAGAGCGGCATAAGCCGCATCGTCCTCGCCAACCAGCTCGTCGGCCGTCAGGCCATCGACTACATCGCCGCCGAACTGGCCGGCGATCCCGCCTTCGACTTCTACTGCCTTGTCGACTTCACCGATGGCGTCCGCCAGCTCGCCGAACGCCTGGCACCGAATCCGCCCGGAAGGCCGCTTCAGGTCATGGCGGAGATCGGAGCCATGGGCGGACGCACCGGCTGCCGCACCGACGATGCCGCCCTCGGCGTCGCCCGCGCCGTCAAGCAGGCGGAGCCTCTGCTGGCGTTGCGCGGCGTCGAAGGCTACGAGGGCATGGTCAGGGGCGAAGGCGACCGCGACGACGCGATCCGCGAGTTCCTGGACAGCATCGTCGCCGTCGCGGCATCCGGCGTCCGGGAAGACCTGTTCGCCCCCGGACCCGTCATCCTCAGCGCCGGCGGCTCCGCGTTCTACGACATGGTGGCGTCGCGGCTGGGCAATGCCGGCCTGGGCCGCGAAACCCTGGTCGTGCTGCGCTCGGGCTGCTACCTGACCCACGACAGCAAATCCTACGAGACGATGTTCCAGCAGATCCGGGAACGCATGCCGGAGGTGGACGGTTTCGGTCCCGGCCCCGTCGCCGCCCTCGAAGTATGGGCCTATGTGCAGAGCCGGCCCGAGCGCGACAAGGCGATCCTGACCGTCGGCAAGCGCGATATCTCCTACGACGTCGATCTGCCCGTCCCGAGGCTCTGGTTCCGGCCCGGCCTGCACGACGCCCCCGTCGCCATGCCGGAGGGAACGGCGGTCACCGAACTCAACGACCAGCACGCCCATCTGTCGCTGCCGCCCGAAGTCGGCCTGAAGGTCGGCGACATGGTCGCCTTCGGCATCTCCCATCCCTGCACGACCTTCGACAAGTGGCAGGTTCTGTTCGTCGTCAACGACCGATACGACATCGTGTCCGCCGTGAAGAC